>CADCHY010000017.1 GCA_902801365.1 uncultured Succiniclasticum sp.
CACACCAATCTTATCACAGGAGGTTTTCTCTTGCGTTTACTAAAGTATTCTTTACCGACCCCCGGTTGAACCGGGGGTTTATTGGCGCTAAAGCCCCAACCAAAAAAGAGAGCCGCAAAACGCAGCTCTCTTCAAAATCACTTATTCTTTTATACTCCTGGTATCAGCTTATCAGAAGAACACATTGAATTCGCTCCAGATTACCTTGGACTTGGCGTTACCTTCCTGATCGCCTTTCAACGCCTTGGTGTCATAGTACGTTGAACTCAGAACCATGTTCTTGGCAACCGTTACTTCAGCACCGACAGACCAGCCTTTAAAACCGGAATTAAAGTCGGTATCGCCATCAATGGTGTGGGCCAGATAAGTGCCTCTGCCCTGATGGTAGTATTTGGCGGACAGGCCCCAGCTGCCGGGTTCGTCAGCTTCTGCGCCTTTATAGCCTAAGCCAAATACGTAACCGTCTTTTTTGCCCTCGATGTCATTAAATTTATCCCGGTCGGAGCGCAGATACATAGCGTCAAATGTCAAATCTTTCGCCACGTTAAAGTTTGCCCCTACATACCAAATGCCAACACTGTCCTCGCCGCCATACGCAGCTTCTCCGTCAGCATCCAGTTTGGTTTTCAGATAGCCGGCTTTTCCGTTTACAAAGCTGCCGTCAATATTGGAGCCGATTTCCGCAGCCCAGAATTTCTTGGCAAAATTTTCGCCGTCATTCAGATCGGTCAGTTTGCCAACGGCGCCGTTTACATACCATTTGTCACCATAGGACAGCTTAATTACATCCTGTTCGCCATCATAAATATAACCATCCGCAAACACATCGTCGTCGCGGCCGGCTACTACGTTCACGCCGCCCAGACGGCCTTCCAGTTTGGCAATGTTCATTACGGTCTCTTCATTGCCCACATAGTCACCAAAGTCCTGCTGGTTCTGAATACGGGCAACATAATTCCAGTTATCGTTTACTTTGCCGTTAAAATAAAGGCGGGTACGCAAGCCGGTTGTATACGCTTTTCCAGAGACGCCGTACTCGGTTCTCTTTCCATGGCCATAGTGGAAACGCGCTTCACCGGTAATTTTAACATTATCGGATTTCTTCTCCAGAGCTGCTACGCGAACGCCCAGCGCATCCAGTTCGTCTGCGAATTCCGCAGCCAGTTTGTCAACGTTGGCGCCTTTGGCCATAGCTTTCGCTACGATCTGAGCCATTTCATAACGAGTCATCAGGCGGTCACCACGGAAAGTGTCATCGCCATAGCCTTCGATTACGCCGGCAGCAGCTAATTTGGAGATGCTGTCATAGGCCCAGTGGCCGGCCGGCACATCGGAGAACGGGTTGGCGGCATACGCAGAGGCGGTTACGCCCAGTGCCATAGCCATTGCCAGTACTAAAGAATTTTTCATTTCGGTTGCCTCCTTTAAGACAATTAAAGTTTTTTATATAAATTGTCAGAAGGCCCTGCATTTTGTCTGCTTCTTCGGGCGAGTTGCCTGGTTTCCTCTCCAATTCCACAACAGCATGCAACGATTCCGACAAATTATATCAGAGGATAAAGTTTTTAAATCAGAGTAATTGTATCACAGTTAGGAATAATATGCAATAAGCATTTCTGTGCTTTAGCTTCCGGTTCTTTCCTTTTATAACTCCGAGCGGTCCACCTGAATATGGTTCAGTTCCGGAATCCGGAGGACACGGGTCGCCACCTGATCGGCCAGATACTGGTTGTGGGTGATAGCCAGCAGTGTCATATTGTGTTTTTCCGCATAACTTAACACAAAATTCCAAATATGCGCCTGGTTGATGGCGTCCAGCATGGTCGTCATCTCGTCGCAGATCAGAAGACGCGTCTCCGGTTTTAACACCCTGGCTACGCAGAATCGCTGCAGTTCACCGCCGGATAACTCATTAGGCCAGCGTTCATACCATTTTTCCTGTATCCCCATCTCTGTCAGCACTTCCCCGGACGGGACCCCGGCTTCTTCCAGGGAATCTTTCATCTTCCAGCGGGGATTCAGGGCTTTCTCCGGATGCTGGTAAATCAGCTGGATTGGGCAAAAGCCGGACGGCGGGAGCGGTTTCCCTTCCCACAGCACCTCACCGCCCTGGGGCTGCAGGTAACCTGCAATCACTTTGGCCAGCGAACTCTTTCCGTAACCGCTGGGACCTAAAATGGCAACACGTTCCCCTTCTTCTACCGAAAAGCTGATATCTTTTAAAATCCAGGGGCCGCTGCCATACCGGAAGTCAACATGTTTTACTTCAAGAATTGCCACAGCCGCACCTCATTCCTTTTTCATCCACATTCCAGGTTGCGCAGGTCGCGCCGCATTTCGGGCAGCGCTGCAGGTTAAATCCGTTCTGGGGCAGCGCATGGAAAAGGGCCCTGCTGTAAGGGTGCTTCAGCCCCTGCCCGTCACCCCGGAAGGTTTGCGTGTCCGCTGTTTCCACCACCCGTCCGTCATAGAAAATTGCAATTTTATCCGCCACATGCAGCGCCAGATCAATATCATGGGTAATCAGAATCACGCCTTTGCCCTGATCTGCCAGGAGCCGGAAATCCTTCAGTGCCTCTATGGCAATTTTCAGGTCCAGACCGGGCGTGGGTTCGTCGGCAATAATCATCTCTGTTTCCGCCACATAGGAGGTGGACAGCAGCACCCGCCGGGCCATGCCTCCGGACAGTTGGAACGGGTACAGTTTTGCCACGCTTTGTTTCAGCCCGAAATGCTCAAATGCTTTTTGCTGCAAAGCCCGCGCTTTTTCACCCAGCGTACCGACAACCTGCTCTCCCACCTGCATAAGCGGATCCAGAAACGCAACGGACTGGGGAATAAACGCGATTTCATGGCCCCGGAGCCGGTTCATGCGTTCCGGTGTCAGCAGTTCGCCCTTATAGAACATCGTACCGCCTGTCCGGGCATTATCGGGCAGAATGTTCATCACCGCATGGGCCAGAAGGCTCTTACCGGAACCGCTGGAACCGACGATGGCCACGATTTCCCCTTTATGTACCGTCAGGCTCAAATCCGAAATCGCATTAAAAATTACTTTCTCAACTTTTGCGTTATAGCTTTCAAATCCAATGGAAAGATGCCGTACTTCCAACAGAATTTCTTTTTCCATACCGTCATCCTCCCTTCTATTGCCGCGCGCTGTGGGGATCAATCAGAATCTTCAGGTAATCCCCAACGATATCAAACAACTGGGTAACTAACAGCAGGGCAATACCCGGGAAAAAAGCCAGCCACCACATACCGGTAGCCAGATGTTTCATGGATTCCGCCAATATCACACCAACGGCAGGCGTATCCAGCGGCAGACCGTAACCCAGGAATGTGATTGCCGCTTCATGCAGAATCGCATGGGGAAACAGCAGGATCAGCCCTACCAGATACTGCGGAAAAACATGAGGCACAATATGTTTCGCGGCGATATGCCATTTGCTCATGCCCAGCTTCCGGGCAATCTGCACATACTGGGCAGAACGCACCTGCAGCACCTCGGCCCGGATTACCCGGGTCAGGTTGGGCCAGTGGGTCACCGCAACACCGGTGATAACGCCGGCTGCCCCGCCGCCCATAGCTATGGAAATCAGCATGAGAAGAATCAAGTGGGGAACCCCCATACAGAGATCTACCATAAATCCTACTGCAGTATCGACCCGGCCGCCGAATACCGCGGACAGACTTCCAAGGAACAATGCTACCAGAGAACTGATTACGGCAGAAAGAAGCCCTATCTGAATGCTGGTGGAAAGGCCGCAGATCGTGCGGAAAAACATATCCCTGCCCTGATGATCCGTCCCAAACAGATGTGACAGGGATGGCATCAGGCGGCGGGCTTCATAGTTTGGAGCATATTTCGCCGGATCCATACAGGCACCCCAGATACTGATCACAGCCAGCGCCAGCACACCTGCAGCAATAATCAGGAGAACCTTACGGCGACGGTTCATCCCGCCCGTCTCTACTTTTTGAAACTTCGCCTCAGCCATTGATACCGCCTCCTTCCCGGATTTGCGGATCAATGATGCCATATATGATATTGGCTGTCAGATTGCCGACAAACACAAACAGCGCGCTGAACAGCGCGATACCCAGCAAAAGCGGCGCGTCTGCGTGCAGTCCGGCCAGAACCGCGGAACTTCCCAGCCCCGGATAGGAAAAAACATTTTCCGCCAGCACAGATCCCCCGAACAGTTCGCTGAAATATGCAAACTGCAGCGTAATGGCCGGCAGGGCGATATTCCGTAATCCATGCCGTGTCACCAGCTGTTTCAGGTTTTCCCCCCGGGCTTTGGCAAACAGAACATAGTCACTTTCCATCACATCAATCAGTTTCTGCCGGGTATGCAGAATGATATTGGCGATCCCCGTAATACTTAAGGTCAGCGCCGGCAGAACCAGATGGTGGATCCGTTCTGACAGGGTCACATCATTCACGGACTTACCGATGGGCGCCGCCAGCCCCAGCGGAAACCACTGGAGTTCTACAGCGAATACAACCAGCATCAACAACCCGATCCAGAACACCGGAGTTGAAGCCAGGACAAGGCTGAACGTCTTGATAATCCGATCTATCCATGTACCCCTGTACACACCGGACAGAACACCCAGAACAAAACCGATCAGACCCGAAAGGATCCAGGCCGTACCCATCAGTACAATCGAAGACAAAAATTTTTCTTTTAATACTTTGGAGACCGGCTGGTGGTAATACAGCGATTCCCCCATATCACCGTGCAACACGTTATTGCCCCAGATAAGATAGCGTTCCAGCGGCGGCTTGTTCAGTCCCCAACGTTCCTCGATCAGGGCTCGCTGCTCATCGGTGACCTTGGCTTCGCCCAGGAAAGCGTCTACCGCATTCATGGGTGCATTATTGACGAGAAAAAAGCTGATCATGGACACCGCGACCAAAAGGAGCAGCATACGGGCAACCGTTTTCCCAAAGTATCGTAACAGACCTTTATTCAAGACGCTCTCCTTTCCAATAAATCCCTAAAGCAAAGACTACTATTAATTATTATTACTACTTCAAACCTTATAAAAACATTACAGCCTCTGCAGGTGTGAAATACTTATGCACCTGCAGAAGCTGTCCGTTACAGATTACTTTTTGCCCCAGGTCCATTCATTCATATTTTCAATAGGAGACATACCCTGTCCGCGCTGGATCAGCTTATCATATCCCGGGATATTCAGGTTTTCGTTTACCAGATATACAATCTGGGGATATGAAATCATCAGATACGGAACATCTTTTTCTGCCGTGTCTTCCGCCTGCATCCAGAATTTAGCAGCTTCAGTCTGATCAGTGGCAGCCAATGCCTTGTCAATCAGTTCATCCACGGCTTTGTTGCTGTAAGAAGCAGGGTTCCCAATTACATTCTTTCCAATCTGGGAAGAGTGGAAATTATCATAAATGAAAATAGGATCGTCAGGAACAAAGGCCCAACAGGTCGGCGTGTGCAGTGCTTTCCGCGCTTCTGCCCAGGGAGCGGATTTCGTCACGATTTTAATACCGAACTTTTTGGCTTCTTCGGCCAGAGCCACTACCGTGTTATAACGGGCCAGGTCATTGCTGCGGCCGGTCACAGTAAATTCCGCATTGACACCGTTCTTGTCCACGACTCCGTCCCCGTTGCTGTCCTTCCAGCCGGCATCAGCCAGAATCTTTTTGGCTTCCTCAACTTTGCCGTCTGCAACCGCGCCGGTCTTTCCGTGGAGGATATCCCCGGCGGAGGCCGTCGGTTTGCCCATGCCGTTGATTGCTTTGTCAATGATGGTCTTGCGGCTGATACCCACGTTCAGCGCCTTACGGATCGCCGGGTCGCTGGTAATATTGTTGCCGACGGTCTGCCCTTTTGCGTCTTTGCTTTCCTTAACCGTAGGCAGATTGATCAGGAACAGATCCAGGGCATCAAAGGTCTGCACTTTCATGCCGTTGACTTTGGTAGCAGCGTCGTCCGCATTCACATAGACCGCGTCCAGTTTTCCGGATTTTGCCGCTGCCAGCGCTGCATCTTCGTCAAGTTTCATGATGGTAACTTTTTTGAATCCGGATTTCTTACCATAATAATGTTCGTTAGGAGCGAGAATCAGCTGCTGGGATTTTTGCAGTTCCAATACCTTCCACGGGCCGGAAGCAATGGGTTTTTCACCGTAGGTATCCGTGTAAGCGTGCTGCGGAATGATGCCTACGCAGGCCAGTTTATACGGGAAGCTGGACCAGGGCTTTTTCAGCACAAATTCCACTTTATAATCGTCCAGCGCCTTTACACTGTCCAGAACCGTCAGATCCATAGCAGAGGCCCGGGATTTTGTCTTTTCAAAAGTAAATACCACATCTTTTGCCGTGAGGGGTTTGCCATCCGCAAATTTGGCGTCCTTGCGGATCTCGTAAGTATACTTCAGTCCATCCGGGCTCACTTCACCTTTGACTGCCAGATCGTTGACCAGTTTATTGCCGGTACCAATCTTTAACAGTTTGCAGTGAAAAATATCCGGGCCCCACATGCCCCAGCCTAACGTAGGATCATATTTGCCGGACATAATATAATTACCGGCAGAAATGACCAGTTCTTCCTTTGCCGCCGCAGGTTTGTTTTCTGCTTTCTTGTCTGCAGGTTTATTTCCGCCGCAGCCGGTTATCGCAATCGTTCCCAACAAAAGAGCCGCCACTAATTTCTTTTTCACAATAAAAAACCTCCCGATAATTTAATTTTAATAGAATTGATTCCTAATAAAAATAAAGTATCACAGAGGTCGGATTAAGTCAAGGGATTTTTTAAATTCAGAATACTATAATTATTTTTAAAACTTTTTGATATAATATTTATTTGTTTTGCATAATTGTTGCCACTTTTTCCCGCATAGTCATGGGACGGATTGCCTTTCCATCCGTATAGTTCTCTGTCTCCGCTTTTACGCTTTTGTTCAGTTTCGCCTTACCGTTATTATCCGTCTCCGCTCCGGCTGAAGTCTTTACAATATTTTTACTGTTGCTCAAAATATCCCGCAGCCTTTTTTCAACCGCAGCCGCGTCCGCCACACCGTCAAATCCCATCACCGGCTGTTCACCTATCAGCAGTGTATTTTCGCTGTTGGTCCAGACCGGCTCGTACTGCCCGCCGTCGTGGAAGACCCTGGAAAGATTACCCGCTATCAGGAAAGCCTGTTCCTGAGGGCTCATGGCACTGGTTTTGGCAGGAGTATAAAAAGGCTGCCCCGCTACGGAGATCAACCCGTTTTCTTCATTTACTTTTACCTTGTTGCCGCTCCATTCCGTAATCTTCTTATTGTAATTGTTACGGCGGGAAATACTGGTGGGGTGATCGTTAAACAGTTCCGCAAAACCGCTGGATTTACTGCCGTTCTGTTCCAGAATATGCTGCCACAGGGCAGCGCCGGCGCCCACATTGTACCCGGCTGCCACGGCATAATCAAAAGCAAGTTTATCTGCCTGGCTTTCCATCGGTTTTGTCACCCACTTGGCAGTACCGACAGTGCTTACCAGGGCAGCCCCTATGGAAGAAGCCGTGTTCCGGTTCTGACTGGCATACAGGGCTGCTACGATAGATACCGGCAACGCACGCTTCACACCGGCAGCCGGATGGTTTTTCTGTCCGTGCCCCATTTCATGGGCGATGACAAAGGCCAGTTCGTCTTCATTGTAGTTTAATTTCTCAAACGCGCCGATATTGACGCTCATATTATGGCCCAGGGTACAGAATGCATTAAAGGATTTATCATTATTGACAAAATAATTGTACGGTTTTTTGACAATCGAATCATCGGTAAGCGCCACCGCGTCAGACAGCCGGGTCATGATGCGGGCCAGCATGGCGTTGGCCACAGGATCGGTATTTACACCGTACTTATCCTTGATCTGGCCCATGTATTTATCCCTGCCCTTATTATCCAGATAGCTGACCTGCTTGTTAAGGTACGCGTACTCCGCCCCTACCTGGAACAAAGCCAGCCCGGCAGAAAGCCAGTCCCAGGCCAGAGCCTGTTTTGGCATTACAGCGCCTGTGGTAAGAGTCAGGCAAAGCGCAGCAGAAACAGTCGTACGAAATACCGTCGATCTTTTCATTGCGGTCACCTCCAATAGGTTATGGGTAAAACACGTCCATGACGGTTAAGACATTACTTCAAAATCGTCCAGCCGTCCTCCTGGTACACCTTGCCCTCTTTCATCAGACGGCCCAGGGCACGCTTAAAGGCTGCTTTGGAAATACCAAATTTCGTTTTGATGATCTCCGCCGGGGTATCGTCACAGTACGGCATGCGCCCGTTCCGGGACTGCAGCGTTTCAAGGATTACCTGTGCATCATCCGCCATGGCATTTTCCTTCTGCTTGCGCAGGGATACATCCACATGCCCGTCTTCCCGGATGAACGTGATGCGGGCCGTAATTTGCTCCCCATAGGCAAGATACCGTTTCGGATCTGTTTCGCTCCGGTGCAGGAACGCGATGTGCCGGTCGTTGGTGAAAATGAAGAAGCCGTCTTTGGTAATATTATAAATGGTCCCTGTAACAAGGTCTCCCACTTTGGCATCTTCACCGACAGGTTTCGCCGCTCTGGCCAGATCCTTGTCAACCTTCATGGTCACCGCAGGGCGGCCACTTTTGTCCCGGTACAGTTTAATCCAAATCTTCTGATTGGGATTCACCCTTCCCAGCATCTCAGTATAGGGAAGAAAAACGCCCCGTTCTCCGCCGATATCCACGAAGCCTCCGTCTTTTGTTACATTGATGACTTTGGCGTAGCCTAACTGCCCCTCTTTCATCTTAGGCAGCTTCATGCTGGCGGTAAGACGCCTGTGGGGATCCAGATACAGGTATACCCGCACTTCATCCCCGGCCTTCACCGGGGTCAGCTGCTGCAGTTTGTGCAGAAGGATGTCGTCCGACGTATTGCCGGTGCCTGCGTCCAGGAAGGCCCCCATGTCGGAGACCCGGGAAACTTTCAAGGTCACTACATCGCCGGCTTTATAACGCAGGTTATTCTCCATCATCGGTCCCCTTGAATTCTTCGCTGGGCGCGTCAGCCCACAGCTGTTCCAGATTATAGAAGTTCCGTTCCTCTTCCAGGAACACATGGACCACTGCATCACCAAAATCCATCAGCACCCAGCGGCCATCGTTATACCCTTCCTTATGGCTGCAGAACACCTGCTGTTCCGCCAGTTTGTCTTCAATGGCATCGGCAATGGCCCGTACCAGGGTAGTATTGGACGCACTGGCAATGACAAAATAATCTGTCATGTAGGATATTCCTTCCATGTTCAGAAGCAGTATATCTTTTCCTTTTTTATCGTCCGCAATCTTTGCAATTTTCTCTGCCAATTCTTTCGGCTGCATGGTCATACAGTCTACCTCCGCATACTTTTCATTATAGTTTTTGTTTCAACATGCTCTCAGTTCTTTGGCGCCGCCTGGGGTTTGTTACTGATTACCGGTTTGCGTATTACAGGGGGCGCGCTCTTCTTAGGTGCCGGTTTCGGCGCATTGGATACCGAAGATGAAGACTTGGATGCACCGCTTGTTCCTGATGAGAAACCTCCGGCCTTCTGTTGTGACGTTGCTTTCTTTTCCGGTTCGGACCGGCGGACTTCTGCAGCGTTCTTCTGGTTTTCGGACGAAGACCTTCTTGCGGCAGCCGCCGCAGCGCTCCGTTGCGAATCACTGTTGCTGCCTTCACCCAGATCATCTACGCCTGTCACCGGATCACTGGCATCCGAATTCTCTTTCAGTGCCATAAAGGGGATGTCTACCTCTGTCAGTGATTTTTCGATTTCCGACCGGTTAGACCTCCAATAGCTGATACCGCTGGAAGGTGAATCATAGAAATTCCCATACAACATGCCTGACTTGATGTTGTTGTCGGACATAATATTAAAACTGCGGGCGGCTTTCAGCATGGTCACCGTATCCATATCCGTTTCCACATATTGTTTCGCTGTGGCCAGAAGTTTAGGTATCTTTGTTATATTTTCCACGGAGAACATCTGCAGGCCCAACGCCTTCAGGAATTTCTGCTGACGCTGTACCCGCCCGATATCCCCCAGTTCATCAGACCGGAACCGTACATACTGACCGCTCTTTTCCCCGTCCAGATGCTGGTAACCGTGCTTGATATCGATTTTCAGGTTGGCCCAGGGATCTTCGTAATGCATATCCCTGTCGACATATAAGTCCACGCCGCCAATCAGGTTGATGATCTCAATAAAACCTTTCCAGTTTGCCAGCGCGTAATAATGGATAGGGATGCGCAACAGGTTGGCAATCGTCTGTTTAGCCATGGCGACCCCGCCATACGTATAGGCAGAGTTCAGTTTTTCATACCCGGTATGCCCCGGCAGGATGACCATGGTATCCCGGGGCAGGGAAATCAGTGAAATTTTATGGGCTTCCGGATCGAAACTGGCTACGATCATGGCGTCGGTACGCTTTGGTTCGCTTTCATCCGCTTCACTGTCCCCGTCATCAATCCCCAGCAGCAGCACATTGATGCGCTGGTTCAGTTTCTCGTCCTTCTCAATCGCCGGATCTGCCGCAACGACTTTCTTTTCCGGGGCGTTGATGATATTGGTGTACACCCACACCGAACCCCAGAAAACAGAGGTCAGCAGCACAGCAAGCACAACCAGCAGCAGAAACAGCCGTCCCCAACGCAGTCTGCGCCGTTTCGGCCGGTGATAGTGCCTGTTGTCATTGCCGTTATGTTCAGCAGGGTTTCCGTTTCTTTTTTCTGAATCCATTTATATCCTCTTTTTTATTCTGATTTCAGTTCTTTTTTTTGGGCTTTTCTTTTTTGGACCGCGCTGTTTTGGTTTTCGCCGCCAGCTGGTTGTATCCCGCAATGGCGTCAGGATGGATCAGCAGACCGTCTTCCAGCAGATACCGGATGGTGTTGTCATAAGACAGGAGCATGCCTTTGTCCAGATCCTGAAAAGACGCTTCCCGAAGCGCTTCCACTCCCTCAAAATCCCTTCCCGGTTCGATCAGGTCCGCCAGGAAAACAATCTTTGCGGTTTGCGTCATATCAGCCGTGCCTGTGGAATGATACCGGATGGCATCCAGCACTTCCCTGTCATCAGGACTTACGCCATATTTACGGATGGCATAATACACGCCCAGCTTGGCATGCAACAGGATAGGCTGCGCCTCTTCCACCGGATCGACAGGGATTCCCAGTTCCTTTGCTTTGGCAACGCTGTCTTCTTTGGAAATCTGACGCCCGCAGTCATGGATCAGGGACGCCACAGCCACTTTTTTTACATCTGCATGATAGTGTTCCGCCATCTCCAGCGCCGTCTCGTAAACACGCACGGAATGTTCATAGCGTTTCGGTTTCAGGCTCTGCTGCAACAGGGCACGCATTTCTTCTATGGTCATTGCAGGGTTCTTCTCTCCTTTTTCCATAACCAAAAAGGTTATCAACGATCTTCACGGCTCAGCCCGGTACAGGCCCCGTTCATAAATATACTCTTCCACTGCCAGGGGTGTCATGCCCCGGATGGGTTTTCCTTCCCGCAGCCGCTGCCGGATCTCTGTCGAGGAAATCGCTGTTTCCGGCACTTCCGCATGGATGATTTTGCCGGCAACCCAGGGCCCATACGCTTTGGTCAGCCTGTCTACGCCAACTTCGCCTTCATAACCGGGCCGTTCCGCCGCCACAAAATATACCAGCCGCAACAGATCCAGCACCCGGTACCAGGTGTATAGCTGGGTCAGGGAGTCTTCCCCGATAATCAGATAAATCTCCGCATCGGGCCACAGTTCCTGCATGAAATTTACGGTATCGTAAGTGTAGGATATGCCGCCCCGGTCAAATTCCAGGCTGCTAACCACAAAGTCATCATAATTGTGTACCGCCAGTTCCACCATAGCCAGCCGGTCCTGCCAGGAAGCAAAGTCCGACCGGGTCTGCTTATGGGGCGGGATATAGGCAGGCAAAAACACGACCCTGTCAAAGTCCAGCTGCCGCTGCACCGCATAGGCCATACGCAGATGCCCCATATGGACCGGGTCAAAGGTTCCTCCCATGATCGCCAGCCGTTCCATGACCTTGCCTCCCGCACAACAAAACATTATTCTGCGTTTCCATGTATAGAAGAAACGCAAATCATGTTTCCAAAAGTATTACATTATATTATAGCAATCTATCCCTGCTTTTGTAAATAAAAGCAAAAAGAAATCCCCTCTTATTTCACATTTTCAAAACAATACAGCATCCATTCCAAAATCGCTATTACGATTACAAAAAGAATGAGCAGCCGGAACCGGTCTTTTATATCAAAAATGGTTTTAGGCCTTCCCAGAAATTCCGAGAAGGCCTGAAAAAAATCCCTGATTTTTTGCACTGTGCTTCGCCCATCCTGCATATTGTGTTTCCTCAATCTACTGACGGTATCATACGGCAGTCTGTGCAATGTCCGCCGTCCGCTGACGACATGAAACATCACGCCGTATCTTATTCATACCGCAATGCTTCAATCGGATCCAGCAATGCGGCTTTCCTGGCCGGGTAAATACCGAAAAAGACGCCGATGCCTACAGAGAAAACTACGGAAATGATAATAATAGGAACCGAAATGACAGTCTTCCACTCTGCAAAGGTACTGATGGCATAGGAGGCGCCGATGCCCAGAACAACACCTAAGAAACCGCCGATGATACCGATAACGGCAGATTCGATCAGGAACTGCAGCAGAATATTATTGTACGTTGCGCCCAGGGCTTTCCGGATCCCGATTTCCCGGGTACGTTCCGTTACGGATACCAGCATGATGTTCATAATGCCGATGCCGCCTACCAGCAGACTGATGGCCGCAATACAGCCCAGCAGCATGGTGATGGTGTTAGCCGTGCTCATCATGGTGTCCATAAGGGCCGCCAGGTTACGCACGGAAAAATCATCATCGTCCGAGCTTTTAATCCGGTGACGGATGCGTAGCAGATTCTCCACTTCCGCCTGCACGCTGTCAATGACATTTTCATTCATTGCCTGTATGGTGATGTTATTCACGTACGTGATGCCCATCATGCGGTTCATAGCCGTGGTCAGGGGAACAAACACCACATCATCCTGGTCCTGGCCGCCGGAAGACTGACCTTTGGCACCCAGTACGCCCACCACCTTGAACGGTGCTTTGTTGATGCGGATCGTCTTGCCTACGGGATCTCCGTCCGGGAACAGGTTATCCACAATGGTCTTGCCGATGACACAGACACGGTCCTTGCCTGCCATGTCATGGTCGTTTATGTTACGGCCTTCCTCTACCGTATAGTCACGGATATCAATAATATTAGGAGTAGAGCCCTGCACGTTGGTCGTCCAGTTCTGATTGCCCACAACCAGCTGGTAACCGCGGGAGACCATAGGCGCTACATGTTTGATTCCGTCAATATTCTTCTCAATAGCTTTGGCATCGTCATCGGTCAGGCGTGCCCCGCTGCCGGCCTGGATGCGGGCCCCGGTGGCCGTGCGTCCGCCGGACTGGACGATGAGCAGATTGCTGCCCAGGCGGGAGATATTATCTTTAATCTGTTCCTTGACCCCAAAGCCCAGGCTGACCATGGCGATAACAGCGCCCACGCCGATGATGATACCCAACAGCGTCAGCAGCGTACGCAGCTTGTTGGATATCATGCCGTCAATGGCCATCTTGATCGACTCATTGAACATAATCGTGTACCAGCCTTTCGTCACTGTTCAGGTGACCGTCCCGCATTACCAGGATGCGTTTGGTCTGCTGCCCGATATCCGGCTCATGGGTAACCATGACGATAGTTTTGCCCATGGCATTCAGCTTTTTAAAAATATCCATAATTTCATAACTGGATTTGGTATCCAGATTGCCGGTGGGTTCGTCCGCCATCACAATGGCCGGGTTGTTGATCAGCGCACGGGCAATGGCCACCCGCTGCCGCTGCCCGCCGGACAGCTCATTGGGCTTATGACCGATACGGTCCCCCAGCCCTACGTCTTCCAGGGCTTTCCTGGCACGTTCCATCCGTTCTTCTTCCGGAACACCCGCATACACCAGCGGCAGGGCCACGTTCTGCTGGGCTGAAATTTTAGAAAGCAGGTTAAAATTCTGGAATACAAAACCAATCTTTGCGTTCCGGGTATGAGCCAGTTCGTCATCACTCAACCCTGCTACTTCTTTTCCATCCAGGTAATACTTTCCGGATGTGGGACGGTCCAGACAGCCCAGAATATTCATCATGGTAGATTTACCGCTGCCGGAAGGTCCCATGATGGCGACAAAATCCCCTTCTTCCACGCTGAAGTTCACATGATCCAGCGCCTGCAGAATGGTATCGCCCATGGTAAACTGCTTCACAATATCTTCCAGTACAATGACATCTGCCATGCTCATCCCTACTTTCCTATGTTGCGCTTACGTAAGCTGTGCTGACTGCGCCGGTTATACAATCACCGGCTTTTTCGGTTGCGCTTCCTTCGTTTTACATACGCGGCGGGCGCATATTATTGTTGTTGGTCTGCTTTGCTTTCAGCGTTTTTACCATCACCTTGTCGCCCTGACGCAGCTGATTGCTCTTGACGGCTACACTGTCGTCGCCGGTCATGCCCACTTCTACATCAATTTCCGTTTCCTGTTTGGTCTTCGGATCGTACTTCTTTACATACTTGCGGCCGCCGTCATAAAAGATGCAGTTCTGGGGAACCATCAGTACATCGCCGGCCTCGCTGATGATAATGTTGGCCCGGGCCGTCATGGTGGGGAACAGTTTGTTTTTGGAATTGGTAACATCCACATACACTTTATAGTAAACTACATTGTTCGTGGTAGTAGCGCTGCGGGAAATCAGCCGCACCACGCCTTCAAAGGTTTCTTCCGGATAGGAATCAACCGTAAATTCCACTTTCTGTCCCACTTTGATCTGTCCGATATCCGATTCGTCCACCAGGGTCTCTATCTGCATTTTATCCAGGTTGGCAATGGACATGATGACCTGGGGCGAACTGATACCGGAGCTGATGGTCTGACCGACCGGGGTAGGTTTGCCGATTACATATCCGTCAATAGGAGAGTAAATATACGTATCGTTGGTGTTCGACACAGCCTGTTCATGGGCAGCCTTGGCCACCCTGTAGTTCATCATGGCATTATCATATTGCTGCTGCGAGATAGCGCCTTTGTTCAAAAGCGCGGCATACCGGTTCAGGGTCAGCGTGGCTTCATTCAGGGTAGCTTCCCGCTGCTCCTGCGTTGCTTTCAGGGACGAATCGTCCAGACGCAGCAACAATTGCCCGGCGGTTACGTGATCGTTTTCCGCCACCAGCACCTCTACGATACGTCCTGTAATCTTGGAGCTGATATCCACGTTGTCCAGCGCGCTGAGGCTGCCGGTAGCCGAAACACTCTTCTGCAGGTTGCCGTATTCTACAGAAGCAGTTCTTACGGTTTCTGTTTTAGCCGCTTTCTGGCTCTGGTAGTATTTGTAGCCTCCGAAACAGGCCCCTATCAACACTGCCAAAAATATAAGGGCATACAGATTGTTTTTAATAAACTTCAACATGGTAATCACTCTCCCGTATTGCTTTATCATGTATCTTTACGATAATTTATGTTTTACCGGTTTCTTTATGGCTATATTGTAATTTATAATTATGGCATTTTTATGTTAGGAATTACAAAAATTCATAATCACTATTCTTTTTTGTGTTTATGACATCCCATTCAGGAAACACCGGTTCAACAAATTCGCATACGAATCAATCAGTGCCCCTCATTTCAGCAGGCGGTTTTGCAGCTCCTCCAGGGTCTCGCCGGTAATTCCTGTCACCTGTTTTAAATAACCCAGAGGCGAGCCTCCCAGGCTGCACATTTCATCGTGTGCGGTCTGCAGGCAGTCTGCATCCGCCAGATACATCATGCGCAGCACCGCTTTTGCCTGCTCATTCCGGTACTTTTCAGGAAGATTCTCCAGCTTCTGTTCCAGCCAGGGCTCCACCACGGTATTGGTTTCCATGTAATCCGCCGCAATGATATCCCAGGAAACGTTCAGCGCAGTCAGCAGAAATACTGTAATGATCCCGGTACGGTCCTTGCCTCCGTTGCAATGATACAACAGTGCGCCGGTCTCCTGGGTCAGCAACAGCTCAAAAAAACGGCGTGTGGCATGCTGGGCCTGCTTCGTTGTAATGAATTTACGGTAAATATCCTGCAGATACTGTTGCGGTGTGTAGGCCGGCCCGCTGGTCATATTAATCAGGGTATCCAGTACACTGACTTTTTTCTGTGCCGTACCTGCAAAAGCCCCAAAGCCCATCTGGTCATCGCTTAACAGGGGGATGCGGGAGCAGGGTGCAATCCCCCACTGGGGATCCGGACGTTCGTCGCTTTCTTTGGCGCTCCGCAGATCCACAACCGTACGGACGCGGCAGGTTCCCAACAGATACGTTGCATCGGCAGCGCTGAGTTCACTTAACCGGCCGCAGCGGATCAGCTTGTTGCGCTTTATGGTACGTCCGTCCAGGGTAACGGTGTCCCCCAGGTCACGGATATTTTTCTGTTTCTCCAGAATGATGGGAATCATGGGCGAACCTGTCCGTCTCCGCTGATCAGATATTTATAGGTGGTTAATTCCGGAAGGGCCATGGGCCCCCGGGCGTGTAATTTCTGGGTGCTGATGCCGATTTCCGCCCCAAATCCGAACTGGAAGCCGTCTGTAAAACGGGTGGAAGCATTGGCGTATACGCAGGCGGCATCTACCATCTGCTGGAATTTCCTGGCATTGGCAAAGCTGCGGGTCACGATGCATTCACTGTGTTTTGTACCATACTTGTTAATATGCTCTATCGCAGCATCCGCATCATCTACCACCTTAACGGACAGGCGCAGGTCGCCGTACTCCGTGCTCCAGTCTTCTTCCGTAGCAGGCTGAGCCTCTTTATCCATTGCGCAGACCGTTTCATCGCCTATAATCTGCACGCCTTTTTCTTTCAAAGCCTGCAGCATATGGGGAAGAAACTCCTGCACCGCGTCTTTATGCACAAGCATGGTTTCCATGGCATTGCACACGCCGGGACGCTGTGTCTTGGCGTTGATGACGATCCTTTCCGCCATTTCGTAATCTGCACCGGCATCCACAAAGGTATGGCACACACCTACGCCGGTTTCAATCACCGGTACACTGGCGTTGCCTACCACTGCCTGGATCAGACGCCCGCTGCCACGGGGAATCACTACATCCACCAGCCCGTTCAGGGTAATCAGTTCCTGAACCGCCGCATGGTCCGTGCTGGTGATGAACTGGATGCTGCCTGCGGGAATACCGGCTTTTTCTGCCGCATTGCGCAAAACAGAAGCAATTTTAGTGTTAGAATGGATGGCTTCGCTGCCGCCTTTCAAAATGACCGCGTTGCCGCTCTTCAGACACAGCCCGATGGCATCCGCCGTTACGTTGGGACGGGCCTCGTAAATAATACCTATTACTCCTAAAGGTACCCGGATTTTTGTAACAGTTAATCCATTGGCCAGTGTGCTTCCGCCAATGATTTCCCCTACCGGATCTTTTAAGGCCGCTACCTGCCGCAGGCCCTCTGCCATATCCGCCAGCCTGGCGGGAGTCAGCAGCAACCGGTCCAGCAGGGAAGCTTTCATGTTTTTAGCCTTGCCTGCTTCCATATCTTTCGCATTGGCCGCCAGAACGCCTTCCTGTTCCGCCATCAATGCGTCTGCCATAGCTTCCAGGGCTATGTTTTTGACAGCCGGCGAAACCGCTGCCAGCTTCCTTGCCGCTGCCGCAGCTTCCATTGCCTGTTCCCGTATCGTCATCTTCGCACCTTCTTTTCTCACAATATCACCAGGTCATCCCGGTGGATGACTTCATCATATGTTTTCTCGCCTAAAATACTTACAATCTCGCTGCTCTTATGTCCTTTGATCATTTCCAGTTCCCGGGAAGAGTAATGGCTCAGGCCACGGGCCAGTTCATTGCCGTTTTCATCCCTTACGCTGACAGTATGCCCGGCCTCGAATTCACCGGAAACTTCTTTGATCCCGGCGGGCAGGATGCTGCTGCCTCCCGGCCTGCGGATGGCTTTTGCACAGCCTGCGTCAACCAGCAGGGAACCTTCAATCCGGGAGCCGAAAGCCAGCCAGCGTTTACGGAACTGCAGACGGTTTTCCCTGGAAATAAATAAAGTTCCCAGTTGTTCCCCCTGCAGGATCCGGGTGATGGCATTAGGTTCCGTGCCTGATGCGATAATCATGCTGATACCGGAACTGGTGGCCGCTTTTGCCGCCTGGATCTTGGTAAACATGCCCCCGGTACCGAAGCCGCTGCCTGCCGCCCCTGCGCTGGCTTCCACTTCCGGCGTGATTTCCCTCACCTCATACACAAGCTTTGCATCCGGATGGGTTTTGGGATTTGCCGTGTACAGTCCATCTATATCGCTGAGCAGGATGTCCAGGTCTGCATCTACGATACCCGCCACCAGTGCGGACATGTTGTCGTTATCGCCAATCTTCAGATCATCCAGCGCCACCACGTCGTTTTCGTTGACAATGGGGATAACACCCTGTTTTAACAGTTCCATAAAGGTGTTACGTGAATTGGTGTAACGGTGCCGGTCCAATACCTCCGTCCGGGTCAGCAGCACCTGGGCCACAATCTGCCCATACTCGGCGAACAGTTTTTCATAAGTATTCATCAGGATGCCCTGCCCTACCGCTGCCGCAGCCTGCTTGCCCGGGATGGTCTTCGGTTTTTCCTTCAGCCCCAGCCGTTCCGAGCCTACCGCCACGGCGCCGCTGGTCACCAGGATCACTTCCAGCCCCTTGTTGTGCAGATCCGCCAGTTCCCGGCACAGATGGTCTATCCGGGCGAAATTGCGGCTGCAATTGGGGTACGTAATGGTACTGGTACCCACCTTCACGACAATGCGTTTTACTTTTGCCAGATCTTTCCGGTTACGAATCATTACATACACTTCCCCTCAGACACAGGTTTCACTATTCCCGGTCAGCCCATTTACTCTTCTGATAGTTGAACACCATATCCAGGATCCGCACAGTCTGTCCTTCCTGGATGCCTGCTTCCAGCAGCGCTTCTTCAATCTTCAGCCGTTTCCAGATCAGCTGGAACCGGTACAGCGCTTCCGCGTTATCAAAATTTGTCATGGCTACCAGCCGTTCAATGTTCTTGCCTTTTACTTCAAAATCGGCATCTTCGGCGCCCCGGATGATTTCAAAGCTGTCCGGATCTCCTTCTTCGACAACTCCAATCTCCTCTTCCGGCTCCGCCACATACTGCCGGGCCATCTCGTAAGCTTTCCACATCAGCTCCTGCAGGCCTTCTCCTGTGGCCGCGGAGACCGGCATGATCTCATAGCCTTTTTCTTCAACATATTCTTTTAATATAACAAAATTATCCGCGCTGTCCGGCAGGTCCATCTTGTTGGCAACCACCAGCTGTTTGCGGCGGGCCAGTCTGGCGCTGTAGGCTTCCAGCTCATGATTGATCTTCTCAAAGTCCTCAATGGGGTCACGGCCTTCGCAGCCGGAAACATCAACGACATGAAGCAAGACCTTGGTCCGTTCAATGTGACGCAGGAAGTCATGGCCCAGGCCCACGCCTTCCGCGGCGCCTTCAATCAGCCCGGGAATGTCCGCCAGCACAAAACTCTGTTCTTCACTCAGGCGCACAACTCCCAGCACGGGGGTCAGGGTGGTAAAATGATAGGCCGCGATTTCCGGTTTTGCCGCGCTCACCCGGGAGATGATACTGGACTTGCCCACGCTGGGATAACCTACCAGGCCCACATCCGCCAGCAGCTTCAGTTCCAGCCGCAGCCAGCCTTTGGTTCCCGGTTCCCCTTTTTCCGCAAAGGTCGGAGCCCGTTTGGTGCTGGTGGCATAGCAGGCGTTCCCTTTCCCGCCACGTCCGCCTTTTGCCGCTACAAACTCCTGCCCGTCTTCCGTCAGGTCCGCGATCATGATATTTGTTTCGTCATCCCGAACTACGGTACCCAGAGGAACTTTAATGATTACATCTTCCCCCCGGTGCCCGGTCATATTGGAAACACCGCCATTGTCGCCGCGCTTCGCTATGAATTTCCGCTTATACCTGAAATCTATCAATGTGTTCAGGCTGTTATCCGCCCGCAAAATCACGTTGCCCCCCCGGCCGCCGTTGCCACCGTTGGGACCGCCTTTTTCTACAAATTTCTCACGGCGGAAGCTGCTCATGCCGTCGCCGCCGTTACCTGCTTCTACATAAATTCTTGCTTTATCAATAAACATAAATGGACTCCTGACTACTATAATATTTTAATTATAAATTATATCACAAAAGCTTACCATGCGGCAACAACGCCATCGGCACGGGACTCGGTAGCTGCCGCGTAAACGCCGTCAGGCTGACGGACAATGATCTGGCCCCTGCCAAAAGATGTAAATTCTTCCATAACCTTGATGTCATGTCCCCGTTGCTTCAGATTTTCTACCATTGTTTGATCAAACGATGCTTCCACTTCCACGGTTTTTCCACCAGTCCACTGCCAGCGGGGCGCATCCAGCGCTTCCTGGGGATTTAACCCGAAGTCAATCAGGTTATTGACCACCTGCACCTGCCCCTGGGGCTGCATAAAAGCTCCCATGACGCCAAAGGGGCCTACCGGTTCTCCGTCCTTCAACAAAAATCCGGGGATAATTGTGTGGTACGGTTTTTTGCCCGGCGCCAGGCAGTTGTCATGTTCCGGGTCCAGACTGAAATTTTTCCCCCTGTTATTCAGCAGGATGCCTGTACCCGGCACGGACAGTTTGGAGCCGAAGTTATTGAAATGGCTCTGGATCAGGGACACCATGTTTCCTTCCTTGTCTGCCGTACAGAGATAAACGGTGCCGCCACAATTCAAATCTACCGGTCTGGGAAGATGAGCTTCGGTTCCTATTTCACCCGCACGTTTTTTACCGTATTCTTCACTGAGGAAATAATCCACATTTGCTTTCATAAAACGGGGGTCCGCAATATACGTTTTTCCGTCCGTAAAGCCAATCTTCATGGCTTCCAGCTGCTTATGCACCGTTTCCGGATTATCCTTTTCTGCAAGAGATACATGGCGCAAAATATTCAGAGTCATCAGGACAACCAGACCATGTCCGTTAGGCGGAATCTCACACACATCACAGCCACGGTAATTCAACCGAATAGGTTCTACCCACTCCGGTCTGTAATTATGCATATCTTCTTCGGTAAGATAGCCTCCTGTTTCACAGGAGAAGCGAATTATTTCCCGGGCAATATCTCCTGTATAAAAGCTGTCACAACGGCTTTCAGCAAGCCTGCGTAACGTTTTTCCCATCTCCGGAAGCTTCATAACACTTCCCGGCTCCAGTTCTTTGCCATCAAAAAAAGTTTGCAGCATTGACTGATACATCTTTTCATCTCGCAAACCGGATACCCTGGGAACGTTTTTCTTCCAAATTCTGCTGCAGATTGGCTGCAGGGGAAAACCCTCTTCCGCGTAGCGGATCGCAGCTTCAAAGAGGGAACCAAACTCTGCAGCGCCAAAACGTTCGTGAAGCGCTTTCCACGAGGCAGGCGCTCCGGGAATTGTCACTGTCTCCCAGCCGTGATCCGGCATATCTGAAGAGGACAGGTCCGTTATTTCGCCGCTGTCCGCATAATTATCCTTTGCGCGGTCATCCGTACCAAGCTTCGCCAGTACTTTTTCTCTTGTAAGCGCCATAGGGGCCGGACCGCTGCCGTTTAATCCGTACAGTTTTCCTTTATACCAGACCAATGCAAAAAGATCGCTCCCTATACCATTGCTCGGCGGTTCCAGAACGGTAAGGCTGATTGCTGTCGCGATTGCCGCATCAACAGCGTTGCCTCCTCTTTTCAACACGTCGAGTCCGGCCTGTGCTGCCAGGGCCTGGGACGTGCAGACCATGCCGTTTTTTCCGTACACCACGCTGCGACGTGACGGATATTTGTTCGATGCGCCATCAAATGAAATGTAGCTGGCCATAATGAACCCCCCGATTAACAGTAAAATGTATTATCGTTATTATGTTAAATTATATCATGTCATAATGAAAGAAAGAAATAATAAAGTTAAAAAGGATAATTCGAAGCGTGTGCATCTTCCGGCTTTCTTTTGTATTGAAGTTATGATAAACTGCCTGAGACCGGGAGACTCTGGATCAGCGTGAGCAGGTCTTCCTTGCTCGATTCTTTATATAAGTCTTCCAGATTGCATAGTTGTTTACCGTATCCGTATCTGCTGTAGAATTCCAAAAATTTTAAAGCCAGCAACGACAGAGGGCGCCCCTTAACTTTGACTACAGACTTATATATAGCTGCCTCCGCGTCCGTAATTTTTTTTACGGCCAGGTTTTCTTCCAGCTTTTCATCTTTCGAGATAGGAATAATCGTTACCGCCGTATCTGCGACAGCCCAAAACAATGCTGTATTGCGCGTGGTGCTTACGCATTTCACAGAGGGGATAAAGCCCGCTTTATCGCAACACTGCTTAAACTTTTCATAATAACCCGCAGAAACGCTTAAAGGTATATCTTTCAACTGGTTCAGGCAAATACTTTTTCTCCGGTGATCTTTAAGCCATTTGGACTGCCTGTTAAAAACGGCTGCAAAATATTCGTTTGTCCTGAACAATTCTTCAAAGTCGCTGTTCCTGTCAGGCGGCGTGCTTAACAGTCCGATTTCACCGATCCCGTTTAAAAGCTGTTTGCCTTGTTCGACCGAACTGGATTCATGAAGCGCAAAACTGATATCGGGGTAAACCTTGACAAATTCTCTGAGCATCCGTTCTACCAACGGTCTGCAGCGGGAGCTTGCGACGCTGAGGTGCAACGTGCCTTTTGCGCCCCGCTTATAGCGACGGATATCTTCCATCGTTGAGTCGTTCAGCGAGCAGATGTACTTCGCTTTTTCATAAAGAAGGCGCCCTGCTTCCGTCAGAACGATCCGGCGGCTGCCCCTTTCCGTAAGTATCAGTTTTGCGCCGTAGTAAGTTTCCAGATGGCGCAACTGTTTGCTTAGCGTAGGCTGCGCAACATGGATTACTTCAGAGGCGGTTGTAATATTTCCCGCCGCAACAACGGAAATGTAATTTTTCAATACATCCAGATCCATGACAGTTCTCCATTCCTTGTTTTGTAACTATTATAATCCCAAAGAATATGTTTTGCAATTATATTATATTTTATTAAATCAATTATTCTATTTTTTCATAATTTATCTAACAATTTACCATTTTATTATTATTTAAAAATATGGTATGTTAGTG
Organism: uncultured Succiniclasticum sp.; assembly: GCA_902801365.1. Taxonomy (GTDB): domain Bacteria; phylum Bacillota; class Negativicutes; order Acidaminococcales; family Acidaminococcaceae; genus Succiniclasticum. Next base: position 23,310 of record CADCHY010000017.1, read on the forward strand.
TTGCTAAAGCAAAAAATGATTCCGGCAGAAGATTGTAAGCCGGAATCACTAAAGCAAAAATATAAAGGAGAAGTGTCTGTCATGGCATTACTGTCACTGTTATTTTTACTTATAGCTATTTTTTTGGGATTCTTCCGTCATATGAATACGGGGCTGCTGGCAATCGGATTTTCCCTGGTTTTGGGCCGGTTAAACGGAATTCCTGACAAAGAAGTCATCAACGGGTTCAACTACTCTCTGTTTATGATCCTGCTGGGCGTAACCTATCTGTTCAGCCTGGCCCAGCTCAACGGTTCCCTGGAACTGCTGGCAAAAAAAGTAGTAGCGCTGGCCGGGAAACACACTTTCATGATTCCTATCGTCATTTATGTTTTCTCTGTTGTGCTTTCGGCCCTGGGTCCCGGCACCGTTCCGACCATGGCGATCATGATGGTGTTTTCCATGGCACTGGCCGCGGAAATGGGTATCAATCCTGCCATGCTTTCAGCCTTGTCCGTATTGGGTGCATCCGGCGGAGGAGTCTCCCCGCTGGCAGCCACAGGTATTATAGGCATCAATCTGTGTGCCGGCTTCGGACTGACCGGCATTGATGTGTGCCGGCTTCGGACTGACCGGCATTGAAAAGCAGTTCTTAATGAACGGCATTTTGTCTTCTACCGTATACGCAGCAATTGTCTATTTTCTGCTGGGCGGCTACAAGCTCCACTCGGATAAAGTAATAAGCCAGGACGATATTCCGCCCTTCAACAAAAACCAGATTATTACGCTGATAGGAATCGGAATAATGGTCATACTGGTATTATTCTTCAAAGTGAATGTCGGTCTGACCGGCTTTGCGGTGGCCATGGTCCTGTCTTTCCTGCGTGTGGCAGATGAAGGAGAAGCAATCAAGAAGATTCCCTGGGGCACCTTGTTGCTGATCACCGGCGTTGGTGTGCTGATGCACATTATCATTAAACTCGGAGGGATCAAATTGTTGTCAGAAGCGCTGGCGAGCGTCATGACACCGGCCACCTCCGTAACCATCATGGGCAAAACTTGGAGTAGCAGGGCCTGCGCTGGAGCTGGAAATGGCCACGGCCATCACCATGATCTCCAACACTGCAGGCATCAGTCCCCTCTCCACCGGCGGCGCCCTTGCGCTGGCCGCCTATTCTTCCGCAGCCAATGCTTCGCCACAGCTGCAACATCGCCTGTTTATCCGAATGTTCTCAATTTCCGCACTGGGCGTGGTAGTATTGAGTATTTTGGCATACTTCGGACTGTATCGCATGTTGCTTTGAAAATGGCAAAAAAATAAGCATCCGGATTTTCACCAGATGCTTGTATGCCAGAAATATGGCGGAGTGGCCGAGATTCGAACTCGGGCGAGCCTTGCGACCCCTAACGATTTAGCAAACCGTCCTCTTCAGCCAGCTTGAGTACCACTCCGTTACATTGCCGCAAAGGCAACTCACTTGGCTATTATAGCTTATTTTTTATGAATTGACAAGCTTTTCTTCAATATTTTTTTAAATTTAATGTCCGAGCCGGCTCCGGATAAATCCGGAACACCGCCCTAACCGGCAGGGAACAAAAAATCAAAAATACTGATTGGACAGACCCGGCTTGCCGGGTCTGTCCGTTTTTAGTTAAATCACTATGTAACTAACAAATTTTCCCAGAAAATTATTTGCCGGGGAAGAAAGGCCAGAACATAGGAATCAAAATCAGGGAGATTACGAAGCAAACGATTACCAGACCGGTACCTGCTTTTACGTAGTCCATGAATTTGAATCCGCCAGGACCTAATACCAGGGTGTTCGGAGGCGTGCCTACCGGGGTAGCGAATGCGCAGGATGCTGCAACGGCGATAGCCATCAGAACGGCTGCCGGATCAGCACCCAGCTGTTTGGAAATCGCGATACCGATCGGGCACAGCAGAGCTGCAGATGCCGTGTTGGACATGAACTGGGTCAGACCGCAGGACAGGATGAACAGTACGGCGGTCACGATCATCGGGGACGGGGAACCGCCCATCAGGCCAACGGCCCATTCAGCGATAACTTTGCCGGCGCCGGTCTTGCTCATAGCAGAGGATACAGGCATCATGCCGGCGAACAGGAAAATGGTTACCCAGTCGATGGAAGCATAAGCCTGTTTTTCAGTTAAGCAGCCGGTCAGTACGGAAATGATAGCGCCGGTGATGGCAGCCATTTCCAGGGTAACGCCTTTGATACCCAGTGCCATGGTCAGAACTACGGCCAACAGGATGATACCGGAAACTGCCATCTTCGTGGAAGAAGTTTCGTTGGCTTCAATTTCCTGTTCAACTTCCGTATCTTCGGAAATCGTACGTTTCGGTAACAGGTGTTTGCCGATGAACATCATGTAAATCAGAGCTGCCAAGGTCAGAGGGATACCAATCTTTGCGAATTCAAAGAATCCGAAAGCGCGATAGCCGGCCTGTTCCAGAGCGCCGGAAGCGATGATGTTAGGAGGCGTACCTACCAGGGTGATGATACCGCCAACGCCGCAGGCGAATGCCAGAGGCATCAGTTCGGTAGAAGCAGGGATCTTTGCTGCTGCGCACACGCCCAATACTACAGGCAGTAAGCAGGCAGCCGTACC
>CADCHY010000018.1 GCA_902801365.1 uncultured Succiniclasticum sp.
CAGTTACCAGGCGACGGTGGAAGGATTTGAGGCTAAAGGTTTTACCCGCAGCCAGGCTGCGGAACTGATCCGGCTTTCCGTACGTCTGGTGCAGGAAGCACGAGAAGAGTTTTGGGAAAACCGGCAACGATACAGCATCACTTCTGCTCTAAACGAAAGGCGTCCGTATCCGTTGGCCGCGGCGTCGGTGGGCCCTTACGGCGCGTATCTGGCCGACGGTTCCGAGTACACGGGGGCCTATTCGGCGGATCGTCATGAACTGGCGGACTTTCACGAGGAACGGCTGGCGCTACTCCTGGAAGCAAAACCCGATATTCTGGCCTGCGAGACCCTGCCCCTGTTCCGGGAGGCGGAAGCAATTCTGGACGACCTGAAAAAACATCCTAAGGCGCAGGCCTGGATATCTTTTACCTGTAAAGACGCCCGTTATACCTGTGGCGGTGACAAAATTGCCGACTGCGCCCGTTTTCTCGACAGGGAGCCCCAGGTGGCAGCCATCGGCGTGAACTGCACGGCGCCCGACTTTGTGGCAGATCTGATCCGGGAGATTCGAACCCACACGGAAAAACCGGTAGCGGTATATCCCAATTTAGGAGAAACCTACGATGCGGCGGATAAAGACTGGAAGGGTGAGTCACAGCCTTTTTCGGTTTGCGTGAAAAGCTGGTATGAAGCAGGGGCGCGCCTGATAGGCGGATGCTGCCGGACAACGCCGGAAGACATCAAAGGAATTGCCGCGTTGCGGCAGGATTTGTTTAAACAATCATAAAATTTCCCTAAATTCCTATTGACATAGTATGAAATAAGTGCTATAACTATGTCTGAGAAGAAAAGAGCACGGATTCGTTTACCGGCGCATCCGTAGGAAACTTCTGAATTTAAAAAGTAAAGAAGGGAAACGTTATGGCTAAGATTTACAAAGGAACCCTGGGATTGATCGGCAACACACCGCTGGTAGAGGTTGTCAATATTGAAAAAGAGTTAGGTCTGGAAGCTACGGTCCTGGTGAAGCTGGAGTATTTTAACCCGGCAGGCAGCGTGAAGGACCGCATTGCCAAGGCTATGATCGAAGACGCAGAAGCAAAAGGACAGCTGAAACCGGGCGCGGTCATCATTGAACCCACCTCCGGTAACACCGGTATCGGTCTGGCTGCTATCGCGGCGGCCAAAGGGTACCGTATCATCCTCACCATGCCGGAGACCATGAGCGTGGAACGCCGCAATATCCTGAAAGCCTACGGTGCGGAAATCGTGCTGACGGAAGGCGCGAAGGGCATGAAGGGTGCTATCGCCAAAGCAGACGAGCTGGCGAAGGAAATCCCCAACAGCTTCATTCCCGGCCAGTTTGTAAATCCGGCCAACCCGGCGATTCATAAAACCACGACCGGCCCGGAAATCTGGAACGATACCGACGGAAAAGTGGACATCTTTATCGCGGGCGTAGGTACCGGCGGCACCGTAACGGGAACCGGCGAGTATCTGAAAGAACAGAACCCCAATGTGAAAGTCGTGGCGCTGGAACCGGCCGATTCCCCCGTATTATCCGAAGGCAGGGCAGGCGCGCATAAGATCCAGGGCATCGGCGCCGGATTTGTGCCCGACGTACTGAACACCAAACTTTATGACGAAGTATTTAAAGCGGAAAGCGCGGACGCCTTTGCAGCTGCCAAACTGCTGGCGAAAAAAGAAGGCATCTCCGTAGGTATTTCTTCCGGCGCAGCGCTGCATGGGGCTATTGAACTGGCAAAACGCCCGGAAAACAAAGGCAAGGTCATTGTAGCCTTGCTTCCGGACAGCGGTGACCGGTATTATTCCACCCCGTTGTTTACAGAATAAAAGGTATGCGTAAATGATAGAATGATTTCCGCTTCTGTAAGAAGAGAAAAACGAAAACTGACGTTGGAAGCGATGTTAGCAACAGCTGTAAGAGGCGTAGCCAAGCGTTTAAGGCAATAGTCCGCAAGACTATCATTCCCTGTGTTCAAATCCAGGCGCCGCCTCCAAATTATATAAAGATAAACTGTACCGTTTAAGCGGCCAAGCGGCCGGTGCGGTACAGTTTTTTTATACAAGTTGCTATTCAGATAAGAGCTGCCCGTTATCCTTTTCGCGTACCCAAATTCGAAAAACTGTATCGAATTTAACAAAAATTACAGTACTTTGCTCCTGTTGTTACGAAATTACAAAAATTATAAAAATGCTGTTGACAAATCGGATTGGTTGGTTATAATAAGCATAACAAGTTTAAATCATACTAAACAAATATGAATAATATGATTTAAAAATACGATGAGAAGGAGGACGACCTGAATGAAAAAATCAGCGGTATTGCGTCGGGCAGAATCTTGTTCTATGCGTACACTGGCTGCTGTCATGTGTATGTGTTGTTGTCCTTGCGCGCTCAGCATGAATATGTGTAGAACAAGAAATGCCTGTTTATGTCTTCTGACATGATTGACGATTGCATCATCATACAGATTACGAAACAGACTGCGGTCTGTTTTTTTTATAGCAAAAATTAAGGAGTAACGGTTTATAACGAAAGGGGTAGCATGATGAAATATAATTGGAAAAACGTATTGGCGGTTGCAGCTGTTTCTTTATTGACGGCTGGGCTTCTGGCCGGCTGCGGCGGCGTAAAGAAGGTGGAAAAAACAGATAAGCCGGCGGATGCCGGCGCGAAGAAAGTCGTGAAGGTCGCGCACAGGGCGGATTATGTACCGTACTGCTTCATCAATAAGGATAACCAGTCGGACGGTTTTGAAGTGGCGGTATTAAAGGAGCTGGCGGCAGCGCTGCCCCAGTACAAATTTGAATTCATTCCCACATCTGACGATGACCTGCTGATCGGCGTGGAAAGCGGTAAATATGACATCGGAGTCAAAGGCGCCTGGTACACGAAAGCACGCAAGGAAAAATTTATCTTCCCGAAGCATTATATCGCGGCCAGCGTTATCGGCATCACGTTCCGAAAAGAGGATGAAGGAAAGATCAAAGACCTGGAAAGCTTTGCAAAGCTGAAAGGAAAGCTGGTTCCGATTGCGCCGCAGAATGCACAGTACGCAGTGGTGCAGCAGTATAACCGGGAACATCCGGATAATCAGGTCAAGCTGGTTCCTTCGGAGAACTTTAAAGTGGATGAGGCGTATGGCTGGATACTGGAAGGCCGTTATGACGGGTACTTTAACATTGAACTCAACCACATAAACAATGTGGAAAAAGAAACCGGCAAATATTATAAATTGAAAGATAAATTTGCCTATGTACGGCATCAGGCAATTCCCACCTATGCGCTGTTCAATAAGAAAGACCAGCAACTCGCCGACGAGTACGACAAAGTATGGGAAAAGCTGCAGAAGAGCGGCAAGCTGCTGGAATTGGAAAACAAGTATTTCGGCTTTGATATTTTCAAGCTTGTCAAAGGCGACGGCAAAGGAGAAAGGTGATAGAAGATGCGCCCGTTTGAGCCTCAGTTGATTCCGCAGTATTTTGTGGAAGTGTTCCCGTACCTGAGCGTAACGCTGGGTGTTACGGTTTCCGTAATTATCTTCGGCAGCCTGCTGGGCGGTGTGATCGCCTGGGGAAAAATCAGCGGCGGGCGAGTGGTTCGGAGCCTGGCTACAGGTTATACCTATATCCTGCGCTGCACTCCGTCCATCATTCTTCTTTTCCTGATCTTTTACGGTCTGCCCAAATTCGTGCTGGAAGCTTTTGGTTATGACATCAACGGGTTGAGCCGTGCAGTCTTTGTAATCATATCCTTTACGTTGCTATATGCAGCCAGCAGCTCGGAAGTCATGCGCGCCGCGTACCTGTCTGTGGATCACGGGCAGTATGAAGCGGCGGTAAGTATAGGCCTCTCCTCCTTTACCGCACTGCGGCGGATCGTTCTGCCGCAGGCTGCGGTAGTGGCGTTACCGAATTTTGGAAACTCGGTGCTGAACCTGATGAAGGAAGGCTCGCTGGCCTATACAATTGGACTGATCGATCTGCTTGGGGAAGGGAATCTGATCATCTCCCGCCAGTATGGAGGCTCTGCGCTGGAAGTCTACACTGCAGTTGGGCTGATCTATCTGGGACTGGCTTTTCTGATCACAAGGTCGACGATGCTGTTGGAACAAAAGCTGTTGCCACAGAAAACACGACCGGAAAGGATACAGAAATAAAATGGAATTAGATTATGCGTTTATGGTCCGGACCTTTGGGATTTTGCTGCAGGCCATACCGGTCACCCTCAAGCTTACCGCGGTGACGCTGGTGCTGGCAACGCCCTTTGCGTTCCTGCTGGCGCTGGCAAGGATTTACACCGTGCCGTACGTGGCAAAATTCGCTTCCGTTTACGTTTCGGTGATGCGTGGCATCCCCATGGTTTTACAGATCCTGCTGGTGTACAGCCTTCTGCCCAGTCTGCTGAACTATCTGTTTAAACGGGCGGGTATTGCGTATAACATTTTTGACCTGGATACAATCTGGTATGCCTACATCATCTTTACTCTCGGTGAAATCGCGGTTTTGTCAGAGGTTTTCCGGTCTGCGCTCGGCAGTGTCGGCGACGGGCAGATAGAGGCGGGGCTGTCGGTAGGCATGAACCGCCGGACGATTTACCGGCGTATCCTGATTCCGCAGGCGCTGGTGACGGCCATGCCGAGCCTGTGTAATGTTACGGTCACGCTGCTCAAAAATACCTCGCTGGCTTTTATGATGGCGGTGCAGGATATAACTGCGACAGGCAAAATTGCCGCATCGTACGGATATAACTACGTAGAAGCCTATCTGGATGTGTTCCTGGTTTACATCATTGTGTGCTCGCTGGTGCAGATTGCCTTCCGTATTTCGGAGAAGCATCTCGGACGGTTCCGCCACGCTTCCCAGACCAGCGGCTGATAAGTAAAACTATTTAATTGAAAGGATGAATAAAGATGACTCAGAATAAACGTGAATTGGTAGAAGCAGCTTTACATAATAAACCGGTTGACCGGGTGCCTGTGGGCTTCTGGTTCCATTTTCTGGAAGACCAGCGTAATACGGATGCCGTCAGCGATCCGGCTCTGGAAGAACAGAATCTGGCGGGGCACAGGAACTTTATCGAATCCTGGCATCCGGATTTTGTGAAAATCATGACAGACGGATTTTTCCAATATCCGAATCCGGCTGTGACCAGGCCGATTCAATCGATTCAGGAAGCGGCGGATATCCGGCCTCTTGGCAGGGATTCTGCCTGGTTTACCCATCAGGTTGCCTTTGCAAAGAAGCTGAGCAGCGCTTACGGAAAAGAAATCAAACTGTTTTACAATCTGTTCGCACCGGCCCGTACTCTTAACTTTGTGCAGGAAAAAGTGGGAGGTCAGTCGGATTTGGCTGTGTTTCTGCGCGAAGATCCAGAAACGCTGAAAAAAGTGCTGGACGTGATTGCGGAAGACTACGCCGCGCTGGCAGAGGCACTGATCCGCGACGGCGGCGTGGACGGGATCTATCTTTCGGTCAACAACATAAATAAGGACACCGTGGCGGCAGCTGATTATCAGGCTTATATTGCACCTAGCGAAATTGCCGTCCTGGCGGGAGCAAACCGGGCAAATCCGGAAAATATCCTGCATATCTGCGGGTATGAAGGCTTTTTGAATCATCTGGAGTGGTACAAAGAGTATCCGTTCCTGGCGGTAAACTGGGCTGCGCATCTGGAGGGCGTGCCCCTGGCAGAAGGCAAAAAGCTGTTTGACGGTCGGGCCGTTATCGGCGGCTTCGGGCAGACGGAGAAAGATGTGATTTACGTGGGTACCAAAGCAGAAATAGAGCAGGAAACAGAACGTCTGCTGCAGGAAGCCGGGACTGTCGGCGTAATTTTAGGCGCAGACTGCACGGTACCCAGGGATATCGATGTACAGCGGTTCAACTGGGTGCGGGATAAAGCGGCGGCTGTAAAATAAGAAAACGGACTGCCTGACAGTTTCCGTAATTAACAGACGGGGGAGATAATATGTTAAAGGTTACCGGGATTCACAAAAAATTTAATAAGCATGAAGTGCTGAAAGGAATAGACCTCACTGTTAACAAAGGGAACGTGGTTGTCATTTTAGGTCCCAGCGGCAGCGGAAAGACCACGCTGCTGCGCTGCATCAATTTTCTGGAAAAAGCGGACAGCGGGCATCTTGACTTTGATGAGATATCGCTGGACTATGATACCGTTACCGGAAAGCAGATCCATAACGTGCGGAAAAAGACGGCTTTCGTATTTCAGAATTACAATCTGTTCAACAATAAGACGGTGCTGGAAAATGTGGCTGAAGGTCTGATTTACGGGCATGGCGTGGAGAAGGCAAAAGCGATAGGGATTGCCAGACAGGCAATTGATAAGGTGGGGCTGTCAGACCATTACGACCATTATCCTTCGCAGCTTTCAGGCGGACAGCAGCAGCGCGTCGGCATTGCCCGTGCCATTGCTATAGAACCGGAGGTAATCCTGTTCGATGAACCTACTTCCGCGCTGGACCCGGAACTGATCGGTGAAGTGCTGACGATCATCCGGCAGCTGGCAAAGGAAGGGAAGACCATGGTAATCGTCACCCACGAGATGCAGTTCGCCAGGGAAATTGCTACCCATGTCATTTTTATGGAGGACGGCATCATTGTGGAAGAAGGTGATCCGGAAAAGGTGTTCTCCAAACCGGAAAAAGAACGGACGCGCCAGTTCCTGAGCCGTGTGCTGTCGCCGGAATACATGATTTGAGAGTCGGTAACTTTATAACTGTTTCAACCTGAATCGCCTTGCATTGAGCCGGCCGCCTGGTTGCTTTTATTATCTTAGAGCAAAATGATAAAAACGATAAAAACTCCGAATGCTGCTGTATGCATAACAGACAGCGTTCGGAGTTTCAGCTTATATTGGTCAGGCGTCCGTTTATTGATTAGGTGCCCACAGGTTCTTCTGCGATTATTTTGGCAGTGTCCGGTTCATGCTGCCGGTCTGATACCCGTCCATATCAAGGGTTACATAGGAAAATCCAAGCCCGTGCAGGGCTTCGGAAACCTGTCGGCGTATTTCAGGCGCAGCCAGCCGAAGGATTTCATCCTGCCCGACTTCGATACGGGCTATGGTTCCGTGAATCCGTACACGCAGCTGGGTAAAGCCCATATCCAGTAAAAACTGTTCGGCTTTATCGACCATGGACAGCTTTTCACGGGAAATTTCTTCTCCGTAGACAAAGCGGCTGGACAGGCAGGCGAAAGACTGCTTGTTCCAGGTCGCCAGCCCCAGCTCTTTGGAAAGCTGCCGGATTTCTTCTTTGTATAGCCCAACATACCGCAGCGGGCTGACCACATGAAGCTCTGCCACTGCCTTTAACCCGGGGCGGTAATCTCCGTTATCGTCCATATTGGAGCCCTCGGCTACGTAGGCAAGATGATTTTCCTGAGCGATGGCGATGATCTTTGTAAACAGCTCATGCTTGCACAGATAACAGCGATTCCTGGGATTATGGCGAAACCCTTCGATATCCAGTTCTTCGCTGTCAACAATGATATGGCGGATGCCTTCCTTTCGGCAGAATTCTTCCGCTTCTTTCAGTTCCCTGACAGGAAAAGAACAGGAACGGGCCGTGACAGCAACGACCTGATCTCCCAGCACATCGTGGGCTACCTTTAACAGAAAGGTTGAGTCAACGCCTGAGGAAAAAGCGATGGCAACACTGTTTAGATTATAAAGATACGCTTTAAGCGCTAATAGCTTTTTTGCAGGTGTGGTTGAATCCATGATTTTGTTTCTCTCCTTTACCGAAACAGATATAGTAATCATATAGAATTAATATGAATACTATAGAAATTCTAACAGATATAGGGAATCTGTCAATATGCTTTTTATTATATGGCGGACTCAAAATTAATTCATATAATTCCTATTGACATACTATGAAATAAGTGCTAAAATCAGAATCACAAAATTTCGTAGTGCGCGGCGGCATAGCCAAGTGGTAAGGCAGAGGTCTGCAAAATCTTTATCCCCGGTTCAATTCCGGGTGCCGCCTCCAGCTATAGGATTTGTGGTTTTGTGTGAATGGAAGGTACACAGATGAAAAGGTGGAGGGATGTTTATGAAAAAACTCGTGTTGCTCATCAGTATATTGGTATTGTCTTTTTCGCTGGCGGGCTGCGGCGGTGATACGAAAAAAGCAGAAAAGCCAGCCGCGAAAGAAATCAAGATTGGCGCTACGGCAGGTCCCCACGCACAGGTCGTAGAGGCAGTGGCTAAAGAGGGGACAAAACAGGGGCTGAATATTAAGGTCATTGAGTTTTCTGATTACATTACGCCGGATAAGGCTTTGGCTGACGGTGAGATTGATCTGGTCAGCTATCAGCACAAACCGTTTATGGAGAATTTCAACAAGCAGAACAAATCGGATCTGGTGGCTATCGGAAGAACGATCCTTATGCGTATGGGCATTTACAGCGATAAGCATAAAGATCTGAAGAACCTGCCGGAAAATGCGATCATCGCGATTCCCAATGATCCGACCAACGGCGGACGAGGGCTGGTATTGCTGGAAAAGGCCGGACTGATTAAATTAAAAGAAGGTATCGGTTTCAAAGCGACGGCTAAAGATGTGGCAGAGAATCCGAAAAAGTTCCGGTTTAAAGAACTGGAAGCGGCTCAGCTTCCTCGCAGCCTCCCGGATGTAGACGCTGCTGTCATTACCATGAATTACGTTATGAGCGGTGGACTGGATGTGCAGAAACAGGGTCTGTTCTGGGAAACAAAGGATGAACCGCTGGCGGTTATGATCCTGGCCGTTAAGGGCAAAGATAAAAATAACGCGACCTATCTGAAAATCGCAGAACTGTTCCGGTCTGAAGGCGTGCGCAAATATATAGCAGATACCTTTAAGGGAACAATTGTACCGGCGGAATGATCATCGGGACAACAGAGAATTGTAATGATTCAGGCTTGTAATGGAGGACTTCAGATGGCTTCACATGTAATCGACAATCTGTTGCTGCAGGACAGCTTTGGAACAGATGAAATGAGAATGGTCTGGAATGAAAGAAACCGATTACAGAAGCAGCTTGATGTAGAACGGGCGTTAGCTGAAGCAGAAGGCGAACTGGAAGTGATGGAGGATGACTATGCAGAAAGAAAAAATAACAAAGCTGACGCTGGCAGGTATGTTTGCGGCCATGGCGTTTATCTGCTTCGCGTATCTGCGTATTGAGATTCCTATGGGGCTGGGGCTTACCGGTAAAGTTTATATTGGGCATACTTTCATCATTCTTTCTGCGATTTTATTAGGCGCAAAATACGGTGCGCTGACAGGCGCGGTAGGTCTTTCGTTGGCCGATATTCTGGCTGGCTATGTAATGTCCGCACCGCCAACATTTTTGGCGAAATTTATATTGGGCGCCGCAACAGCGTTTTTTACTGTCAGACAGCGTGATACAGCAGGAAGGGAAGTGACCGCGGTGTTGCTTGTGGGCATTGCCGGTTCGCTGATCAATGTTATAACAGAACCGTTGATTCGGTATGTGTTTAAATATTACCTGCTGGGCTACGACCAGCATATCGCTTATGTCAGTGCAATGAACTGTGCGGTTTCCATGCTGATAAGCGCGGTTCCCTCTGTAGCAGCAGCGGCGTTATTGTACCGGGTGCTGAAACCCGTGTTCAGGGGAAAGCTTGCCTGGATGCAATGAAAACGGGAAATACGTTTAAACGCAGTAGTTTTTTAGGATATGAAGTTATGGAAATTAGAAGATCTATTGCCGAGGCTAAAGAAATATTTTATCGGCTGCACAGGCATCCGGAGCTGTCTGGACAGGAGTTTAAGACTACAGAGTATATAAAACAGGTCTTGTCAGACAATGATATTCCGGTTTATCCTCTGTCATTAAATACCGGCCTTGTCGCCCATTTGGGATGCGGTAAACCTGTGGTCGCGTTCCGTTGTGATATTGACGCTCTCCCCATGACGGAGGAAAGCGGCTTGGCGTATGCTTCAGAATATCCGGGCAGGATGCACGCCTGCGGACATGATTTTCATACGGCATCCTTGTTAGGCATCGCGCTGACGTTACGGAATTGTTTGCCACTGCAGGGGACGGTTAAGCTGATTTTCCAGCCGGAAGAAGAAAATATGGCTGGAGCTCGCCAAGTTCTGCAAACAGGAATACTGGATGACGTGGAGGTGATTTTTGGATTGCACTGTTGTGCGGCATATCCGAAAGGAACAGTTATATCGCGTCCCGGTTTTATGAATGGCGCAGTTGATGAATTCCATATTGATTTTTATGGGAACGGCGCCCATGCTTGCCGACCACATCAGTCTGCCGATCCAATTATTATGATTGCCAGTTTTGTTCAGGAGGCGCAGACAATCGTTAGCCGGAATACTGCCCCGTTTCATCCTGTGGTTGTAGGAATTACTCGCATTGGATCAGGTACGGCAAAAAATATAATACCTGAAACCGGTTTTGTGGAAGGAACTGTTCGTTCGCTATATCCGGAAGATCGCAGAATGATTAAAGAAAGGATTTTTTGTCTTGCCGGAGGTATAGCGGCTAATTATGGCGGGAAAGCTGACATAGGTTTTGTAGAAGGACCGCCAGCAACCAATAATGAAGCCTCTTGGGTTGCGCTGGCAGAGAAAATTGCCGATGAACAGGGTCTGCCTTTTACAAAAGCACCGGATTCACTTTCAGGAGAAGATTTTGCATTTTATCAGCAAAAAATACCGGGAGCTTTTATTCAAATCGGGACAGGGATTGGCCCCATGATGCACAATCCGGCTTTTCGTGCCGATCCTGATACACTGAATGATGCAATACCTTTTGGAGTTGCGTTGGTGAAGGCGGCATTGGTCGCGCTTCGCTGATTTTTGAATTTGTTCTTAATTTGATATTTGGAGGGATTGAGATGAGTATTTCAAAAAAAATGATATCTTTATTGTTAAGTATAACGTTGTTGGCGGCAGTTGGTTGTGGAAATGATGGGAAAAAGCAGGCAGATAATGCTCCTGCACAGAAAAAAGAATTAAAATACCGCGTAATGCCTACGGCAACATCGGATTTATTTGAGGCCGGGGTAAAACCATTGCTGGAGAAGAAAGGATATAAACTTACGCCCGTAAAAATTAAAGACTCGATCCAACGGGAAATTGCGCTGGACGAAGGGAATATTGATTTCCATGTAGACGCGCATGATGCCTGGATCCAAGCGGTTAACAAAAGTAAAACGCCGGTAAAAAGACAGACCTTAAACAGATTGCGGACGGCGACGTGATCGCAATCCCCAATGACGCGTCCAATCTGGCCCGTTCCTATCAGCTGCTGGAACGGCTTGGCTGGATCAAGCTGGATGAGAAAAAAGACAAGGATCATGTAACTGGTAAAGATATTGTATCCAATCCTAAAAACCTGAAATTCCAGGAGATGAAAGGCCCGTCCATCAATGCAATCAAAACGGATGTAGCATTTATCATCCTGCGCGGATCCGATGCATATAATGCAAAACTTGATTTCAACACGGTGCTGTTCGCAGAAAGTTCCGACAGCATGAAAGACTCCATGCGTATTGCCCTGTGTGTAGCTGAAAAGAATAAAGACACTTCCTGGGTAAAGGATATTATTGCTGCGTATAAATCGCCGGAATTTAAGGAATTCACAAAAAAGAACGGAACGTTCTGGATTCTGCCGAAGTACATGCAATAACAGGATGAATAGCAAAAGAAAGAAGTGAGAACATGGCTATCAATCTTTCGGGTTCCTGGGTGGCAATGCCCATACCCTTTGATAAAAAAGGAGCAATTGATTATGACGGTTTTAAAACCCTGATTGACCGTCAGATCAAATATGGTACAAGCCAGTTGTTTGTATTAGGTTCTGCAGCGGAAGTCAGTCTGCTGACGGCAGAGGAAAAGAAAGAAATCATCCGCCAGACTGTCAGTATAGTAAAACAGCGTATCCCGGTATTCTTCAGTGCGGCTTCCAATACCACAGAAGGAGAAATTGAGATCGCAAAGTTTGCGGAAGAGCAGGGCGCGGATGGTGTGATTTTTACGATTCCGCCGTATGTGCTGATCCCTCAGGAAGATGCGTTCCTGCATTTGGATACGGTGATGGGAGCCACGTCGCTGCCCTGCGGAATCTACAACAATCCGGCCCGGCTTGGCGTGCAGGTTGAACCGGAAACGATCAAACGGCTGTCGGACCGTCATGCGAACTTTGTGGTGGACAAGGAAGCGACCGACAGCGTGTACCAGCTGGTACAGGTACAGCGGCTGACACAGGGCAAGGTGAAAATTATGTGCTGCGATTCTCCCTGGTATGCCATTGCGCTGCCGACCCTTGCGGTTGGCGGAACCGGGTTTGCCAATATAGGCGGGAATATTATCCCGGAAGAAGCCGCCCGATATTCGCGCCCCTGGACCAGTATTGAGATCGTCAACGAGGGACGGGAACTGTACTTCAAATATTTCCCGCTGTTACAGGAGCTGTACGAAGTTTCCAATCCGGTTGTGATCAAGGCGGCATTGAATCTTCTGGGGCTGCCTGGCGGATATGTACGCCGTCCGTATCAGGATTACGACGGGGAAGGATTGAAACGACTGGAAAAGGTGATGACAGAACTGGGGATCTTTGAAAAATATGCAGTGAGGTAAGGAACGTGATTTCATTCGCAGAGGTTACGGTAAAAACCGGTGAAGATATTTTACAAACCATAGAGGCATTTATCATTGCCAGGCGGTGGAATTCCGTTGTGGTGACGAACGCGATAGGTTCGGTGCAAGATCTGCAGCTGGCTACGCCTGTCAGGAACGAATTACCGTTAAAAATCGTGACAACGCCCTGTTACGGCGCAGCTGAAATACTGACCTTTACCGGGGAGATTATGAGCAAGGAATGGATGGATCCTCAACTGAGGGACGTTTATCCTGACAGGGAAAGCCCGTTGTTCATTCATATCCATGTCGCCTGCGCCCGTCCGGGAGGACAGGTTATGGGTGGCGGATTATGGGGAGGTAAGGCATTCCGGGAATTGCGTGTATTTATGTTAGCGCTGTCGGATGAGGAAATGTTGCCGGAATAATCACACAGGCCGCAGGTGCAACGGGTTATGTTTCCCCAAATGCCTGTGAGAATAAAACGCAGGGGAGAGATCGCTGATGATTGAATTTCAGAATATCAGCAAAGTGTATCAGGGAAAAAACGGAGAGGTACAGGCGCTTGAGCATGTTAACCTGAAAATCATGGATGGGGAAATCTATGGCATCATCGGGTTGAGCGGTGCAGGGAAATCCACGCTGCTAAGCATGATCAACGGCCTGGAGTATCCTTCGGAAGGCACTGTGCTGGTAAACGGAAATAATATCTGCGGGATGAGCTTTAGCGGGCTGCAGAAAATTCGGCGGACAATAGGAATGATATTTCAGGAGTTCAATTTGCTGAACTCCAGAACCGTCCGGCATAATATATCCCTGCCGCTGATTATCGCAGGCGAGGATAAAGCGGTTATCCGGGAAAGAGTCGATAAACTGCTGCAGTTTGTCGGTCTGACGGATAAAGCGGAGCAGTTCCCTGACCAGCTTTCCGGGGGACAGAAGCAACGGGTTGGAATTGCCCGGGCGCTGGTAACGAATCCTTCCATTTTGTTAAGCGATGAGGCGACCAGCGCTCTTGATCCGGACACGATGGAATCTATACTGGATTTGCTGAAACGTATCAATAAAGAGATGGGTATCACGATTGTCATGGTGACACACCAGATACGGGCGGTACAGAAAATATGCAATAAAGTGGCAGTCATGCAGTCCGGAAAAGTCATTGAAGAAGGAGAGGTCTTTCAGGTCTTCAGCAATCCACAGCAGGAAATTACAAGGGATTTCGTCAGGACTGTAGTGCCGGACGTCATTACGCCTTCTGTCTGCAGGCAGATACGAATGGAATCGAAAGGGAATTATGAGATTCTTCGTCTGAAATTTACTGGAAACAATGCATTAGGAGATTTGATTTATCAGATCAATACGAAATTTTTGCTGAAAACGCGCATACTTCATGCAACCGTTACGGAGCTTGATGAACAGACCCTTGGTATTCTGATACTGCAGATTTCAGGGTCGCCGGAACAGATTGCAGAAGTTGAGGAATATGTACGTGTCTGCGGTGTGCAATGCGAGGAGGTGAAATGTCAGTATGGTTTTTAATATCCTGCCCTGGGGCGATATCATCGAAGCGATGAAGACCACCTTTTTTATGGTCAGCATCTCTCTCTTCATTGGCACGATTCTGGCTGTTATTCTTGCCTTTGCGCTGGTTCTGACGAATGACGGCGGGCTTTGGGAAAACCGGTATGTTTTTTACGGTTTGAACTCTGTGATCAGCCTGATCAGAAGTCTTCCGTTTATTATTCTGATCACCTTTATTTTTCCGTTTACCAAGATGATCGTCGGGACACGTATCGGGGCAACGGCAGCCTTAGTTCCGTTGGTCTGCTTTATCGTTCCGTATCTGGCCCGGTTGTTTGAGAATTCCCTGCTGGGTGTTGACAAGGGAATTATCCGGGCAGCCAAAGCTATGGGCGCCAATTATTTCCAGATTATCTGGTATTTTATCCTGCCGGAAGCCAAAAGTTCCATGATACTGTCCATAACCATTGGAACAATTTCCCTGATTTCGGCTACGGCTCAGGCAGGAACTATCGGCGCAGGCGGAATTGGCGATATGGCGCTGACGTATGGGTATGAGCGGATGGATGTGCCTGTAATGCTTGCCACAATCGTTATTTTGGTAGTGATTGTCCAGTCGGTACAGACGCTGGGTAACTACTTTGCGAAACGGGCGCGTAATCACTAACGGGGTAAGTCAGAGACCGTTGCAGCCATTTAGAGAACAGAGGCATTACAGAAAATCTGCCGGACTGGCATTTTAAGGAGGCTACTTATGGATTTTTCAACGTTATGTATTCACAGCGGTTACAAACCAGACTGTACGGGGAGCGTCAGCGCTCCGATTTATACATCAACAGCCTATGCCCATCCCGGTGTACAGCAGAGCACCGGGTATGATTACATCCGCACGCAGAACCCTACGCGGGAAAGTGTGGAACGCTGCCTGGCAGCATTGGAGGGCGGTACGAACGGCTTTGCGTTTGCGTCGGGTATGGCGGCACTGGCCTGCCTGCTGGAACTGTTCCAACCGGGGGATCATTTTATCGTTACGGCCGACTTATACGGCGGCTCGATTCGTCTTTTCAATACAGTATCTCGGAAAAACGGACTGACCTATACGGAAGTGGATACCGGCGATCTGGAGGCTGTGGAAAAAGCGTACAGGCCTGCCACAAAAGCCATATATATTGAAACGCCGTCCAATCCTACCATGCAGATTACGGATCTCCGCGCAATCAGCGAATGGGCGCATGCCAAAAACTTGAAAGTGATTGTGGATAACACATTTCTGACCCCGTATTTCCAGAAACCGCTGCTGCTTGGCGCGGATATCGTCCTTCACAGCGGTACAAAGTATCTGGGTGGCCACAACGATCTGCTGGCGGGAATTCTGGTGACAAAAGAGGAAGAAGATACGGCAAAGATTAAATTTCTGCAGAATACCATCGGCGCGGTACTTTCTCCTTTTGACAGCTGGCTGCTGTTGCGTGGGCTGAAAACGCTGCCGCTGCGGATGGAACGGCATGCAGCCTCGGCATTGCGGATTGCCAAATGGCTGAAGCAGCAGCCGCAGGTCAGAAAGGTGTTTTATCCGGGATTGGAGGATTCACCCCGTTATGCTGCAAATGTAAAACAGGTAAGCGGCTTCGGCGGCATGATTTCCTTTGAAGCAGAGTCAGAAGCGTTTGCCCGCAGCGTACTCTCAAAACTGAAGCTGGTTCTGTTTGCGGAAAGTCTGGGCGGAACGGAATCCCTGCTGACCTATCCGCTGCTACAGACCCATTCCGATGTACCCCGTGAGGAAGCGCTGGCAAAAGGCATCAATGAGCGGCTGCTGCGCCTGTCTGTAGGGCTGGAGGCACCGGAAGACATTATTGCGGATCTGGAGCAGGCCTTTGCCGCCGCTTTGCGGGAAGCGTAAATAATGCAGCAGATTGTTTTGCATAAAAAGTTAAGTTACCCGTTCTGCATATGCGCTTTGATTATGAAGGCAGGCTGACTTATCGAACAGCAGAAACAGGGAGGGCTCTTTCAATGAATTTGGATAACATCATCGATCGCCGCAATACCGATTGCCTGAAATTCGATGCTGCGGTTCGGCGCGGGTATCCGGAGGATATTTTGCCGCTCTGGGTGGCGGATATGGATTTTCCCGTTGCCCAGCCTGTCATAGAGGCGATACAAAAACGGACGGCCCACGGTATTTTCGGTTACAGCGAACCGGATCCGGTGCGGTTCTATCATGTATTGGAGCAGTGGTTCCGGGAACAGCATCACTGGCAGATACAAAAGGACTGGCTTTTGCAGACGCCGGGCGTGGTGTTTGCGCTGGCCATGGCGGTCAAAGCGTTCACGGCTCCAGGCGATGCCGTGCTGATCCAGCAACCGGTGTATTATCCGTTCAGCGAAGTGATTCTGGATAACGGCCGCCGCAGGGTGAGCAGCGATCTGGTCCTGAAGGACGGGCGCTATGAGATTGACTTTACGGATTTTGAGCAGAAAATCATAGAGAATCAGGTGAAACTGTTCTTTCTGTGCAGTCCCCACAATCCGGCAGGCCGGGTCTGGACCCGGGAAGAACTGGAAACGGTTGCCGGTATCTGCCATAAACATAATGTGATTGTGGTGGCAGACGAAATTCATGAAGATTTCGTCTGGACGGAACGGCTGCATATCCCGTATGCTACATTGGGCGAAACATTCGCGCAGCAAACAGTAATTTGTACCGCTCCCAGCAAGACTTTTAATTTGGCGGGACTGCAGGTTTCCAACATTTTTATTCCCAACTATGAACTGCGCAGGAAGGTCAAACATGAAATCAACGCGGCGGGTTACAGCCAGCTGAACACACTGGGGCT
The DNA here is from genome assembly GCA_902801365.1 of uncultured Succiniclasticum sp. Classification (GTDB taxonomy): domain Bacteria; phylum Bacillota; class Negativicutes; order Acidaminococcales; family Acidaminococcaceae; genus Succiniclasticum. Next base: position 17,009 of record CADCHY010000018.1, read on the forward strand.
GGTTGCCTGTGAAGCGGCGTATCAGTATGGGCTTCCCTGGCTGAAGGAGGTAAAACAGTATCTGCGTAAGAACATAAACTTTACCAGGGCGTTTTTGCAGCAGCATATTCCGCAGATCAGCCTGATCGAACCGGAGGGAACGTACCTGCTGTGGCTGGATTGCCGCGGACTGGGACTTACCAATACCGAACTGGAAGAACTCATTGTAAATAAGGCCGGCCTCTGGCTGGACAACGGCGCTATCTTCGGCGCGGCAGGCAAAGGTTTCCAGCGCGTCAATGCAGCCTGCCCCCGCAGCGTGCTTCGAGAAGCGCTGGAACGGATACAGAAAGCCATTTCCTGTTGATTGGAAAACGGAAACCGCAGCTCCTTAAAAGTTGCAGGTAAACAAAACAGAGGATTAGAAAATCATGCGAAAAGTAATTGTCGGGATGTCCGGCGGCGTTGACAGCGCGGTAACTGCTTACCTGCTGAAAGCCGCCGGCTTTGCTGTTACCGGGATCACACTGCGCACCTGGTCCGGCGCGGACGGACAGGAAAGCCGCTGTTGTGAGATCAGCGACGCCATGCTTGTGGCGCAGATACTGGATATTCCGTATTATGCGGTAAATTGCGTTTCCTGTTTCCGGGAAAAGGTGATCGATCCGTTTGTAGAAGAGTATTTACATGGTCTGACGCCGAATCCCTGCGTAGACTGTAACCGCGATGTCAAATGGGAGCAGATGCTGTTGGCTGCGGCAAGGCTTCGGGCGGATTATATCGCTACGGGACATTATGCTTCTCTGATCCGCCTGCCGAACGGACGGTATACGGTACAGCAGTCTGCCTTTGCCGAAAAGGATCAGACCTACATGTTATACCGGCTGACCCAGGATCAACTTTCGCGTACCATCATGCCGCTGGGCAAACTAAGTAAAAAGGAAGTCCGCCATATTGCGGAAAAAGCCGGTTTGCCGGTAGCCCATAAAAAGGACTCACAGGAGATATGCTTTGTGACCGGGGGCGGGTATGCAGACTACATTGAAGAAGAAACAGACGCACAACTTCCGCCGGAAGGCTGTTTTGTCGATGTGGACGGGAAAATCGTCGGACGGCACAGGGGGATCATTCATTATACGGTAGGGCAGCGCAAAGGGCTGGGGCTTGCGTTGGGGTATCCTGCCTATGTTAAGAGCATCAACGCTGCGCATAATGAAATCGTGATAGGGGACGAACGCTCTCTGTACAGTAAGGAAATCCTGTGCAATGCGGTGAATTTTATGAGCGTTGCGGGGATAGAAGCCGGAAACAGGCTGCGGGCCAATGTGAAGATACGGTATCATCACAAGGGAGAAGACGCCTGGCTGAAAATGGAAGGCGAGGACACAATCCGGATTAGTTTTGATGAACCGGTCCGGGCGGCCGCGCCGGGACAATCAGCCGTGTTTTATGATGAAGACCGCTGCGTCATCGGCGGCGGGAAGATTGTGAAAGCGGAATGATAATCAATGGAAGATAATCAATGCTTCCGTACCTGTGAAGAAGCGCTTATGACCGAGCTAATCACATTATTCCCATTGACATACTATGAAATGAATGATACAATCAAAATTACGAAATTCAGAGAAACAAGGAGCATTGATTATGACAGAAACGCTGTTGGAGATACACGATCTGCATGCCGGGGCTGCAGGCAGGGAAATCTTAAAAGGGATAGATCTTACCATTCAAAAAGGGGAAGTGCATGTCATCTTAGGTCCCAACGGATCGGGAAAGTCTACCCTGATGAACGTGATCATGGGGCATCCGGGCTATCAGGTGACGGAAGGCAGTCTGACGTTTGAAGGAAAGGATATTACGGCATTAAAGACCTTTGAACGGGCCCGGGCAGGTATCTTTTTGTCTTTCCAGACGCCGGAAGAAATCCCGGGGATTACTGTAGAGAACATGCTGCGCACGGCAAGGCAGGCCATTACCGGCAAACGGGAACGGATTTTTGGGTTCCGCAAAGAACTGAAGGAAATGATGGAAGAGTTGCAGATCGACCCGTCCTACAGCGAGCGCTATTTAAATGTAGGGTTTTCCGGCGGGGAGAAGAAACGGAATGAGATACTGCAGCTGTTGATGCTGCGCCCGAAACTGGCGCTGCTGGACGAAACGGATTCCGGCCTGGATGTGGACGCGGTGCAGATCGTGTCCCGGGGCGTCAGCAAATTCCACAACGGGGACAATGCATGCCTGATCATTACGCATAACGCCCGCATTCTGGACAAACTGAAGGTGGACCGGGTCCATGTGCTGAAGCAGGGCCGGATCGTGGAAGAAGGCGGGCCGGAACTGGTGGATCAGATCAACCGGGACGGGTTTGGACATATAAAAGAAACAACGGAGTAACGCGCTGCCTGTTATATTGAAATACGGATTATGTTCTGATTATCATGATTGTGATGAATTACCACGATTGTAACGGGCAGACACGAGGCGAAGAGTATGGAACAGCAAAAGACGTTTGTGGAAGATATCGAACGCACTCTGTACGATATCCGAAACGAAGACCATTCTGTGTATAAAACGGAGCGGGGACTGACAGAGGAAATCATCCGGGATATTTCCCGGCAGAAAAAGGATCCGGCGTGGATGCTGGATTTCCGGCTGCAATCGCTGGAGAAGTATTACCGGATTCCGCTGCCGGTGTGGGGACCGGATATTTCCGAATTAAATATGGACGACATCGTCACGTACGTCCGCCCCGGCGGAAAGATGGCGGGGAACTGGCAGGAAGTGCCGGAAGAAATCAAAGCCACCTTTGACCGACTGGGGATTCCGGAAGCGGAACGAACCTCCCTGTCGGGGGTAGGGGCGCAGTACGATTCGGAAGTGGTGTATCACCGGGTGCAGAAAGAACTGAGCGACCAGGGTGTCATCTATACAGACTTTGAGACGGCGGTGCACGAATACGAAGACATTGTGAAAGAGTATTTCATGAAGCTGGTGCCGCCAAAAGATCATAAGTTCGCGGCGCTGCATGGGGCGGTCTGGTCCGGCGGTTCCTTTGTGTACGTGCCGGAAGGCGTGCATGTGGATATTCCGCTGCAGTCCTATTTTCGCCTGAATGCGGCGGGGGCGGGGCAGTTTGAACACACGCTGATCATCTGCGAAAAGAATTCCAGCCTGCACTTTATTGAGGGATGCAGCGCTCCCCGTTATAATGTGACGAACCTGCACGCCGGCTGTGTGGAACTGTATGTAAAAGAAGGGGCGCGGCTGCGGTACTCGACCATTGAAAACTGGTCGCGCAACATGATGAACCTGAATACCAAGCGGGCGCTGGTGGAAAAGGACGGCCTGATCGAATGGGTGTCGGGCTCTTTCGGATCCCATGTTTCATGCCTGTACCCCAGCAGTATTTTGCACGGGGAGAATGCCCGCTGTGAATTCACCGGCGTCACCTTTGCCAGCCGGGGACAGGATCTGGACACGGGGGCGACGGTGGTTATGCTGGCGCCCAATACAAGCGCCAATATCAATACCCGGACAATTTCCAAATCCGGCGGCGCAGCTACCTACCGCAGCGCCGTAAAGGTGACCCCCGGAGCCAAAGGGGCGAAGTGCCTGGTCAATTGCGAATCGCTGTTGCTGGATGAAAAGAGCCGCAGTGATACGCTGCCCGTGATGGATATTGAAACCGACGATGTGGAAATCGGACATGAAGCGAAAATCGGGCGCATCAGCGATGAAGCGATTTTTTACCTGACCAGCCGGGGTATTGCGGAAGAAGAAGCCCAGGCCATGATCGTGCGCGGATTCGTAGAACCGGTAGCCAAAGCGCTGCCGCTGGAGTATGCCGTGGAAATGAACAACCTGATCAACCTGGAACTGGTTGGCAGCATGGGATGAGGTAGCAGACATGGAAAAAGAACTATTCAGTACCCTTCCTGTGCCCACATGGCGCTGGCTTGGGGTCAACGAAGCATATCTGCCGGAAGAATTACAGACGTTGCCAACGCCGGTCCGAAAAATCCAGATTGACGTTCCGGCAGGGCAACATGTTACTCAGGTGATTGCCAACCGTACGGAACAGCGGACGGAAATCACAGCCCACGTGGCGGAAGGCGGCTCGCTGCAACTGGTGCAATTACAGCTGCTTCCCTCGGATAAAGCCGGAACCTGCAGTGTAGCGGTGACGGCTGAAAAGGACGCGCAGGTGTATTACACGGGGGCGGAAATCGGGGCGTCCCGTGTGCTTGCACAGGTGAAGATCGATCTGGCAGGCGATAATTCCAAAGCCGATGTAGCGGCCTTGTATTTCGGCGACGGCACGCGCAGCATAGATTTGAATTATGTAATTACCCAGACAGGGAAGAAGACGGAAGCCAACATGCAGGTGCGGGGTGCGTTGCAGGACAGCGCGGCGAAAATATTCCGCGGTACCCTGGATTTTAAAGCTGGTAGCAAGGGCAGTACCGGCCGGGAAAAGGAAGAGGTCGTATTGCTGAACGAAGGGATTCGCAACCGCAGCGTGCCGCTGATGCTTTCCGCCGAAGAGGATGTGAACGGGCAGCACGCAGTGAGCGCAGGCAGGCTGGACAACTCCAGGCTGTTTTACCTGATGAGCCGCGGCCTGGATGAGAAGGAAGCCCGGAAGCTGGTGGTGGGCGCTTTGTTCGCCACGGTACTGGAACGGGTTCCCGATGCGGACCTGAGGGAGGAAATCAGCAGAGAGGTTGAGGAGCGGATCGAACATGGACAGCGTTGAATTCCGGAAAGATTTTCCGATATTGAACCGAAAAATGAACGGGCAGCCGCTGGTGTACCTGGACAACGGTGCCACGACCCAGAAACCGGAGCATGTGGTGCGGGCGCTTTGCGGGTATTACGGAGGGTGCAATGCCAATCCCCACCGGGGCGCCTACGAACTCAGTGTGAAAGCTACGGAAATTTACGAACAGGCCCGGGCGCGGGTACAGCGTTTCATCAATGCCGCAAGGCCGGAGGAAATCATTTTCACCAAAAATGCCACAGAGGCTTTGAACCTTGTTGCGTACAGTTATGGCCTGAACTTTGTGCAGCCCGGCGATGAGATCGTGATCTCCGTCGCGGAGCATCACAGCAACCTTGTGCCCTGGCAGCGGGTGGCAAAACAAAGAGGCGCAACACTGAAATACATATATCTGGAAGAGGACGGAAACCTTTCCGAAGACGATATAGAGACCAAAATAACGGAGAAAACCAAAATTGTCGCAGTAACCCATGTATCCAACGTGCTGGGTCTGGTGAACGACGTGCGGCGTGTTGCGGACAAGGCGCACAGCGTGGGCGCGGTCTGTGTGGTGGATGGCGCCCAGAGCACCGCGCACATGCAGGTAGACGTGCAGAAGCTGGGCGCGGACTTTTTCGCTTTCAGCGGGCACAAACTGCTGAGTCCCATGGGTATCGGCGTGCTGTATGGAAGAAAAGAACTGCTGGAAACGATGCCGCCCTTCCTTATGGGCGGGGATATGATCGAATATGTGGAAGAACAGGACGCCACGTTTGCGGAACTGCCTGCCAAGTTTGAAGCGGGGACCCAGAACGTGGGCGGTGCGGCCGGTTTGACGGCTGCGATTGACTATCTGGAACAGTTTACCTTTGCCAGGATCGAACAGATTGAAAAGGAACTGCTGGATTACGCATTGCCCCGCTTGCGGGAATTGCCGTTCATTGAACTGTACGGCTGCGATACGCGGCGAAACAATAAGACGGGGATCATTACCTTTAATGTTAAGGATGTGCACCCCCACGATGTGGCAACGATTCTGGACGCGCAGGGGGTGGCGATTCGGGCGGGGCATCACTGCGCCCAGCCGCTGATGCGTTATCTGGGGCAGAACGCAACCTGCCGGGCCAGCTTTTACCTGTATAATACCCGGGAAGACATCGACCGCTGGATCGAAGCATTACAACAGGTAAGGAAGGTGATGCGACTGTGAACGGATTATCGGAGATTTACACGGAACTGATTGCAGAGGAAAGTCGTAACCCGGAAAACCGGCGTCATCTGCCGCATCCCACCTGCTGTGAAAAAGGGCACAACCCAAGCTGCGGCGATGAGATTACACTGGAACTGGAAGTGCAGGACGGCCGGATCGCAGATGCGTCCTTCACAGGGAACGGCTGCGCCATTTCCCAGGCATCCGCTTCCCTGATGATCAATTTAATCAAAGGGCAGTCTGTGGAAAAAGCGGGAAGCCTGATTGCGCTGTTCCAGCGTATGATTAAAGACGAGGTTACGGATGTCGGCGAATTGGAAGAACTGGAGGACGCAGCGGCGCTGCAAAGCATTTCCCATATGCCGGCGCGGGTAAAGTGTGCGCTGCTTTCCTGGCGAACATTGGAAAAAGCGCTGGATAAACCCGGGAGGGGATAGATATGAAAATCCCATTGCGTTACCAGGTTTCGGAATATGACTGCGGGCCAACTTCCCTGCTGAACGCCCTGAATTACCTGTTTCAGCGGGAGGAAATCTCGCCGGAACTGATCCGTAACATCATGCTGTACTCGCTGGATTGCTACGGAAGCGGCGGCGCGCCGGGGAAACGCGGCACATCCCGCATGGCCATGATGTTTCTCAGCAACTGGCTGGATGGCGTGGGCAAGACCGGTATCCTGCCAGTAGAAAGCCGTTACCTTTCCGGCAGGGACGTGCGCATGGATGCCCACAGTTCCCTTGTGGACGCGCTGCACCGGAACGGCGTGGCGGTGGTACGGCTGTATCTGGACGGGGAGCACTATGTGCTGCTCACCGGGGAAAAGGAGGGACGGATCTATCTGTTCGATCCTTACTATCTGACTGACGGGCTGGCCGAAACTGACATTGAAAACACGCCGGACCATCCGTTCCATTACAACCGTATCGTACCCTTTTCGTATTTTAACCGGGAAGCGCAGGCAACCTATGCGTTGGGCAGTGAAGAAGAACGGGAAGCAGTTCTGCTGTTTGATACGCGGACGAAGCTGACGGAAGAAAAAGCCATCGAGTATTTCATTTAAAAAAGCAATCATACAAACCGGTATCAGTCGTAAGCAGGCTGATACCGGTTTTTCCGGATTTTTGCGCGTCGGCTCAGTGGCAGCTTTCCCGAACAGAACAGTGGAATGCAGGTGTGAAATGTTACCTGAAAACAAGACATAATAAGATTGTCTATATATATTAACAGAAAGCAGGCTCAAAAGCCGCGTCATGACTGGAGTTGCGAAAAAATCTGGTCACTGAAGTGACCAGACGGAGAAGTTTATGCGTATTTAAATCGAGCTGGTATATGGTATAATAAAGCAGATATATAAAGCAGATATAAACCATTCAGCAACTTACATTTGATTTTTGAAGAGGTTGAAACGCTATGAAACGAAAAGCAAACGTGCATATCATCGCAACCGGCGGCACCATCGCCGGACGGGCTGATTCGGCCGCTGCCACGGTAGGTTACAAAGCGGGGGAACTGACGGTTGAGCAGCTGATCGCTTCCGTGCCGGGACTGGATAAGCTGGCAAATCTTTCCGGTGAGCAGCTTTGTAACATCGACAGCAAAGATATGCAGGAAACAATCTGGCTGCAGCTGGCCCGGCGCGTGGAGACAGCGGCAGAACGGAATGATGTGGATGGCATCGTCATCACCCACGGTACGGATACTCTGGAAGAAACCGCGTATTTCCTGAAGCTGACGGTAAAAACGGACAAACCCATCGTGCTGACCGGAGCCATGCGTCCAGCCACGGCTATCAGCGCGGACGGCCCCATGAACATCTGGCAGTCTGTGCAGGTGGCGGCAGACGCAAGCGCGAAAGGGCGCGGAGTGCTGGTGGTGATGAACGGGCAGATCAACGGGGCGGAAACTGTTACAAAAGTCAACGTCAATGCGTTGGAAGCGTTCCAGTCTCCGGGAAGCGGGCCCGCAGGCGTTATTGTAGACGAGAATATATTCTGGCTGACTCAGAGTATTGCGGACGTAGTATCTGCGAACAAATTATATTTTTCCATAAAGAATCTCACGCAGCTTCCCAAAGTCATAATTATCTACGGTTATGTAGGTGGCGACGACGGACTGTTTGTGAAGGCCGCCCTCCAGGACGGGGCCAGAGGATTAGTGTATGCGGCCTGCGGTAACGGCAGCGTGCCGGAAAAACTGGCGGACATGTTAGAGGAAACGTCTGCATCCGGCGTGCCTGTGGTGATTGCTACTCGTTGTGGCGGAGGGATTGTGGTTCTGTCTGAAAAAATGACGGCAATAAACGGCTTCATCGCCAGCGGCCCGTTGAATCCGCAAAAAGCAAAAATCTTGTTGCAGCTTGCGTTGACAAAAACAAATAATGTGAAAGAGATTCAAAAGCTTTTTTGATTTTCGCAAAAGTTGGTTAAGTGACTGAGATGGAAATAACCGGGCTTGACAACCGGCAACGTTTCCTTATAATTAAAAATAATAGGCATGGGGGTATACCCTGTAACAGGAGGTTTATTATATGATTCAATGTATGGATTCGGAAAATCTGCACCGCCGGTTTAAGAAGATTATCGGTCAAATCAATGCTATTGATCGGATGGTTGATGAGGACATTCCCTGCGAAGATATCCTGGCACAGATTAATGCGGCCAAGTCTGCGCTGCATAAGGCAGGACAGGTAGTTCTGGAAGGTCATATCCAGCATTGTGTCCGGGAAGGCATTGAAAAAGGAGATGCGGACAGAACCATTGCTCGCTTTACGAAAGCGGTGGAACGGTTTGCCAACATGAAATAAGAAATTACCCACTTAAAAGAGAATCAGATCAGTACAACAGCGGAGCCCCGCAAAAGGAGTTTTCCGCTGTTTTTTATTTATATTTGAAATAATTGTAAAATCCGTTTTCACCTCTTGACAACATATACCCCTATAGGTATAATACCCCCAAAGGCAATACAAATACCCGTATAGGTATATACGATATTTAAATATTGAGATCACTGTTTTATCGTCAGCATTGTGTGTAAGAAGGAAGGGAGGTATGAAGATGAGCTTAAGTAAAAGATACGGTTTTGAATATGACAATTCATTTATGTTTTGGGGGTTCCTGTGGCTTGTAAAATAAAGCAAGCCCGGGTGAGAGTGACTGTTTTATAATTCAACAACGCGCGCCTCTTCTGCGGAAGGGGCGCTTTTTCTATATACGTTGCTTTTTCTTAATTCTTTGTATTTTTGGTTGACTAATCCAATCAAGTTAACTATAATTATGTTAACGTTAACAATAAAAAAGTTAACCAAAATAGAGAAAAGAGGAATCAAGTATGACGATTTCAGAGCTGACTGAAAAAATAGTAAAAGAAGGTTACCGTATTACCCGTGAAAATCTGGACAAAGAATTGTTGTTGACGGCGGACCTGGAAGAGATGCTGGATTGCGCCGGCAAACTGCAGAAGCATTTCTGCGGAAATCTTGTCGATTTTTGCTCCATCATCAACGGGAGAAGTGGACGTTGCAGTGAAGATTGCAAATACTGCGCCCAGGCCGCCTGCAACCATACCGGTATCGATGAATACGGATTTCTGCCGAAAGAGAAAATCTTTGCGGCCGCGAAAGCCAACCAGGACGCGGGTGTGAACCGCTTTGCCATCGTCACGGCGGGCCGGGCGTTAAAGGGCAAGGATTTCGACAAAGCCATTGAAGCCTATAAAGAAATGAACGCAAAGCTGAAGATTCAACTTTGCGCTTCCATGGGGTTTATTGATGCGGAACAGTTCCGCCGCCTGAAGGACGCCGGCGTTACCAGCTACCATCACAATATTGAAACGTCCCGCCGCAATTTCCCGAATATCTGCACCACACACACCTTTGAAGACAAAATCCGTACGATCAAAATTGCACAGGAGGCAGGCATGTGCGTATGCTCCGGCGGCATTATCGGCATGGGAGAGGACTGGGACGACCGGTTTGACATGGCGCTGACATTAGCGGAGCTGGGAATCGAGTCAATCCCCATCAACGCCCTGATGCCGATCAAGGGTACGCCGCTGCAGGATACCCCGCAGATTTCCGCAGAGGATGTGGCCCGTACGGTCGCTATCTTCCGTTTCATCAACCCCACGGCAAACATCCGCCTGGGAGCAGGCCGGGGCATTCTGCCGAAGTCCGGGGAGACGGTCATCGGCCGAGGGGCTTCCGCTTCCATCACCGGCAATATGCTGACTACTGCCGGCGCCGCGACGATTTCCAGCGATATGCAGATGTTAAAGAGACTGGGGTTGACGAATAATCCGGAAGAAGCTCAACTCGGAAGCAGAGACTGAAAGCTTTATATGTAATGTGATATGCAAAAATAATGGAATAGTATAAATCAAAACCACCCGTTGAACGGGTGGTTTTGGTTTTGATTGCCGCCTTTTTATTTCAGCCTGTTTGGTTTATTACAGATATTTGTGGAAGAAACTTTCAATCTTATCGAAGGGGATGATGTTTACCTGATCGTACAAGTCGGTATGGGAGGCGCCGGGAATAATCATAAGTTCCTTATTGCCGCCTTTTAATTTTTTGAAGGCGTCTTCACCAAAGTACCGGGAATGGGCCTTTTCTCCGTGAATTACCAGAACCGCATTGCGGATTTCACCGGCGTAACTCAGCTGGGGCATGTTCATGAAGGACAAGGCGCTGGTCACGTTCCAGCCGCCGTTGGAGTTCAGGGAACGTTTGTGATAGCCCCGGGGCGTTTTGTAATAATCCCAGTAATCGCTGAAGAATTTCGGCTCTGCCGGGCGTTCGTCGGGCAGACCGCCTGCCAGTTTGTAACTGCCGTTTTTGTAATCTTCCGTGCGTTGTGCGTTCATGGCTTCTCTTGCTTTGTAGCGGGCGTCTTCATCCATGGCGTCAAAGTAACCGTTTGCAGTGACACGGCTCATATCGTACATAGTTGAAATAACCGTGGCTTTGATGCGGGTGTCCATGGCTGCCGCATTCATGGCCAGGCCGCCCCAGCCGCAGATACCGATGATACCTATGTGTCCGGGATCAACGTTATCCAATGTGGACAGGTAATCAACCGCGGCTGAAAAATCTTCCGTATTGATGTCCGGGGACGCTACATACCGCACATTGCCTCCGCTTTCGCCGGTGAAGGACGGGTCGAAGGCGATGGTGAGGAAGCCGCGCTCCGCCATAGTCTGGGCATACAGACCGCTGCACTGTTCCTTAACTGCGCCGAAAGGTCCCGCCACGGCCAGCGCCGGGAACTTTTTGCCGCTGCTGTTTTTCGGAACGTACATATCGGCTGCCAGGGTGATTCCGTAACGGTTATGGAATGTAACTTTCTTGTGTTCGACCTTATTGCTTTTCGGGAAAACCTTGTCCCATTTTTCATCCAACTGAAGTTTCTGTTCTGTCTGCATAGCGGTTCCTTTCGTGATTCCTGCGTCTTTTGCGGTAACGTTTTCAGCGGCCAGCGCGCTTCCGGTCATGGTCATGAGTCCGATTAATACGGCTGCCAGCAGTTTTTTGTTTAACTTCATCTCCGTCTCCTTCCTTAATTCCTGTTTGAATCAGTATTTCCTTGTACATCGAATCTGAAAGCGGGTACTTTGTCGGTTATATTTGATCTCTGCGGGTATCATATCATGTTTGTGTTGAATTCGCTAATGGTTATATTTCAAAACATGATATGATTTTTTTTCATTTCAGTGTATAATAAAGTAAGGGAGGATCCGGTTATGGAAATTCGTACACTTCGTTATTTTCTGGAGACGGCCCGGGAAGGGAATATGACCCGGGCTTCCGAGCGTTTGGCTGTTTCCCAGTCCACCTTGTCCAAGCAGTTAAAGGGGCTGGAAGAAGAACTGGGGAAGAAGCTGTTCATCCGCCACAGCTTTTCCATCGAACTGACAGAGGAGGGGATGCTGCTGCGCAAGCATGCAGAAGACCTGCTTTCCATGGCGGATAAAATTACGGAAGAGTTTAAATCCATGGATGATATTCTGGGCGGCGACATTTATTTCGGATGTGCCGAATCATTCCAGATCTGTTACCTTGCCCGTATGATCCGGCTTTGCCGGGAGCAATACCCGGGACTGCATTACCATATTACAAGCGGCGACACGGAACAGGTTACGGAAAAACTGGACAAGGGGCTTCTGGATTTCGGCATCGTCGTGGAAGAACCCAACCGGGAAAAATATCATGCCCTTGCCTTTCCGGAGGCTGACAGGTGGATGCTTGTGATGCCGGAACACTGCGAACTGGCGAAGAAAGATAAAATTGTATTTGAAGATTTGTTGGGGCTACCGCTGTATTGTTCGGAACAGTCCGTCCGGAACGACCTGCCCCGCTGGTGCGGGGAACGGGTGAAAGAGTTGCAGTTTGAAGGTTCTTTCCGGCTTGCCTACAACGGCTCTGTTTTTGCCAGGGAAGGACTGGGGTATCTGCTGACCTTCGATAAACTGATCGATACCTCTCCCGACAGCGGCCTGATCGTGCGGCCGCTTTCACCGGTCCTGGAAACGCCCATGTATCTGATCTGGCGAAGATATCAGGTGTTCACGCCTATTGCGGAACGTTTCCTGTCCATTGCCCGGCAGGAGTTCGTAAAGATGCAGGAAACGGATCATTAAAAACTGTCTAAATAAGCCCCAAAATGTACTTGCATTTTTAATTTGTTTGTGCTATTATCTTCGCGGAATAAGAATGGTATGGAAGGTATCCCCAGGGGAACTTTACCAGTGCGCCGTGCTTATTCAGGACAATGTCACACATCGCTTGGATCTTTAAGACCGGGACGAGACGCTAAAGGGCTTCGTATGCGCATCTTACCGGATGCGCATTTTTTATTTAGCTCTCCGGTAAGCGCGGGCACAGCCGCAGGTTGTGCGTTTGCGCGTCAGTATTCCCTATGGGACGTATCGAAAAGGAGGAGACATGAAAAAGTTTTGTGAGCTCATCGGCAAGTATTTCGGCGTAGTTATCATCTTATTCTTTATCGGCGGCATGACCTGCCCTCCGGCTTTCACCTGGGTTCTGGGGAAATTGGCGGGATTTTCGCTTTTGAGCATGATGCTGGGAATCATTATGTTTGGCATGGGTACTACCATGGAACTGAAAGATTTCCGTCTGATTCTGCAGCGTCCCCGGGACGTATTCTTAGGCGCGGTCGCCCAGTATGCCATCATGCCTTTTCTGGCATACCTGCTTTCGCGGGCCTTCAATCTTGACCCGGCCCTTACGGTAGGCGTGGTACTGGTAGGCACCTGTCCCGGCGGTACCGCTTCCAACGTGATTACGTTTATCAGTAAAGGTGACCTGGCCCTTTCCGTAACCATGACAACGGTTTCCACGCTGCTGTCGCCCATTATGACCCCGCTTCTCACGTATCTCATTATCGGCCAGAGGATTGATTTCAGCCCCGTTGCCATGTTCTGGAGCATCGTACAGATTGTTATCATTCCCATCGGTTTCGGCGTAGCGCTGCGTCACTTTTTCCCGGACTGGTGCGAAAAGGCAAAAGCATATCTGCCGGCTCTGTCCTGCCTGTGCATTTCCCTGCTGATCGCCGGTCTGGCGGGCGCAAGCCGCGACGCGATCCTGGCTTCTTCCGCTACAATCATGGCCGTTGTAGTTCTGCACAACCTGCTGGGCAGCGCCCTGGGCTTTGCTCTTGGCCGTTTCTCCGGTATGAGCTGGAAAAAGTGCGTGGCCCTTTCCATAGAAGTGGGCATGCAGAATTCCGGTCTGGCAGCAGGACTCGCCAAAACCCATTTCCCGGCTCTTGCCGCCGCGGCAGTGCCCGGCGCCATCTTCAGCAGCTGGCATAATATTTCCGGCAGCATATTGGCCTGGCTGTATGTGAATTACCTGAATCCCCGCTACGACGAGGAATTAAAAAGCAACGCATACAGGATTTCCGAAAAAGCAGAGCCTGTCCATTAAACCGGCAGGAGTTATAAAGACTGATTTTATCAAAATATTGTAAAGAGATACAGGAGGCAGAAACATGAAATTAGTAAAAACTGTGGCAGAGTTACAGCAGATAGTGAAAGAAACCAAAAAAGCGGGCAAAAGCATCGGCCTGGTTCCCACCATGGGAGCTCTGCATGAAGGCCATGCCTCGCTGATTAAGGCAGCCCACGCGGAAAACGATTTTACGATCGTCAGTGATTTTGTCAATCCGACGCAGTTCGGTCCCACAGAAGATCTGGACGCCTATCCCCGGACTTTGGACCACGACTGCAAGCTGGCGGAGGAAATGGGGGCGGACGTGCTGTTCGCGCCGTCTCCCAATGAAATGTATCCCAGCCGGGACATGACCTGGGTCGAAGTGACGGGCGACATCACAAAAGTGCTGTGCGGCCGTACCCGTCCCATCCATTTCCGCGGCGTGGCTACCGTCGTAAGCAAACTGTTCAATCTGGCCCAGCCGGACAAGGCGTACTTTGGCCAGAAGGATGCGCAGCAGGCGCAGGTCCTGAAGCGTATGGTAAAAGACCTGTTCTTCCCGCTGGAGATTCGTGTCATGCCGATAGTGCGGGAAGCGGACGGGCTGGCTAAGAGCAGCCGCAACGTCTATCTGAACGCAGCCGAACGGAGCGCCGCGGTGATTCTGAGCAAAGCGCTGGCAAAGGCTAAAGCTGCTTTTGAAGCAGGGGAACGGGACAGCGCGAAACTGATCGCGCTGGTTACGGAAATGATTCAGACAGAACCTTTGTCCAACATTGATTATGTTGAAATGTATCAGCTTCCGGATCTTACGCCTGCGGAAAAGACGGTTACGACAGATCACCTGCTGGCCGTGGCCGTGAAATTCGGCACGACGCGCCTGATAGATAATGTCATTCTACAGAAATAACGGAATAGAAAAAGCAGGTTAATAAAACAAATTAGCAAAACCAGAGAAAACTTCCAGGAGGATAAGCGAATGCTTTATACTATGTTTCATGGTAAAATTCATCGCGCCGTGGTAACCCAGGCGCGGCTGGATTATATGGGAAGCATAACCATTGACGAGGATCTTCTGGACGCGGCGGGCATTTTGCCCGGCGAAAAGGTCCAGATCGTGAATAACAATAACGGGGAGAGGCTGGAAACCTATACCATTGCCGGAGAACGGGGAAGCGGTGTCATCTGCCTGAACGGGGCCGCCGCTCGCAAAGCCCAGGTGGGCGACGTTGTCATCATCATTGCCTATGGCCTGATGGATGCCAAAGAGGCGGAACAAAACGAGCCTAAAGTAGTGATGGTAGACGAACATAACCGCATTGTTGCGGATATTGGCAGGGAAAAGGCAAATCAGACAAATACCGACGCAATGGCAAACGCAAAACGGTGACCATTACGTTCCGGTATTGCCGGAATACTGTCATGTAACAAATACAGCAGCTGTACTTTTAAGGTACGGCTGCTGTTTTTTTACCCGGGGTTCACTATTCTGAAGGAACAAGGTTAACCTAAACAAAAAACAAGGTTGACGTATTTACGATTCCGCTTTATAATTTTAACGTAAACCAATGCCGAAAGCGAGGTTAACGTTGCGGAGGCAGATGGTGAAGGCATCTATTAAACCAAAGAAAGAAGGTATGGGTTTGCTTGCAATAGGCATTACGGCAACGGATACGGAAATGGGTAAGACCGTGGTGACAGGCGCATTGGCAGCTGCGTTGCGCTTCCGCGGTATTACGCCGGGCATTTTCAAACCGGTTGCTTCCGGATGTGTGCGGCGGCAGGATGGGGAACTGATTTCTACCGATGCGGAGTTCCAGATGAAATGCGCGGGCTATCCTGACACATTGCGCAAAGAAGTGATTCCTGTAGTATTGGAAGCTGCTTTGGCTCCGGCGGAAGCCAGCAGGCTGGAAGGCATAACGCTTCAGCCGGAAAGAATGATCGAAGGGGCGAAAGCCTGTATAACCGGTCATGAGATCTCCGTGCTGGAAGGCATCGGAGGTATCACGGCGCCGATTACGGAAGACTTTCTGGTAAAGGACTATTTTAAAGCCCTGGGTATTCCTGTATTAATCGTAGTAAAACCGATATTGGGAAACGTAAATCATGCGGTGCTGACTTCGTATTACTGTCAGCAGCACGGTATTCCGGTACTGGGGTTCCTTGTGAACGGATGGAATGAAGAAACAGCGGGAGATTTGGAGAAAGGAAATCTTTATTATTACGAAAAACTGACAGGACTTCCGGTTTTGGGAAAGCTTCCCAGGATGACTGAGGAAGAAATGAATGATCCACGGAAGCTGGCTTTGATTACGGAGCAAACTGTTGAACTGGACAAAATCCTGGAACTGGCAAAAGAAATGCGTATTTAAAGAACAAGGAGACACTCAGATGAACAAATGGGAAGAATTGGACAAAAAATATATCTGGCACCCCTTTACCCAGATGAAAGGCTGGCTGAAGAATCCCCAGCTTGTAATTGATCATGGGGAAGGTGTGAAACTGTATGATACAGATGGGAAAGAATATCTGGATGCCATCAGCAGTTTGTGGGTCAATATCCACGGGCACCGGCGGAAAGAAATCAATGAAGCAATCATTGCGGAATTAAACAAAGTGGAACACAGCACGCTGCTGGGCCTGATCAACAAACCTTCCGCAGAACTGGCGGAAAAACTGGTGGAGGTTACGCCGGAAGGGCTGAATAAAGTCTTCTATTCCGACGACGGTTCCACGGCCGTGGAAGCTGCTATCAAGATAGCATTCCAATACTGGAATTACGCCGGACATCCGGAGAAGAAAGATTTCATTAATTTAGGCGATTCCTATCACGGCGATACGGTAGGCGCTGTTTCGGTTGGTAATGTGGAAGTGTTCCACAAGGCCTATAAGCCGCTGCTGTTTTCGACCCACCGTGTCAGTTGCCCGTCGTTCTACCATACTAAAATGGACGTGCAATCGGAAAAGGAGTTCCTGGATGCTTTATTAAAGGAATTGGAAGCGTATTTGAAAGAGCACGCATCCCATACGGCGGCCATGATTATCGAACCGTTGTGCCAATGTGCCGCAGGCATGCTGATGCAGCCGAAAGGTTATATCAAAGGTGTCAGGGACCTGACGAAAAAATACAATGTGTTGCTGATTATGGATGAAGTAGCGGTGGGGTTTGGGCGAACCGGACTGATGTATGCCTGCAATCATGAAAATGTGCTGCCGGACATGATGTGTCTTTCCAAAGGCATCAGCGCCGGTTATCTGCCGTTGGGGGCGACGCTGGTGACGGATGCAATCTATAATGCCTTTTTGGGCGAACCTACAGAGTATAAGACGTTCTATCACGGACATTCCTATACGGGGAACAACCTTGCGTGCGCAGCGGGACTGGCCAGCCTCCGGATATTCGAGAACGATGATGTGATTGCCGGCCTTCCGCCCAAAATGGAAATGATCCGTCAGCATTTTGAGCGTATCAACGCAATGGAATTTGTAGGAGATGCGCGCCAGTGCGGCATGCTGGGCGGCATTGAGCTGATGCGTGACAAAGCGAATAAGATTCCCTTTGAACCCGGCCTGTTAATTGCGGGCGGCATCTGCCAGAATGCGCGGAAGTACGGACTCATTATCCGTAACATCGGTGATGTAATCGTCTTTATGCCGCCCTTGTGTTCCACCCCGGCAGAAATTGATGAAATGCTGTCGCGCTTGACAAAATCTATGGAAGAAATCTTTGACAAGGTACGTAAACAGGACGTGAATGTGTTTTCCGATCCCTGCGCGTTTTGATAGGAGGCCTCTGCTGTGCGCAATTCAAAATTACGAAACCATATTCTTTGCGCGATTTTTACCGCGCTGATAGCCATTGGGGCCTTCATTCGCATTCCGGTTCCCGTAGTGCCTTTTACCCTGCAGTTCCTGTTCACCACCCTGGCGGGCGTGCTGTTGGGTTCACGCCTCGGAGCGACCAGCGTGGTTCTGTATATTGCGCTGGGGCTGCTGGGAGTGCCTGTCTTTGCGGAAGGCGGTGGGCCCGGCTACATCCTTAAACCAAGCTTCGGTTATTTGCCGGGATTTGCCATCGGCGCCTATATTTCCGGCTATTTTGCGGAAAAAACCGGAGGCTCCTCATTCAAAAATCTGCTGCTGGGCAATGCTTTGAACCTGGCTGTTGTTTATCTGTGCGGCATGGTTTACTGCTATGTAATCAGCAATTATTATCTGGGGACACCCATTGCAGTCTGGCCGCTGGTATTGTACTGTTTCATCCTGGCAGTGCCGGGAGATGCCGTGCTGTGCGTGGTCGCTGCCATTTTAGGGTCCCGGCTTGTGCCGGTTGTTGGCGTGAAAGCTTGCCATACGTCCGGAAACAGAATATAAATTTATTGGAAAAAATCGGGACGCTTCATTTTTATATGAAGTCAGTCCTGATTCTTTTTTTGTAAAAGCAGGTAACATTATGTTATAGTAACAGTAAAGTAATAAATGCAAAGAAATGCAAGAGCAGAGAAAAGGGAAAATAAAATCAGTATGAAAGATAAAAGAACCGCCCCACAGCACATCATCGTCCGCGGGGCAAAGGTACATAATCTGAAAAACATTGACGTAGATATTCCTCTCGGCAAACTGGTGGCCATTGCGGGCGTTTCCGGATCCGGAAAATCCTCGCTGGCGCTGGGCACGTTGTACGCGGAAGGATCGCGGCGGTACATGGAAGCCCTTTCCACCTACACCCGGCGCCGCATCACCCAGGCTGGCAGGGCCGAGGTAGACGAAATCAAACATGTTCCGGCTGCGCTGGCCCTGCACCAGCGTCCGGGCATTCCCGGCATCCGCAGCACATTCGGAACCGCTTCGGAACTGCTGAACAGCCTGCGCCTGCTGTTCTCCCGGCTGGGCAGTCATTGCTGCCCCAACGGGCATCCCTGCCCGCCGGACATGAATGTGGCGTTGATGCTGCCTACGAAATGTCCCATCTGCGGTGAAGAGTTTTACGGTCCCGGCGCGGAAGCAATGGCGTTTAATTCAGAAGGCGCCTGTCCTTCCTGTTCCGGCACGGGCGTAATCCGCACCGTGAATGAAGATTCACTGGTGCCTGACGACTCCCTGACTATTGATGAGGGGGCTGTGGCGCCCTGGCAGACCCTGATGTGGTCCCTGATGAAGGATATCGCCCGGGATCTGGGCGTGCGCACCGATGTCCCATTCCGCGAGCTGACGCCGAAAGAAAAGGAAATCGTATTCCACGGCCCGGCCAAAAAACACCATCTTCTCTATATGAACGAGAAAACGAATATGGCGGGAGAGATGGATTTCACGTATTATAACGCTGTCTATACGGTGGAAAACGCGCTGGCCAAAGTCAAAGACGAAAACGGCATGAAACGGGTGGAAAAATTCCTGCACGAGTCCGTTTGTCCTGATTGCGGCGGCACCAGGCTCTCGGCGAAAGTACGCTCCACAACGCTGGCCGGAAAAAATCTGGCGGAAGCGACAGCCATGACACTGGCGGACCTGATTCCGTGGGTGCAGGCTGTACCGGGAACGCTGCCGGAAGAGATGCGTCCCATGGCGGAGAGTATCATCCAGTCATTTTTGGACAATGCAAAAAGGTTAATTGACCTGGGCCTCGGGTATTTGACCCTTGACCGGGCCAGCAATACACTCTCTACCGGTGAACGGCAGCGGGTGCAGCTGGCCCGCGCCGTCCGCAACGAAACAACGGGTGTTTTATACGTATTGGACGAGCCCAGCATCGGGCTTCACCCTTCCAACATTGACGGTCTGATGAACGTGGTGGACAGCCTGATTGCCGACGGCAATTCCGTGGTGTTGGTAGACCATGATGTCCGGGTGCTGAAACAGGCAGACCACATGATCGAACTGGGACCGCTGGCTGGAACCCAGGGCGGAACCGTTCTGGCCCAGGGAAGCATCGAAGAGATTCTGGCAGCCGGCGCATCCAAGATTGCACCTTTCCTGTCAGATACCGGGCATATGAAGATTCGCAGGCGTGCCAAAGCGCCGGACGTGTTCAGCCTGGGCACGATCCGCATAGAGACATGCCCGATTCACACAGTTCACGCGCTGAACGTTGCGATTCCCAAAGGCAGGCTGACGGCGGTGACGGGCGTGTCCGGCTCCGGCAAAACGACGCTGGTACTGGAAAGCCTGATTCCCGGACTGGCGGCATACTGTGCGGGGGAGAAGCTGCCTTTTCCGGTAAAAACAGTAGAGGCGGAGGGAATCCGCCGCGCCAACCTGATCGACGCGTCGCCCATCGGCATCAATATCCGTTCCACAGTGGCAACTTACAGTGGTATTCTGGATGAACTGCGTAAACTATATGCCGGGACGGAAACCGCGAAAGCCGGAAAACTGAAAGCCGGCGATTTCTCCTACAACACCGGTTCCCTTCGCTGCCCGGTCTGCGACGGAACCGGACAGATATCTCTTGACGTACAGTTTTTGCCGGATGTGACCATAACCTGTCCGGAGTGTAACGGAAAACGCTACAGCGGGGAAGCGGAGAAAATCCTCTGGAAGCCGAAAACAGCAGAGAAGGCTTTTTCCCTTCCCGAACTGATGGCGATGACCGTGGATGATACACTGGAACTGTTTAAGGACAAGAAGAAAATATACGAAAAGCTGAAAGTGTTGCATGATCTCGGTCTGGGCTATCTTACCCTTGGCGAAGACACGCCTGCTTTGTCCGGCGGCGAGGCGCAGCGGCTGAAACTGGCCAGCGAAATGGGACGGACCCAGGAAGATTCCGTGTTCGTATTTGATGAGCCCACCATCGGCCTGCACCCGCTGGATGTGCAGGTACTGCTGGGCGTGTTTGACCGTCTGGTGGAAGCAGGCGCTACCGTCCTTGTGATTGAACACGATTTAGATGTGATTGCCAACGCAGACTATGTTATCGACTTGGGACCGGGAGGCGGCGAACAGGGTGGGCGTATCGTGGCCTGCGGAACGCCGGAACAGATCCGGCAGTCCAAAGAAAGCGTTACCGGCCAGTATCTGTAAAAATGCGCCGGTAATTAAATCAGGGAGAACAGGAGGGAAGACCATGAGTTCTATTCTGGATAAGTATAAGGTATTTTATAATGATAAGGTAATCGGTTACTACTATATCTACAGTAACCATAAGGCAACGTATTATACAGAATGGGGCTGCCCCTGGGATATGGAAGACAAGCTGAAGGAACTGGGGCTCGAAAAGGAATTACAGGAGACAAAACCCCTGAAGGTGTTCACCGATTTGATCAATGACGCAAACCGGGTGCCCGGACGAAGGCGTATCATTTATCGGAAGGGACCCTTTCTGCTGGAACGTTACCCCATGGATACAGGGGAACGGTTTACAGTCTACCGGCGCGGCGCAAAGAAAGGGACGCCGGAGTATTCGCCGCTTTCTCACGATGCGCCGCATTATGAAGGACCGAAGACCCCGGAAGGAATGCGCGAATGGGCTTCCTGGTACGCTTTCAACAAGATGGATGACGGAACCTATGAAGCGGAACTGGACGAAGCCTGGTGGTGGGGCGGCGGCCACAATGACGGCGGAACCATCCACCGCGAGATACCGGAGGAATGGTTTGATTTGCCTTACGAGGACTTTCTGAGGGAAGTAGTGACTCTTGCGGCGGCGTCTCACTATGGATTTACTGCTGAAATATTGCTGGAGAAAAAAGGACTGAAAGAATTCTTCGGATTCGGCGAATAATGCAGGCGTTACGGAATCCCTCTTGACTTAGAGCGGGCTTTATCGTATACGATTAAAGTACAAAACTGTAAAGGAGAAACGGACTATCATGTTTACCCGCCGTCTGCTGCAACTCTGTTCAGCCATTTTGTACAACTGTAATTTAATCAGTGATATTCCTGCGAAATATATCAACAGTGAATTCTGCGTGCCGGGGCTGAACTGCCGTTACTGCCCGGCGTCGGTGGCGGGCTGTCCGCTGAATTTCATGCAGCGGCTGTTTGCTGATGGGCTGGCCCGTCTGCCCCTGCGTGTTTTATGTTGGTTACTGCTGCTGGCGTTGGCCTTTGGTCGGTTCATCTGCGGCTGGCTTTGTCCCTTCGGGCTGGTGCAGGACATTCTGGATAAAATCCCGGCGCCAAAAATCAAAAAGAACGAATGGACGCGGAGGCTCAGTTATCTGAAATACGTATTCCTTGCGGTTTTCGTCGTGGCGGTTCCACTCGGTTACCATCTCGCGGGAAAACGGTTTATGGCTTTTTGCCACTGGGTTTGTCCCAACCTGCCTTTTTCCAATTTCCTTATGACGTTGTCAACAGGAGGCAGTATCCGTCCGTATATGTTTCTCAATTACCGTTTCGCCATTCTGGCGGCGGTAATCATATTATCTGTTTTTCTGTTCCGGCCTTTCTGCCGGTTCATCTGCCCATTGGGCGCATTTTATGGTCTTTTTAATAAAATCGCGCTGCTCTCTGTTAAGTTGGATGAAAGCAAGTGCGTACATTGTAATGCCTGCCTGCGGACCTGTAAAATGGATATCAGAAAAGTGGGAGACTGCGAGTGCATTTCCTGCGGCGACTGCAAGGCAGCCTGTAAGTTTGGGGCTATCCACTTCGGATGGGAAAAAAAGCAGAACAGTGTACAGAAAACAGAATTGAAAACAAAATAAAATGTCGAACAGAAAACCAAATAGAATACCAAATGTAATACCAGGTAGAAGGTAAAAAATATACCGAATTAAATACCAAATAGAATACAAGAAGTGTTTGTTGAAGGAGGTAACTGAAACATGAAACGAATGCATGCACTTGTCGTAGCGGCGCTGGCTGTACTGATGCTTCTGCCCGCTGCGGGAGAAGCCGGATCTGCCAAAGAAACGTTGTCTCCCGCATGGGTTTCGGCGCTGCCTGCCGCCGCAAAGACGGAGCAGCTTATAGTGGTTGGCGGCGTAGGCCAGACCACTGCCTGGGTATCCATGCACCGGAAAGATAACAAGGGCAACTGGCATCAGATCATGACGACGCCCGGTTTTATAGGCAAAGCAGGCCTGGGAAAAGAAAAGGAAGGCGACGCCAAGTCTCCCGTGGGAACTTTCCGGCTTAACAGGGCTTTTGGCATAGCGTCGGACCCGGGCTGCGCCATACCCTACACAAAAGTCGACAATAATATGTACTGGTCGGGGGATCAGCGCCCCGGCATGCAGTATGACCGCATGGTGGATATCCGCAATTATCCGGACCTGAACAAAGAGGACAGCGAGCATATCATAGATTATACGGAGCATTACCAGTACTGCCTGAACATAAACTACAACAGGCTGCATACGCCCGGTCTGGGTTCGGCGCTCTTCATGCACTGCTTCGGCCCCAATAAACCGTTCACCGGCGGCTGTGTCGCCGTTCCGAAGGATAAGATGCGCTTCGTGATGAAACATGTGCAGCCCGATTGCCTGATCGTAATCGATTCCCTGGAAAATCTTGGCGGCAAGTTATAAGAAAGCGGCGTGCGGTCTGATAAACCGGCTGTAGTTTTCGGCCCAGGCAAAAAACGTTCTTATAAAACAAAAACCGGCGGTCTCTCTGACCGCCGGTACAAAGATTATGAAACTAAACATGTTATCTGGCAAACTGCGGAATTAATCCTTTTGACTGAGAATGGCGTGCAGTCCGTCCCTCAGTTCCCTGAAATGCTTCGGGAAATTCTCAGAGCCTTCCGCTCTTATTTTCCTGTCGCCGTTGACGGTGGCATTGAGGGAGAACATGATACCGTCATTAACGTTTTTCGGGTGCTTACCGTGAAAGCCGTCCCAGGAAACCAGCTCGCAGTCGTTCAACAGCTTCAGTATTCTGTCAGCGCTGCACAGCATTTGTCTCTGAGGTATGCGCTTATCCTCATTTTTTTCATATCGAATCGCGTATTCAACTACTTCGGCTTCCTTGTCTTTCATTACAATTTCGTACTCTGTGGTGAATCGCATACCGCTCAGACGAAGCGTGACAATCTCAAAAGACGTAATCTTTTCAGCCGGCTTTCCCATGCCAAACATGTGTGAAACAGACGGAAATGCCATCATTGCTGCGGCTGCTAACAGTAGCATGAAAACCC
This sequence comes from uncultured Succiniclasticum sp., assembly GCA_902801365.1. Taxonomy (GTDB): domain Bacteria; phylum Bacillota; class Negativicutes; order Acidaminococcales; family Acidaminococcaceae; genus Succiniclasticum. The sequence goes on from CADCHY010000018.1 coordinate 40,998, forward strand.
GTTTCATATTTTTGCTGCTCATTTTGATTCCACCTTTTTCAGTATTTTCATCTCAATCAATTATACCATATGGACAGCCCCGCAACACAAGGATTTTGAAATAATAATTAAAACTCGTAGTAATTTTGACAGCTGTGGTTTTTCTGCAGCTTTTTTTGTTATAATAAAACAAAAATTGTATTTGCGGGGTGATACGATGAATCAGGATATAACAATCATGAATCAGGATAAGACAATCATATTGGCCTGCAGTTCGCTTACGGAATATGTAGAAGCGGCGCAGGCCAGAGCGGGAACAAAGATGCAGGTCAGATACCTTAACCGCATCTATCACAGAGACCCCGCTGAAATGCAGGAACATATCAAAGCAGAACTGGAACGGATGCCGGAAGAAATCGATACGGTGTTAGTCTGCATGGGATTTTGCGGCGGTTCCTGGAATCAGGTGCAGTCCCGTTACCGCCTTGTCATTCCGCGGGTGGATGACTGCGTATCGCTTTTGCTGCAGACAAAGGATGATCCTGTCAGTAACCTGAAAACGCCCGGGCATCTTTATGTACGGGCTATGGATCCTTCCACGGAATCCTTTAAGGCCATTTTTGAAAGATTGGTAAAAGCATACAATGTAGACGAGGAGACAGCGAAAAAACGGCATAAGGAATGGATGGATTTATATAACACAATATCCGTTATGGACACGGGCATCAATCAGTGCCGTCGGCCGGAATACGCTGCGGTTGTAAAAAAGGATGCGGACTGGCTTGGCGCTAAGATGGAATACGTGGAGGCCGGCACCCATCTTCTGGAAAAACTGTTTAGGGGAATGTGGGACGATCAGTTCCTGGTTCTCGAACCGGGCCGTGCTGTCCAAAAAGAAGAAATGCTGGTTTAGAATTTCCGAAAACATCTGAAAGAAATAATACAGGAACAGTCGTAGAGGAGCGTCTGACTTTCCAGAACCTTACGTATAACAAGGAAAACTATTGCTGCAATGCCCACATGATTCCCGTGCTGCTGATCATGACCAGCAACGCGCCGGATACGTATTATACCCAGTTGCTGGAAAATTATCGCAAGACCCTGAACCTTCTGGTAGGTCCGACAGAAGTTCTTGTCAGCGGTGACACGCTGCAATTGAAAGATTACAGCAAGCTGGACTGGCCCTGGACGCTGTTTGATCCGGAAGCAAAAAAAGTACGTCACGAAACGGTATTCCCACAGGAATGCAAAAAGGCATTTGAGATGGGCGCGGCGCTGCTGAAATAAACCGGGCAGAGCGGCAGGCTGTGGGAGTTGTTCCCTTTTGACCGCCTAAAATGAAGTTTCAGTTACAACCGTCGGTGTACTAATACGCCGGCGGTTTTTTGTTTTTTAAACGGATTTGTCCGACTTCCGGTTCCCGTGGAAGCAGTTTTAAAATGTGAATTAACTATGAATTTTCGTTTTCAACCTTGACTTAAAGTGAACTTTAATAAATAACATATAGTTAACAAATGCCACATATAAAAGCCAATTGCCGTCGAGCCTTTCTCATATATATCAACAAAAGGAGCTGTGCATCATGTCTTACACTATTTCCGAAGCTGCCGAAAAAACCGGTCTGCCGCCATCTACTATCCGTTTTTACGATAAAGAAGGGCTGCTGCCCAACATAAAACGCAAAAATGGCATCCGTGTGTTTGAAGACATGGACCTGCGGCTGATGGGTCTTCTGACCTGCCTGAAAAACACAGGGATGCCCATCAAACGCATCCGCGATTATGTGGAGCTGACATCCAAAGGGGACGACACCCTGCAGGAGCGTTACGAGATCATCAAGGCGCAGCGTCAGTTCGTGCTGGATCAGATCGAACAACTGCAGTATTATCTGGAAGAACTGGATTTCAAAGACTGGTATTATAACAAAGCGCTGGCCGCCGGTTCGGAAAGCGCGATCAATTTAGATGATTACGAAAAGGAAACGGGGAAGAAAGCTCCGGACGATCCCAACCGGCAGGACTAAACGCACTCCGTGTAGATGAAGAAAATCATGAAAATTGTGTTGAAAATTATATTGGTATTCGTGCTGGCTCTTACGGCCGGCGTATATTTTTACAGTCAGCGCCCGGAGTTCGGGCGGACGCCTACAGGTAAACGGCTGGAACGTATCCGGCAGTCACCTCATTATTATAACGGACGGTTTTGGTCCATAACCCCGGTGGAAAAACCGGTGGAGACCAGCCAGTTTCAGGCAACCATGCGCTTTTTATTCGGTGGAACGCCGGAGCGGCTGGTTCCTGCGGAACCCATGGTGTCCCGGAAAACGGATCTGCGTAAACTGGATCTGCAGCAGGACACAGTGGTCTGGATGGGACACTCTACGTTTTTTCTGCAGCTCAACGGAATCAGGATTCTGATTGATCCGGTTTTCAGCAGCTGGGCCTCGCCGTTGCCGTTCATCAATAAGGCCTTTTCCGGAAGCAATGTCTACACGGCGGAGGATATCCCCGACATTGATCTGCTGGTGATTTCCCATGACCACTGGGATCATCTGGATTATCCCACCCTGATGGCGCTGAAACCGAAAATCAAAAAAATCGTGGTGCCTCTGGGCATCGGGGAACATTTTGAATATTGGGGCTTTGACCTGGACAAAATTACGGAAGAAGACTGGTACACACCGGTTAAACTTTCGGAGCAGCTTACCGTCCATATCCTTCCGGCCCAGCATTTCACCGGGCGTTTCCTGAACGCGAACCAGTCGGAAGCCTGCGCCTTTGCGTTTATTACGCCGCAGCGCAAGGTGTTTTACAGCGGAGACGGAGGTTACACCAAAGAGTTTAAAGAGTTCGGCAATACCTTTGGCGGGTTTGACCTTGCCATTCTGGAAAACGGACAATATAACAAAGACTGGCCGAAGATCCACATGAATCCGAAAGAAACCGCCCGGGCAGGGGAAGATTTAAAAGCAAAAACGGTGCTGCCCTGTCACGGAGGAAAATTCGCCCTGGCCCGCCATCCCTGGGATGAACCATACACCTGGCTGGCAGAGGAAAGCAAAACCAAACCGTACCGACTGCTGACGCCCCGCATCGGGGAAGCGGCGGTCATCGGGGAAAACACGGAACAATTCGGCCCCTGGTGGAAAGAGATGAAATGAACCGGCAAAGTTTCCATTCATGCCTGAAAAGCATTTCCTGCAATTTATAACAGGTATTTGTTTGTTGCATGCGCATTGCTTATAATGAAAGTGCATTAAAGCTTTGAGGGGAGCGTGCATGTTTATGAAAAACAGTTGGAAAAAAGCGTTGGCGGCCTTTGCAGGCGCGTCGATCCTTATGTCACTGAGTTTGAATTATGTGGAGGCAGCAGCAATGACAAATCCGAATCAGAAAGTACCGAAGAAAATTGTACAGACAGCAGGCAGGGACCGGCTGGGGGATTTTGCCCCGGACTTTGCCCGTTACAATGACGACATCTTATTTGGGGAAGTCTGGTCGAAGAACGACGTGCTTTCCCTGCACGACCGCAGCATCGTTACCGTTTCCGGCCTGGTAGGCAGCGGCGTCATTGACAGTTCGCTGAAGTATCATATCCAGTCGGCAAAGAATAACGGGGTTACCAAAGCGGAGATGGCGGAAATCATTACCCAGCTGGGTTTCTACACCGGCTGGCCGAAAGCCTGGGCGGCGTTCAACATGGCGAAGGAAGTGTATGCGGAACCGGCGGCTGCGGCAGCGGCTGTGACAGACAAAGAAAAGTTCCAGCAGGAGATCATGTTCCCCATTGGCGAACCGAACACGGCGTATGCGAAGTATTTTATCGGACAAAGTTATCTGTACCCGGTTTCCACGCAGCAGGTTGCCATGTATAACGTGACCTTTGAACCGGGCTGCCGCAATAACTGGCATATCCATCACGCTAAATCCGGCGGAGGCCAGATGCTGATTTGCGTAGGCGGTCAGGGCTGGTATCAGGAATACGGCAAACCGGCGGTGAAACTGCTGCCCGGAACCGTGGTCAACATTCCGGCCAATGTGAAGCACTGGCATGGCGCCGCGGCAGACTCCTGGATGTCCCATCTGGCGATTGAAGTGGCCGGCGAAGAAACCAGTAACGAATGGTGCGAACCGGTAACGGATGCGGAATACAGCAAACTGAAATAATCAAGTGAAGAGATGCTGATTGAATGAGTTTGTACAGCGTGCATACGAATGAATCTGTGTTTCTTTAAAAATCGTAATGCCCGTCGAACTGTGTCTGAGGTTTGCCTTTGGTACAGCTTTACGGGCATTCGTAATAACGGAGGTCCCTTATGTTTAAAAAACTCGCGATTGCGCTGACTGCGCTTACGTTTACACTGGCGTTTGCCGGCTGCGGCGGTGAAAAGAAAACTGCAGAGGCAAAAGATGTAAAACCGGCTGCCACGACAGCGGCTGTGAATTTTATCAAACCGGAAGTCAACAATAAACCGCTGCGCTTTCTGACGGAAGATAAGAATGCACCCGTTGTCTATTTCACCAAAGACATTTCAGCCGGCGGCCTGATGAAAGTGTACAAGGCGCTGGGACAGGAAAAGAAAGGCAAGGTCGCAATCAAGGTCTCTTTTGGAGCCGAAGGGGAACAGTACCTAGATCCGATACTGATGGCGGAACTGATGAAGGAAACGCAGGGCACATTTGTGGATACCAACGGCTTCACTGCGCCCCGCAATACGGCGAAAGGTAATTACGCCATGGCGGAAAAGCACGGCTTTACCAAAGTCGGGCCGGTGGACGTGCTGGATGCGGACGGGGATATTGACATGCCGGTACAGAACGGGCATCACCTGAAATTCACCCGTACCGGATCCCATATTCAGAACTACGATACCTTTGTAGCTGTGCACCGTTTCAAGACACACTATATTCCCCAGTTAGGCGGTAATATCAAAAATATATCTCTGTCCCTCGGTTCTCTTTCCGGAAAAGCGCTGATCCACAGCGCGGGCAAAAACGATAAAACCTATCAGTGGGCCGATGATGACACTACAGCCCGGTGCTTCGCGGACGCGGCCAAAGCAGCGATGGATTATAAGAAAGGGCGCTGGGTGTTTATCAATGTGCTGGATGCCTTTAAAGCGGAAGACAAATGCGTGAATGTGCAAGACCGTAAAAGCGTCGGCATTCTTGCCTCCGCCGATCCGGTAGCATTAGACCAGGCCTGTGTGGATTTTGAATTCGGCGCGGCTAAGGATGATGCTACAAGAGCTGCGTGGGAAAAGCACCACAGCGTCAACGTGTTGGAGTTTGCAGAAAAGATAAATGTTGGGAAACGTCATTACCGTATGGTTTCCGTGGATTAAAAACATTTCGTAAAAAACCACAGAATGTCCCTTTACATTGCTATGCTTTTTTGTTATAGCAGTGCTGCAAAACAGGCATTGTACATTCTGGCGAAGATAGGTTATAACTATATTATAGAAGTTTGTATTCTTTTTTAAACACGCCACGAAGGCAGGTTGCGGGACGCAGGAGCGTCCGGCGTAAGAAAGGAGACCGTCATGACAGAATTCAAACAGGCACCGGTTGTAGGAAGCAGGCGGGTGGACGCAGAAGCGCCCGGAACAAAAGCAAAGGTTTATTTTACCCGTACGATTGACGCGGAACATTTAATTAAGCTTTACAGTTTAGTGAATGAAAATATTTACGGCAAAGTAGCTATTAAGCTGCACACCGGCGAAAAGCACGGTCCCAACATTTTGCCCCGGGATATGGTACAGGCTTTTCAGGCGACTGTTCCTGACAGCGCCATCGTGGAAACGAATACGCTGTATCCGGGCGACCGCTATACCACGGAAGAGCATCGGGACACGCTGAAAGTAAACGGCTGGACCTTCTGCCCGGTGGATATTCTGGATGAAGACGGCGATGTGGCCCTGCCGGTACGCAACGGCTTACGGTTGAAGGAAGTGCATATGGGCGGTCATCTCACCGACTATGATTCCCTGATTGTGCTGACGCATTTTAAAGGACATGCCATGGGAGGCTTTGGCGGTTCCATGAAAAATATCGCCATCGGCTGCGCTTCCGGGCAGGTCGGCAAACGGGAAGTGCATCTGGTAGTGGACGACATGCCGGCTAATTTTGAAGAATGGCCCATGAAAGAACAGTTTATGGAAACCATGGCGGATTCCGCTAAAGCGACCTGTGATTATTTCGGCAAACACATCGTGTTCCTGAATGTAATGCGCCGTATGTCTGTGGACTGCGACTGCGCGGGCGTAGCGGCGGAAGAACCTACCATTGCGGATATCGGCATCTGCGCTTCCACAGATATTCTGGCCATTGACCAGGCCTGCTGCGACATGGTCTTCACCAAACCGGAAGGCGACCAGAAGGATTTAGTGGAACGCATCACCAGTCGTCACGGTCTGCATCAGCTGGAATCCATGCGGAAACAGAAGATGGGCAATCCCCAATACGAACTGATCGAAGTAGAATGAATGGCGTTGCAACGATTTGCCGGGCCGTATGTCCCAGGACGATCCGAAAGCGGTGAAGTCCGAAGTGGATAAATGGCTGAAGGAGATTGGCTACGGAAAATAAGGAAGTAAAAAAATGAAACACAGAAAAGTTTGGCAGTTGCTGCTCACAATATTGTTGATGGGCGTGATGTTTGCAGGCTGCGCGTCCGCAGGCACAAAAACGGTGAACAATATTGGAAGCGCGTCTGTGCCGCAAAAAGCGGAAGATACATCCGGTGCGGTGAAAAAGGAAGCTGCGGAAAAGAAAGATAATGGAGAAAAAGGAACTGCTATGCCTGACACAAACCTGAAAATTAAAGTGGTTGCAAATGGTAAAGAAATTGTATTTGCGCTGAACGATACTTCCGTGTCCCGGTCATTCTATGCGCAGCTGCCGTTAACTGTTGCTGTGGAGAATTACAGCAACAACGAAAAAATCTTCCAGCCTCCCAAAAAGCTGGACTGTAGCAAGGTGCAGGAAGGGGCGTGTCCTGTGGGGACGATTGCCTATTTCTCGCCCTGGAACAACGTGTGCCTGTATTACGGCGATATGTCACGCTACCCCGGCTTATATGTGATGGGCAAAGCGGTAAGCGGAACGGAACAGATTCGGAACATAAAGGGAAAAGTGAAAATAGAAGCAGTCGGGCAGTAACGGCATACCTCTTGACTTAGAGAAGGCTTTAACGAATATAATCAGAACATATCACGCATAGAATCAGAGTACAGAGATGAAAACAAACGGAGGAATCACTATGGCTAAAAAAGTATTGGTTATCAGCACAAGCATAAGAAGCAACAGCAACTCGGATAAGCTGGCGGAAGCGTTTGCGGACGGTGCGAAAGCGGCGGGCAATGAAGTGGAACTGGTTTCCCTGAAAAATAAAACGATTGCCTTTTGCAAAGGCTGCCTTGCCTGTCAGCAGACCGGTCATTGCGTAATCAAAGACGATGCGAATGCCATTACGGACAAAATGCTGGAGGCGGACGTGGTCGCCTGGGCGACGCCCATTTACTACTACGAGATGAGCGGACAGATGAAGACCATGATCGACCGCGCCAACTCCTTGTTCCCGAAAGATTACAAATTCCGGGACGTGTATCTTCTGACCGCCGCGGCGGAAGATGAGCCGGATGTGGATGAAGGCGCTGCCCACGGATTAAAAGGCTGGATTGCCTGCTTTGAAAAAGCGCGCTTTGCGGGCAACGTCTGCGCGTGCGGCGTAGGCGCTCCCGGAGAAATCAAAGGGAACGCAAAGTTGGCAGAAGCCTATGAAATGGGCAAAGGGATTGTGTGAGTATAATTGATGGATTGCCCGACAAATTAAGAATAGAATTATAATGGACGACAATGACAATGGGCACTCTTATGGTGATGTTGAGCGCTGCGATGTGGGGGCTCAGCGGGGTATGCGGACAATTTCTGTTTGAAAATTATCATCCGTACCCGGTCTGGCTGATTGCAGTGCGGCAGGTGGCAGCGGGGATATTATTTCTGCTGTTCATGCGTATAAAAGGCGAACCGCTGTTAGCATTATGGCGGAGCGGACGCAAAAATATTACAGAAATGCTTTGGTTCACCCTGGGGCTTTTGGGCGCGCAGTTTATGTATTATTACACGATCAGCGTTTCCAATGCGCCCACCTCGACCATCCTGCAGTACCAGGCACCGATATTTATTATTTTGTGGCAGGCGTTTGTCCTGAGGCGCATGCCGGAAGGGCGGGAAATGCTGGGCGTCGTGCTGGCCATGACAGGCGTGTTCCTCATCAGTACCCATGGCGATCCGTCGCATCTGGTCATTTCGCCCGTGGCGCTGGCATCAGGAGAACTTTCTGCCATTGCGCTTTGCATTTATATGATTGCGCCGGAAAACATCCTGAAACAGTTTCCGACCATGCTGATTATGGGCTGGGGGCAACTAATCTCTTCGTTGTTTCTCTTGCCGTTCTGTAGTCTCACTGATTCCGGTGTAAGCGCCTGGACGCCTGCGTCCGTGGGCGCGGTAGCGTTTATTATTCTGGGGGGAACGATCATTCCCTTTACCCTGTTTCTGGCAGGGGTGAAACTTATCGGGCCGACGAAAGCGTCGCTTATCAGCTGTTTTGAACCCCTCGCCACAATCCTCTTTACCGTTTTCTTTTTGGGAACCGTGTTGCTTCCCGTTGATTACGCAGGGATGGCACTCATTATGATTACGGTGTTCATGTTAAGCATGAAGAAGAATACGTGAAAACTGTAAAACCTGTAATTAAAAATGCCCTCACTCTGATGTGTTTCAGGGTGAGGGCATTTACTATTCTTTTCTATTTCCACTTGCATTTTCTGAAAAAACGTATATAATAAGTGCTGTCGTACAACTGAACAAAGGTGGATGAATCTTGTGGGAGAACGGCGCAAGCCTGCCGAAGGAGCTAAACTCTCAGGCGCTGTAAAAAGCGGAACCATAAGGGGACACGACTCTGGAGAGTCCCGGCACGGGAACGCGGTTCAGCCGTTTTTCCGGTACGGGCGCCGAAGGTGCACGGAAGCTTACGCGGCTTTCTTATCTCTCAGGCAAAAGGACAGAGAAAGATTTCAGGATATTTCCTGCTATTTTGATTTGCAAACTTATCTCCGGAGCAGTTGGAGGTAAGTTTTTTATTTTTGTACCCTTGGAGGAGAAACCATGAACCTGGAGTTGTTGAATGAAATTGACAGTTTTGTATGGGGACCGCCGCTGCTTGTGCTGCTTGTGGGAACCGGTGTTTTTCTGAGCCTGCGTCTGGGATTTTTGCAGGTTGCGAGGCTGCCCAAAGCGTTAGGGCTTATTTTTAAAGCAAAAAGCCAGGGCGAAGGGGACACTTCGTCGTTTCGGGCGTTGTGCACGGCCCTTGCCGCTACCATCGGCACTGGTAACATTGTCGGCGTGGCTACGGCTGTGAAAGCCGGCGGACCCGGTGCGCTGTTCTGGATGTGGGTGGCTGCGTTTTTCGGCATGGCGACCAAATATGCGGAAGGATTGCTGGCTGTGAAATACCGCGGCGTAGACGAACACGGCGAAATTGCCGGCGGCCCCATGTTTTATATTGAAAACGGCATGGGCAGGCAGTGGAAACCGCTGGCTGTGTTTTTCGCGGCAGCGGGCGTGCTGGTTGCCTATTTCGGCATCGGAACTCTCTATCGGTCTTGATCCCATGTATACAGCCGTGGTTCTCACGCTGGCGGTTGCCGCGGTAACCATCGGCGGTCTGCAGTCCATCGCCTCGGTTGCCAGCAAGATCGTTCCGGCTATGGCGGTGATTTATTTTGTCGCGACGGTCGGTTTTCTGCTCATGTTCATTGACAAAGTGCCCGGCGCGGTGATGGAAGTGCTGCGCTGCGCGTTTACGCCGACTGCGGCGGCGGGAGGATTTGCCGGGGCGAGCGTTATGCTGGCCATGCGGTCCGGTGTTGCCCGCGGCGTGTTCTCCAACGAGTCCGGTCTGGGTTCTGCGCCCATTGTGGCAGCTGCGGCTAAGACAAAATGGCCGGCGGAGCAGGGGCTGGTTTCCATGACAGGCACCTTTATCGACACGATCATCATCTGTACCCTTACCGGTCTCACCCTTGTGGTATCCGGGCTGTGGAAGGGCGACCTGAACGGGGCGGCGCTGACCCAGGCGGCTTTCATGCAGGGTTATCCGGAAGCCGGGAAAATCGTGCTGATGGTGGGTCTGGTGCTGTTTGCCTTCACCACCATTTTGGGCTGGAATTATTACGGGGAACGCTGTATCGTGTATCTGGCCGGCGTGAAGGCCATTCTTCCGTACCGCATCATTTTTATTGTACTGGTAGCCGTGGGCGCTTTCCTGAAGTTAGAGTCAATCTGGGTGCTGGCAGATATTGTCAACGGTCTGATGGCGATTCCGAACCTGATCGCCCTGCTGGCGCTCAGCGGTGTGGTGGCTGCAGAGACGAAACGGTATTTCAAACATGTTGAAATGGGGGATGTTGACGAAGTGAACGGACTTCTGCCGGACGGACCGGAAGAAGTGATTGAACAAAAACTGGAAGGCAGATGAGAGTGTCATCGGCAAAAATAAAAAGCCCGCATGGTCCAGATGCGGGCTTTTTTCCTGCCTTTATATAATAATCCTGATTTTAACGCGTCAGCGCAGTGGCAGCTTTCCCGAACAAAGCAATAAAATGAACGAAAGATATACTATCTGAAGACAGACAAATACAACTGTCTATATTTATTAACAGAAAGCAGGATGGAAAACCGCGCCATAACTGGCTTCGCAAAAAAAGTCCGGTCACTAAAGTGACCGGAAAGAGGGTTTTGATTATACTCTTTTTACTTAATTGATTTTCCAAGATTATATGCTTCGACAAGTTCCGGTTTCCCGTTCGCGTCCCCGGGCTGCGCTACATAGCCGCATAATACCTTTCCGATGCTTTTCCATCCGATGTGGCGTTCCAGATGGTCGTACCAGAATTCGCTTTCCTGGAATTCGTCGCCTTCCGCCGCCATGATCAGCGCGGTTAATTTTTTCGGATTTTCATAGTTCGAATCGGCTTCTGCAATGGCAAACAACCGGTCAAACGTGTTTTTCAAAAACCCGGAAATAAACCAGTAATAGAGTGGGGACGCAAGAACGACAACATCCGCTTCTTTGTAAAGAGGATAGATTTTTTCCATGTCGTCGCGCTGTACACAGGGATGCGCCGCGTCTTTTCCACCGTTCCAGCAGCCGAGGCATCCGTTGATTTTCATATGCGCCGGGAAAAATTCCGTCACGGTATGGCCCCGTTTTTCCGGGGACTGCCATTTAAAATTACGATTTTTTTTGGCATTTCAATCAGCTCCTTTGCGTATTGCTTTTTCCTGTCCGGTATGATACCATGAAACCAGAAATGTAACAAGTACCTACTTCTAAGTTAGGTACTTACCGGGAGGTAAGAAATGGAAGGAAAACGGATTGAAGATGCTGACTTCAACGAAACCGGATACAGCTACACCCTTTCCCTGATTTCAGGTAAGTATAAACCGGTCATCCTGTACTGCCTGATGGAGTATGAACCGGTCCGGTTTAACTTTAACGAAATGCAGCGCTATCTGCAAAAAGTGGCGGATAAGACCCTCAGCCAGAACCTGAAAGAACTGGAAGCCGATGACCTGATCATGCGTAAAGTGTATCCACAGATTCCTCCTAAGGTTGAGTATTCGCTGACCGAGCGGGGGCATTCTCTTGTCAAAGTGCTGGATAAACTTTGTGATTGGGGAAATGAAAACCGGAAGTGAAAGCAATTGTTTTTGCGTTTTGGCAAAGCTGGCCTGATGTGAGATGTAAAAAGGACGTGAGCGTATGATTATATATTTTTCCGGTACCGGGAATTCATACAGCGTGGCAAATGAACTGGCAGCAGCGCTGAACGACAGGGCGGTGCCGCTGATCCGGCTGCAGGAAGAGCCGGATGTATTTGATTTGACAAAAGAAACAAAAATCGGCATTGTGTTTCCCGTGTACTTTGGGGATATTCCCCAACCGGTGGAGGACTATCTGAAAACTGCGGTTCTAAATCCTTCCACCTATTTTTTTGGCTTAGCGACATGCGGGGGCTCTTTTGGCGTTTCCCTGTATCACCTGTGGGAAATTCTGAAAGTGCGCAACTGTAAGTTAAGTTACGGACGGGTCTGCTATATGATTGCCAACAGTACGGCAACCTGGAAAAAGGAAGTGGCGTACGATTACCGCAAGCTGGACGGCGAGACGAAGGTGGTAAAAGAAACAGTGCAGGCAGTCACAGACAGAAAGGTTGATACATCGCTGATGAAGCCGTCGCTTGTGGGAAAAATTATGGCAAGCGATTTCATTAAGAAGTTGGGGATGAAACGTTTTGCCGTTTCCGTAGACCCGGCTCATTGTGTCGGCTGCGGTATTTGCACCCGTATCTGCCCGGCGCATAATATCACGCTGCAGAATCAAAAAGCGGTAACATGTTCACGTTGCGCGTACTGTATGGCCTGTGTGCATGCATGTCCCCATGGCGGCATGCAGGTAAACGGACACAAGATTAAAAAGGAAAACCAGTACCGGCATCCGGAAGTGGAAATGAAAGACATGTTTTTAAGATAAAGCGATGCTTTACCATCCGGTAAGAGTTTTGGACTGAAAAATTCTGTTTTATCCGACGGTCGTGGAATATCCACGACTTATTTTTTTACAAAAAATAAGTTCCAATTTGTGATTTAATTACGGCTGTGTTATAATACCCGCGTAATAAGTTCCAATATGGTATTTATTTTAAAAAGGGTTTGTTTGGGAGGATTTATGAGCGTTTATGATAAACTTTTTAAAACGGCGGATGAGCAGAAGTATTTTCGCATAGCGCTGCCGGCGGCAGTGGAATGTGTGTTTATGAGTTTCCTGGCTTCCGCGGATTTGATTATGGTAGGTTCGCTGGGCGCGGTATCCATTGCCGCCGTCAGCATTTTTGCGCAGCCCCGCATGGTGCTTCTTTGCTTTGCCCGTTCCATTGCGTCCGCTGTTACGTTGCTGACTGCGAGGAAAGCAGGGGCAAAAGATGTGGCGGGCGTCTCGGAACTGTTGCGCAAGTCGCTGTTTCTTGCCGGTATTTTTATGGGATTGCTTCATATCCTGTTTTATTTCCTGCTGGAAAAAAACTTATTGCTGATGGGCGCCGGAAACGATTATCTTCCCCTGGCGCTGCTGTACAGCCGTATTGCCATCTTTTCGGTATATGTTACGTCCATGACTTCGGTACTGCAGGCCGTCCAGCTTGGCTTTGGGGAAACGGGCGCGATTATGCGCACAAACGTGACCGGCAATATTGTCAATGTCATTGTGAACGCCCTGCTGATTTTCGGTGTGGGTCCGTTCCCAAAACTGGGTGTTGTGGGGGCAGCCATCGGTACGGTGACGGGAACGTTGTTTACGCTGTGCGCTACGGTTTATGTTATGAATTACAACAAGTACTTTTCCCAGGGCGGCAGCTTTATCCCTGACAGAAAATATTTTAAAGAGTTTTTACCGATTTTTGGCAGTATGATAAGCGAGCAGGGCTTTGAACGTCTCGGCATGGTGCTTTTCACCCGGATGGCGGCGGGTCTTGGAACGGTTCCTTTTGCGGTGCACAGCATCTGTATGAGCGTGGTTGACTATTACTGGGATTTTGCAATGGGGCTGGGCAAGGCGAGCATGGTGCTGGCGGGGCAGAGCTGCGGCGCGAAGAATGAACGGGACTGGCATGTATTCCGTAAGATCGGCGTCAGGTGGGGCCTGATTTTTTCCACGGTCAGCTTTGTATTTATTTTCCTGCTGCGTAAGCCGATTTTCATGGTGTACTCAGACGATCCGGCAGCATTGGCCATGAGCGGGATCATTATGTTCGTGGTTGCCATTGTTGGTTATCCGGAAGCGCAGGGGCTGGTGTGCGCCGGCATTTTGCGGGGCAGCGGGAAGACGGCTGTCGTTGCGTTATATTCTTTTGTGTCCATCGCCGTGCTGCGTCCGTTGCTGACTGCGTTATTCCTTTACGTGGCCGGTCTGGGACTGCTTGGTGCCTGGATTGCCTTGTTCCTGGATCAGTCCATTCGCGCGGGCTGCGCTACGTTTTTGGTCCGGCGCCTGCAGCCGCATATCGGGCGCCACATGGAAGAACTGGGCAAAGCGGCCTGAGTATGGTATATTTTAATCAGAGCAACCGAAATTTGATATAAAAATGCAAATGCAGACAGGATGTGGCAGCGATGGATTTTATCAGGGCGAGAAGCGGGGAGCAGAAAAGAATAAGGATAGAACAGATTACAAACGTGGCAGCGGAGCTGTATGTGGAAATCGGATACGACAAAGTGACATTTTCGGAGATTGGGCGGAAGCTGAATTTTACGCGCCGTAACCTGTATAATTATTTTCGTTGCAAGGAAGATATCTTTCTGACACTTTTGCTGCAGGATATTGAGAATATGGTGGAAGATGCCGAAAAAACGTTTACAGAACCAGTCGAAGATCAGGAGAAGTTCTGTCTTGCCTGGGCCGGGATGCTGCTTCGCCATCAGCGGATGCTGGCTTTGTTCGGCATTGTGAATACAGTCATTTTGAAAGACGCTACTTCCGATGTGCATCGCAGTTTCCGTATCGAGATGAACCGTTCGTTTAACAGGCTGAAGGCGCTGGTGCAGCATATCTTTCCCCATTTTTCTGAGGAACAGGCCTATCAGTTTGTTGAGTACGAAAACAGCTATGCGATGACGTTGTATCCGGCCAGTCTGGAATATAAAGAGTTCCATCATATTGAAATATTCCCTGATGTCGGCTTTGGCACAAAGGGCTTTGTACCCCAGTTTGTTAAGTTTTTGCGGACGCTTCTGAAAGGGTTGCGGGAGTAAAATCATATTTAAACAAGCTTGCAAAAGCATTTTATCTGACAGCCGTAGTTTTTCTGCGGCTGTTTTGTTATAATTAAGAATAACGATGTTTACACATACAAACCGGGTCTTATTTGACTCGACGGATGAGAGATCAGGAGGACACATGAACAGGGCAGAAAGCAATACGGCAATCATGAAACAGTTTGAGATTATGATCAACACGGCGGATGAAGCGTTAGCCCGGAAACTGATATCCGAAAAGGCTTCTTTTTTTACACCGGCAAGCCCGGTTCCGTTGTATGGCGGCAAAGGCTATTTGTCTGTTGTGCATTGGATGCGCCAGGGTTTTTCTGATGTGCAGTGGAAATTAGAGGAAATGGTAGCCGCCGAGGATAAAGTTGCGGTTCGCTGGACAATGACGGGAACACATGACGGTGACTTTTTAGGCATAAAAGCTACCGGAAAGAAGATTTCTGTCTGTGTCATGAACTTTTATTATTTTGATGGAGACGGGAAAATTTGTAACGATATTGCGGCGGAAGGTATGATCGGAATCCTGCGCGGCATAGGGGCAATGGACAAATAAACCGGTGTTTTGAGGTATAACCATGTTTGGTATTTTGGAATGGGAATGCATTGTTCAAGGGAAAGAACTTGAAAACGTAAAACAAGACCGCAAACACAGTAAGCGGATTGAACGTTATGAAGTTTCAGAAAACGCTATTTATTTTGAAGGGAAGTATCTTCCGGTTTCACTGATTAAGAGCATGCGAAGCCAGCCTTCCGCGTATCGTCCGCATGGATGTTGCGGTATAGGCATTCCAGTTTTCAAAATCAGAGTGGAGTACGGCGCGGAGAAACCTTTGGTTCTGGTTATCGAGCAGGAAGAGAAGGTGGAAGAACTGCTTAACATGGTTATCAAAGCAAATCCGGACATTACCCTGGAATACTATTTGAGTCCTCATACCGGGTTGAAACCGGAAAAGATTTCACCGCCGTTGTACTGAGTAGAAAATAATTATTAGATTTTTGATGCTAAAGAATCCTTGTCTGCCGCTGAAGTCCATCAGCGCAGGCAGGGATTGCTTTTTTCTAACGCAAACTTTATCTCAATGCATACTCTTACATATTCGTCTCATACGGAATTACGTTGCTGCATGATTACAGGAACGCGCCGTTGCAGACCTGGATGACCTGTCCTTTTACATGTTTGCCCATATCGGAAGCGAGGAAGAGGCAGGCGTTTGCCTGATCCATGGGATCGCATTCCGGGCCGGGGAAATACACGAAGTGTTTGCTGAACTCCAGCATCTTTGCGCCGCCCGGTTGTTCTCCGGCTTTGTTTGCCAGATGGGCCGGTGTTACGGTAGCGCCCGGAGCCACGGCGTTGATGCGGATATTGGTATTGATCAGACGCATGGCTACGTTTTTGGTCAGTGTGTTGATGGCGCCTTTAGAGGAGGTGTAGGACGCCCCGCAGAAAGGACGGTCGCCGTTGACGGAAGAAATGTTGATGATACAGCCTTCGTTTTTGGGCAGGAAGACTTTCAATGCTTCCCGGATAAAGCGGAACGGTCCGAACACATTGGTCTGATATACGTGCTCCAGCCATTCGTCATCCGTTTCGTCGATCATTTTCTGTTCGCCGATGGCCGCATTGTTGATGACAATATCAAGATCGCCGTAAACAGTCAGAGCAGTCAGGATTACATTTTTAACGTCTTCCAGATTTTTATTGTCCGCCACCACGCCGGTAACTTCCAGTCCCTGTTCTTTCAACCGGTTGACCGTCGCCTCTAATTTCTCTTTGCCCCGCGCGGTCATAACAACTTTTGCGCCTTCTTTTGCAAAAAGTTCGGCCATGGTTTCGCCCATTCCATAGCTTGCGCCGGATACGATGGCAACTTTTCCTTCTAACATTTTCTCTTTCATACTATCTTGTCTCCTGTCGTTATATTTTTGGAATTTGAATGCTGTTCCTGCTTTGTATTATAAAAAACCGGCTTCAGAAATGTCTAATACTTATTATTTATTTCCAGATATGCTTTTCGTCTATTTTGTGTTATACTGGTAAAAATCTGTCGGGACTCTACAAATTGAAATGGGGAGATGCCAATTATAATTCGTGTAGTTACTAAATAACATTCGGAGAGTTGCTGAATATAATTCGGGAAATACCAAAGGAGGTTTTGTTATGGAAATCCGGGTGCTGCGTTATTTTCTGGAAACCGCGCGGGAAGGGAACATCACCCGCGCTGCCGAACGGCTGCACGTTACCCAGCCCACCATGTCCAGGCAGTTAAAGGATCTGGAAGAGGAACTGGGAAAAAAGCTGTTTGTCCGTACCAATTATGCCTTGCGGTTAACGGAAGCAGGCTTGCTGCTGCGCAAGCGGGCGGAGGACATTCTGGATCTGGTGGACAAGACGGAAACGGAATTTAAGATGCTGGACGATACCATGGGCGGCGAGATTTTTATCGGCTGCCCCGAATCCGATTCCCTGAAGTATTTTGCCAGAGCGCTGAAACGGGTGCAGGAGCTGCATCCCGGCATCCGCTGCAACATCACCAGCGGAAACAGTGAAGACATCACGGAAAAACTGGATAAAGGTATTTTGGATTTTGCGCTGGTCATGGAATATGTGAATCCCCTGAAATACAACCATCTGGAGATCCCGGCACAGGATACCTGGGGGGTCTTCATGCGGAAGGATTCGCCCCTGGCAAAGAAAAAATCGTTACGCCTTGCGGATTTGTGCGACCTGCCTTTAATCTGCTCAAGGCAAAACGTGGATCAGAATTTTCCTGCCTGGTTCGGGGAAAAACTGGACCGCCTGAACATTGTAGCTACCTACAATCTGTTTTTTAATGCTTCCATTTTTGTAAAGGAAGGGTTAGGGTATGCCATTGCCTATGATAAACTGGCGCATACCGGAAAAGGCAGCGATATGACATTTGTGCCGCTGACGGACGTACCTGCTTCTGAAATGAAGATCATCTGGAAAAAGTACCAGGTGTTTACCCCCGTGGCATCGCTGCTTCTGGCTGAACTGCAAAAAGAATATGGGGGGAAAACAGATATAGACGAAGAGCATAACTGAAAATGATTATTAAGTATTAGACATTTCTGCGTGACTCCTTTACAATGAACATGCAAGAAGCAAACAGCTTCCGATGATTCCGCTAAAACTCATTCAGGTTTATGAAAAAGGAGAAACGCAAATGAAAAAAACTTCCCGTACCCGCAAACTGATGAAATCCGTTGTCCTGAGCCTGGCGCTGGCCGCTGTAAGTTTTGCAGGCGCAGCTTTTGCCGCTCCGGCCGATGCAAACGCTGCGGCCGTCATGGCAAGCCAGATGAAAAACTCTTCCATTACAGAACTGACCAACGACACCCGTGTGTTCAAAGTGGATAGAAAAATCCAGACAAAGATGGTCCGTTTCCTAAACCGGTACGGCATCGAAGTTGCCGGCCACCTGTACCTGCCGGAACATTTTGACGCAAACAAAAAATACAGCGCCATCGTGTTCAGCGGTCCCTTTGGCGCAGTGAAAGAACAGTCTTCCGGTCTGTATGCCCAGGAAATGGCAAAAAGGGGATTTGTAACCGTCGCCTTTGACTGCTCCTTTACCGGAGAGAGCGGCGGTAATGTACACGACGTGGCTTCCCCCGATATTTTTACGGAAGACTTCCATGCAGCGGTTGACTTCGTGGGTCTGCTTCCTTTCGTTGACAAAGAACGTGTCGGCGCCATGGGCATCTGCGGGTTAGGCGGTATGGCTGTTACCGCGGCGATCAACGACGTACGCATTAAAGCGGTGGCAACGTCTGCCCTGTACAATATGAACGACAGCATCCGGAACCACTATAAGGGAGATTACTATACTCCTGCCCAGCGGGAAACCGTTAAAGGATATCTGGCCGAGATGCGCTGGCAGGAAGCGGAACTGGGCAAAACGCTGCCCGGTTACCATGAAGTTGCCGTCGGGGCAGACGGAAAAGCCGTTCACGCAACCGGTGAAGGCGTAACGCTGCTTCCCAACAAACTGCCGGAAGGGGCAGACCCTGTGACCACCGATTTCTTCAACTACTATAAAGGCCGTGCGTTCCATCCCCGTGCCATCAACTCCAACGGAATCTGGTCTTCTACCACGCCGTACGGATTCTTTGACTTCGACCTGATGGCCCATGTGGAAGAACTGAGTCCCCGTCCGCTGCTGCTGATCACGGGTGACAAGGCCCATTCCCGTTACCATTCCGAAAACGTTTACGAACGCGCGCAGGAGCCGAAGGAACTGATTGTAATGCCGGGCGCGACCCATTGCGACCTGTACGATATCTATGAAAAGATTCCTTTCGAAAGACTGGACGGGTTCTTTACCAAACACCTGGGAAAATAACATAAAATAAAATCAGGGAGGCTGCGTTATTCGTACAACCTGAAACTGATTAGACAGCTGTGGATTTGTTTTCCACGGCTGTTTTTTTGCAGGAAAGGTCCTGGCAAAGTCGTTGACAGTTGTAAAAAAATTTGTTAAAATTTAAAGGTTAGCAAAAGCTAACCGGAGTTTGAACTATACGTACACTTAACATTTTCAGGAGGTCCTATGTTATCCACTGTCTGCTTCGCAAACTACCGAATTGAACCCGGCACCAAGTTGCGTACTCTCATTGAAGTGCCGCATACGCTGAACGCGATTCCCGTTACGTTTATCAACGGAAAATATGACGGTCCCACTGTGCTTGTTACCTCCGGTGTGCACGGCAGTGAGTATCCCGGCATTGCCGCTTCCATGGAACTGGGCAAGGAATTAAAGCCCGAAGATATCCACGGCTGCCTTGTCATCATGCACCCTGTAAACGTTTCGGCCTTTTGGGCGCGCATGGCAGAGATCTGTCCCGAAGACGGGCTGAACCTGAACCGCGTCTTTCCCGGCAATTCTACCTTCAGCCGCACCTATAAACTTGCTGATTTCCTGCTGAATGAATTTATTCTTAAGGCTGACTACTATCTGGACCTGCACAGCGGTGATCTTCAGGAAGATCTTCACCCCTATGCTTACTTTCCCGGAAACGCTTCGGAAGAGGTCAACAATAAATCCCGCGAGCTTGCCAGCCTGATCAACGTTGAATACATGGTTCGCTCGACTGCTACCACGGGCGCGTATAACTGCGCGGCGCTGCACGGTGTGCCCAGCATCCTTGTAGAGCGGGGCGGTACAGGTTTCTGCTGCCGTGAGGATATCGACGAATACAAAGACGATGTCATGCATGTCCTGCAATATGTAGGCATGATTCCGGAGTATGACCACGGTCATTTCCACACATTTACACCCCAGGAGCTGACCAAGATTGAATACCTTGAAGCTACAGCGCCGGCGTGCTGGTATCATGCAAAGCACAGCGGCGAAATGATTGAAGAAGGCGAACTGCTGGGTTACACGACAGACTTTTTTAACGAGAAGCAGGAAGAGTTTCACGCTAAATTCAGCGGTGTGATCCTGTATATGACCCCGTCGTTTTCTGTTACCCCGGGCCGCGTGCTCTGCGCGTATGCTGAGTTGCCTGAAAACTATGTGCCTCAGGCTCCCCACACCCACGTCCATACCCATACGTTACCGGAGAAGACGAATAAGTAAGGCGGGAAATACAGTATAATCAGTGGACGTGTTAGTTCATGATTTTCACTACAACCACGGTTTGCAAAATAAACAATCCGTGTTATACTAAATTGTCACAAGAGTGATGGGGTTCGCAGAAGCGAAACCTGAAATCCGTAACTAATATTTAACGATTTGGCTATGAAGGCTTACCGTCGCAAATGCAGACGGCTTCATGGCCTTTTCTTTTTGAAAGAAACTGTAATCAGGGAAGCGGGGTACATCTCATGACACAAATCAGCGAAAAGAGTATCGTTCACAGGAAAAATGCAAAAGAATTTATAGAAGATTACTGGACGAAACGCGCGCCGGGTTTCAAAAGCCTGCGCCGGGAAGAGCTGCAAAGCGAAAAGATGCGGCAATGGCAGGAGGAAATCTGTCGTCACCTGCCGGTGGGGAAACCGCTGAAAATATTGGACATCGGCTGCGGCGCCGGTTTCTTTTCCATACTGCTGGCTGCGAAAGGCTATGATGTCACCGGCATCGACTTAACAAAATCCATGATTGACGAAGCTGCCGCGTTAGCTGCGGAAGAGAAATCCAACGCGCGTTTTCAGGTAATGGACGCGGAAAAGTTGTCCTTTCCCGACGAAAGTTTTGACGTCGTGGTCTCCCGCAACGTGACCTGGAACCTGCCTCATCCGGAAAAAGCTTACGCGGAATGGCTGCGCGTCCTGAAAACGGGCGGACTGCTTCTGAATTACGATGCGGAACACGGCAAGTATCATCACGGTAATTATGAAAAAGAAGCGGTTTACGCCCACAAGGACGTAACCAGAGAAATGGTGGAACAGTGCCACCAAATCTATCACATGCTGGACATCAGCATCTTTGACCGCCCCCGCTGGGATCTGGATATATTGGAGAAACTGGGGGCAGGTGCCTGCTCTGCCGATACAACGGTAGGCCGGCGGCTGTATCCGAAAAAAGATAAGTTTTACGATCCGGCTCCGCTGTTTGGCATTGTTGCAGTAAAGTAAAATAATCTTTTAGGTATGTTTTTATTTATAATTAGTTCAGCAGCTGTGGAATTTATTTTCCGCGGCTGTTTTGCTATAATGAATTACAGATGAGAGTGTTAAGGGAATTTGGAAAATCCGGTTTAATGGGGCAATTAAGCATGAAGCAAAAGAAACACGCTGTTGTAAACAGAAAACTGTGCGTTGCCTGTGGAAGCTGCCAGAAGGTCTGTCCTATGGAAGCAATCCTCGTGTATAAAGGACTGTACGCGAAAACAGACGAAGCCCGTTGCATCGGCTGCGGACGCTGTGTAAAAGAATGTCCGGCTTCTGTGATTACGCTGGAGGCGCGGCATGAAAACTGAAAAACACTGGTACGATTATTTATGGATTGCGGAACTGATTTACTTCGGTCTGGGCTTCTTCAACATCCTTTTTGCCTGGGCCGGACTGTGTATGTTTTTCATCCCTTTGATTTTGGCGCTGGCAGGCTGGGACAAGGCGTACTGTAACCGGTATTGCGGAAGGGGCCAGCTTTTTGCCCTGTTGGGTGGCAGGCTGAAACTTTCCCGGTATCGCGATGTGCCGGGCTGGCTTCGCTCCCGGTTCTTCCGTTACGGTTTCCTGCTGTTTTTCATGGCCATGTTCTGCAACATGCTTCACGTGACATGGCTTGTGTTTAGTGGCGCTGAGAATCTGCGGCAGGTGGTGACGATTCTCTGGGTTTTCAAATTACCCTGGCAATGGGCCTACAGCGGAGCGGTTACACCCTGGGTCGCGCAGTTCGCCTTTGGCTTTTACAGTATCATGATTACGTCTACGGTGTTGGGAATTATTTCCCTGTTGCTGTGGAAGTCCCGTTCCTGGTGCGTGTATTGCCCCATGGGAACCATGACGCAGTTAATTTGCAAGGCAAAACATGAGTGATGGCACTTTGATAAAAGGAAGCTACGAGGAAGCAGTAAATCTTGCTAATGTTTGGCAAGAGTTTTTTCAGAAAGAATTGGAGTTCAGAAAGAGTTATTCCAATTTGTAAAGGAGAACCAGGTAACATGAACTACAGGATTATCGACAGGGAATCGTATTATCGGAAAGGTGTCTTTCGCCATTTTTCCAAAGACTGCAAATGTTCCACATCCATGACAGCCCGGATTGATGTCACGGATCTTGTGGAGTATTCCCAAAAAACGAATACAAAGTTTTATATCAATTTCCTGTATATCCTCTCCAAAGTGATGAATTCGAGAGAGGATTACAGAATGGGCTATCTCTGGCAGACGGAAGAACTGATCTGCTATGATGTAATCAATCCAACGCAATACGTTTTCCATGACGACACGGAGACCTTCACGCTGGTTTACACAGAATACTGTGAGGACTACGCGGCGTTTTATGCCAACGCGTTACAGGATGCAGAAAAAGCAAAGAAGACACGGGAATACGGGCTGGATATGGAAAATCATCCGAACTGGTTTGATGCTTCCTGTATTCCGTGGCTTTCCTATGATTCGCTGCATGTTGAATTACCGGACGGCTATTTGTTTTTTGCGCCCATTGTGAACTGGGGAAAATATCGCAGGGAAAACGGGAGACTGTTGATGCCGGTAACCGTACGTCTGAATCACGCCATAGCAGACGGGTACTTAGTTGCCAATGTGTATCGCCTGCTGCAGCAGGAAATTCAGTCGTTTGTACAGCAAGAGGCGTAAATCCGGGCTTGTCAGGTTGTTTTAACAGATAGATTATCGACAACCCACGGATTGACTGAAAGGAAGCAAGTAAAGGATGACAGAGCATGGAGTACATTCATCATTATGATTCACCACTTGGCGGCATTACCATGGCCAGCGACGGAAAAGCCCTGACCGGATTATGGTTCGACGGGCAGAAATACTTTGGCAACGGCCTGGATAATAATATCCGGGACGAGAGTCTGCCTGTGTTTGATCAGACAGATCAATGGCTGGATATTCTTTTCAGTGGCAAAGCCCCCGGCTTTACTCCTCCGCTCAATATGAAGACAACGCCGTTTCGGAAGGTAGTTTGGGAAATTCTTCTTACCATCCCCTTTGGTAAGACCATGACCTATGGAGAGATTGCGGACAGAATCGCAAGGCAAAACGGTTTATCCCGGATGTCGGCGCAGGCGGTCGGCCAAGCGGTGGGGCATAACGCAATTTCGCTTATTATTCCGTGCCACCGTGTTGTCGGAGCAAACGGCAGCCTGACCGGATATGCAGGAGGAATCGATAAGAAAGTGAAACTGTTAGCGCTGGAACAAGTAGATATGTCGTCGTTTTTTGTGCCTTAAAACATAAATGTCCTGATTTTTGGTACGCCGTGATAAAATCAAATGTAATCAAAAACAGTGAGACGCAGAGGAAACGGTAAATGATTATTGACGCGCACATGCATTATTTCAAAATAGAAGGCTTCGATGAACTGGCCAGGCTGGCGGAGCATGAAAACTCGCGCCGGGGCTGGCAGGAAATTTGCGAAGCAAATCAAATTGCCTTTTCTGTCGCCATGGGCAACAGTTACGATGCGCCCTGCCGTTTTGGAGGGGTGACGCCCCGGCTTATTAACCTCGGGGGAGAGCCTTTTTGCGCACAGCCTTATAATCAGTCGGACAACGTGGGTTACTGTCTGGGCGTGCAGAGTGAAGAGATAACCCCGGACAATGCGGAAAAAACGGCGATGGAGTTTGAGTATTATCTTCAGCGCGACCCCCATTGCCTGGGCATAAAGTTTTACATGGGTTACCAGAATGTGTATCTGTATGACCCGCGTCATGAGCCGTTGTTTGAGCTGGCGAAGGCCTGCGATGTGCCAGTGGCCATGCATAGCGGGGAAACCGCAAATCATCACGGCAGGCTGCGTTATTCTCATCCGCTGACGGTGGACGAAGCGGCCTGCCGGCATCCGGATGTGCGTTTTGTTATCTGTCACGCAGGCAATCCATGGATTGTGGATGCCTTTGAGGTAGCCAGCAAAAACGAGAACGTTTTCATGGATTTTTCCGGGTTGTGGGAACACAGGCTGACGCCCGAAAGGGAACAGGAAATAGAGGACTTTCAGAGATATGTTCGTATGTGGTTGAATTATCACGGAATATGGGACAAGATCATGTACGGAAGTGACTGGCCTCTGATCAACATTCCGGATAATATCCGAAACCTGGGCAGGATCGTTCCGGAAAAACACTGGGACGGGTTTTATTATGATAACGCGCTCCGGGTTTACAGCAGGATTAAGGTAATCCGTCGCATGTTGAACGCCCCAAAAGAATAATCCTGGTTAAGTGGAGGTTTTTCGTGATTCGTAATATGGTTTTTGATATTGGCAATGTGCTGATGGATTTCCGTTGGAAGGAGTATATGCGGTCTTTGTTTGGCGAAGATGAGACACTGATACAGACCATTAACCAGGGAATCTGGCATAACGGCTGCTGGGCCGCCATGGACAAAGGTGAGATGGACGGCGCCGCAACGTTGCGAAGCGCTGTTGCTTTTGCGCCCCAATATGAAAAAGAAATCAAATTGACGCTGGACAGTGTCGCCCATGCTTTTCATAAGTTCAAGTATTCGATTCCATGGATACAGGAACTGAAACGCATGGGGCTTAACGTATATTATCTTTCCAATTATTCCGCGTTTTCTGTTGCGGCCAATCCGGACGTATTGGACTTTATTCCCTATATGGACGGCGGCGTGTTTTCGTTTGAAGTGAAGGCTGTGAAGCCGGAACCGGAGATTTACCGCTGCCTTTGTGACAAGTACGGCCTGAAACCGGAAGATTGTCTCTTTACCGACGATGTTCCGGCAAATGTGAATGGGGCGCAGGCCTGCGGATTTCAGGGCATTGTGTTCGAAGGATATGAAAAGACGTATCCGCTGATTATGAAAGCGCTGCGTTGACGAATACGTCGTGTTCTTAACACTCGTTTAGGAAGAATCCGCTAATTTGATAAAAGAGAGGAATTCATTATGGAACTTCGCCAGCTTTTATATTTTGTTACCTGCGCGCGTTGCGGGTCGCTGACAACGGCGGCAGAGGAGCTTTATACGACACAGCCACATGTCAGCATGGTCATTCGCGAACTGGAAAAGGAACTGGGAACGCGCCTGTTTCTGCGCCGGTCTAACGGTGTAGAGCTGACGGAGGCGGGTGCGCGGGTCTACGGCTATGCGCAGGACACGCTGCGAAATGCCGAACTGTTCCGTTCCGTTGGGTGCGAGCAGCGGGAACATTCGCTTCGCGTGCTGACAAACAACAGCAGCAATATGGCGGTCATGCTGACGGCGTTTTACAACGAGCGAACCCGTAACGAAAAAAAGGAGCCGGGGCTTTATTTGCAGTTCACGGAATGCGGCATTGAAAAGATGATTGCGCTTCTTTCCGCCAACGAGTACGACCTGGGCTTCCTCTTCGTTCCGGACACAAAACGTTCCGCGCTCCGCTATCTGATCGACCGGCGGCAACTCATGTTTACACCGCTTCTCGACACGGATCTTGTGCTTTATGTAGGAAAAGATCATCCGCTGGCCAACCGTTCTTCCGTTACTCCGGAGGAACTGGCGACGCTTTCCTTTATCCAACTTGAAGACGATTTTTTTACCGTTGAAGATCTTTTGACAGGTTCTCCTGCATTCAGCAGACAGACGCTGGCCATCCGCCGCGTGGTGCGGACTAACAGCGATCATATGATGATCCGTATGCTCGAAAAAACAGAACTTTGTAATCTGGGCAGCTATTGGCTCAGGGATACCTATCGACAATACGATTTCCGACGCATACCTGTAGAAGGTATGCAGGGGCGCATTGCTTTCGGCTATATCTCGCGCAAAGGGGAACCGCTGGGGGCGGATACGGCTGACTTCCTTACATTCCTGCATCGCACATTACAGTCGGACGCGGTGGGAGCAAGTTAAAATACTGATAAGAGTAACCGATTCTTAACGCATTTACAAGCTGACCGGCGCTTGGAAAGGTTTAGCGGCAGAGCCATAAGGATTTCTTATACCTAAGCATAAAAATCACACCATATCGAAAATACGTCTTATTTGCTATGCTTTTTTAAAACGAGAATGTAGCAGGGAAGGCGTTTTTTTCATGAAATTATTTTCTTGTGGCAAATCGAATCAGGAATCTATCTCAATAAAAGACGTGAATTCATCCGGGTCGCATGATGAAGCGGTCACGGGTGAAGTTCGTATGGACGTGGGTCCTATTCACCGGAAACTGCTGGCGTATGCCGCACCGTTGTTACTTATGCAGCTTCTGCTGCAATTTTATAATATTGCGGACTGTGCCGTGGTGGGACGGTTCGGCGGCGCTTTCGGTCTGGCGGCGGTGGGTGTTGCCGGGCTGGTGCTGGCGGTTCATATCAATTTCTTTATCGGTTTTGGTGTCGGCGTCACCTCCGTTGTTTCGCGGCTCTTTGGCGCGCGACAGTATGACAAACTGCGTCAGGCGATTGCTACATCGGTGGCGATTGCCACTGCTGCAGGCATTCTTCTGACGCTGATGGGGGAACTGCTGGGCAAACGTTACTTGTTGTGGCTCTCCTGTCCGGCTGAAGCGATGGGGGATGCGCTTCTGTATGCCCAAATCTGTTTCCTTGGTCTGATCCCGCAGCTTGTGTATAATGTTTCCAATGGCGTCTTGCGCGCCCTTGGCAATACGAAAACACCGCTCTATTATCTGGCAGGTTCGGCTGTTTTGAATGTAGTCCTTGATCTTGTATTGGCAGTGGGAATGAACTGCGGTCTGGAAGGCGTTGCCTGGGCCACGGTGTCCGCACAGTGGGCGCTGGGACTTGCCATGCTCTGGCGGCTTACGCGTCTTGACGAACGTTTCCGCCTGACTGCCGGCACAACGCTTCTGCCCATGTCCGAACTGTTCAGACTGCTGCGTCTCGGCATTCCGTCAGGCATGCAGGCCGCGTTTATGAGCATTTCCTCCCTGCTGATCCAGATCAGTATTGACGGTTTTGGTCCCGCGGCCATGGCGGGCATGGTGGTCTACGCGAAAATCGAGGGCTTCCTGTATTATCCGGCCTTTGCCTATGGCATGGCGCTGACGGGTTTTATCGGGCAGAATCTTGGCTCCGGACGGCTTGACCGTGTGGAGGAAGCCATGCGCATCAGCCGGCGTACGGCGATTTACGGTACCATGGCTGTCTGTGCCGGTCTGATACTGATCGCCGAGCCGTTAGTCGCCTTTTTCACGGAGGACGCGGCGACCCACGCGAATGCCCTTGCCGCCGTATACTGGACATTCCCGTTTTATTTCCTCTATTCCCTGAACCAGGTGTACATCGGCGGGCTCAAAGGGTTAGGCGAGACGGGCATCCCCATGTTTTCCGCGCTGTTTGCTTACGCTCTGTTCCGTGTGTTGTGGTGCGAAGCGTTGCTGCCTCGCTGGTATGATATGGCGGTCATCTATAACGCCTATAACGTCAGCTTCCTCGTATCGCTGGCGATTCTCATCCCTGCCTACCGCCGTGTTTATCAACACTTGCACACATCCAAAGGGGAGGGCGCAACCATGCCTGAAAAGTATCGCTTGGCATAAAAAAGCAGTATTAGACATTTCAAAATGTTTTTTTTTTCATTTTATAAAACGCATGCACGCGGATAGAACACATAGAAAGTGAGGAAATGATCTTGCGCGTATCCATTCAGAAAATGTTAGGAAAATCATTATTAGCGTTAGTATTAGCGGGGTGTGTTATGATGACAGCACAAGTTACGGAAGCAAAAGAGATTACCACGCCGGAAGGGAAAATGCCAATGGTCCACTGGGCCGTGCTGCAGTCCAAGCCGGGCACAATGAACGAAATGATGGGTATGGCAGCAAGGAATGTGGCGCCTCTGGCAGCCAAAGAAACCGGCACGTACGCGTTGTACGGGAGCCTTGACAAACAGAATCCTAATGTAATGCGCCTGTTGGAAATTTACGAAGACGAAGCCGCCTACGAAATTCATGTAGGAAGCGACGGTTTCCACAAATACAAAGAAGAACGGAAAGAAATTCTGGAAAAGCTTGTGATCCTTCCCGTTGATCCCATTGTGCTGGAACAGAAAACCGAAGGAACCGGGACCAATGTAATCCTTCACCTGTATGAAGTGAAACCGGAAAAGCTGGACGCGTTTAAGAAACTGATCGCTAAAGAAATGCGCCGGGGCGTGAAAGAAGACGCCGGCGTTATGGGATTGTTCGCGACGGCGGAACTGGAACGCACCAACATGATTCACACGTACGAGTTGTTTAAAGACGACGCAGCGCGCGATGCATATAAAAATTCAAAAGCCCATCAGGCATTTTGGAAAAAAGCGCAGCAGATGCTGAACAGCACAAAAGAAATTGAAAATCTGCCCGGCAATGTAGTGCTGAGCCAAAAAGGCTTTCACGATAAAAAATAACAATCAATAAGAAATGTAATATAAATTTGAAACAAGGAGACTATTTACAATGAAAATTGCTATGAACCTGAAAGCAAAAGC
>CADCHY010000019.1 GCA_902801365.1 uncultured Succiniclasticum sp.
TCGCGGGCAAAGGTACGGGTGATACCGCATAGGGCCACATCAAATTTTCCGTCCAGGGTGTCCTGGGTCAGTGTTTTCCATGTGGTTGGAACATAAACCGCTTTAACGCCCAGCGCGGCGGCCAGGTTTTCTGCCAGCTGGTAGTCAAAACCTTCATATTGCCCGGTTTCTTTGTTTAAATAGGACATGGGTTTGTAGTCGCCCGTGGTTCCGACCAGCAGGATGCCGCGTTTGGTGATGGTCTCCAGTTTCCCGGCTGCCAGCGCGGTGCAGGAAACCAGCAGCATAGTAAGAGTCAGTAACAGGTAAATAAGCTTTTTCATATGTTTTCCCCCTCTTAATACGGTAAAATTTTAGAAGTTCTTTTAATATGGCGATGAGATGACTTGACGGTATCGAATTGAACTTCCCGCAATTATTGTAAACAACTAATTTGAAGACATCAAGAATATTTTTATATGTAAACGGGGAAAAAATGATTATAATGAAAAATTGTAACAACTGAGACAATTCCGGGGAAAGAGTCTGATTGTCTGTTTTATGCATATTGTAAATCATGCTATAATTATAAATAATGTGTTTTAAAAAATGGTTTTGTAAACAATTCCTTAAATGTATGAAAGGATGTGCGGACATGCTCAAAGTGTATTGCTACAGTAAATGCTCAACCTGCAAAAAGGCGCTGAAGTGGCTGGATGAGAAGAAAATCGAACACGAAGTGATCGATATCAAAGCGGACCATCCGGACGAAGATGCGCTCCGGAAGTATTATGCCATAAGCGGGCTGCCGCTAAAGCGCTTCTTTAATACAAGCGGCATGCAATACCGCGAACTGGAGCTGTCGAAGAGGCTGCCGGACATGGGCGAGGATGAACAGTTCCGTCTGCTTGCCAGCGACGGGATGCTGGTAAAGCGTCCGCTTCTGGTGGGTGATGGTTTTGTACTGACCGGGTTTAAGCAATCCGAGTGGGAAGAGAAGCTGCTGTAAGTTGATTTGTTTTTATAATTTTGTAAGATTGCGAGGGGAACACTATGCGTTACTACACGGTTCTGCTGAATGATGAAGAAAAAGTGGCTGCCAGCACAAATGGTAAGGATCTATATCTGTTGGAAAGTTATAACGACATGGACGCGGTGATTGCTGCCGGGGGAGTGCGTGCAATCCCGAAGGATGCGAAGAAGGTAAATGCCGGAATGGTTAAACTTCTTTCACCTATTCCCCGGCCCCGGCAGGACGTGCTGTGTCTGGGAATCAATTACACGGCTCACGCGGAAGAAGCGGAACGGTTTTCCAAAGAAAGCTTCGGAGGGGAACGCCCGTATCCCATTTTCTTTTCCAAACGGGTATGTTATTCCCAGGGAACAGATGCACCCATTCCCGCGTATACAGGGCTGGTGGATTCCCTTGACTATGAGTGCGAGCTGGGTGTTGTTATCGGCAAAGACGCGAAGAATGTGAAACGGGTAGATGTGCCGGACTATATTTTCGGGTATACCATCGTCAACGATGTAAGCGCCCGGAATTTGCAGACGAGGCATAAACAGTGGTACTTTGGCAAGAGCCTGGATGGTTTCACACCTATGGGTCCCTGCATCGTTTCAGCGGATGAGTTCCCGTTTCCGCCAAAACAGAGGATTGCCTGCCGGGTAAACGGGGACGTGCGGCAGGATTCCAACACGGCTAATCTGATTACCGGTATCACGGATATTATCGTTATGCTGAGCGAAGGTATGACCCTGAAAGCCGGAACGATCATCGCTACCGGTACCCCGGCGGGCGTAGGTATGGGCATGAAGCCGCCCACGTTCTTAAAGCCCGGCGATGTGGTGGAGTGTGAAATCGAAGGCATTGGTGTACTGCGGAATTATATTGAGGATTGATCAGCGAGTATTTTAAGGAAACCGTTTAATTATCGTTTCCATGAGAACATTGCCGGTTATTCTGGCTCAGGACAAAGGATTATGCAACAGTCAGTTCATCAGCGCTGGATCATGCATGTAGACATGGACGCGTTTTATGCATCGGTAGAAATATTGGACAATCCCGAATTGAAAGGATTGCCGGTCATTGTGGGAGGACGTTCTGCCCGGGGCGTGGTTTCCACCTGTTCTTACGAGGCCCGCAAATTCGGTGTCCATTCCGCCATGCCGCTGTTCGAGGCAAAACGGTTGTGCCCACAGGGTGTTTTCTTGCCGGTACGCACGGCCCGTTATGCCGAAATGTCGGCAAAAATCATGGGGATTTTCCGGGAAACGTCGCCGCTGGTGGAGCAACTTTCCATAGATGAAGCCTTTTTGGATTTAACCGGCATGGAAAGGCTGGGCGGGGCGGAGATCATCGCTCATCAGGTACAGGAACGGATACAGGAAGAACTGAAACTCAGCGCATCTGTCGGTCTGGCTCCCAATAAATTCCTGGCCAAGCTGGCCTCGGACATGCGCAAGCCTCACGGCTTTGTGAGAATTACGCCGGAAGATGCGGCCGGGCTGCTGGCTCCCCTGTCAGTGACCAAGATTTTCGGCATCGGCCGCAGCGCCGAAGAAAAGCTGAAACAGTTTGGTATTGAGAGAATCGGGCAGCTGGCTGAAGCAGATGCAGGCTTGTTGCGCAAGGTGTTCGGCGTAAATGCGGAACTGGTAAAACGACTGGCCCGGGGCCTGGATGACAGGCCGGTTGTCAATGAAGAAGAGGCAAAATCTATTGGCAGGGAAACCACTTTTGACCGGGATTTGACGGATATGGACGACTGCCGCGAGGCAGTGCTGGATCTGTGCGGTCAGGTTGGATGGCGTTTGCGCCGGGAACATCTGGCAGGGCATACGGTGACGTTAAAAGTTAAGTTTGCGGATTTTCATATGATTACCCGCAGTTCAACCGGTGACAGGCTGATTGCCTGGGATGAAGACATTTTCCTTTTGGCGGAGCAAATACTGCGGAAAATTAATGTAAAGCCAGGCGTGCGGTTGTTAGGTGTATCGGTGAGCAGTCTGTTCCGTCCTGAGGACGAGCCGGTGCTGGGCTTTGAAGACAATGAGCGGATGCAGAAGCGCAACCACGCTATCGACGCTCTGAAAAGCAAATTCGGGGAAAACATTATCAAGCGTGGTATTACCGGGAAGAGGAAATAGGGTTTTACCAGCATATATTATCAAAGATTAATGGTGACAATGCATGAAACAGAGTAAAAGCTTTTATAAAATTCTGATGACAGTTTTGCTGGCGTTGGCATTGGGGCTGTTGACCCTTGTGTTCGGCGTGTTGCTCCCTGGCTGCAGTAAAGGAGCAACAAAAACAGGTTCCGATAAGACAGGGGAGAGTTATATCGCTTTTACGAAAGCAGATGCCTTTAATCTCCGACAGGTGATTACGGCAGACAGTACTGTGTCACGTACCATTATGTGGCAGTCGGAACCGGAGTATAAAGATGCGTTTGTGGAGTATCGTGTGGTTGACAAAGAAGAACCTGATTCTGCCGCAAAAGATAATAAAGAGGTACAGAAGAAGAATAACGATGACGCAGCGAAAAGCAGCATTTTTACGCAGAAGGAACACATCAACGATAAGTTTACCGACAACGGAAAAACCACCTATGTTCATACGGTGATCCTGAATAATCTAAAGCCCGGAACGGAATATGAATACCGTCTGGGGTATGGAAACAGGCGCAGTCAATGGTACAGGCTGAATACGGCACAGGTTCACAACAATTATAAGGCGTTAATCTTTCCGGACAGTCAGAGCGCCAAATATAAGGTTTGGGAAGACGTGGCCATGCCGGCCTGGCAGCGAAACAGGGATGCCCGGTTCTTCATCACCATGGGAGACCTGGTGGATAATGGGGAACACGCCTACCAGTGGAATGAATGGTTTACCCGCATCGGGCCCATGATTTCCCGGATTCCGGCGGCGCCTGTTCTTGGCAATCACGAAACCTACACCATGGACTGGAAGGTGCGGGTGCCGCAGGCATATCTGCACTATTTCCAACTGCCGGAGGGAGCACAGGAAGCCTATAAGAACCAGTATTATTCTTTTGATTACGGCGACGTGCATTTTGTTGTGCTGAATACCCAGATGCGGGAGATGGAAGAGTTTTACCCCAATTTGCTGAAGGATCAGCTGGCCTGGTTCAAAGCGGATATGGAAAAAGCAAAGAAAAAATGGAACGTGGTGCTGATGCATAAAGACGTGCTGCGGTATGGTTTCCTGACCCGTAAGACGCCAAGGGAAGAAGGCTTTTCCGCAGAGGGGAAAACTTTTATGCCACTGTTTGACAAATATAATGTGGATGTGGTTTTGA
This sequence comes from uncultured Succiniclasticum sp., assembly GCA_902801365.1. Lineage (GTDB taxonomy): Bacteria > Bacillota > Negativicutes > Acidaminococcales > Acidaminococcaceae > Succiniclasticum. Next base: position 4,302 of record CADCHY010000019.1, read on the forward strand.
CGGCTCACCTGCATACATACCGGAACCGGGGACATATTTATGATTTTAAGCGGGATACGAAGGGGCCGTTGTACATCCTCACCGGGGTAGCCGGGGATGTACGGTACCCGAATTTGTGGAAACGTCATTTGCTGGACGTTGCCATTGCGCCCCAGCCGGAAACAAATAACTATATGGTGCTGGAAGCTTCCGCCGACAGATTACGGTTCAGCTGCTATTTGCCGGATGGGACGAAGATTGACGAAGCGGAAGTAAAAAAATGAAAAATCGCGACATTCCCGGCGAACGTGCAGGCGAATGTCGCGGTGTTTTTCCAAATAAAAACATTATAAAAACATTGTAAATGTGTAAGATGTTTATGATATAATAAAATGATGTAATGTAATGAAATTATAGACGTATCACACAGGAACTTTAACACGGGAAAACGTAAAGCGATGTTTAATAGCGGGCGTGAATCCCAATGTGCGGTATGAAGACTGACGGGCGGAGGTGTGACTTTGAAACTGGATATCAGGCGAAAAGTTTTATTACTGGTGCTTTCCGGAAGTCTGCTGACCTTTATGCTGATGACTGCTTTTTTTGCGGTTAACATGATTCGTGCCAGAAAAGCGAGTGCTTATATAAAGGAGAGGTAATCATGGCCAAAGAATTTTTGCAGAAAGAAAGCTCCGGTCCAAACGACTGGACGGTTTGGAGCGTGAGCGGACGCATTGATATGGTGACGGCGGACTCTGCTTACGCTACGGGGGAAGATATTGTGATGCGCAACGTGAAGACGGTGCTGGACATGACGGATATGGAATATCTTTCCAGTGCAGGGTTAAGAGTTTTGCTGCGCCTGAACAAGCTGGCAAAGAAAACTGGTAAAAAGTTTACCCTGGCCAGGCCTTCCGGCATTGTGAAATCGGTTTTGGAAGACAGCGGTATGGACGCGTTGTTCACGATATATACATCCCTGGAAGAACTGGACTGACGGAGGTGCTGTCCCATGGCAGGCGCAAAGAGCGGAAGCTGGCAGCGTTACGACGCCGATATGAAATGGTATGAACATATCCGGGAAGACGTACTGGCCGCCGCGGAAGAAGCCGGTGTATCGCCGCGGCAGCAGTTGCGGCTTGAACTTGGCTTTGAAGAGATTCTGGTGAACATTATTTCCTATGCCTATGATTACCCCGGCTTTGTCTGGGTAAAAACGGCGGAAGAGGGCGATTGTTTCCGAATAGAGTTTGCGGATCACGGAAAGCCTTTCGACCCCCTGGTAAAAGACCACCGCCCATTGGAAGGCATTCCCCTGGAGGAAAGAGAACCGGGAGGCTACGGAATTTTCCTGGTAAAGAAGAATTTCAGACTGGCAGAATACAAATATGAAGAGATGTTTGGGCAGATGGCCAACCATTTGTCCCTGCTGTTGGATAAGAAATAAATAGGGTGCCGGGAATATTGTTTGTGCGTTGAAAGACAGACAGATGAACCGGTGGCCTTAAATATCTGGAGTGTGTATCTTGAAAATTGGCAAGCAAAACACGAACCTGCATCACAGGATATTTCTGCTGTTGCTGGCAGTGGGACTGGCGTCTTTTATTATTGCGGGCGCTGTTTCCCTGGCAGGCATGTATGCGATTCGGGAAAATATAGATAAAACCGGCGCTCTTCTGGCCGATAACACGGCTTCCTTTACGGAAAGTTTTGCCGAAGAGCAGGTCAAGAAACGGTTGTCCTCAGAAGCTGTCGGCAAAGCGCAGCTGATCCGGCATGAAATGCAAACTACGATGGACGATACTCGCTATCTTGCCGACCGGATGACCAAGATGCTGAAAAATCCGGAGTATTTTAAACGACGTCGCCTGCCGGATCCACAACATGACGTAATCCCTTCCGGTAAGGCCTATGTTAATTTCAGCAGGGAACTGGAGAGGCAGTACGGGGCTGGGGCTTTTGCCGGGGAAATCGGTCTGGTTTCCAATATCGCAGACGACCTTGAACTGATGCCGGAATGGTATACCGTAGCCTTTGTGGGCTCTGTTCACGGTTATCTCATTGCCATGGATGTGACGCCGGACAATTCTGCCAAGCAGTTCAGTCAGGCGTTTTTGGAAAGCTATGATCCACGGAAGATGGGCTGGTACAGGCTGGCGGCAGACGGTAATAAATCCGGTTTTACCGGTCTCTATACCGATTCTAACGGCAATCGCTGTCTGACCTGCGTAGCTCCCTATTACGATGCTGCGGGACTGGCAGGTGTAGTCGGTATTGACTGTAATCCCGAAACCCTGTTCCGCCTGACAGATAATGCAGGCGCCGGGGACAAGGATGATCTGGACCAGGATGCCATAAAAGCGGAACAGCCCAGGTTTTTGCTGGACAATGCTACTGGCAGCATAATTTTCTCAACCTTTTTGGAAGGACCGCTGGCAGTTCCGCAAAGTGCCACAGATCTGCGCCAGAGTCCGGAAAAAAGCATCGCCAGGGCGGCCTCTGCCATGGTGGCGGGCCAAAAAGATGTAATGCTGATTACCTTGGGCGGTGAGGATTATTTTCTGGCTTTTGCCCCTGTGGAAAAGCCCGGCTGGAGTTATGGTGTCCTGAATCACAAGCGTGCCGTGGTGTATCCGGCTGCGTATGCCAGGGATAATGTTATTTCCCAGATGGAAGGCTTTGCCGAAACACTGCACGATTCCTTCCGCGCCAGGGTGCACTGGGGACTTGTCACCTTTTTACTCATGCTCGTTCCGCTGTTCTTTATCAGCTCTGTCATTGCCAAACGCTTTGTAACGCCCATCCTTGCCCTGATTGATGGCGTGAAGCGTATTGCCCAGGGCAATCTGGATGAGAAGGTGGACGTCCACCGGACGGATGAACTGGCTTTACTGGCGGACAGCGTCAATGATATGGCCGGCGACCTGAAGAAACATATAGAGACCCTTTCCAAGGTTACCGCAGAAAAGGAACGGATTGCTACCGAGCTTTCTGTAGCTGCGGATATCCAGGAAGGAATGCTGCCGCGCAATTTTGGAGAGATTGCCCAAAACAAAGGCTTTGACCTGTTTGCCACCATGGCTGCGGCAAAAGAAGTGGGCGGCGACTTTTACGATTTTTACATGCTGGACAACCACCGTTTGGCCATCACTATTGCTGATGTATCCGGCAAAGGCGTTCCCGCTGCGCTCTTTATGGTTATTGCCAAGACCATCCTGAAGAATTCCGCGTTGTCTGCCGGGGAAGAAGAAACCTTTGCGGATGTTATCCGACGTGCCAATCAGCAGTTATGCGAAAACAATGAAGAAATGCTGTTCGTAACGGTTTTCTTCGGCGTTCTGGATATCCGTACCGGCGACTTTACCTATGTAAACTGCGGTCACAACCCGCCGTTGCTGCGGCAGGGTTCGGACGGGACGTTTACATACCTGCGTCCTTCGAAGAAGAACCTGATGCTGGGCGTGGAGGAGGACCTCAGCTTTACTCAGGAAACGCTGCAGATGTCTCCCGGTTCACTGCTGTTCTGTTATACTGACGGCGTGACGGAAGCCATGAACGAAGCCGGTGAAGTGTATTCGGAAGAACAATTACAGGCTGCCCTTGCGGGCATACCCTCCGGAAACGATGTGCCTGTTGCGGACGTGCTGGCTGCACTGCGCAAAGACATTACCGCCCATGCAGGCGGAGCCGAACAGTCCGACGATATCACCATGCTGGCAATTCGTTACAGGGGCTAAACAGAAACCTGTTTTTCTGAACCGCGTGGGTAATCCTTACGCGTTGCAGGTACAGATGACGGACAGAAAACATAATATAATCAGTGTCTCCTTAAGAACTGACAGCGACAGTGAGAATTGACAAAGCATTTCCTGTCGCTGTTTTATTGTGTGATTGTGTGGAAAGTGTTATTTAGCATTTTTGTATGCAGGATACATTATATTTTCAAATGAAAACGAAGAAAGTGTTAAAAATATAATACAAATATATTTTCTTAATGGATTTTATGTTTCTGAAAGCATGATTTTCATTGACTGTTAAGGCTGATGTTGTTATACTGTGTACATATATTATTCTTGTAACAGATATAGAGCAGTGATGGAGAAGTGACTGCAGTAAAGCAAAGAGGGGGAATAGCTATGGAACGGATTCTGAGAGATTTACCTGCGCCGCAGGGCTTATATGACCCGGCGTTTGAACATGACGCCTGCGGCATCGGGTTTGTCGTGAATATTAAAGGGGAAAAATCCTACAGTATCATCGACGATGCCCTGAAGATTCTGGAGAACCTGAATCACCGCGGCGCGGAAGGCGCTGACCAGAAGAGTGGCGATGGGGCCGGTATTCTGGTGCAGATACCCCATGACTTTTTTGTCCGGGAATGCGAGGTGCTGGGCTTTTCCCTGCCTCCTGCGGGCGAGTACGGCGTGGGCATGATTTTTGCCCATCGTTATGAGTCCTTCCGGAAAAAGCAGATGGAGATTTTTGAACGGATCGTCCGGGAGGAAGGGCAGGAAGTACTGGGCTGGCGGGAGGTGCCTATTGACGAGAGCATCATCGGGGAAGCGGCCAAATCCATCCGTCCCCGCATCATCCAGGTGTTTATCGGCAAGGCGCCGGGCGTGAAAAATCAGATGGATTTTGAGCGCAAGCTGTACATTATCCGCAAGGTGGCGGAAAAGGAAATCATTCCCCAGAGCCAGGTGATGGGCACGGCCTTTTACATTGCCAGCCTGTCTTCCCGCACGATTGTGTACAAAGGTATGCTTACCTCCCTGCAGCTGCGGCATTTTTATCTGGATCTGTCCGATCTTGATTTTACTACGGCTATGGCGCTGGTTCATTCCCGGTTCAGTACCAATACGTTTCCCAGCTGGGCCCGGGCCCATCCCAACCGCTATATTGTGCATAACGGGGAAATCAATACCATCCGGGGCAACATCAACTGGCTGAACGCCCGGGAAAGCAAGGCCAAGTCCCCGTTTTTCCCGGATATGGAAAAGGTGTTCCCTGTTGTGGATGACTCCGGCAGCGATTCCGCCATGTTCGACAACTGCCTGGAATACCTGATGATGACCGGGCATTCCATGGCCCACGCCATGATTACCATGATTCCCGAGCCCTGGGAGAAAGATCCTTCCATGCCCCAGGAGAAAAAAGACTTTTACCGGTACCAGACCTTTATGATGGAACCCTGGGACGGTCCTGCGGCCATCTGCTTCTGCGACGGCACGGTGATCGGCGGCATGCTGGACCGGAACGGTCTGCGTCCTGCCCGCTATTACGTGACGAAGGACGACCGTGTGGTGCTGAGTTCTGAAGCCGGCGCGGTGCCGGTGGCTCCGGACCAGATCGCCTATAAGGGACGTCTGGAACCGGGCCGCCTGTTCCTGGTCAATACGGCGGAGCAGCGCATCGTGGGAGACGATGAGATTAAACATATGCTGGCATCTTCCCATCCCTACAGCGAATGGTGCCGGGAACACATCATCGAGATGGATGAACTGGTAGAAGAGCGGGGCAGCATGATCAACGATACCATGATCCCCTTCGACCTGAAAGAACAGCAGAAAGTCTTCGGTTACACGCAGGAAGACCTGACCCAGATGATCGTTCCTATGGCCCGCATGGGCAAGGACCCGGTAGGCGCCATGGGTATCGACGCGCCCCTGCCGGTGCTTTCAGAAAAGCCCCAGATGCTTTATGATTATTTCCAGCAGAATTTTGCCCAGGTGACGAACCCGCCCATCGACGGCGTACGGGAAAGCATCGTGACTTCCTCCCGGGTCATGATCGGTAACGTGGCCAACATCATGGAGCCGGACGAAAAAGGCACGGCGGCGCTGGAAGTGTTGCGCCCCCTGCTGACCAACCGGGAGATGGCGGTAATCAAGAACCTGCAGACGGACAAGCTGCGGGCCGTGACACTGTCCATGCTGTACCCGGTGAACGGCGGCGCGGAGGCTATGGAAACAGCTATCGAATCCATCTGTATCGATGCATACCGGGCCATCCGCAACGGCGCCAACATTTTAGTACTGTCTGACCGGGGCGTGAATTCCCGCATGGCAGCGGTACCAGCGCTCCTGGCTTCGGCTGCGGTGCACAATTACCTGATTAAAAAGACGGTGCGCTCTGATGTGGGCCTGGTGCTGGAATCCGGCGAGCCCAGGGAAACCCACCATTACTGTACCCTGATCGGCTACGGCATTACGGCCATCAATCCCTATCTGGCACTGGATACGGTCCATGCGCTGGCGACGGAAGGAAAGCTGCTGCCGGGACTGGACGCGGTGCAGGCGCAAGCGAACTACCTGAAAGCTGCCGTGGGCGGTATTCTGGCCGTTATGGCGAAGATGGGTATATCTACCGTAAAAAGCTATCACGGAGCTCAGATTTTTGAGGCGGTGGGTCTGAAACAGGAGCTGATCCAGAAATACTTTGTGAATACGCCTTCCCGGATCGAAGGCCTGGGTCTGGCGGAGATTGCCAGAGAGACCCAGCTGCGGCATCAGAATGCTTATAAAGACGAAGGCGACCTGCCTGGCGGCGACTATTACAAGTACCGTAAAGGTGGAGAACAGCCCCACATTCTGGATCCGGAAGCTATCCGCCTGTTGCAGAAGGCCTGCAAGGAAGAAGATTACGAAGCCTATAAAGAGTATGCGAAAATCGTCGACAAGGGCGCGGTGTACCGGTTGCGCGACCTGCTGGATTTCTACTGCCCGCCGGGATGCAGCATTCCAATTGAAGAGGTGGAACCGGTGGAGAAGATCCTGTTGCACTTCCGTACCGGTGCTATGAGTTACGGTGCGCTGAGCAAGGAAGCCCACGAGTGTATTGCCATTGCCATGAACCGGATCGGTTCCATGAGCAACTGCGGTGAAGGGGGTGAGGACCCGGCCCGCTTCGTGAAATTGGAGAATGGCGACGACCCCAGCGACGGGGTGAAGCAGGTTTCCACAGCCCGTTTCGGCGTTACAAGCAACTATCTGGTGAACGGCCGGGAACTGCAGATTAAATGTGCCCAGGGGGCCAAGCCCGGCGAGGGCGGTCATCTCCCCGGGACCAAGGTGTTCCCGGAAATCGGCAAGACCCGCCATTCCACCCCGGGTGTAGCGCTGATTTCCCCGCCGCCCCATCACGACATCTATTCAATAGAAGATTTGTCGGAACTGATTTTTGATTTGAAGAACGCCAACAAGGACGCAGACATCAGCGTGAAGCTGACGGCAGGTTCCGGTATCGGTACCATTGCGGCCGGCGTGGTCAAGGCAAAGGCGGACGGCATCACCATCAGCGGCTTTGACGGCGGTACCGGCGCGTCCCCCCGTTCCAGTATGCGCCATGCGGGCATTCCCTGGGAACTGGGACTGGCGGAAGTACAGCAGACCTTGTTGCTGAACAAACTGCGTGACAGGGTGCGCATCGAAGTGGACGGCAAGATACTGACCGGCCGGGACGTAGCCATTGCCGCCATGTTCGGGGCGGAGCTGTTCGCTTTCGGCACCGGCCCGCTTATTGCCCTGGGCTGCCATATGCTGCGTGTGTGCAATCTGAACACCTGCCCCTTCGGTATCTGTACCCAGAATGAAGAGTTGCGGAAGCGATTCAGCGGCAAACCGGAATATGTCATCAATTACCTGAAATACGTGGCCCAGGACCTGCGGGAAATCATGGCCCGCCTGGGCTTCCATACGGTCGATGAAATGGTGGGACGTTCCGACCGGCTGAAGCAGCGGGAAAGCGCCGCCAACTGGAAAGCGGCGGAAGTGGATCTGGACCGGCTGCTGTTCCGGCCCTATACCGACGCAGACGTGGGACACCGCTGCCTGCACCGGCAGAAGCACAACATCGGGGAAACCCTGGATATGTCCAAACTGGTGCGCATGTGCAAACCGGCGCTGGACTGCAAAAAGACCATCCGGGCCCGGCTGCGCATCCGGAATACCAACCGGGTGACAGGTACCATCCTGGGCAGCGAGATCACCCGCCGTTACGGGGAAGAAGGTCTGCCGGAAGATACCATCAAGCTGTCCTTTGTGGGTTCGGCAGGCCAGAGCTTCGGCGCCTTTATCCCGAAAGGCCTGACCCTTTCCCTGGAAGGGGACGCCAACGATTATCTGGGCAAAGGCCTGTCCGGCGGCCGGCTGATCCTGTTCCCGCCGGGTGAGGCGGATTATGCGGCGGAAGCCAATATCATCACCGGCAACGTGGCCTGCTTCGGGGCCACCGGCGGCGAAGTGTATATCAACGGCCAGGCCGGGGAGCGTTTCTGCGTACGCAACAGCGGGGCTACGGCAGTGGTGGAAGGCATCGGTAATCACGGTTGCGAATATATGACCGGCGGCCGGGCCGTGATTCTGGGTAAAATCGGCCGTAACTTTGCCGCGGGTATGTCCGGCGGTGTGGCCTACGTGCTGGATATGCAGCCGGAACTGTGCAACCGGGATCTGGTGGAATTGGAAAAACTGGAAGACGCGGGGGAACAGGATGAAGTGAAAGCCATTGTGGAACGGCATTTGGAGTTTACCGGGAGCCCTCTGGCAAAACGCCTGCTGGATGACTGGGAAGACACGGTGCAGCGTTTCACGAAGGTCATCCCCCGGGATTACAAAGCCATGATGCTGAACATTGCGCGCTTTAAGGCGGAAGGGCACAGTGACGAGGAAGCCAGAAGACTGGCGTTTATGGAGAACAAATAAAAACCGTAACATAGTTTACACATCGAAACAAAAATATGAAAATTAGTATCGGAAAGCGAAAAATCATTTGACGAAGTTCTTTCCCGGTGCTAAACTACATTTAAAATTAATATTGACCACAAAACCGTTGAGACGGAGATCAAGCCAATATAAGCGCTTACAGAGAGTCCGGGCAGCTGAAATCCGGGTAGAAATGCTGGTTGGTAAATGGACCGTTGAGGGTGTGCTGAAATCGAAAGAGAGTATTGCACAACGTTTCGTCCGCGTTAGGGAAGGAGGATGTGTTGGCATCCGCAGAGTGCACAGCATGGCTGTGAATCAAGGTGGTACCGCAGGTTTGATAATATTATGGCCTGTCCTTGCTGAATGCGGGGACAGGTTTTTTATTTGGATATTTTGCAATGGGGGGGATTTGACAATGATTAAAGAAGCTATCGTCAAGATTGTAAGCAAAGAGGATCTGACCTACGAAGAAGCTTATACGGTGATGAATGAGATTATGAGCGGGGAGACCACGGCTACGCAAAACGCTGCGTTTCTGGCCGCCCTCTCCACGAAAAGCGCCCGGGCGGAAACGACAGATGAAATTGCCGGATGCGCTGCGGCCATGCGGGCCCATGCTACCAAAGTGGAAACGGGCATGGATGTGTTTGAAATCGTAGGTACCGGCGGGGACAACGCCCAGAGCTTTAACATCTCCACCACTTCGGCGCTGATTGCGGCGGCGGGAGGTATGAAGGTGGCCAAGCACGGTAACCGGGCGGCATCTTCCCTGTGCGGTACAGCAGACTGTCTGGAGGCGCTGGGCGTGAACATCAGCCAGAACCCCGCAAGATGTGTGGAGCTGCTGAAGGAAGTGGGCATGTGTTTCTTCTTTGCGCAGAAATACCACACTTCCATGAAATACGTGGGCGCAATCCGCAAGGAGCTGGGGTTCCGGACCGTGTTCAACATTCTGGGACCGCTGACGAACCCGGCTTCGCCGTCCATGCAACTGCTGGGCGTGTACGACGGATATCTGGCGGAGCCCCTGACCCGGGTTCTCACCAGTCTGGGCGTGAAACGGGGCATGGTGGTGTACGGGCAGGACAAGCTGGACGAGATTTCTCTCAGCTCGCCTACCACAATCTGCGAGATCAAAGACGGCTGGTATAAGACGTATGTGATTACTCCCGAAGATTTCGGCTTCGAACGTTGCAAAAAGGAAGACCTGAAGGGTGGCACACCGGCAGAGAATGCGCAGATTACGCTGGACATATTGAACGGTGTGAAGGGACATAAACGGAACGCTGTGCTGCTGAACGCCGGGGCTGCGCTTTACATCGGCGGCAAGGCAAAGGACATGAAAGAGGGCATCGCGCTGGCGGAGGAACTGATCGACACCGGCAAGGCGATGGAAACCCTGCAGAAGTTCATTGAAATCAGCAACCGGCCTGAGTGAGAAACAAGGTTTGGAGATTATGATTTTAGATACATTAGCAACCGTTGCAAAAAGGCGGGTTGCCAAACTGGAGAAAGTAAAGAGTTTAGCAGCAGTAAGGGAAGAGGCGGAACAAATTTATAAGGAATCCGCAATGGGTAGTGGTAACGCTTCTGCCTGCAGGGCCAAAAGCTTTATGGCAAACCTGCAGCGGCCCGGGCTGAACTTTATCTGCGAATGCAAGAAGGCGTCTCCTTCCAAGGGACTGATATCCCCCGATTTTCCCTATCTGGAAATCGCAAAAGCCTACGAACGGGGCGGAGGGGCAGCCATCTCTGTGCTGACAGAACCGGAGTATTTCCTGGGTTTGGATATCTATCTGCAGGAAATCGCGGCGCAGGTAAATCTGCCCGTGCTGCGGAAGGATTTCACTGTAAGCCCGTACCAGATTTATGAGGCGAAAACGCTGGGGGCCAGTGCGGTTTTGCTGATCTGTGCCATCCTGTCCGCGAGCCAGCTGAAAGAGTACAGGCTGGCGGCGGAAAGCATAGGGCTGGATGCGCTGGTGGAGACGCACGACGGGCAGGAAATTGAAACAGCGCTTAAGAGCGGAGCTAAAATTGTCGGTATCAATAACCGTAACCTGAAGGATTTTACAGTGGACATCAGCGCCTGCCTGCAGTTGCGCAAAGAAATACCGCAAGACCGCATCTGTATCGCGGAAAGCGGAATCCGGAATGAAGACGACATCCGCAGCTTAAAAGTGAAAGGCTTTAACGGTGTGCTCATCGGCGAAACGCTGATGAGCAGCGGGAACCCGGAAGAGATGCTGCGGAGGTTACAGGAAGCGTGAGAACGGAACTTATGCTCTCACAACCATCAGATAAAGCAGGCAGGGATTAAGTATGGTAAAAGTGAAATTTTGCGGCATACGCAGAACAGAGGACATAGAAGCAGTCAACCGGCTGCAGCCAGACTTTGCAGGTTTTGTGTTTGCGAAAAGTCAAAGGCAGGTCACGAAAGAGCAGGCTGTTGCGCTGAAAGAAATGCTTGACCCCGGAATCAGAACGGTGGCGGTGCTGGTAAACATGCCGGCAGAAGAAGCTGCAGTCCTAGCAAACACGGGTATTGCCGATTTTCTGCAGTTACACGGAGATGAAGACGCAGCTTATATCGCAAAGCTGAGGATGCTGACAACTGCGAAGATCATCAAAGCAATCCGGCTGAGAAACGGGGGCTGTCCGGTACAGGGTGGCGGAAAGGAAGCAGGAGCATCGGTTAACACAGAAAATGCCAGACTTCTGGCAGAAGCGAGTCAGGCAGACTACTATCTGTTTGATACGTTCCTTCCGGATGCCTACGGAGGAACAGGAAAGACATTTGCGCTTTCCTTATTAAAAAGCCTGTCCATAGACAAACCGTTCTTTCTGGCAGGCGGCCTGGACGCGGGCAATGTGGCAGAAATCATCGGACAGGTGCAAAGGAATGCAAAGCTGTTTCCGTTCCTTTTCGGGGCAGATGTATCCGGTGGAATAGAGACTGACGGAGTTAAGGATCCGATAAAGATGGAAGCATTTATGAAAGCTATAATATAAAGATATAAAGCAGAAAGGGTGCGTATCATGACAAAGGGAAGATTTGGAATCCACGGCGGGCAGTACATTCCGGAAACACTGATGAACGCAGTGCTGGAACTGGAACGTGCATATGAATATTATAAGAACGACAAGGTCTTCTGGGACGAACTGCGACAGCTGTATCGCGATTACGCAAACCGGCCCAGCATGCTGTATTATGCGGAAAAGATGACAAAAGATCTGGGCGGGGCCAAAATCTACCTGAAGCGGGAAGATCTGAACCATACCGGCGCCCATAAAATTAACAATGTATTAGGGCAATGCCTGCTGGCACAGCGAATGGGAAAGAAACACGTCATCGCGGAAACCGGGGCAGGCCAGCACGGGGTAGCAACGGCGACGGTGGCGGCGCTGATGGGCATGGAATGCACTGTGTACATGGGCAAGGAAGACTGCGAACGGCAGGCCCTGAACGTGTTCCGCATGGAACTGCTGGGGGCGAAGGTGGTGCCCGTCACCACAGGCACCGGTACCCTGAAGGATGCGGTAAATGAAGCGCTCCGGGTCTGGACGGCCCGGGTGGAAGACACCTATTATGTGTTGGGATCCGTTATGGGGCCCCACCCGTACCCGGAAATGGTGCGGGACTTCCAGAAGGTAATCGGGGAAGAGGTGAAAGCCCAGCTGCTGGAAAAAGAAGGGCGCCTGCCGGATGCGGTCATCGCCTGTGTCGGGGGCGGGTCCAACGCCATGGGTATCTTCTACGATTTCATCCCGGACAAGGATGTACGCCTCATCGGCGTGGAAGCGGCAGGCGAAGGTGTGGATACGGAGCGGACAGCGGCTACCATCGCCAGGGGTTCGGAAGGTATCTTCCACGGCATGAAATCCCTGTTCCTGCAGGATGAATACGGACAGATTGCGCCGGTGTATTCCATTTCCGCCGGGTTAGATTATCCCGGCATCGGACCGGAACATGCGTACCTTCACGACATTGGCCGGGCAGAATATGTGCCCGCTACGGATCAGGAATCGGTGGATGCGTTTATGTACCTGTCCAAGACGGAAGGCATCATCCCGGCAGTGGAAAGCGCTCATGCCCTGGCTTATGCCATGAAGCTGGCGCCTGCTATGGATAAGGATAAAATCATCGTAGTGAACCTCTCCGGACGGGGAGATAAAGACGTGGCGGCCATTGCCAGATATTTGGGGAGGGATTTGCATGAGTAAGATAGCAGATGTACTGAAAAATCATAAAAAGATGTTTGTGCCGTTCATTACAGCAGGCGACCCGGACCTGGAAACCACGAAGAAGCTGATTTTGGCCATGGAAGAGGCGGGGGCCACCATCATCGAGCTGGGTATTCCCTTCAGCGATCCCATGGCGGAAGGCCCGGTAATTCAGGAAGCCGATATCCGGGCCCTGAACGCCGGCACTACCACGGACAAGGTCTTTGATATGATTAGAGAAGTGCGGAAAGAAACCGATATACCGCTGGTGTTCCTGACTTACGCCAACCCGATTTTCCATTACGGTACGGATAAGTTCTATGCCCGTTGCGCGGAAGCAGGCGTGGACGGGACCATCGTGCCGGACGTTCCCTATGAGGAACGGGGTGAGCTGGAAACAGCCTGCGAAAAGTACGGAGTGGACCGCATAACCATGATTGCTCCCACATCGGAAGACCGGATCCAGAAAATTGCTAAAGACGCGAAAGGCTATGTATACATTGTTTCCAGTTTAGGCGTTACCGGTGTACGCAGCGAGATTACAACGGATATCGGGACAATTTATAAAAAGATCCGGGAAGTGACGGATACACCGGCTGCCGTGGGCTTTGGTATTTCTACCCCGGTCCAGGCGGCAGAAATGGCCCGGCTCAGCGACGGGGCCATCGTAGGCAGCGCTATTGTTAAAATGATCGCAGAGTACGGAAAAGACTGCGTGGAACCGGTCAAAGAATACGTAAAGAATATGACGGATGCAGTGAAAGCCTGTGAAGAATAGAAAGATATAATAAATAGAAAAGCTAAATGTTTTGGAGGGGAAGCATGGATTTTCGCAGCGTAATCGCCAGGCTGGAGCAGCAGGGCAAAGTAGTTCACGTCAAAAGTGAAGTGAATCCGGTACATGAACTGGCAGGTATCGCCAAGAAATTTGAGGGGAAGGAAAAGATCGTTGTGTTTGACAGGGTCAAGGGGCAGAAGTATCCAGTGGCCTGCGGTCTCTGGTGGAACCGGGATATCATCGGTTCCCTGTTCGGCGTAAAAGCGGGAGAGGTTCCCGGCGTTTTCGCGGCTGCCGGGAAAAGCTTTCAGGAGAAACCGGTGGCGCCGGTTATCGTGGAAAACCCGCCCTGCCAGGAAGAAGTGACCCTGACCCCGAATCTGTACGAACTGACGGTGCCTACCCTGGCGTTGGAGGATGGCGGCGCGTATTTCAGCAACTGCATCGTCATTGCGAAAGATCCGGATACAGGCGTGCGGAACACGTCTATCCACCGACTGATGATCACCGGAAAAAACCGGCTGGCCATGCTGATGGATGTGGGGCGTCACCTGCGCAGTTATTATGAACGGGCGGAAGCCAAGGGCCAGCCGCTGGAGATTACGATCAACAACGGCGTGGACCCGGCAGTGTATGTTTGCGCCACCTATCCCGGGACAGGCATCAGTGATGATGAATTAGGCGTTGCCTCTGCCCTGAACGGGGGAGAGCCGGTACGCCTGTCCCGCAGCAAAACGGTAGGGGTGGAAGGACTGGCCGATGCGGAAGTCGTCATCGAAGGACGCATGCTTCCAAATATCCGGGAGCCGGAAGGCCCCTTCGGAGAAGTCAGCGGCTTTTATGCCCAAAAGGACAACCGCTGGGTCGTGGAAGTAACGGCAATCACCAACCGAAAGCAGCCTCTCATGTCCACGCTGCTGCCAGGCAAAGAGGTCTGGAACTCTGTAGGCTGTACCGCGGAGGCTTCGATTCTGGCGACGGTTTCCAAAATGGTGGGCGGGGTGAAGAACGTATACCTGTCTCACGGAAACTGCGGTTTCTTCGGCTGTGTGGTACAGATGGAACCAACCCGCCCCGGCATGGGCAAGAATGCTATCATGGCTGCGTTTGCCGCCTTCCCGCCCATGAACATGGTGACGGTGGTGAATTCCGATGTGGACATCTTCGATGCGGAGGATGTGATGCGGGCCATTACCACCCGCTGCAATGTGGCGGAGGATATGGTGATCATTAAACACGCGGCCTGCCACGAACTGAATCCGGCTACGGATTACGGGGTGGGAACAAAATTCGGCTTTGACTGCACCGTTAAGCCAGGTCAGGAAGAACGGAACAAAAAAGTCGCGTTCCGGGATGTAGACCTGAGCCGTTATGAAATAAAATAGGAAAAAAGTAGTAAAATGCGAATTATTGTGGGAGTTACAGGCGCTTCCGGGGTCATCATGAGTTATTACCTCCTGAAAGCACTGAAGGATGCGCCTGACTGTGAAATACATTTAGTGACCAGCAAGGCGGCCCGGCTTACCTGGCAGTATGAAACCGACAGGCCTTTTGGGGAATTGACATCTTTGGCAGATGCGGTGTATGAAGAGGATGACCTCGCGGCAAAAATTGCCAGCGGCTCGTTCGTAACCGACGGTATGATTGTCCTGCCCTGCAGTATGAAGACTCTGGCGGGGATCGCCAGTGGCTACGCAGAAAACCTGCTGCTGCGGGCGGCGGACGTCTGCCTGAAGGAAAACCGGTGCGTGGTGCTATGCCCCCGGGAAATGCCGTTGGGGAAGATCCATCTGCACAACATGAGCCTGGCAGCCCAATACGGCTGTACCATCATCCCGCCGATGCTGACCTTTTATAACGGGCCCCGGACGGCAGAAGACCAGATCCATCATGTGGTGGGTAAAGTACTGTTGCAATTCGGGATCATCTATGAACGGATGAAGTCCTGGGAAGGAAGGCGGTAGCGGATATGTTTGAACTCACGCAAGGGGAAGGGAGATATCAGGTTCGGTTTCGGGCGCTGGCTGCCGATGGCAACGGGCTGGTGGTTTTTATCACCGGCGGGGAGCGGCCCCATTTGGGCGGTACAGCCCTGGCATCGCTGCCGCCGCACGGCTGCGGGGATCTGTCCCGCTGCGACACCTGGGATATCACACTGCCCGGCCATAAGGACAAAGAACTGGCCCGGGAGCTTGCGCGGAGAATTTGCCTCGCTGTGGGCGAACCTGTTTCCGTAAATGTGGGAATCCACACAGACAATGCTTCCTGGGAAGAGATACAGTACCTCTGCAATCAGGCGGAGGAACTGGCGGAACGGTTTATCAGCCAATATATTATAAATAAGGAAAAACGCGGTTGACACAGGTTGCAAATTTTTACATGATTTTACATAATCTTATATAATAAATTAAAGTGTTCAGGAGGAATGAAACATGGCAAAGAAAGCACCCCACAGACTCTATTTAACGGAAGAACAGATCCCCACAGCGTGGTATAACCTGCGGGCGGACATGAAGGAAAAACCGGAGCCTATGCTGAATCCCGCAACGGGCAAACCGGTATCCGAGGAAGACTTGTATCCTGTTTTCTGTAAAGAACTGGCCCATCAGGAGATGGATAACGATACACAGTATATCGAGATTCCCCCTGAAGTACTGGAGATGTACAAGAATTACCGACCGTCCCCGCTGTGCCGCGCCTACAATCTGGAAAAAGCGCTGGATACTCCGGCGAAGATATATTATAAATTTGAAGGCAACAACACGTCCGGCAGCCACAAGCTGAACAGCGCCATTCCCCAGGCCTATTATGCCAAGAAGCAGGGGCTGAACGGTGTGACCACGGAAACCGGCGCGGGTCAGTGGGGTACGGCCCTGGCCGAGGCCTGCTGCTATTTCGGTCTGCCCCTGGAAGTGTTCATGGTGAAGGCTTCCTATAATCAAAAGCCGTTCCGCAAAGCAATCATGCAGACCTTTGGGGCCAGCGTGGTAGCCAGTCCCAGCAATACCACCAACGCGGGCAGGGCGATCCTGGCGGATAATCCGGATAACCCGGGAAGCCTGGGCTGCGCCATCTCCGAAGCGGTGGAACGGGCTGTTTCCGGCGACAATGTGAAGTATGTACTGGGTTCTGTGCTGAACCAGGTGCTGCTGCACCAGTCCATTGTGGGCCTGGAAAGCGCTAAGGCGATGGAGCTGCTGGATGAATATCCCGACGTAGTGGTAAGACAAGCTGCAGGGTAAAGCCAATCCCCGTCTGGTGGCCATTGAGCCTGCCTCCTGCCCGTCCCTGACCCGGGGCCGTTACGCCTATGATTTCTGCGACACCGGTAAAATTACGCCCATGGCGAAGATGTACACCCTGGGCTGCACCTTCACCCCGTCGCCGATCCATGCGGGCGGGCTGCGTTACCACGGCATGGCGCCCATCCTTTCCAAGCTGTACCATGACGGCTACATGGAAGCCAAAGCCGTGGTACAGACCAATGTGTTCGAAGCGGCGACGCTGTTCGCCAAATACGAAAGCATCCTGCCTGCGCCGGAATCCGCTCATGCGATTCTGGGCGCCATTGAAGAAGCAAAACGTTGCAAGGAAGAAGGCCGCAGTGAGACCATCCTGTTCGGCCTTACCGGTACCGGCTTCTTTGATATGCTGGCCTATGAAAATTATCAGGCCGGCAATTTGAACGACTATATCCCCACGGACGAGGAACTGGCGGTGAGCATGGACAGACTGCCGAAGATTCCCGGTGTGCAGGAATAGAGTATTTCCTGCGGCAAGGTACGGCGAAAGAAAATCCTGTTGAAATAAGGATTGGTCAGCTTTTCCTTTATAAAAATGATAATAAAAACACGCTCCGGTTCTGCGAAAGAGAATTCGCGGGATCAGAGCGTGTTGCTGTTTTATTTAATATTAAATTTCTACCAAACCGTCAGTCAGTCGTCGTCATCTTCCACTACCTGGCCGTAACCTACAAGGATGGTTCCTTTCGGCGCGGATAGGGCCGGGCAAACGTACAAAATGACGCCGGAGATTTCCGCGTAATATTCTGTGATGGTCTGACCGAACAGGTCGGTAGTGCGTCCCAGTACCTGGCCTTTCTGTACGAAGTCACCGCTGTGGATGTGATGGAACCAGCACCCGGTCTCCATGGATTCCAGATAAATCATGTCAGTGATATCCCGGGGATAATAGTGACGCGGTTTGACCGGAAGTTCAAACATTTTCAACCGTCGCAGGATATTGCGGATATCGTCTTTGTAGGCTTCGATATCCTCATGCAGGCAGAGCCCTGCGCCGCCCCGTTCAATTAAAATGGAGGGCAGGCCGGTGCTGGCTGCGTAGTTGTAGGCGCCGCCGGTAGCCAGGGAGCGGACCATGTACTCCACGTCTACTACTTTCGCTATACGTTTGGATGCTTTTTCCACTTCAGGAGTAGGCTGGCCCGGATAATATACATAGGGATGCAGGCTTTCATGGATATCGCCGCTGTGCATGTCCACATAGTAGTCCGCAATGGTGAACAGGTTGCTGCTGATGAGGTATGCGGTCTTGTCCGCGAGTGTGCCCAGGGGAGTACCGGGGAAGACCCGGTTCAGGTTTTTTCCATCCTCCGGAACAATGAATTCACGACGCGCCCAGAAGCCCTGGATATTGACCGGGTGCAGAATAATCAGGCAGCCGTGGACATGCTCCGGCTCAATGTCCCGGCCCAGTTCTATGGCTGCCGCGATGCCCGGATATTCACCGCCGTGGATGCCGGCGGTAATCAGCAGGGTGGGACCGTCTTCCACACCGTTGATCACCGTCAGAGGTATTTTCGTCATTGTATCGGGAACCGGCAGCATGGTCCTCAGCTTGGTTCCGCGTTTTATTTCCAGTCCGCAGATTGTCATGTCTTTTGACATAGAGGAATCTCCTTTTCTTTGAAAATTTATGTGGGTATTATAACATAAAAAACCTGTTATTTACAAGATTTTAAAACACTTAATAATAATTATTATTAGTTTTGTATATTATTGTTTGGATATATTTATAAAATATACTTTAAAATGCTATCGGAAGATTGTTTTAATGATTGTGAAAGCAGCATATTTTCTGGTTTCATCTCTGTTGAACCCTTCTTGTTTCCGAAGCGGTTTATAATGATATAAATTGTAGTTTTCTCTTGCAAAGAATGTGTTGATTTGATATAGTAAGCGTAATAATAATATATCTCAATAATTTTAATAATCGGCTTTAGATGGCTTATCAACAGGGTTTTAAAGGAGTGAAAACGATGAAAAGGAGTTACACAGACGTAGCGGTTTCCCTGTTGCTGGCAGGAATGCTGGCAGTGACGGGGTGCGGCGGAACGGAAAAGAAGCCCGTAGAAAAACCTGCGGAAAAGGCTGCTGCAAAGCCGGCTTCCGGGTTGACAGTATATACGTCCGTTTACAACGGGATGGTACAGGAAATGGCCAAGCCGGTGGTGGAACAGCAGTTAAAGGATGTGAAGGTGAACTGGCAGACGGCGGGCAGCGAAAGTGTGAAGGCGAAGCTTCTGGATGAGATGAAAGACGGTCACGCAGAGGCGGACCTGGTGATGATTTCGGATCCGGATTTTTACCTTCGGCTGAAGAAAGACGGCAAACTGCTGAACTATAAGTCGCCGGAATCAGCGGAACTTGCTGAACCCGTGGACTCAGACGGCGCATTCACACCTATTCGCATCAGTGCCATGGTGATTGCTGTGCATAACGATAAGATAAAAGAGCCTCCCAGGAGCTGGAAGGACCTGTTGGATCCCAAATATAAGGGGAAAATCGCCATGCCCAATCCGAAGGTTGCAGTTACGGCTCTGGCAACTGTTGCGGCGCTGACGGATAAATACGGCTGGGAATACTGGGAGAAACTGAAAGCTAACGGCGTGATTGTGAGCAAAACGCTGGAAATGCGCGAAAAATTCGCCCATGGCGAGTACCCGATCACCATTACGATGGAAGAAAACGTGCTGAAACAGAAAGCCCAGGGCGTAAACGCTACAGTTGTTTATCCGGAAGAGGGAAGCGTGCTTGTGCCCGGCTATATCGGTATTCTGAAGGATACTAAAAATCCCGAAGGTGCCAAAAAACTAGTGGACTGGTGGCTGAGCCGGGAAGGGCAGTCGGCCATGAGTCTGGCCTATATGCACCCCGTGAAGTACGGCGTGAAGGAGCCTGCCGGCGCGCAAAAGCTGGGCGACCTGCGGATCCATTCGCTGTCGGTTAACTGGAATAAGCTGGCAGTTGAAGAAAAGCAGGTTAAAGAAAAATTTGCCGCTATCATGAAGTGATTACGGATCCTTCCCGGCTTATCTGTAGAACAGGCATGGCTGTGCTGCTTTTGAGCTACAGCCTGAGTCTGTAAATTCATAAGGAACTCAGGTGACTACTTTTGGCTAAAACCCTTGATCTTACCCACGGGCCCATCGCGCGCAAACTGTTGCTGTTCGCGTTGCCCCTGCTTGGCGCCAGTCTGATTCAACAATTATATACGACCGTCGACATTCTCTTTGTCAGTAATTATCTCGGCACGGAAGCTTCCGCAGCGGTGGGGGCCAGTGTGTTGCTGAACTCAGCCCTCGTAAATCTGTTTACGGGCATCAGCATCGGTGCCGGCGTGGTTATTGCCCAGGCCTTTGGCCGCAAGGAAGAGGTACAGCTCAGCAAATCCATCCATACGTCCATGATGCTGGGGCTCATCGGCGGTGTGCTGCTTACAGTTATCGGCGAAGTTTCCGGATCTGCGTTTTTGAATGCGGTCAACACTCCGGCTGCTATTTTCCGGGATGCCCTGGACTATGTCCAGGTATTCTTCCTGGGGCTGACTTTTATGCTGGTCTTTAATATGGCGGCCGGTGTCATGCGGGCTCTGGGAAATTCACAGACACCCATGCTGATCCAGCTGGTGTGCGGCATCATTCACGTAGTGACGAACTATCTGTTTATCATGTATATGAAGAACGGCGTTCTCGCGGTAGCCTGGTCATCGGTTCTTTCCCAGGTGCTTTCTGCAATCATTGCCGTGTACTACCTGCTCCACGACGGTGTCATCAGTATCCCGAAACTTGCTGTTGACCGGCCGCTGATGCGGGAAATCATCCGCATCGGTCTGCCTGCGGGTCTGCAGGGTGTAGTGGTGACCCTTTCCAATGTATTTGTGCAGTATTTCATCAACGGGTTTGACGTGGTGGCTATCGCGGCCTTTACCGCCTACTACCGCATCGAGCTGCTGTTTTACATGCCACTCGTCGCCCTGGGTCAGGCCATGATGACCTTTACCGGGCAGAATGTGGGGGCAAGGCTCTATGACCGGGTGAAGAGCGGCTTGCGCACGACGCTGATTTTCGGCGTAGGTTATTCGCTGGTGCTGGCGGCTGTTCTGCTCTACTTCGGGC
Source organism: uncultured Succiniclasticum sp. (assembly GCA_902801365.1). Lineage (GTDB taxonomy): Bacteria > Bacillota > Negativicutes > Acidaminococcales > Acidaminococcaceae > Succiniclasticum. The sequence goes on from CADCHY010000019.1 coordinate 25,405, forward strand.
GGGAGACCTTTGGCGTATTCTACACGGATCCTGCGGTCATTGACATGGGGGTCACCATTATCTGGATTTCCTTCCCTTTCTATTTCTTCTATGTATTTCTCGAGGTCTTCGCGGACACTTTGCGTGGCGGGGGGCTGTCGGATGTGCCGATGTATATCGTGCTGTTCAACCAGTGCCTGCTGCGAACGGTCATTCTGTTCGGGTTCATGCAGCTGGCTCACGATATCCGCCTGCTGGTGGCCGTCTACCCCATAACCTGGGGAACGGCCGGCGCTATGCTGTATTGGTATTACCGGAAAGGAACCTGGATGATGCGGCCTCCGGTGTAAGGATATTTCTTCAACCGGCTTTTCCTGAGTGGCTGGGATGTTTGTAAAAGCGCAAAAAACAAATTAATAATAAAAAGTACTAATAAGATTAGTGATTTTATTGACAATGCATTTTAGATATGATAACATTATCACAGTTAAAAAGCTTACTTGCAGAGCCTTGAAAGAGCGGTAACAACTTGCCGTCAAGCGAAAAAAACATTGTTTTCGTCTAAGAGTAAGCAATAGAGAAAAGGTTTCACAGGGTGAAAAGCAGTCTTCTTAATTTCACCTTTTTATTTAATATCTAACTTGGAAAGGAAGGAACTCTATGAAAAAATTATCTAAAAAATCCGCCGCGTTATTGGTAGCAGGTCTCGTTACCTGTGGCCTGCTGGCAGGCTGCGGCGGCGGTGACAAGAAGGATGCTCCGAAAGATGGCGGCAAGGCTGCTGTTAAAGTACTGAACTTTGGCTGCCAGATGTATTCCGACGGTCTGATCGACCCGACCCTCCAGACTAACACCGCCTGGAACGTAAGCCGCTTTGGTATCGGCCAGACGCTGTTCAAATTTGACGACAACGTAAAAGCAGTTCCGCAGTTGGCGGAATCCGCTACTCCCAGTGACGGCAATAAGACCTGGACGTTCAAACTGAAAAAAGGTATCAAATTCAGCAACGGCGTTGAAATGACGGCTACCAAAGTTAAGGAATCCCTTGACTGGGTACGTGAAAAAGGCGCCAAGGGTTCCACCAACCCCACCAAGTTCCTGGATGCGAAAGCTGTCGTAACAGCTGATGATAAAGCCGGCACCATTACCATTAAATCCGAAAAGGCCTACGCTAACATGCCGGCGAGCCTGGCTGACCCCGCAATGTGCATTTTGGATTACACGGGTTCCAAAAACCCGAAAACCGGTATTATCGGCACTGGCCCCTACATGGTTAAGAGCTTCAAGGATCATGTAGGTTACGAACTGGTTGCCAATCCCCATTACTGGAACGGCAAGGCTCCGTATGAGACCGTTAACATCCTGTTCATGGGAGATGCTTCCGCCAAGGCTAACGCACTGCGCGCCGGTCAGATCGACCTGGCTGAAAACATCATGAACGTTGCGGACCTGAAGGCCCTGCAGGCTGACAAGAAATTCACGGTTCAGGTTACGGCCGGTACCCGCTGCGGTTTCAGCTGGATGAACATGAAACCGGGCAAACCTCTGGCTAATAAGGCGCTGCGTCAGGCCGTGCTGAAAGCCATCGATTATAAGACTATCTGCAAATCCAACACCATCGGCGGTCTGTATACTCCCGGTCCGTCCGTTATCCCCAGTTCTTTGGGCATGGGTTTTGATAAGCTGAAGAATCCCTATGAATACGATCCGGAAGGCGCCAAGAAGATCCTGGACGAAGCCGGTATCAAAGATACCAACGGCGACGGCATCCGTGAACTTAACGGCCAGAATATCCAGCTCCGTTACATTTCCTATGCGAACCGTCTGCTGAACGACTTCTCCGATGCCCACACTCAGTATCTGAAGGCTGTAGGCATTGGCGTAAAGAGCGAGTACGGCAGCTCTGACGACCAGTGGACCAAACTGGTTGCCGGTGAATATGACCTGAACAACAACAACTGGAACACCATGATTGCCGGTTCCAATACATCCTATATGGGTAACTGGTGGAGCAAGAACAAGGATAATTTCTGCGGCTTCAAGAGCGATGCTTACGACAAGGCCTACGAAGAAATGATGGTTACCATGGATCAGAAGCGCTATGAAGAGCTGATGTTACAGTGCCAGCAGATCCTGATCGATGAAGCTGCGGTTCTTGTTGACGGCTATTACAACAGCTGCATCATCTACAATGACAAGGTTGCTTCCGCCCATATGTATCCGCTGGATTACTACTGGATTACCGACGAAATTAAACCGGCCGGTGCGAAATAAGCCAATCATCTGCTTATAAGCGCTGAGACAGCAAATACAAAAGGATACGGCTTATGCCGTATCCTTTGTATAATTTTTTCTCTGTAATCTGCAAGAAATCTCTTATGGGGCTGAGAAAAAATAAGTTGAACAGTTAATCTGGTGAACTGTTCAATTTATTGATGAACAGTCCCTATGACGAGGAGAGAAGTCGATGAATAAGAACGCAATTATTTCCAGATTGCTGCAAATGGTGATCGTACTGATCGGCATCAGCTTTCTGACCTTTTTATTAACCTACCTGTCCCCGGGCGATCCTGCGCGGAATATTTACACTCACAGCGGCGTTATGCCTACTTCGGAAATGATTGAAGAGATGCGCAGAAATCTGGGACTGGATAAACCCTTTTTAACGCAGTATACAGACTGGGTCATCAACTGCCTGAAGGGTGATTTCGGACAGTCTTTCATGTTGCAGAAACCTGTTAAAGAGCTGCTTCTGGACCGTCTGTGGCCTACCTTGAAGCTGACCCTGGCTTCCACCATCCTCATGCTTCTGTTTGCAGTTCCCTTAGGGGTTGTTTCCGCTGTAAATCATAACAAACCTGTTGATTATCTGGTGCGTGCCGTAACCTTCTTCGGCGTGTCCATTCCGAACTTCTGGCTCGGCCTGATGCTGATTTTGATTTTCTGTGTAAAGCTGGGACTTCTTCCGGTAGTTTCCTCCGCCGGTGATTTTAAATCTTTGATTCTTCCGGCGGTAACACTGGCAGTAGCCTTGACGGCCAAGTATACCCGCCAGGTGCGTACGGCAGTGCTGGAAGAACTGCACTCGGATTATGTGATTGGCGCCCGTGCCCGGGGCGTATCGGAAAGCAAGATCCTGTGGGGTAACGTGCTTCCCAACTCTCTTCTGCCGCTGATTACCATGCTGGGCCTGTCTATCGGTTCCCTGCTGGGCGGCACCAGTGTAGTTGAAATTATCTTTTCGTATCCTGGGCTGGGCAATCTGGCGGTTGCGGCCATCACATCCGCGGACTATTTCCTGCTCCAGGGCTATGTGCTTTGGGTTTCCATCATCTACATGATGATCAACCTGATTGTAGATATTTCCTACAATTACGTAGACCCGCGCATGCGGCTGAGGAGGTAGGCTTATGGATACGAAAAAGAACAAGTTTTTGAGCAATAAAGGCTTTGTCCTTTTCGCCATACTGGCCCTGATCGTTGTGCTTGCGGCTATTTTTGCGCCGGTACTGGCCGGCGGCATCGATCCTACAGCGGGTAACCTGGCGGACGCCATTATGGCACCGGACGCAAAACATATTTTCGGTACAGATAAAATGGGACGGGATATTTACGCCCGTGTCCTGTATGGAGCCCGTACCTCATTAGCGTCCACCTTCGCGCTGGTTGTGGTCATCTTCGTAATCGGCACGGCGCTGGGTGTGCTCTCCGGCTACTTTGGCGGCTGGGTAGACACCGTGATCATGCGTATCGCTGATATGATGATCGCCTTCCCGGGCCTGGTACTGGCCATTGCCGTAGCCGGTATGTTGGGAGCCAGTATGCGCAACGCGATTATCGCTATTGCGCTGGTAACCTGGCCTAAATATGCGCGTATGGCGCGCTCCCTGGTGCTGAAGGTCCGCCACACGGATTATGTTTACGCGGCTATCGTTACCGGATCCAGCACCTGGCGTATGCTGTGGAAGTATATGTTACCGAATACGATTACCACGCTTGTCATTACGGCAGCGACAGATATCGGCGGTATGATGATGGAACTTGCGGCCCTGTCCTTCCTGGGATTTGGTGCGCAGCCGCCGACACCGGAATGGGGCTCTATGCTGAACGAGGGTCGCGACTTTATCCAGTCGGCGCCCTGGATGATGCTGTATCCCGGTCTTGCCATCTTTATAACGGTCGTGATCTTCAATATGCTGGGGGATAATCTCCGGGATATTCTGGATCCGCGGGAAGAGTAAGGGGGGGAATATCATGTCATTATTAGAAATAAAAAACGTAGATATTTCCTATGGTAAAAACCTTACGGTAAAAAACTGCAGCCTGAACCTGGATAAAGGGCAGATTTGCAGCATAGTCGGCGAATCCGGCAGTGGTAAAACCACAGTGATCCGTGCGGTCATGGGGTTGCTTCCCGGAGCGGGCAGAGTTTCTGCTGGTGATATTACTTATGATGGTACGGATTTATTGAAACTGACACCCAAAGAGTGGCGTAAGCTGCGGGGTCATGACGTGTCCATGATTTTCCAGGACAGCGGCGCCATGATGAACCAGACCCGTCTGATCGGTGACAGTTATGTGGAATATATATTGACTCACGAGGATATCTCCAGGAAAGACGCCTGGGCGAAGGGCGTGGAAATGATTGAGCGGATGCGTCTGCCGGACGGGGATCGCGTGATGCGTTCTTATCCGTTCCAGCTTTCCGGCGGTCAGCGTCAGCGTGTCGGCATTGCCATGGGCATGACGTACCAGCCCAAACTTTTGCTGGCTGATGAACCCACTTCGGCCCTTGACGTGACGACGCAGGCGCAAATCGTCCGGCAGTTTATGGAGCTTCGCGATGAGTACGGTACCAGTATTATCATTGTAACCCATAACCTGGGCGTAGCTGCCTATATGGGTGACAAGATTGTGGTTATGAAACGCGGCGAGGTTGTGGATCAGGGCGAGCGTGAGTACATACTTCATCAGTCAACCAATCCGTATACCAAGCTGCTGCTGGATGCGGTACCGACCCTGGGAGGTAAACGCTATGTTTGATGAAAAAGATCTGCTGATTGACGCGCGTCACGTGACCCGTCGTTTTCCGACTAACGATGGCCGTTTGCTTACCGCCTGTGATGATATCAATTTGAAGTTTTATAAAGGAAAGACCCTGGGCCTGGTCGGCGAGTCCGGTTGCGGCAAGAGTACGTTCATGCGTTTCCTGGTTTGGCTTGATTATCCCACAGAAGGCGAGATTTTCTTCCATGGGAAGGATATCACGAAAATGAAAGGCGCGGAGCTGCACGAAAACCGCCAGCATATCCAGATGGTGTTCCAGGATCCCTCCACATCATTTAATCCCAAGATGAAGATCAAGGAAATCGTCTGCGAACCCCTGCTGAACTTTAACCGCATTAAACCGTCTGAAATGGACGCAAAGGCGAGGGAACTGCTGGAATTGGTAGAGCTTCCAGGCGATTTTGCGGACCGGTTCCCTCATAACATGTCCGGCGGTCAGCGGCAGCGTGTGGCCATCGCCCGTGCCATTGCCCTGGAACCGGAGTTCATCGTTATGGACGAAGCGACCAGCGCGCTAGACGTTTCCGTACAGAAAACGGTTATTGAGCTTATCACCCGTTTGCAACGGGAGAAGAATATTGCCATCGGTTTTATCTGCCACGATCTTGGACTGATTGAATCCTTTGCCCATCAGGTAGCGGTTATGTACCTTGGCAATATCGTAGAGGTTATGCCGGGTGAAGGATTGTCTGATATATGCTGCCATCCCTATTCAAGGGCTTTGCTGGCCTCTGTCTTTGATACCAAGATGGACTTTACCAAGAAGATTGAGAACATCAAGGGCGAACCGCCGAGTCCGCTGGACCTTCCACCGGGATGTCCTTTCAGTAACCGTTGCCCGCATTGCACGGAACGCTGCGAGCATGAGAAGCCGAAGCTGGTGGAACTGACACCGGGTCATGAGGTGGCCTGCCACCGGTTTGCCAAATAAGAGGGCGGAACGCAACGACGACCGATAACGAGTAATGTAACACAGGCGCTGTAACCCGATGGCGCCTGTGTTCCAGGATAAAGCATAAGCAAAGTGATATTTTAACGTACATTAGATTAGCATAGATACTATCAATATGAAAACACGTCTGCATTCGATCACATTTGTTGAAGAACGGAACAATACTGTAACATTTGAAACAAACAGAACTAACAAATGTGAAGAAAATGTGAAATAAGGACTATTAACATATGAACATTTGCTCATATGTTATAATATAGGCAAGAAAAACATACAAATATTTAAACCTTATCCCGAAAGGGATATCAGGGGCAGGGAACCGAGATAACAGTTCCGCAGTCCCGGAGCTTAGGCGCAAGGAAAGGTGAATTAAAATGGCTAAAGAAATCAGAGATCTGGAAGACATCCGCAGCAGTGCGGAAGACGCTGCAGTACGTACCTTTGCAAAAGGGAGCGGCGTGATGCAGCACGTGAATGCAGTGGAGGAAAACGCTGTAAAAGGAATCGTGGAGCAGCATGCTCACGAACACGTACATGACCACGACCATGTTCCGGCTCATTCTCACGGAGAAGGGCTGGCTCACAATCACGTACATGACCATGACCATGACCACGGGCACGACCATGACCACGGACACGACCATGACCACGGACACGACCATGACCACGGACACGACCATGACCACGAGCATGGTCCCGGCTGTTGTGGCGATGAACCGCATGACCACAGCGAACACGAACTGGTGCATCACAATGCATCCTATACACATGAAGCACATCTGGCTGGACATCCGGACAACTGCGAGTGCGCAACCTGCAATTCTCATGAAGAGTATTGCGATTTCTGCGGCGAAAGCCTGGCGCACTGCAAATGCCGTATGCCGGACGCCGACGACGTGAAACGGGTTTACAGCCTGATTAATCTGGACTGCCCCATCTGCGCAGCGAAGATCGAACATAAAGTAAAATCCCTGCCGGGAGTATCCTATGCGGCAGTGAGCTTCGGCACCAAACAGCTGCGCGTTTCCGCCAAAAATCCGGATGCCATGCTGCCGATATTCCAGGAAATCTGCCGCTCGTTCTTGTCTTATGTAACCGTAGTTCCCAGAGAAGAAGGCCCGGGACAGTCCGATAAATTCCGTACCTATAACGTGGCCGGTCTGGACTGCGCCGCCTGCTCCATTAAAGTGCAGGATGCCATCTCTGCCATTCCCGGCGTAAAGATGGCTACCCTGGTATACGAAACCGGGCAACTGCGGGTTACCGCCGACAATTACGACGACCTGCTGGCAAAGATGCAGACTGCCGCTGCCAAGGCGGAAGACGGCGTAACCATTACGGAACGGGTCCGTGCCTCTGCCCAGAAAAAATACCGCACCTATAAAGTGGAAGGTCTGGACTGCGCGGCCTGCTCTGTGAAAGTACAGGACGCCATCGCCGCCCTGCCGATCGTAGATGAAGCCATTCTGGTCTATGAGACCGGTCAGCTCCGGGTAAGCGCCCGCAGTTATGACGGCCTCCTGCCCCAGATGCAGGCGGCAGCCGATAAAGCGGAAGAGGGCGTGACCATTTCCGAAAAAGAACAGTTCGGCGCTGCCAAATTCCGCACCTACGATGTACAGGGCCTGGACTGCGCGGCCTGCGCTACCAAGGTGGAAGACGCCATCAAAGCCATGCCGGAAGTGGAGGACGCCGTGCTGGTATATTCTACCGGTCAGCTGCGTGTTACCGCCCGCAGCTACGACGGCCTTACCGCCAAACTACAGGCTGTTACCGATAAAGTCGAAGATGGTGTGACCATTGTGGAACGGGCGGACAATGCGCCGGTTCCGGAACGCAAAAAAGAAAAGAAGTCCTTCCTCAGCGAAAACGCAAGGGAACTCGCTGAACTGGTAGTAGGCGGTGCCATCTTCATTATAACTGAGTGGCTGGGCCTGGTACCGGAAGAATACCATATGTACTTCCTTGTAATCGCCTATGTGATCCTGGGCTGGAAAATCGTTCTGACTGCCCTGAAAAACCTGACCAAAGGCGAATTCTTTGATGAAAACTTCCTGATGACCGTGGCCACCTTAGGCGCCTTTGCCATTCAGGCATGGGAAGAAGCTGTCGGTGTTATCTTCTTCTACCGGGTCGGCGAATGGTTCCAGGACCGCGCCGCAGACCGGAGCCGCGACCAGATTATGGACGCGGTGGATATGCGTCCGGAAGTGGTAAACCTGCTGGTGGGCGATGACGTAAAGGTGATTCCTTCTGCGGAAGCCCGGGTTGGCGATATCCTGCTGGTACGTGTAGGCGACCGAATCCCGCTGGACGGCGTGGTGGTGGAAGGTGAAAGCCTGCTGGATACATCGCCGGTTACCGGCGAGCCCGTGCCTGTACGTAAGACCTATGGCGACGAAGTGCTGTCCGGCTGCGTGAACACCTCCGGCATGCTGAAGATCCGCGTGGAAAAGGAACTGCAGGAATCCATGGTCACCAAGATTCTGGACTCTGTGGAAAACGCGGCAGCCAACAAGCCGTATATCGACAAATTCATCACCCGTTTCGCACGGGTTTATACTCCTATCGTAGTAGGGCTGGCCATTCTGGTAGCCGTTGTACCGTCCCTGATTACAGGAGACTGGCATAAGTGGATCTACACCGCGCTGACATTCCTGGTTATCAGCTGCCCCTGCGCTCTGGTGCTGAGCGTACCCCTGTCCTTCTTTGCGGGCATCGGCGCCGGTTCCAAGCTGGGCATCCTGTTTAAGGGCGGAAACGCCATGGAAATGCTGAAAAACGTGGCGGCTGTGGTTATGGATAAGACCGGCACAGTTACCAAGGGCAACTTCGTGCTGCAGCAGGTCAATCCTGCCAGCGGCGTAAGCGCTGATGAAATCCTCCGGGAGACCGCGGGAATGGAACAGGTTTCCACCCATCCGATCGCCGTCAGCATCGTCAATGCGGCCAAGGAAAAGAACCTGGCGCTGCAGCGTCCGGACCGGTTTGAAGAAATCGCCGGCGAAGGCCTGGTAGCCTACTACGGAAAAGATGTGCTGCTGGCCGGCAACACCCGCCTGATGAATCGCTACAAGATCGACTTCAGCGGGTATCAGGCTGCAGCGTACGGCAGCGAAGTGCTGGTAGCAAAGAACGGGACCTTCCTGGGCAGCTTGTTCATCAACGATACCCTGAAAGACGACGCCAAACAGGCCGTGGCGGATATCACCAAGCTGGGCCTGACCACGGTTATGCTCACTGGCGACGCCCGGAGAGAAGCGGAAGCGGTTGCTGCGGAAGCGGGCATTCAGGAAGTGCGGGCAGAACTGCTGCCGCAGGATAAGCTGAAAGAAATGAACGACCTGCGTAACAAATACGGCGGAGTCATGTTCGTAGGCGACGGCATCAACGACGCTCCCGTACTGGCCGGCGCAGACGTAGGCGCAGCCATGGGCAGCGGCGCGGACGCAGCCATCGAAGCGGCGGACGTGGTGTTCATGAACTCCGAAATGAGCGCGATCCCCAAAGCCATTGCCATTGCCAAGGCGGTCAACAATGTAGCCTGGCAGAACGTAGTGTTCGCCCTGGTTGTCAAAGTCATCATCATGGTGGCCGGCCTCTTCGGCTACGCATCCATGTGGGCTGCGGTATTCGCAGATACCGGCGTATCCGTGCTGTGCGTGCTGAACGCCTGCCGCGTGCTGTATAAAAAGTTCTGATCACGAAGTAACGGAAATAGCGGTTGCAGGTAGTAAAAGATATGCCTGCAACCGGTATCCTTTAACGGAAACATTAAACGCTCTCACGTTTCCCAAAATCAGCGGCGTCTGCTGTATCCGGCAGACAGAAGGAGGTAAAGCCATGAAAAAAATTCTGTGCTTTGTGTTAGCAATTCTTTGCCTGCTTGCCGTTGCGGGCTGTGGTGGCGGAGCTAAAAAGGCGGAGGTTCCTGCCCAGAAACAGGCTGCCGCGGAAAAGGTGCTGCGAGTGGGCACTGATGCGGACTATCCACCCTTTGAATATTATCAGGAATCCACCAAGGCCTTTATCGGTTTTGACGTGGAGTTGGTGCAGGGCGTGGCCAGAGAGATGGGCTATAGCAGGGTGGAGTTCGTGGATCTGGAATTCAACAATCTGCTGCCGTCCCTGAAGGACCTGCATGAACATTACGGAAGAACGCAAAAAGGCAGCAAATTTCACGGAGCCCTATCTTGTCAGTTCCAACGTTGTGATTGGTCCCGCGGACGCGAACCCCGGCAGCGTGGACGTCATGAAAGACAAACGCATTGCGGCAGAGATTGGCAGTATCCATGAAAAACAGGTTAAAAAGTATTCAAATACTGTCATTGAATGCGGCGGAGCGGAAGAAGCCCTGAAGATGATCGTAGATAAAAAGGCGGACTTTGCTGTTATGGATAATTATACGGCGCGCTTTTTCATTACCAATTTTTACAACGGGAAGCTGAACATTGTGGCAACTCTGCCTGACGAATCAGATAACGGGATTGCCATAGCCGTTGCCAAAGGCAATACGAAACTGCTGGCCCAGCTGAACGAAGGCTTGCAGAAATATCAGGCGCAGGCTTCTTTCCACCAGATGAAGAACAACTATTTTGGAAAACTGAAATAAAAAGGAACCTTACCCTTTCGCAGTAAAACACTGGCAAAATTTAACATAACGATCATAAAAGACAACCCGGTACGGTTTTAATCCGTACCGGGAATTTTGTTATTTGTAATCCAAAAGCAGAAATCTTAAATTAGAAATAGGAGTTTCTGTTGTTCTGAAATATGTGGTACAATTATAAACGATAAAGAGTGGCTTCAAATGAATGATTAACCCGGGTATTTGTTTATATTAAGCAGGAGAGGCACGGAAAACACATGAAAGCTATTTGGAAAAAGTCTGTAGTAATCGCACTTGCCGGGCTGCTGGCTTTATCGACTGCGGGCTGTGGTGACGGAAATAAAAAGGCAGACGGTGGCAAAGAGGCTGATACGAAAGATACACTAAAAGTTGCCGCTGCCAGTTTTGCGGACTCCCTGGAACCGACTGTTGATTACAACGGTTGGCAGGTTGTCCGTTACGGCATCGGAGAACAGGCTGACCTGGACTTTCAGGATCAACGACAAGGCCATGTTTTCTAACGGCAACAAAGTGACCGGCGACGCAGCTGCCAAGTCATTGCTGCGTACTTTAGAAAAGTCTCCCCGTGCCAAACGCATTCTTCCAATTGTTTCTGTCAACGGGGAAGGCCAGAATGTGTTAATCAGAACCGCAAGGCCTGTTCCGGTCTTGCCGCAACTGTTGGGCGATCCGCTGTTCCTGATTGTTGATGCTTCTGTAACAGACCGGGATTACGAAAAGAAGGGACCCGTCGGCACCGGTCCTTATGTGGTAAAAAACTTCACTAAAGATAAATGTATATTGGAGCGGAACGAAAAATACTGGAACGGCAGGGCTTTTTACAAGAAACTCGATATTTTTGCTATTAAGGATCCTAATACCCGTGCTATGGCGCTGAAGAAGGGCGAAATCGATGCGGCTGCGGACATATCTTCCAGCAACTTAGCCCTGTTTAAAGACGCAAAGAAATTCCGCATCAGTGAAATTGCTTCCGTGCGCAGCGTTTTAGCCCGCCTGACCGTTAAGGAAGGCAGACCGCTGTCTGACAAACGGGTTCGCGAAGCCCTGGCATCCGCATTAGACCGCCAGGCTTATTGCAAGGTTCTTCTGAAAGACACTTTTTCCTCCGGCGGGCCGATGCTGCCGCCATCTGTTCACTATGGATTCAACGAACTGATTAAATCGGATAAGAACCAGTATAATGTGGAAAGAGCCAGGAAGCTGCTGGCTGACGCAGGTTGGAAAGATACCAACGGCGATGGATTTGTTGACAAAAACGGCAAAAATCTGGAACTGGATTACTATTTTTACAGCAACAGGGCGGAACTGCCTCTGTTTGCGGAAGCAACCTGCTCTGATGCCAGGAGGGTGGGTATCAAAATCAACCTGAAGAATGTGGATTACACCGAGATTGATAAAATTGGCAGGGAAGGTTCCGGTGATTTGTGCATCTCTAATATACTAACTGTTCAGGGCGATCCTGAAGTTTTTATGAACATGTACGTAAAGACCAACGAAAACAACAGCAATCCACAGAACGGAGGCGGATTCAGCAACGCCGGGTATGACGAACTGTCAGACAGACTTGCTGTGGAATGCGATCCGGTCAAACGCCGTGAGCTGATCATCGGGATGGAAAAAATCGCTTTGGAAGAACTTCCGCTGATCGTCTACGGCTATCCCCGGACCAATATCGTTTCCAAATCGGAAATTGCCAATGCTGATATTCATCCCTGTGATTATTACTGGGAAACCAAAGACTGGAAACCGGCAGCGATACAATAATAGTGAAAAAGAGCGAAGCCAGCTGTATACTGATATTTAAAGCAAAACAGCGTACTGCTCCTGTTCCGGCAAACCGGTAAAAAATTATCCGGACGGTTATGTGTCGTCCGGATCTGAAAAGAAAGTAGTATTAATAATTTTCAGCTTTGATAGCGAAGAAAGATTTCGGGTGAGCGCATACCGGGCATTCTTCCGGTGCTTCTACCGATTCCGCAACAAATCCGCAGTTGGCGCACATCCACAGTTTTTTCTCATCCCGTTTGAACAGCTTCTCGTTTTCTATGTTGGCCAGCAACAGCTGGTACTGTTTTTCGTGCCGTTTTTCAATTTCCGCTACCCGTTCAAACAGGAAAGCGATTTCATCAAAACCTTCTTCTTTGGCGGTTTTGGCGAATTCCGGATACATGGAGGTCCATTCTTCGTTTTCCCCGTCCGCAGCTATTTTCAGATGTTCGGCAGTGGGTTTGGAGAAATCCCCCAGCAGCCAGAACCAGATTTTGGCATGAGCCCGTTCCTGGGCGGCAGTTTCATCCAGTATATCTGCGATCTGACGGCTCATTTTGCTGTCTTTTTCTGCCTGGCGGGCAAACAGCGTATATTTTACATGGGCCTGGGATTCGCCTGCAAAGGCTGCTGCCAGGTTTTTCTCTGTCTGGGTGCCTTTCAGCCGTTTCATCTCTTCCATTGCTTTTGCTTCGTTCATGTGTTGATTCCTCCTTAATTTTAGTAATAATTTTTTCCAGACTTATAACTGTCTGATACTATTATAATTCAATTATTACGGTGAAGCAATTAAAAATACATGAATCTTATCTGTTTTAACATATTTCCCTATCCCGTTTTAATAAGAATTAATTCTATTAGTATTGCATTTTTATATGTTATAACTTATAATTATCATAACTGTTGGGATACAGCCTGCTTCCGCAGTGTACGTTGCCGCGAACATGAATCTTAAGTTTTTCCGTCAGGCAGAGAAAGAGGTCATTCGTTATGAAAAAGTTTCGAAAAATGCTTGCTGACATATTATTATCCGCTTGCGGTATGGTGTTTGCCGTACCGGGCCACGCAGGTTATAAACTCAGTGACGAGGTGAAAAAACCAACGCCCGCGTTATTGGAAGCATCGGAAATCGGGGTACGGGTCTTTAATAACAAAGCGATGCAGGATCTGCCCGACAAGGACGCTTTGGTGGTGATGTCCTTCGGCACCACAATGAAAGAGACGAGAGAAAAGACTATTAATGCTACCGTAGCGGAGATTCAGAATGCGTTACCAGGTATCAAGGTTGTGGTGGCTTATACATCCCACATTATAATTGACCGCATCAAAGCAAAAGAGGGCATTGCCGTTCCCACGCCGGAGGAAGCGCTGGAACAGTTGAAAGAGGAAGGTTATACCCGCATAGCTTTGGCGTCCCTGGATATTATTCCCGGCATGGAGTATGACTATAAGTGCGGCATTTACAGAAACTATCGCAATCAGTTTAAGAAGATGACCATGGGGCTGCCCCTTTTATTTTGGCAGGGGCAGGAGGACCAGCGGGATGATGTGGCAGAAACGGTAGAAGCCTTTGCCACCCAGTTTCCTGATCTGGCCGGTGACGAGGCGTTGCTGGTGATGACCCATGGCACGCCTCATCCTTCCAACGCGTTTTATGCCGTTATCCAGGACCGCCTGAATAAACTGGGGCGGGGCAACATCCATGTGTACAGCGTGGAAGGCATGCCAGTACTGGAACACGTCATTCCCGTACTGAAAGAGGAAGGCGTGAAGCACGTGACCCTGATGCCCATGATGATGGTGGCAGGGGATCACGCCAACAATGATATGGCCGGGGACGACGATGATTCCCATAAAGTGATTCTGCAAAAAGAAGGTTTTACTGTTACGCCTTATATCCATGGCATGGGCGAGAACCCGGCCGTCCGCAGGATTTTTGTGGAACGGGCTCTGGAAAGCTGGGAGGCGTTGCAGAATGCAGCTGAAGGCCGGACCGGAGGCATGCCCCATTAAAACTGAACAATTATGAATAAGATAAAACGAAAAGCCCGCATGGTCCAATGCGGGCTTTTCGTTTTGCTGTTTGGTGATAAAAGGTGAAGAAGAAGGATTAGGGGTTTTGTCGTAGCAGATGGCTCGTACCATCTTTCTTTTCTACTTTAATTATAATTATTAATGATAAAATTGTCAACAAATTAAAATTATTTATTAATACTAATTACTCATTGTTCTTCGCGCTTCATATCTTCCAATACGGCTACCAGGGCAAGCTTGGCTTCTTCCAGCCGGTCCAGGTCATATATGATGTCCCGTACCAGAAAGTCTTTGGTGCTGACGGTATTGCTGATGCTGTCGATAACTTCGTCCATGCGTTTCAGCACGCCATATAAAATATCTTTCCGGGTAACGTCACGGTTCACTTCCATAAGATGGCACCTCCGGTTTCTTATGACTGATAACTCAAATTATAATAATAACAGTAATTTCTCTTTTATTTTCCAATCGCATTTTCCCACTTATTCACGACTTCGTCGCGGTGCCTGCCTGCCCACAGGAAGTTATATTTGATCAGCCTTGTGCCTTTCAGTTCGTCTGCCTGTTTGGGTGGTTTGGCATCGGGATGGGTGAGGAACTGGTAGGAACCTACAGTCTGACCGATTTCCTGCGCCTTAGCTGTCAGGCACCAGTCGATGAACCGTTTGGCCGCCTCCTGATCGGGGCCGCCCTTGATCAGCGACACGGCGCCCACTTCATATCCGGTGCCTTCCGAGGGATGGGTAAGGACCAGGTCTTTCATGCCGCCTTCCCGGAATTTGATGGCGTCGTGCAGGAAAGAGATGCCGATGAGGCACTCGCCCTGGCCTGCCATTTTGGCAGGAGCGGAACCGGATTTCTGGTAGTTCTTCATCTGTTTGTCCAGTTTCGTCATATATTCCAGCGCGTCTTCTTCACCCCGCAGCTGGAACATGGAAGCCAGCAGCGTATAGCCGGTTCCTGAAGATTTGGGGTTGGGCATGACGATTTGTCCCTGGTATTCGGGCTTCAGCAGGTCATTCCAGCTCTTAGGCGGTTCCAGATTCTTTTCCTTTAACAATTTGCCGTTTGATGCAAAGCCCAGATAACCTACATAGACCCCGGTCCAGAATCCGTCCCGGTCCCTGAACCGGTCGGGAATTTTGTCTGCATTGGGGGAGACGTATTTCTCCAGCAGTCCGTCTGCTTTGGCCTGAATCTGGCCGTCTGCCGGCCCGCCGAACCAGACGGAAGCTTTCGGCGCGTCTTTTTCCGCTTTCAGCCGCTGCAGGGTTTCGCCGGACGACATACGTATTGCTGTTACTTTGATACCGGTCTCTTTTTCAAAAGCGGCTACATCCGCCGCCATGAAATCTTCTAAAGCGCCCCAGTAAATCGTCAGCTTCTGTGTAGCGGGCTTGGCGGGCCCTTTGTTATCACTGCCGCATCCGCTCAGGGAGAACAGTAACAGGCCGGTGAGAGACAAGGCGCAAACAGCTTTCAGGTTTCTTTTCATAACACAGACTCCTTTTCCGATGGATTATGAGAGTGAAAAAAAGAAAAAACAATATATCTACTTAATACAAAATATATCGTAAATCAAACTAATTACTGATTTTTATAAGTTCATTTTATCAGAAACCCTGTATTTCGACAATACCATATAATAAAAAAGAAGGACAAACCGGCTACGCAAAAATTTGCCATACAAGGGATATTTAAAATACCTGCTATCGATATCAAGTTTTATTAGCAAGTAAAATTTAAAATCTTATAATAAAAAATAACAAATAACTTGACATTCTTAATAATAATAATTATTATATTAGTGGACAGGGAAACCGGTCAGGCTAACTCAAATCCGACCGTTTCCGGTGAAGAGTGTTTTAAAACTTAATACAAAGAATAATACAGGTGCCCGCAAGGGCCCAACAGAGAAGTCCGGTGAGAATCCGGCGCGGTCCCGCCGCTGTAAGGGGGAGCGAACTTCAAAGATGTCACTGAAACAAAAGGTTTTGGGAAGGCGAAGCGAGCGATGAACCCAAGTCAGAAGAACTGCCTGTATGAACTCCCATTTCTTGACCCGCGAGCGACGGGGAGGAGATGACTGCATAGCCGTTAACCGGTGGGCAGCTGCCTTCAAACCGTCTTTTCGATAACGAAAAGGCGTTTTTTATTTAGTTTATATAACGGCCTGGACAACCGTCATATAATGATTTGCCATTCTCAAACCTTCCGAATTAACGTGCGCGGTAACGCAGCCGGACACTGGGTTACCCGCACGGGTCTGAAGGTGAAGGAAGATGGTGAAACGGCAGCGGCAGTGATCACTCTCACACGAGCAGGGCTTTTTTATTGGGTAACATCCACCCGGCGACGGGTGGTTTTACATAGATTCAGCGACCGGGCGCATTTCCCGGAAGGAGAATCAAAAATCTTATGAGGAGGTAAATTGTTTATGGCTGAAGAAACCAACATCGAGCAGTCCAAATCCAAGCCGATGACTGACAAGGAGTTGGAAGAACTTCTGCGTAAGTCCGAACAGAACGCGTCTTACCCGGATGTTCCGTTTGATGAGTTTACAGTCCCCACTCCGGAAGAATGGGTGGCGGCCTGTAACGAACTGTTAAAAGGCAAGCCTTTTGACAAGATGATGTACACCAAAAACTATGAAGGCATTACCTTCGACCCCATTTACACGCTGCGTAAATGGAAAGACATCCTGCCGACGGATGACTATCCGGGCATGGGTGACTACCTGCGCGGAAGCACGGTGAATGGATACGTTCACGAACCCTGGGGTATCGCGCAGGCATGCGATCTCACCGAACCGCAGGAAAACAACGAACTGCTGAAATTTGAAATTTCCAAAGGCAGCACGGTTTACCATGTTCGCGTTGACAGCGCAACCCTGGCCGGTGTTGACGTAAAAGATGCCGAAAAACCCGGCGATAAGGGCGTAAGCCTGACCACCCTGGAAGACATGCATACCATGCTGGACGGGCTGGATCTGGAAAAACTGCCGTATATGCTGTATACCGGCGAAGGCTCTGCCCGCCTGCTGGCAATGACGGTAGCCGCTCTGAAAGCTGCCGGCAAAAAGATTGAAAAGCTGCACGGTATTATCGGCGCGGACCCGATCGGTGAACTGGTAAAGAACGGCAAGACTGCTGAAAGTCTGGATGCCCTGTATGACCAGATGGCCGGCGTTATCAAATGGGCGAAGAAAAACGCTCCCGGCCTTCGCACCATCCTGGTTCGCAGCACCGTGTTCTCCCTGGGCGGAGCGGAAAGCGTTCAGGAAGTTGCTTATACCTATGCGGTAGCGGTTGAATATGTACGCCAGATGATGAAACGCGGTCTGGATATCCATGATATTTCCCAGGCGATCGCCTTCGAATTCAACCAGGGCGCTAACTTCTTCATGGAAATTGCCAAACTGCGCGCGGCCCGTCAGATCTGGGCCAACATCATGAAGGAATTCGGTGCGGAAGAAGCAGACCGTGCTTCCTTCGTACATGGACGTCCGGCGTCTTTCACCAAGACAGTTATCGACCCGTATGTTAACATGCTGCGTAACTGCACCCAGTCCTTCTCCAGCGTTGTTGGCGGCGTTAATACCTTTGAAAATGAACCCTTTGACGAACTGATTCGCAAAGGCGACACTTTCTCCCGCCGTATTGCCCGCAACATCCACATCATGCTGCAGGAAGAATTCGGCATGCAGGCGCCTATCGATCAGGCCGGCGGCTCCTGGGCCGTTGAAGCGCTGACCAAACAGATCACCGAAAAGATTTGGGCAAAATTCCAGGAAGTAGAAGCAGCAGGCGGCGTTATCGCGGCACTGAAAGACGGCAGCATCCAGAAAGGCATCGCCGATGTCCTGGCTGCCCGCTTCAAAGCTCTGGAACTGCGCAAAGACCGCGCGGTCGGTGTAAACATGTATCCGAACATGACGGAAGAACCGCTGGATCCCCGTCCGGAAAACACAGAAGAAATCAAAAAGATTCTGGTTGCTGCAGTTGAAAAATATGAAGCTGACGTTGACGCAAAAGAAGCGGAAGCAAAACTGGCTGCTGTTAAGGCAGCAGCTGCTGACGTTCTGGTTGACGCGGAAGCGGAAGCATTCGCTGCCGGCGCTACGATCGGCCAGGTTGCCAAAGCTGCTGCCAAAGAAGCCTGCGGCTGCTGCGGCGTAACCGTTGAACCGATTGCTGAACATCACTGGACAGAAAGATTCGAAGCCCTGCGCAGAGATACGGAAGCTTATATTGCCAAGACCGGCAAGAACGTGGAAGTATTCCTGGCCAACATGGGACCGATCCCGCAGCATAAAGCCCGCGCTGACTTCTCCACCAGCTTCCTGCAGGTCGGTGAATTCAACGTACATCTGAACAATGGTTTCCAGGACGACGAAGGCAAGCCCAATTCCCGTTGGGAAAAGGCTGCGGCTGCCCTGAAGGCCGGCATCGACGAAGCAGGCACCCCGTATGACTGCGCGGTTATCTGCTCCACCGACGCTACCTATCCGGAAGACGTACCGGGAATGGCTCCGCTGCTGAAAGCTGCCAACCCGGCCATGAAACTGTTCCTGGCCGGCGCTCCTGCCAAAGATATGAAACAGACGTATCTGGACGCAGGTGTGGACGACTTCATCAGCGTATCTGCCAACTGCTTTGATATTCTGAAAGACTTGCAGAAGAGGAAGGGGATGATTGAATAATGGCAAATCTGAATCCTGATTTCACCAAGATTAGTTTTCCCGAACACCCTTCCTGCTCCTATGAGGACTGGAAGAAAGGTCTGGAAAAGAAGACCGGTGAAAACTGGGATGCCCTGAAAGGCACAACCCTGGAACGTATCCCGGTTGATCCGCTGTACACTGCTGAAATTTACAAAAAATGCAACCATCTGGATTTCATGAGCGGTATTCCTCCGTTCCTGCGTGGCCCGTACTCCACCATGTACGTATTCCGTCCCTGGACGGTACGTCAGTACGCCGGTTTCTCCACCGCAGAAGAATCCAACGCTTTTTACCGCCGCAACCTGGCAGCGGGCCAGAAAGGTCTGTCTATCGCCTTCGACCTGCCGACGCACCGCGGCTACGACGCGGATAACCCCCGTGTAGTAGGCGACGTTGGTAAAGCAGGCGTATCCGTTTGCTCCATGCTGGACATGAACATCCTGTTCTCCGGCATTCCGCTGGACCAGATGTCCGTATCCATGACCATGAACGGCGCCGTTCTTCCGATCCTGTCCTTCTTCATCGTATCCGGTGAGGAACAGGGCGTAGACAAGAAGATCATGGCCGGTACCATCCAGAACGATATTCTGAAGGAATTCATGGTACGTAACACCTACATCTATCCGCCTGATATGTCCATGCGCATCATCGGCGACATTTTCGAGTACACCACCAACTACATGCCGAAGTTCAACTCCATTTCCATTTCCGGTTACCACATTCAGGAGTGCGGCGCTACCTGCGATCTGGAATTAGGTTACACCCTGGCCGACGGCATGGAATACATCCGCACCGGTGAAAGAGCAGGCCTGAAGGTTGACGCCTTCGCAAAACGTCTGTCTTTCTTCTGGGATATGGGCAAGAACTACTTCATGGAAGTTGCCAAGATGCGTGCGGCCCGTGTACTGTGGGCGAAGATTCTGAAGAGCTTCGGCGCCAAGAATCCGAAATCCATGGCACTGCGTACCCACTCCCAGACTTCCGGCTGGTCCCTCACCGAGCAGGATCCGTTCAACAACATCTCCCGTACCTGTATGGAAGCTATGTCCGCAGCGCTGGGCCACACCCAGTCCCTGCATACCAACGCGCTGGACGAAGCCATCGCACTTCCGACCGACTTCTCCGCACGTCTGGCACGTAACACCCAGCTGTACATCCAGGACGAGACCAAAGTCTGCAAGATCATCGATCCGTGGGGCGGCTCCTACTATCTGGAATACCTCACCAACGAGATCATCCGCCGTGCCTGGGCGCACATCCAGGAAGTTGAATCCCTGGGCGGTATGGCCAAAGCTATCGCTACCGGCCTGCCGAAGATGCGTATCGAAGAATGCGCGGCCCGTCGTCAGGCTAATATCGACAGCGGCAAGGAAACCATCGTCGGCCTGAACAAATACCGTCTGGCCAAGGAAGACCCGCTGAACGTATTGTCCATCGATAACACCGCCGTTCGTAACGCCCAGATCAAACGTCTGGAAAAACTGCGCGCGGAACGGAATCCGGAAGCCGTTGCCCGTGACCTGGCAGCCCTGACCGCAGCAGCGGAAAGCCGTGAAAACGGCAACCTGCTGGAATGTGCCGTACAGGCAGCCCGCGACCGTGCATCCCTGGGCGAAATCTCCGACGCGATCGAAAAAGTATCCGGTCGTTTCAATGCGGTTATCCACACCGTATCCGGCGTATACAGCAGCGAATTCTCCGGCAATGACGATATGGAAAAAGCCAATGCGCTGGCTAAAGAGTTTGAAAAACTGGAAGGCCGCCGGCCTCGTATCTTCCTGGCTAAGATGGGTCAGGACGGTCATGACCGCGGACAAAAAGTTCTGGCGACCTCCTTCGCTGACATGGGCTGGGACGTTGACGTAGGGCCTCTGTTCCAGACTCCGGAAGAAACCGCACAGGATGCAGTGGACAACGACGTTCACATGGTAGGCTTCTCCTCCCTGGCTGCCGGTCACAAGACCCTGCTGCCGGCTCTGGTGGAAGAACTTGCCAAACGCGGCCGTGAGGATATTCTGGTAACCATCGGCGGCGTTATCCCCGCACAGGATTACGATTATCTGTATGATCATGGCGCAGCTGCCATCTTCGGGCCCGGTACCAACATTCCGAAGTGCTGCATCAAACTGCTGCAGATGTTAGTAGACCGTGCGAAAGAGGAAGCGGCTCAGGAATAACGGAACAGAAAGGAAAGCAGTCTGACAGGCTGTGGCCCCACTGTTTCCAAGTGTAAGAAGAATTATGGTGCGTGCCTGCCCCTGTTGTGGTAACGGGGGCAGACAGCCCATTATTTCATGTATGGGGAACGGGACGCAGAACGCGTGCGGTCAGCGCAGCATGACGCGTGCCGCATAACTGTATATGAAGAAAGTTGAGATGATAATCATGCCTGAAATTCCAAAATCTGATTTACATCCCAGCTGGGTGCCTGAGGATGCAAATGAAAACTTTGCCTGTTCCGTAATGGGTGGCATCGACACGAAAGTTAACGCCAACTCAGAAGAAAAAGTCTATGATCCCAATGCAGTCCGCAGGGTTCCGTTGCGCAGGAAACCCACTCTTGACGAGATTGTAAAGGGTGTAGGCGAAGGCAATCGCGTGATGTTATCCAAAGCGATTACTCTGATCGAAAGTAATGCTCCCAAAGATTTTGATAAGGCCCAGCGTGTATTGCAGGGGCTGCTGCCAAAAACGGGCAAGGCGCTGCGCATCGGTATCACCGGTGTTCCCGGCGCAGGCAAGAGTACGTTTATCGAGGCCTTTGGCCAGCTGTTGTGCAGTATGGGCTACAAAGTGGCTGTACTGGCCGTTGACCCCACCAGTCCTCTGACCGGCGGTTCCATTCTGGGCGATAAGACCCGTATGCAGAACCTGTCCCGGGAACCGAACTGCTTTATCCGTCCCACGCCTTCCGGCGGAACGTTAGGCGGCGTAGCCCGTAAGAGCCGTGAGACCATGATGCTCTGCGAAGCGGCAGGGTATGACGTGATTCTGGTAGAAACCGTAGGCGTAGGCCAGTCGGAGACGACCGTCCGCAACATGGTCGACTTCTTTATGCTGGTAGTACTGACCGGCGCAGGCGACGATCTGCAAGGTATTAAAAAAGGTATTATGGAGCTGGCCGACGCGATTGTAGTAAACAAAGCGGACGGCGAAAACCTGGCGCGGGCCACCGTGACCCAGGGCGAATATGAACGTATGGTGGAATTCATCCGTCCGGCCACGGAAGGGTGGAAGACCCATGCTTATAAATGTTCCGCGCTGACCCATGACGGTTTGCCCGAACTGTGGGCTGTCATGCGAAAGTTTGAAAAAGAAACGAAAGAATCCGGAGTGTTCCAGAAACGTCGTAAAGCACAGCTTCTTTCCTGGGTGCGCGGCATGATCGACGAACATCTCCATAACCTGTTCTTTAACGATCCCATGATCAAAGGCCGTATCCCGCTGGTAGAACATTCCGTAGTAAACGGACTGATTTCCCCCAGCCAGGCTGTTACCGAGCTGATCCGCTGCTTCGATATGGACCGGGCGGCCATCAAGCATATGCAGAGCGGCAAGATGTAAAGGTCGTCAGCGCTATCTTACACAAAGGCATATTCACAGCGGCTACCGCCTTAGCTGCTGTGTGATAGTGGACTTCCTGCCGCCTCAGGAAGTCCGAAACCCCGGTGTCCGTAAGGATACCGGGGTTTTTGTACAGTATTCTGCCTGAGAAAAACGAATGCGTGCAAGGTTTCGCAATACTGTGCCGTGTTTGCTGTTTCAAGGACTCATTCGCCTGTGGCTTCGAAACTCGGGGCTTTGCCCCTCAGACAGTCTTTCCAAGGGCGGCTCATTTCGTCTCATGAAATTACGCAAACACGTACAATGTATTGCTCAATCCTTGCACGCTTTACGTTATCTTTATTCCGGATACTCGTTCAGCGGATCCTGGTCTTTGCCGATCAGGGTGAACATATCCGTCGTTTCGCGATTATAGGGCAACTTGGATTTGATGCGGCCCTGTTCCTGCAGCAGCCGTTCTGCTTCCAGGGGCATGATGTCCATGCGTTTCAGCTTTTTGTACACGGAAGGACGGAAGGCCCGCCATACTTCCATAATATTATGCAGTACCTGAGCGCTGGGGATTTCGAATTTCTCACGGCCTTCCAGTACCGACTGTACTTTGGCCCGGCGTTCCGCCAGTTCTTCTTCTGCCAGTCCCTCGATGACACGGTCCAGTTCCGCTTCCAGCGGGTTTGCCAGATAGTCCTCAATCATGATTTCCAGTTCGTTGTCGTATGTGATCCTGCGTTCTGCCATAATTAACCTCCCTCTGTCGCTTCATGATGAATAACACTACGGAATATGAAACGAAAATGTTGTACGGATTCAGTCAGTGTTCCCTTAAGACCCAACAATCAAAACGAAAGCTTCGTTCTGATTGGTTACCTTATTTTATCATTTGCAAGAACTATTATCAATAAGAATATTAAAGCTAATAATAAAAATTATCCAAATAATTGAGCGCCTTTCTGCGTCAGTAAGACCGGATTTTTTGAAATATCCTCTTTACAAAATTGTCAAACCGTATTAAAATAACTTTATAAGCAACAAAGGTGTTGCGGATGTTGTATCCGTGCGTCTTTGTTGCTTTTTTGTTTTTCGATTTTTTCGAAAACGCAGCCTGGCAGCCGCAGGGGGAAATGCGAGAGAGAGGGGCGAATGCGGCTGTCATTGGGCTGTGTGAGGATCAGTGTTCCAATAAAAAACAGTGGGATTTGCAATAATGACAGACAGGGATTGGCAAATCCCGTAAACAGACAGATAACAGTAAGGGAGTTTCTTCATTATCATGGCATGGGTCAATGAGAATTTCGCCGCGCTGGAAGACAGTTACCTGTTTTCACAGGTGGCGCATAAGGTTGCGGACTTTTCTGCAGCGCATCCGGAGAAGAAAATCATCCGGCTGGGAATCGGTGATGTGACCCTTCCCCTGGTTCCGGTCGTAGTGGAAGCGATGCAGAAAGCTGCGGCGGAGATGGGCGTGAAGGAAACCTTCCGGGGTTACGGTCCGGAGCAGGGTTATGAGTTTCTGCATGAAGCGCTGGTGAAGTATTACGTAGGCTTCGGCGTGACATTGGAATCTTCAGAGATTTTTATCAGCGATGGCGCGAAAAGCGATTGCGGCAATATTACGGATATCTTTGACGACGCCAACGTGATTCTGGTTCCGGATCCGGTGTACCCGGTGTATCTGGACACCAACATCATGCGGGGAAGAAAGATCGTATTCATGGAGGGAAGCCCGGAAAACGGATTCCTGCCCATGCCGGATCCGGCCGTGAAGGCGGACATCATCTACCTGTGTTCTCCCAATAATCCGACCGGGGCGGCTTATTCCAAAGCGCAGCTGAAAGAGTGGGTGGCGTATGCCCGGCAAAACGGCGCGGTGATTCTGTACGATGCAGCCTACGAAGCGTTTATCGAAGACGAAGCACTGCCCCGCAGTATTTTCCAGATTGAAGGGGCAAAGGAATGCGCCATCGAATTGTGCTCCCTTTCCAAAACGGCGGGCTTTACCGGTACCCGCTGCGGGTATACCGTAGTGCCTCTGGCATTAAAGCGCAAAACGAAAAACGGTAAAGCAATGTCGTTGAATAAGATGTGGCTGCGGCGGCAGACTACCAAGTTCAACGGGGTTCCTTATATTGTGCAACGGGCCGCGGAAGCGGTGTTTACGCCGGAAGGACAGAAACAGTGCCGGGAAAACCTGGCTTACTATAAAGAGAACGCAAGGCTGATCGGGGCAGCGCTGCAGGAAAAAGGCATCACGTATTACGGGGGAACGAATTCACCGTACATTTGGATGCAGTGCCCCCGGCAGATGAAATCCTGGGAATTTTTTGATTTCCTGTTAGAGAAGCTGGGTATCGTGGGCACGCCCGGTTCCGGGTTCGGAAGCAGCGGCGAGGGTTGGTTCCGCCTCACGGCTTTTGCAGGCAGGGAGGCAACGGAAGAAGCGGCGGAACGGTTCCGTAAACTTCTCTGAGCAGAAATTCTGAAAAGAAACGTTGTTGGATGTAAGCAACAAAGACGTTGTGGGCAGGTGTTTATACCTGCCGGTCTTTGTTGCTTTTTTTTATAAAAAGAGAGAAAAAGATAAATCAATTCAGGGAGGCAGTCTTTATGTGTGGAATTGTTGGATTTACCGGTATGCAAAGCGCCGCGCCGCTCCTGCTGGACGGTTTGAAAAAGCTGGAATATCGGGGCTATGATTCGGCAGGCATTGCGGTTATGGACGGACAGAAGATTACAGTGAGCAAGGTGACGGGGCGGATCGCGAATTTGTGCGAGAAAACCCGGGACGGGGCAGGCGTGCCCGGGTCGACAGGGATCGGACACACCCGTTGGGCTACCCACGGGGCACCTACGGAAGAAAACGCACACCCCCATCTGAGCAACGACGGACGCTTTGCGGTGGTGCACAACGGCATCATCGAAAACTATATGCAGTTACGGGACGAACTGATCCGTGACGGCTATCATTTTGAAAGCGAAACCGACACGGAAGTCATCGTCCATCTGATTGAAATGTATTACCGGGGCAATATGCGGAAGGCATTGCTGAAGACGACGAACCGCCTGCAGGGATCCTATGCGCTGGGGGTCATCTGCTCGGAAGAACCGGGCAAGATTTACGCGGTGCGGGAAGCCAGCCCGCTGATTCTGGGGGTCGGCATCGGGGAGAACTATTTTGCCTCTGACGTGACAGCGCTGGTGAACCATACCCGCAACGTGATTTATCTGGAAGACGGTGAGTTTGCAGAGCTCTCCTGCGAAACCATCAGGATTTTTGACTGTACCGGTCAGGAAATCAGAAAGAAGGTTACCCGTGTCCTGTGGGATGTACAGGCAGCGGAAAAGGGCGGCTATGAGCATTTCATGCTGAAGGAAATCATGGAGCAGCCCGGCGCGGTGAAGGCTACTATCGCTCCCCGGATCAAAGGGGGAAAGATAATATTCGAAGAACTGGGCTTAACCGCTTCTGAAATCGGGGAGATCCGCAAGATTATCATTACTGCATGCGGCTCGGCCTATTATGCGGGCTGCGCCGGGAAATATGCCATCGAAAAGCTGTGCCGCATTCCAGTGGAAGTGGTGTTGGCCAGCGAACTGCGTTACAGTGATCCGCTCATTGATAAGCAAACGCTGGTTATTGTGATATCCCAGTCCGGGGAAACAGCAGACACCATTGCGGCCCTGAAGGAATGCAAAGCCAAAGGAGCCCGGACCCTGGCGGTCGTCAATGTGGTTGGCAGCACGGTAGCAAAGCTGGCGGATTATACCGTATACACCTGGGCCGGCCCGGAAATTGCCGTGGCCACGACGAAAGGCTATACCACCCAGGTGACGGTGCTGTATTTGTTGGCCGTCTATTTTGCGGGACAGCTGGGGCGTACGGAAGGCGACGAACGAAAACTGCTGACTGCCCTGCAGGCGCTGCCCCGGCAGATCCAGCAGGCGTTTGACCTGAACTCGTCGATTCCTGCGCTGGCGAAGAAGTATCACGCCAGCAAATCCCTGTTCTTTATTGGAAGGAACACGGATTACGCCATCGCCCTGGAGGGCGCGCTGAAGATGAAAGAAATATCCTATCTGCATGCGGAAGCCTACGCGGCAGGAGAGTTAAAGCACGGGACCATCGCCCTGATAGAAGAGCACCAGCCTGTCATTGCCCTGTGCGGCAATCCCGCCATCATGGAAAAGACCCTGAGCAACATCGTGGAAGTGAAATCCCGGGGCGCAGAAGTGCTGGCCTTGACCTTCCGGAACAATCAGAAGATCGTTTCCGTGGCGGATGACCTGCTGTTTATCCCGAAGATTGACGCCCTGTTTTCCGCGGTGGTGGAAATTGTACCGTTGCAGCTGCTGGCCTATTACGTTGCAAAGGAAAACGGCTGCGACATTGATAAGCCAAAGAACCTGGCCAAGTCGGTCACGGTAGAATAGAAAGGAGAGAAGAACATGGTTAATGTCCCGAAATTATTTGGCAGTCTTACATTTAATGAACGGGTGATGAAGGACCGGCTTCCGGCCAAGACTTTCCGCACGTTCCGCAAAATGGTGGAGGAAGGCCTGCCCCTGACCCGGGAGCTGGCCGATATGATGGCTTACGCCATGAAAGACTGGGCACTGGAAAACGGCTGCACCCATTTCACCCACTGGTTCCAGCCTATGACGGGGATTACGGCGGAAAAGCACGACAGCTTTATCGCCCCGGCAGCGGACGGCCGGGTCATCATGGACTTCTCCGGGAAAGATCTGATCCAGAGCGAGCCGGACGCGTCCAGCTTCCCGTCCGGCGGTCTGCGCGCCACCTTTGAAGCCCGCGGCTACACTGCCTGGGATCCTACGAGCTATGCGTTTATCAAAGACGACTGTTTGTATATTCCTACCGCGTTCTGTTCCTACACCGGGGATGTGCTGGACAAGAAGACCCCGCTTTTGCGTTCCATAGCCATATTAAGCGAAGCGGCCAAACGGTTGCTGGCTATTCTCGGAATACATACTGAAAAAGTCATCACCAACGTGGGCCCGGAACAGGAGTATTTTCTGGTAGACAAGGCCATGTGGGAAAAACGGAAGGACCTGGTCTTTGCGGGCCGCACCCTGTTCGGGGCCAAGCCGCCCAAAGGACAGGAGATGGAAGACCATTATTTCGGTGCCATCAAGCCCAAGGTGAAAGCCTTTATGGCAGAACTGGACGAAGAATTGTGGAAGCTGGGCATTCCGGCCAAAACGGAGCACAACGAAGTGGCTCCTGCCCAGCATGAGCTGGCGCCCGTTTATACTTCCGTGAATCTGGCCTGCGACTACAACCAGCTGACCATGGAGTTCATGAAACGCATCGCCTTAAAGCACGACATGGTCTGCCTGCTCCACGAAAAGCCCTTTGACGGTGTGAACGGCAGCGGCAAGCACAACAACTGGTCGCTCTCCACGCTGGAAGGGAAAAACCTGCTGGATCCCGGCATCGATGCCTATCACAACAACCAGTTCCTGCTGTTCCTGGCGGCCATCATCAAAGGTATCGATGAATATCAGGACGTGCTGCGCGGCACCGTGGCCAGCGCGGGTAACGATCACCGGCTGGGTGCCAACGAAGCGCCGCCGGCCATCGTCAGCATCTTCCTGGGCACGGAACTCACCGGGGTGCTGGAAGCCATTGCCTCCGGGCAGGAGTATAAAACCAACGGCCATATCCAGATGAAGCTCAGCGGCAACACCCTGGCCGCGGTGAGCAAAGATAACACGGACCGCAACCGTACCTCTCCCTTTGCCTTTACCGGCAACAAGTTTGAATTCCGTATGGCAGGTTCCCAGGCCAGCCTGGCCTGTCCCAACGCCTACCTGAACACCATCGTGGCGGAAGAGCTGGAATGGGTGGCGGATAAACTGGAAGGCACCGCGCCGGAAGAACTGGACGCCGACGTGAAAAAACTGGTAAAAGAAATCTATCTGGATCACAAGCGCATCGTGTTCAACGGCAACGGTTACACCGATGCCTGGGTGGAAGAAGCGGCGAAGCGCGGGCTGTTTAACAATAAATCCACGCCGGAGGCCCTAGCCTGCATGACCAGCAAAAAGAACGTGGATCTGGTGGTGAAGCACGGCATCTTTACCAAAACGGAAGTGCTGTCCCGTTGCGAAATCCAGTATGAACTGTACAACAAGACTCTGAACATCGAAGCCCTGACCATGCTTGATATGCTGCATAAAGACCTGCTGCCGGCTGCCAAAAAATATCTGAAAGATTTGTCCGAAACCGCCCTGAACGAGAAAGCGCTGGGGCTGAAACCGGACGTGGCATTTTTGAAAAAGCTGCAGGAAGCCACGGTGGCTATGTATAAAGATGGCGAAACCCTGGCGAAAGAACTGGTCAAAGCGGAAGCCATCGAAGATCAGAAAAAGGCCAGCGCCGTATATCACAACAAAGTGCTGGCTGCCATGGAAGCGCTGCGTAAGAGCGGCGACGGGGTGGAAGTGCTGCTGGGTAAGGAGTACCTGCCCTATCCTACCTACGGTGACCTGCTGTTCGGCATTAACAGCTGAACATAGCATCACAATAAAGACTCTCTCTTACATTCTATTTTTTCCTTTGTCTGGACAATGCTGCCGGGCAGACGCATCCCGGCAGTGTTGTCACTTTTTTTGCTTTCCCGGACTAACAAAAAGTAACGCCCTTGCTCTTGAAATACAGAGCAAAGGCGTTTTTTAATTGATTTTCTATTTCGCGTCAATCGTCGAAATCCCCATAGTCACTTCTTCCAGCACATCCAGCAGCATGCGAACGGTATCCAGGGAGGTGAGCATTACCACATTGTTCTGGGCTGCTACCCGGCGGATGGCCACGCCGTCGCCGTAGTGGACGCCGGAGAGGATGGCCCGGGTATTGATGACGTAACTTACGTAGCCGGCGCGAATCGAGTCCAGTATCTCTTCGCTGCCCTCGCTGGGTTTGTGCCGTATCCTGGTGCGGATGCCGTGCTCCCGCAGCACTTCCCCTGTCAGGGTGCTGGCTTCAATGTTGAACCCCATGTTGTAGAAGCGCCGGATCAGCGGGATGGTTTCTTCCTTGTCTTCGTCTGCCACGCTGACAACGATGGCGCCGTAATTTTTAAGGGTCAGGCCGGAGGCAATAAGGGCCTTGAAAGCGGCCCGGTGCAGCTTATCGTCGTAGCCGATGGCTTCCCCGGTGGACTTCATTTCCGGTGAAAGGTAGGCGTCCATGCCCCGGAGCTTGGAAAAAGAGAAGGCAGGACACTTTACGTAGTACCGGGTCTTCTCTTTCGGATACCGTTCGGTGATGCCCTGTTCCCGCAGGGACACGCCTAAAATAGCCAGGGTGCCAATGTCCGCCAGACTGTAACCGGTGGCTTTGGATAAGAAGGGGACGGTCCGGGAAGAACGTGGGTTTACTTCAATAATATAGACCTGTTCGTTGGCGTCCACGATGAACTGAATGTTGAACAGCCCTTTGATGCCGATGCCCAAACCAAGCTTCTCCGTATAATCCAATATGGTTTCCTTCACCTTTTCGGACAGGCTGTAGGAAGGATATACGCTGATGGAATCACCGGAATGGACGCCGGTCCGTTCTACCAGTTCCATGATGCCGGGCACGAACACGTGCTCCCCGTCGCAGACCGCATCCACTTCCACTTCCTTGCCCCGGATGTATTTATCCACTAAGACGGGTTTGTCTTCGTCCACTTCTACCGCGGTTTTCAGATAGTCGCGCATATCTTTTTCCTTGCCCACAATCTGCATGGCCCGGCCGCCCAGTACAAAGCTGGGGCGTACCAGGACGGGATACCCGATGCGGCGGGCCGCTTCCATGCCGGTCTCGATACTGGTGACGGCTTCGCCCCGGGGCTGAGGGATGTGCAGGGACAGCAGCAGCTTTTCAAACAGGTCCCGGTTCTCCGCACGGTCGATGGCATCGCAGTCCGTGCCGATAATCTTCACGCCCCGTTCCTTCAGCGGATCCGCCAGGTTGATGGCCGTTTGTCCGCCTAAAGTGGCAATGACGCCCTCCGGCTGTTCCAGTTCGATGATGTTCATCACGTCTTCCGGGCAGAGGGGCTCGAAGTACAGTTTGTCGGAGCAGGTGTAGTCGGTGGAGACCGTTTCCGGATTGTTGTTGATGATGATGGCTTCGTAACCTGCTTTCTGGATGGTCTGCACCGCATGGACGGTGGAGTAGTCGAACTCTACGCCCTGGCCGATACGGATAGGCCCGGAACCCAGCACTACGATTTTCTTTTTGTCCGAAACACGGGACTCGTTTTCTTCTTCGTAGGTAGAATAGAAGTAGGGGATATAGCTTTCGAATTCGGAGGCGCAGGTATCAATCATTTTATACACAGGCTTGATACCGTTTTGCTGCCTCAAATTAAAGATTTCTGTTTCCGTTTTGTTCCACAGCAGGCCGATTTCTTTATCGGAGAAGCCGTGTTTCTTGGCGACCCACAGTGTGGGGATGTCATCGGGGTGGTTGCGGATTTCGTTTTCCATTGCCACGATATTCCGGATTTTACGGAGGAAAAACCGGTCGATGGCTGTCTGTCTTGCAATGCTGTCCACTTCGCAGCCCAGACGGAACAGTTGGGCGATGGCGTAGATCCGGTCGTCCGTGCCGATGCGGATGTACGCAAGGAGTTCTTCCCGGCTCATGGTATCGAACTTGCGCAGATGAATATGAAAAGCGCCGATTTCCAGGGAACGGATGCCTTTCAGCAGGCTTTCCTCAAAGGTCCGGCCGATGCTCATCACTTCCCCGGTGGCTTTCATCTGGGTGGACA
The DNA here is from genome assembly GCA_902801365.1 of uncultured Succiniclasticum sp. GTDB lineage: Bacteria > Bacillota > Negativicutes > Acidaminococcales > Acidaminococcaceae > Succiniclasticum. The sequence continues at coordinate 56,904 of CADCHY010000019.1, forward strand.
GGGCGTTGTTGGCGTCGGCGAATTTATCGAAGGGGAAGCGGGGCAGCTTGGTCACTACGTAATCCAGCGCGGGTTCAAAGGAGGCGGGGGTGTTGGCAATCTGTATCTCGTCCAAGGTCATGCCGATGCCGATTTTGGCGGAGACCCGGGCGATAGGATAGCCGCTGGCCTTGGAGGCCAGGGCTGAGGAACGGGATACACGGGGGTTGACTTCGATTAAATAATACTGGAAGGAGTTGGGGTCCAGGGCGAACTGGACGTTGCACCCGCCTTCGATTTTCAGTGCCCGGATGATTTTCAGGGCGCTGTCCCGAAGCATGTGGTATTCCTTGTTGGTCAGGGTCTGGGACGGGCAGACCACGATGGAATCGCCGGTGTGGATGCCCACCGGGTCCAGGTTCTCCATGTTGCAGATGGTGATGGCGGTATCGTTCTTATCCCGCATCACTTCATATTCGATTTCCTTGAAGCCTTTGATGCTTTTTTCAATCAGCACTTCCCGGACGGGAGAAAGTTCCAGGGCATGTTTCATCAAAGGCACGAAATCTGTTTCGTTGTCAGCAAAGCCACCGCCGGTGCCGCCCAGGGT
>CADCHY010000020.1 GCA_902801365.1 uncultured Succiniclasticum sp.
CAAAGTAGGTGCCGGCGCGGCGGCATTGGCAGCGCTGCATCCGATGGACACGGACGGAAAGTTCAGTATGGCGGCGGGCTTCGGCAATTACCGGGATGCCAATGCCATGGCGTTAGGTGTGTTCTACCGTCCCAATGATCAGGTGATGTTCAGCATGGGCGGCAGCCTGGGCAACGGAGAAAATCTGCTGAACGTCGGCGTTTCCTTCGCGCTGGATAAAGGCGTGAACACCAGCAAGGCGGCAATGGCGAAGAAGATTGCGAGCCTTACGGAAGAAAACGCGCAGCAGGCGGCCAAGATTGAAACATTGGAAGCCAGGCTGGCGGCGCTTGAGGCGAAGCTGGGAAAATAGCAGAATTTAACAGGACCCGTTGCCGGGAAGTTATGTAAACATTATATGAAAATTTATAGATGTAACTAAAAGGAAAAAAAGATAGTAAAAACTCCCCTGTCTGTCGCAACATCAGAAGCGGCAGGCAGGGGAGTTTGCAGTTCTTATCGTCTTACGCCCCGGTAATCATGATGTTTTGGCGGCATATGCCGTACCGGGCCATGTGATTTAAAAGTGTGTTTGTGGGATTTCATATGGTGGGGCGGAGCATGTCTTACTGGAGTCCACGTATGGGAAACCGGACCTCTGGTATGCATGGCAGGTCTGTGCAGGTCATGCCGGTGGTGCAACTGTTTTTTAAAGTGTTTGTGACCGTGTTTCTGTACAGGTTTGTAATGACGGTACAGCGGACGTTTCACCTCCTGCTGTGCCTGCGCAAGGCTCATGCTGCCATTGGCGGCTTCACTGATTCCCGGTAAAAACGAAGTGGCAAGAAAAGCGGCCATGCATGCGGCTGTTACTATTTTTTTGAAGTTGAATTTCATCTTGTTTCGCCTCCTTTAAATCGTTTGTGTTGTTTTAAATAATTTGCCGGATTGATGCAATCCCGGTTCGTTGTGTTTATAGTAAAAGAAAAAAAGGGCGAAAGCTTGACGGAAATATGTATTTTGTGTGTTCGTTTTTGTAGGGATGTTATTAAAAAAGCGCATTAAATACACGAAGTACATGAAAAGTACATGGATCAGATCCCGCATCACTGCCGGCTTTGAATAATCCGGATGTACGTAATGTACTTTTTTTATACAGCATTTCCGTAAAAAAAGTATTATATGGAACAGAGCGGGAGAAAAAGTACACTAAATATACTGAATATCTGCAAACCGCATGAATACTGGAGTCGCATCGATGTACTTTTTTCAGAAAAAGTGCATTATGAATTTCAGCGTAAACATAAATTATCATAACCAAAACCGGTTGCCCGGCGTATTTTCATTTTCCCGTGCAGCTGCATGGCTTCGGCAAAACTTTTGCGCTGCCAACCGTGGCTGCCGTTTTTGGAAAGCCAGTTGTTGAAATCTTCCAGCGCCCGGCTGAATTTCAGAAAGCCCAGGCTGGGTTCCGTCCGTTCGTCCAGCCACTGCTGCAGCAAATCGCTTTCTTCATAAAACGCGGAAGCGGCTTTGGCTACTTCGTTCGGCACATCGTTGTCCAATCCTTCTGCGAACCAGAGTTTTGCGCCTTCCACACACCAGGTCAGGCAGGCGTTCAGGTTTTCCGGCTGCAGCAATTTCTGTTTTAATTTCGTATCGCGTTTTTCTATTTGTGCTGTAAAAGGAACGATCACCAGCCGGCGGCGGATACCTTTGTCCATGGCATCCGAAATCGCAGGCAGATGGTTGGTCTGTATGATCAGTTTGAAAGCAGGGCGGAACTCAAACGGCTCTGCGTTAAGATGCCGGGCCGTCAGCATATCGCCGCCGGTGAGGAGTTTCACTTTCGCTTCGTCTAACCGGCGGTTGATGTTGCTTTCGCTGGACAGCACGTAGCGTTTGCCGGGCAGCTTGGCGAACTCGGGCGTGGGGCGCTGGCCGTCTGTCACGCAGGCAGTGGCCAGCAATGTGTCGATGGACAGGGTGGCCTTGTAGTCGCTGATAGCCGCCGCAATGGTTTCAAAGAACGTGCCCTTGCCGCTGCCACCGGGGCCGCAGGCAATGACGAACTTTTCTTCTTCCGTGCTGCCGGTGAGGCAGTAACCCATAAACTTCTGCATCCAGCGGCGGACAGACGGATCGGGCAGGATAGTGCAGACGGTCTGCAGCCAGAGGTTTCCGGGCAAAGAAGTGGCGTTCTCAGCATTGTTTTCACTTCGTCCGGCAGAAACGCTGCCCTCCGTTGTTTCCGTTTTTGCCGTTTTTTCGTCTTCGCAAGCATCGGAAAACTGTTCTTTTGTGGCAGCGTTTTCCCCATAACCTGCGGCGCAGATTTTTGTCAGCAGATCCTTTTTGTCGAAAGGCTGCAAGGTTCCGGTGGCAAGATTCAGGGTTCCGTTCTGCACATTGAGCAGGAACGGATTGGCGTCAAAGGAAGCGAAGTCCGTTGCGTTGCAACCCTGCCAGTAGTTCACGGTATCTTTAAAACTGTGCAGGGATTCCGATTTTCGCAGCCAGTCCAAAACATAAGCGCGGTGCTTTTGTTCAGCCGGGTCCAATGTCTGGGGCAGGCTGCGAATGGCGGAAGCCAGCTGCCGGTAGGCATCTACCGAAGCGTTGCGCAGCGCGGCATTGGTTTCTTCCTGCCAGCGCTGCCCGTTCCAATGTACCCACCGGTTGATCTGCGGAACAAATTTCCAATCATCGCCAATCAGGACGTGAAGCCGTTCCGCGTTGCCCGGATTGGTGCAGGGCAGGTTCATCAGGTACTTGATCTGGGTTTTGTTCATTGGTATATGGTCCTCCTTGAAATATCTTTTCACTGATATATCCGCAATAAACAAAAAATGGCAACACAATTTGCAAAAAAAAATACCCCTCTACTTACTATCTCCACAAGGGGTACCAAAATCTTTAGTGTTTTTTTGTTTTTTTTTAAAATGTTACAAAAAAAGTGAAAAGTGTTTACAGTTTTTCATGCGAATTAGCACTGGATGTTTTAATAGGTTTGCAATACAATTATCGGCGAAATCTGTTAAAATATATTTGACTGGCGGAGAATGAAATAAATTTTTCGGCATTTTAACTTTTGCGAAGAAAGGAAACTGTACCCGATGATAAAAATATTATTTGTCTGCCATGGCAACATCTGCCGTTCGCCCATGGCGGAGTTTGTGATGAAAGATCTGGTACGTAAGGCCGGCCTGGAAAAAATGTTTGTGATTGACTCCAAAGCCGCCCGGCGGGATGAGCTGGGGAACGATACCCATTACGGCACAAAAGCCAAGCTGCGGCAGATGGGAATCCCTTTTGCAAAACGCAGGGCCACGCTGTTATCAAAAGAAGATTATGCTGCTTACGATTACCTGGTTGCCATGGATGCGGAAAACATCCGTGATATGCTGCGGCTGTTTGGCGGCGACCCGGATAAAAAAATAGCCAGTCTGTTACGTTTTGCCGGGGAAAACCGGGAAGTGGCGGATCCCTGGTACACGGGGAATTTTGACGAGACCTATGATGATGTGGTAAAAGGGTGCAAGGGATTATTGCAGTTACTGATGAAAAACGAAACGCCCATCCTGTAAACAGGGTGGGCGTTTTTCCTTGAATGCCTGTGTATATTATTTTTTAATTAATTTTCCGGACCAGGGGGTTGCCCAGCACGGCCCGTCCGTTTTCACGGAATACATCCCAGTGGCCTTCAAACAGGCTGTGGACCAGCTTTCCGTCAATATTGTCCACGGCATGCAGTTGGAAATATACACGGCAGACCCCGCCGGATCTGTCGCAGTTCAGCACCCTGACTTCCTGGCTGACCGTGGTGGCGAAGCCGGACTGCCATCCGTTAAAGCCGACCTGGCTTTTCCACGCTTCGGAAAACATGTTGTAGGCTTCGTCATAATATTTTTGGTTCAGGTTATAGTAGAAGGTGCGGACCCGTTCCATGGCCTGTTCGGAAGTGAAATCCGCTTCGGGCTTCACATCAGCAGGGGAAAAGTCACCGTTCCGGATGAGGAAATTCAGTTCGTCCAGCGTATTGATCGCCAGTTCGCAGTTTTTCTTTTCATAGAGATAGTCATGATAGTGGGTCGCATTCGCGCCGGAAGCGGTGAAAAGCCCTCCATCCACAATATATCCCGCGTTTGCTATGGAATACAGGGCGTACACATGGAAATGATGGGTATTTCCTTCCCACCAGCCCGCGTTTACGTCCTTGTCACGGGTATCGTTGGGAACGGCAAAGTGCAGGATGCTCAGGCAGTCGCCGGGATTTTTTTGCTGTTCAAGCAGCTTCGGCACGACTTCGTCCGCATTTTCCAGAAGAGCCGCCCGTCCGTTGCGGAGATCCGCGGTAATACAGCCTTTTGTGGTAAAGGCTACAAAACGGTGATTGTAATTGCCGTAGCTGGTCTTTGTGACATAAACGCCGGGAAATCCCAGTTTTGCCAGTTCCGCTGCTGCAGCGTCCTCTCGGGGACCGGCTTCCGCAGCCATGGAAAGGATAAGCAACAGTGAACAGGTGATGACAGCAAAAAGGTGTTTCATAAGAGAGTCCCTCCTTTTCCCGCAGCAGTTAGTGCAGGCAGTTAGTATTATAGCATTCGTCCGCCAACACGGCAGCGTTTAGATGTTTATCTAATTACTATTATACATGAAATCGTTACCGGAGTGTTGACAGATTTCGGAATTTCCGCTGTGAACCGGACAGATTTTTTTCTTTCAATATTATTAAAATTGACGAATACTGTGTAGAGTTGTATAATTTAATAGTTACAGCAATGTTCGGGGATATTCATCAAAATATAATGGAACAAAGCTATGGGACGGATGAAAAAATTTTTAATTAGTTACTTAAACCCGGGAGGTTATAAATATGATGGAAGAAAAATATGCTCCCCATGCCATAGAAAAGAAATGGCAGCAGTACTGGGAAGAGCACGACACATTTAAACGCGAGATTGATACGGCCAAACCCAAATCCTATGTACTGGAGATGTTCCCGTATCCCTCCGGCAATCTGCATATGGGCCACGTGCGCAACTATTCCATTGGCGATGTGGTTGCCCGTTTCCGCACCATGCGGGGCTTTAATGTATTGCACCCCATGGGCTTTGACTCCTTTGGCATGCCGGCGGAAAATGCGGCCATCGAGCATGGGATCCCTCCCAAGAAATGGACGCTGGAAAATATTGAAAACATGACACGCCAGTTAAAACAGCTGGGTCTTTCCTACGACTGGAACCGGGAAGCCATTACCTGTAAGCCTGATTATTACAAATGGACGGAATGGTTCTTCGAACTGTTCTACAAACGTGGCCTGGCGGTGAAGAAGAATTCTTCCGTGAACTGGTGCGACCACTGCAACACGGTGCTGGCCAACGAGCAGGTAGAAGACGGAAAATGCTGGCGCTGCAAACATGAAGTACACAAGAAACAGCTGAGCCAGTGGTTCTTCAAGATTACCGATTACGCGGACGAGCTGCTGAAGGATCTGGAAAAGATTCCCGGATGGCCGGAACGCGTTAAGGTAATGCAGGAAAACTGGATCGGCCGCAGCGAAGGTCTGGAATTCAGCTTTGACGTGCCGGCGCTGAACGAAAAGCTGCCGGTTTACACCACCCGTCCGGACACCATCCAGGGCGTTACCTTTGTGGTGGTTCCGCCGGAGCATCCCATTGTGGAGAAAATGCTGCAGGGCAATCCCCGTGAGGCAGAGCTGCGTGAGTTCTGCGATAAAGTACGCAACACCAGCGATATTGAACGTACCTCCAGCACCAGTGAAAAGCTGGGTATGTACACGGGCTTTGACTGCGTGCATCCCCTGACAGGTCACAAGGTACAGATCTGGATTACCAACTACGTGCTGTTTGATTACGGCACCGGCGCGGTTATGGGCGTGCCCACCCACGATTCCCGTGACTGGCAGTTTGCTACCAAATATAATATTCCCAAGATTCTGGTTATCCAGCCCAAGGACAAAGAACTGAAGCTGGAAGATATGACGGATGCCTATGAAGAAGACGGCATCATGGTAAACAGCGGCAAGTTCGACGGCATGACCAATATCGAAGCCATGTCCGCCGTCAGCGATGAGATCGAACGCATCGGCGCAGGCAAACGCCGTGTTAACTACCGTCTCCGGGACTGGCTGATTTCCCGTCAGCGTTACTGGGGCGCACCCATTCCCATCATTTACTGCCCCAACTGCGGCGAAGTGCTGGTACCGGAAGAAGATCTGCCGGTGCTGCTGCCGGAGGACGTAAAATTTGATGCAGGCGCCAAGTCCCCGCTGGCTACCAGCGAGAGCTTCCTGCATTGCAAGTGCCCGAAATGCGGCGCGGATGCTACCCGTGAGACGGACACCATGGACACCTTCCTGTGTTCTTCCTGGTACTTCCTGCGTTACACCGACCCGAAGAATGACAAGGCTCCCTTTGCCAAGGAAGCCAACGCCTACTGGGGTCCCGTTGACCAGTACATCGGCGGTATCGAACACGCCATCCTCCATCTGCTGTACTCCCGCTTCTTCCTGAAAGTGCTGCGGGACGCCGGCATGGTGGACTACGATGAACCCTTTACCAACCTGCTGACCCAGGGCATGGTAATCAAAGACGGGGCCAAGATGAGCAAATCCCTGGGCAACGTGGTATCCCCGGAAGAGATTCTGGAAAAATACGGCGCCGACACGGCCCGCCTCTTTATCCTGTTCGCAGCTCCCCCAGAACGTGAGCTGGACTGGAGCGATTCCGGCGTGGAAGGCAGCTTCCGTTTTATTAACCGCGTATGGCGCATCATCTGGCATTACAAAGATATTGTGGCACAGAGAGTTACCTCTTATGACGCTGCAGGTCTGGACGAAGCGGATAAGGAATTGCGCCGCGCATTAAATGCTTCCATTAAGAAGGTTACGGAAGACGTGGAGCAGCGTTTCAACTTCAACACGGCGATCAGCTCCCTGATGGAACTGGTGAATGCCATGTATGCCTATAAGGACGGCAAGCAGGAATACAACGCAGGCCTGGTTTACGAAACCGTAAAGGACCTGCTGCTGTTGCTGGCTCCCTTTGTTCCCCATGTTACGGAAGAACTGTGGCATGGCGTGATCGATGAAAACACCAGCGTTCACGACCAGTCCTGGCCGGCTTTCGACGAATCGGCGCTGAAAGTTGACAACGTGGAAATCGTTTTGCAGATCAACGGCAAAGTGCGGGGCCGTCTGGTGGTTCCGTCCGAAGCGTCCAAAGAAGAACTGGAAAAAGTTGCCCTGGCCGATGAGCGGATCAAATCCCTGATCGGTGACGGAACCGTACGAAAAGTAATTGCGGTGCCGGGCAGATTGGTAAATATTGTGGTAAAATAAAAAACTGAGTTTTTAAAAACTGAATTTCTGAGAATAAGCAGGCCTGTAGCTGTTCTGCAGGCCTGCGCACTTTTGTTCTTTACCGATCTTGCTGATGATTGGAAAGGGTTACCGGATTCCTGTGCAAACGGTTGCGCGGTGCCGGCGCTTTCTCTTCATGAACAGGATGGGTAAAGGGAAAAAGAGGCTCGTATTGTTTGTGAATATTCTTGTTGCAAATAGAATAAGGCGAATGGAATTTCTGTATCGGCATACCCGAAACGGTATGTTGCAGAGATTCCATTCGTCTTTTTTTTGAAAATTGCAGAACATAGTTCAGGAAAAGAACTCGCAAAACCGTACACGATTACTATTCCATGGACTCATTCGCCTGTGGCTTCGAAACTCGAAGTCGCGTTGAAGGACAACCCGCTTCCCACTTCCTCACTGCGCACGCTCACTCTGTTCGCGTTGCTCGGTGTCGTCAGACTGGGACCCTTCCGGGCTGCCCTGTCAACGCTCAACGAAATTACGTAATCGTTCCCGATGTTTTGCTCATTTCTTTTCCTAAACTACAAAACTCAATTTACATAAAGAAAGGACTGATTGTGATGGAAAAAAGAACTTTGCAAAAACTTGGACCTCTCTGCGTCAGCGTAATGTTATGCAGTGCCGCTTCCTGGTGGAGCGGTAACAGTAATGAAGAAGCGGAAAAGCAAGTGCGGAAACTGGCAGAGCAGCCGATGGCGGAACAGGTTCAGGAAATTAAAATCACGGTGTGTGTCAGCGGTGCGGTGGCAAAGCCGGGTCTTTATGAAGTGACAAAGGGCAGCCGGGCGCAGCAGGTCATCGAGCTGGCAGGCGGCGTGACGGAAGAAGCGGACATGGACAGGGTCAACCTGGCCCAGTTGTGCAAGGACGGCGGTCACATCAAAGTGCCGCGGATGTCAAAGGCAAGACTGAAAAAGAAGATGGAAGATAAGGCTATGATGAACGATTCAAATCTGACAGGCGATGCAAAAAATACGACTGATTCAAAGAAGAACCATGGTCCGGACAGGAATATTTCCGGGGAAATGCTGGTCAGTCTGAATTCCGCTTCCGTAACGGAGCTCACCCGGCTTCCCGGAGTGGGGGAGGCTACGGCCCGGCGTATCATTTCCTTCCGCGGTCGGCAGGGGTTTCAACGGGTAGAAGAATTGATGAAGGTCCCCGGTATCGGTCCGGCAAAATTCGCAAAAATGAAACCCTATCTGATGTTGTAAGGATTTAGCATAGAAAGGTCATATAGAACAGATATATAGAAAGGAGATGGCATTTGTTCACATACTGGCTGCTCCTGGCATTTCTTCTGTTTTGTCTGGGAGATATTATTTCTTTTTATGAAATGCAAAAAACGTTCTGGTGCTGCTCAGGATTGTTTTTGCTCTTTGAAATAGTCTGTCTTTGCAAAAAATACAATAAAGAGTATCTGTTTTGCGGACTTTGCTGCTTTCTTGTGCTGGCGGGGGGATTTATGACAGGAACCGCAAAACTGGAAACGCAAAAGAGATGGCAGAAACTTTTTGGAAAGCAGATTATCCTGCAGGGTGCTGTAGAACCGGACAGCATACGCAAAAAGGAGCAGGGAATCGGCGCATTGTTGGCGGCAGAGTATCCGCTGCATGGCAAGGTGAGGATTTTTGTGAAAACGGATTCCAAAAATGCTGACCTTACCATGCGGAAGCTGCGGTCCGGAAGAATCGGGTTGACGGGAGTTTTGAAGGAACCGGTCTTTTTGCGCAACCCGGGAACGTATGACGGATATCTTTTTAATAAAATTAAAGGGATTCACGGTAATCTCAAGGTTTCGCCTGCCCAATTACATGAACTGGGAGAACCGCTCCCGCTGCGGTTCCGCTGCACAGCTCTTGCGCAGAAGGTGAGGGAAAATGCTCTTGTGCAGCTGCATATCAGCGCGGGCGCGATTCTGCCGGGGATGGTATTGGGCGGGTATCAGGGCGTGGGGCCGGAAGAGGCGGATGTGTTCCGGGACAACGGCATAGCGCATCTGCTGGCTGTATCCGGCACCCATGTGGCGGTACTGGCGATGATACTACAGGCGTTGGTGCGTCCGGCCGGGAAAAAGGGGATCATTTTTATTCAGTTGTTCTTAGCGCTGTATGCGTTGCTCTGCGGTCTGCAGCCTGCGGTACTGCGCGCCGTGGTCATGGCCTGTGTGTTGCTCTGGGGCCGCAGCCGGAAACTGAAGGCGGACAGCCTCCGGTTATTATTACTGACAGGCTGGGTTCTGCTGCTGGCAAATCCTTTCTGGCTGTTTGACATCAGCTTTCAGCTTTCCTTCGTGACCACTGCGGGATTGATGCTGGCAGGATCGAAAGTGACCGCATATATTCCTCAGAATCTTCCGGACTGGTTGCGGACAGTGTTGGGCGTGACACTGACGGCCCAGATTTTTTCTTTTCCGTTTTCCGTGTTTTATTTTCACCGGGTCTCCCTGATCGGGCTGGTCAGCAACCTGGTTTTGCTTCCCGCGCTGGAACTGGCCGTGCTGTTATTTCTGACAGGACTTTGCTTTTTATTTTTGACATCTGTCGGAGGCATGCTTTGCGGTCTTCTTTTTCCTTTCGCCGGCAACATTCAGCCGGGCAACGGTATCTTTGCTGTTGTCGTAAGTTTTCCCTTTTCTGTTGCGGAACGCCTGCTGCAGAGTGCGGTTGCAGCGGGAAAGCTGCTGGCAGGATTGCCCTTTGCGGCAGTGGATGTTGCCGGGTGGTACAAGGTGCAGTATTTCTGTTATCTGGGGTTCATGGCTTCCATTTTTGATCTGGGTCCGTTCAGCCGCCTGTCTTCCCGGCAGAGAAAACGCTGGCTTGGAGTATTGTTTTGCAGCTTCCTTCTGATAAATGCTGCGCGTTATCTTTTGCCTCAGGATTTGACGGTTCACTTTATAGATGTGGGGCAGGGCGACGCAGCGCTGGTCCAGACACCGGCAGGAAAGAACATTTTAATCGATACAGGCGGTCTGCAGGGTGAAGCGGATATTTCCCGCATGGTGCTGCTGCCTTATCTCCGTTACCTCGGCGTAAAACAAATCGATGCCCTGTACCTGAGCCACGGCGACCATGATCATGCCGGGGGCGCGGCCGGTGTGGCAGCCAGGCTGCCGGTAAAGAATGTATTTTTGGGAGCCGGGGCGGAAAAGTCTGCGGATGTGCAGGCGCTGCTGAAAGTTGTGGAACACAAGGCAAACGTCTACAGACTGCAAAAAGGCGAACAGTGGAATGTGGGAGACTGCAGAATAGTAGTTGCCTCAGCGTCTTCCGGAACATCTTCTGCCGCTGCGACAGAAACCAATGCTTCTTCGTTAGTCCTGCAACTGTTTTGCCGCGGACATTCCCTGATTTTTACAGGTGACGCGGATATGGAAACAGAAGAAAACGCCATGCGGCTATTGTGTACTGCGGATGTGCTGAAAGTCAGCCACCACGGATCGGAAACCTCTTCTTCCCCGAATTTTCTTGATCATATTAAGCCACGTTTCGCTATAATCTCCTGTGGAAAACATAACCGCTACGGCCATCCGGCACAAGGCACACTGGAACGCCTGGCTGCCTGTAATATCATTCCCCTGCGGACGGACGAACTGGGTGCGATCAAGGTAGTTTTTGGCAAAAATAATTTACACTGGTACAGCTACCGCTACCATGAAAACCTATTTTAATTCAACAGTGTTCATGATATAATAAATTAAATTTGTTGTGTATGAAATTATGCGGTATGGCGAAGACATAAGCAAACCGTCGGAAACAGTTGCGTGATTCCGTGAGATGAAATGCACCGTTGCGGCGAGGCTGTTTGAAGGACGAAGTCCTGAGTTCCGAAGCCGCAGGCGCATGAATCCACGGAATAGCAAATGTTGACGGGTTTGCGGTGTCTTTGCCATACGGTATTATTCATCGGAGAGATATGCCATGAAACCAAAAACCTCCGGCCTTGCCCCGGACGTATTTATCAAACAAATTGAAAACGGCACCATCCCCACCGTGGTCTGCATCGTGGGGGAAGAACCCTATTACCGGGATCTGGTCCGCCGCACCCTGCTGGACGCCATCTTTACGGATACGCCGCCTGACAGCAGGGATATCACGGTTTTTGAAGAAAAAACGGATATGAAAAAGCTGGACACCCTGATTAATACTTATCCGTTTTTCAGCGGCAGAACGGTCATCCTCGTTACGGATAAAGAATTGCTGACCCCCAAGGCAGAAGCGGAAGGGAAAAAAGCAAAATCCGGCGGGAAAGGGAAAGCGAAAGAAAAGGCAAAGGAAACAGGTCTTTCCAAACAGGATCAGTTCCAGACAATGCTGGGTGATGTGCCGGACTTCTGTACCGTGATTCTACAGGCGGAAAAGATGGACGGGCGTCAGAAGTTTACAAAGTTCTTACAAAAGGAAACGGTCTTCGTGGACTGTTCCCCGGTGGATTCCCGGTATCTGCCGGCCTGGCTGGCCCGGCAGGCGGAACAGCGGGGCGGACGACTGGACCGGGGCGCCGTGCAGCGCATCCAGGAATATCTGGCAACCGTGGATAATCCGCCGTTGCAGCTGCTGGCAGCGGAAGTGGAAAAGATTGCCGTGTATGCGGGAGACCGGAAAAACTGGACCGCGGCTGACGTGGATATGCTGTTTTCCTCGTTGCCGGAAATCGGCGTGTTTGCCCTGAATAATGCCATCACGGCAAAAAATACAGTACTGGCGTTGCAGCTGCTGGCAGAGGAACAGAAGAAAAATACATATCTTCCGTTGCTGGTTGCCAAACTGCTGACCCATCTTCGCAGCATACTGATGGTGAAGGAAGGGGAACGGTTGGGACGTACTGCTGCCCAGCTCGTTGCCGAATCCGGCAAAGCGCCGTTCCTGATCAGCATGTGGCAGAGGGAAGGCAGAAACTTCGGTGAGGGCCGCCTGCGGAACGCGGTTCAGGCGCTGGACACGCTGGCGGAGGAGATCAGCCTGGGCGGACGGCAATACGACCGCCTGGAAGAGATCATTGCCATATTGTGCGCGTAGCCTGTCTCTCGTTGCAGAAACTTTCAAACCGTGAACGATTCGACAGTTGCGATATTTGAAACAGTTTAGCGCATAACCAAAATGTATACATTTCGTTACAGTCAGCTTTTATAGACATTTAAGTACGGATTTGTTAAAATAAAATATAATGTTAAAATTGCTGTCATTTCAGACAGCGCAAAGGGGGGAAGCGGCTCTTTGCCGGAATATCATGGGAAAAAATGAATTGCTGTATGTGATTAAACCTTCGCAACAGACGAAAGAAACGCTGCTGCAGTTATTGGCCGACCATAAAGAGGTGCAGTTTGTTTCTCTGATGGGCGTGGACCTGGCAGGGAACGATACGGATGAAAAGATTCCCGTCAACATTTTTTTGCATGATATTGACAAGTTCCTGACAGGCAGCGCCGCCCAGACTGACGGCTCTTCCGTGGTACTGCCCGGTATCGCCACCCTGAACGATGCCCGTGTGGATATGGAAGTGGACAAGGACGTAAACTGGTACGTGGATTATAACTACGAGCATTTTGACGAAAAAGGACGCATGGTAGGCACGCTCCGCATGCCCTGCTTCCTGACCCATAACGGCGAGTACGTGGATTCCCGTTCTCTTTTGAAGAAATCCCTGCAGTATGTGGAAGACGAAATCCTGGACCTTCTGAAAAAATATCCGCACATTCCCGGGCTGGAGAACATTGATGTGAATGAAATCGCACATCTGATCTTTACCACGGCGACGGAACTGGAATTCTGGGTGAAATCTCCCCGGGAGAACTCTCCCATCGAAGCCCTGTCTTCCTCCCAGGTTATGCAGGAGATGTACTGGCAGCGCACTCGCGGTAACGTGCGCACGGCTCTGGAACAGACTATCGAGATGCTGGAACTTTACGGACTGGAGCCGGAAATGGGACATAAAGAATGCGGCGGCGTCAAAGGACAGATCGATTCCTCCGGCCATATGACCCATATCAACGAACAGCTGGAAGTAGACTGGAAATATAATGTAGGCCTGCAGACGGCGGACAATGAAATTCTGGCCCGCATCATCGTCAAGGAAGTGTTCCGCCAGAACGGTCTGGACATTTCCTTCCAGGCAAAACCAATCCCCGGTGTGGCCGGCAGCGGCGAGCATACCCATGTGGGCATCGCGGCCAAACTGAAAAACGGCAAGGTGGTCAACCTGTTTGCCCCGGCGGATATGCATAAGGATTTCCTGTCTGCTGTCGGCTACGGCGCCATCATGGGCATCATGAAGAATTACGAGGCCATCAACCCCTTCATCTCCGCCACCACGGACGCCTTTAACCGGCTGAAACCGGGTTTTGAGGCACCGGTGTGCATCGTGACGTCCCTGGGCCTGGCCCCGGACATCCCTTCCCGGAACCGTACCATTCTGGCCGGCCTGATCCGCGACCTGGACAACCCGCTGGCGACCCGTATCGAGATGCGTTCCCCGAACCCCTATACCAATACCTATATCGCCATTGCGGCGTTCTATCTGGCAGCCCTGGACGGCATCAAAGCCTGTGTGACCAGTAAGAAGTCCCTGGCCCAGCTGGAAAAGGAAATTTCCAAAAAGGCCGGACAGAAAGGCTTCTATCTGGAAAAAGACAGGGAGTACCGGACCGAAGCCGATGTGTTTGAGGACTTTACGGCGGAAGAGCGGGCCAAACTCTTTGGCGAACCGCCTGCCACCGTGTGGGAAAATATCCGGAACTGGAATAAATATCCTGAAAAGAAGAAGGTTATCATGGAAGGCGGCATCTTCGGCGAAGCGGTGATCCGGTCCTTTGCGGAAGGCGCCATGATCCGCTGGAAGACGGAACTGCTGAACCGGCTGATCCCGGAAGTCCGGGCCGATGTGGTGGCAACGAAAAAACTGCATGATGCCGGCAACGGAACTGCGTATGACAATGCTGCCTGGAAAAAGATCCAGGCCGTGCGCAATAAACTGGCGAAAGATTCCGCGAAGGAGACCAGCACGTTTACCGAAATTAAAAATGCCATCGAGGCCGGGGATTACGACGCGGTATCCGCGAAATTCCTGGAGATGCAGAAACTGAAAGACGAACTCTATGCGTTGTATCACGATTACAGGCAGAACATTATTGATTAAAAACGGTAATCCGGCAAATGAATACTGAGGTTCGCCGGAGTGTGACTCTATAGTTGTGTGTTTTGCCGTTGAGACCTGTTTGTATTGTGAACTTTGTGAAATTTTCTTTGCAGGGTTGTTGTCTTATAAGTAGACTTGTGGTAAAATACTACAAGTATTGACCGGATTTACAGTTTATAAAGACTTTCTTGGCAAAAAATATAGATGCCGTATGTAGGAGGAGAACAATGAATTTTGGATTTACGGAAGAACAGCTCGAACTGCAGGAAATGGTGCGCGAGTTTGTGGCAAAGGAAATTACTCCCATCGCCGGTGAGATGGACGCGGAAAACGCGACCCGTCCGGAATTGTTTAAAATGGCTGCCGACATGGGACTGCTGAATGTTATTGTTCCTGAAGAATACGGCGGATTAGGTCTGGACAGCGTTACGGTTGCCATGATGTATGAAGAGCTGGGCAAAGGCTGCGCCGGCGTGGCGACTTCCATGGCTGCCAACGCCCTGGCAACGGCTCCCGTGCTGCTGGCAGGCAATGACGAACAGAAACGCATGTGGTGTGATATCCTGAACGAAGGCGGCCTGGCTGCTTTCGCCCTGACGGAACCCGGCGCCGGTTCGGATGCCGGCGGTGTTTCCACCCGTGCTGTCCATGACAAGGAAAAGAAAACCTATACCCTGAACGGTACGAAAGCGTTTATCACCAACGGCGGCATTGCGGATATCTACCTGATTTTTGCCAATACCCGTAAAGACGGCGGCATCCGCGGCCTGACCGCTTTCATCGTTCCGAAGGGAACCCCCGGCTTCAAAGTGGGCCGTAAAGAAGACAAGATGGGCATCCGTCCTTCCAATACCTGTGAACTGATCCTGGATAACGTGGTCATTCCGGAAAGCAACCGTGTAGGCCGTGAAGGTCAGGGCTTCCGTATCGCCATGCAGACGCTGGATTCCGCCCGTCCGTTTGTGGGCGCGGTTTCCGTAGGTCTGGCCCAGGCTGCGCTGGATGTTGCGGTAGCGTACGCAAAAGAACGCAAACAGTTCGGCCAGCCCATCGCTTCCTTCGAAATGATTCAGGAAATGGTTGCCGATATGGCCATGAAGATCGATGCGGCGCGCCTGCTGGTGTACCGTGCCTGCGCTATGCGTGACGAAGGCGTTGTATTTACCAAGGAAGCTGCCATGGCAAAATGCTTTGCGGCAGATACCGCCATGGAAGTTACGACAAACGCCGTGCAGATTATGGGCGGCTATGGCTACTCCAAAGAAAATCCGGCTGAAAAACGTATGCGTGATGCCAAGATCATGCAGATTTATGAAGGCACCAACCAGATCCAGCGTCTGGTCATTGCCAACAAAGTTATGTACTGATTTAAGCGAAGCTGCCCCGTTGCCTGCTGACAGGCAGCGGGGTTTTTGTTATAATACTGTATAAGGATTTGCTGCGGAAAATGTTCGCAGCAGTTTCTGAAAAGAATTCTGGGAGCCGCTATGATTTTATTATGGTTATCGCTGCTGGTGCTGTTCCTGGACCGGGTCACCAAGCTGGCTGTGGTTTCAAAAATGACGGAAGGCGAAAGCATTCCCGTTTTTGAAAACATTTTCCATCTTACTTATGTTTTAAATCCGGGCGCCGCTTTTGGCATGCTGCCCCATAACCGGACGTTTTTTCTGGTTATCGGTATAGTGGCTGTTGCTGCAATCTGGTGGATGCGGAAAGATATTCTGGCGGAAGGCTGGCGGATGCGCGTCGGGACGGCATTGTTTCTGGGTGGTACCCTGGGAAACCTATGGGACAGGGTGCAGACCGGACTGGTCATCGACTTTTTTGATTTTCGTGTCTGGCCGGTGTTTAACGTTGCGGATATTGCCATATGCGTAGGGGTAGGGCTGATTTTATGGGGAATGGTACAGAACGGATTTCCGGACAATTAAATGAAACGGATGCCCCGGTTGCCGGTGGTATCTGGAATGCCGGAGAGGAACCGGATATTGTCACGCAGAACATGGAAGATATACGCGAAGTGACTGCGGGCGCAGCTGACTCCGGAAAGCGGGCGGATGTGTTTTTTGCTGAAATCCTGGAAAGTACACGTTCCCACGTCCAGATATTGCTGAATGAAGGCCGCGTCTGCAAAGGAAATAAGCAGATCAAGCCAAACTATAAGGTTAAGGCAGGAGATGTTTTTCAGGTAATACTGCCCAGGCCTGTGCCGCTGGAGGCAGAACCGGAAAACATTCCGCTGGACATCATCTATGAAGACGACGACGTGATCGTGCTTAACAAACCCAGGGGCATGGTGGTGCATCCGGCGCCGGGGCATTACACAGGCACGCTGGTCAATGCGCTGTTGTTCCACTGCCGGAATCTGTCGGGGATCAACGGTGTGATCCGTCCCGGCATTGTGCACCGGCTGGATAAGGATACCAGCGGCATCATGATTGTCGCGAAAAATGACGAAGCCCACGTATCCCTGTCCAAACAGATTCAGGATAAAACAGCGAAGCGGACGTACCTGTGTGTTGTCCGCGGTAATGTAAAAGCGGACAGGGGCCTGATTGAAACCCGGATGGACAGGGACAAAAATGACAGGAAACGGATGGCTGTGGTTACGGAAGGCGGACGCGAAGCCATTACGGAGTATGAGGTGCTGGAACGGTTTGGACGCTTTACCGTGGTGTTGTGCAGGCTGAAGACCGGACGGACCCATCAGATCCGCCTCCATATGGAGCATCTGGGCTATCCGTTGGTTGGGGATCCCAAATATTCTCCCATGAAGACACCTTTTTCCATAAAGGGGCAGGCGCTCCATTCCCGGACACTGGATTTTATCCATCCGCGGACAGGTCAGCCGATGCATTTTGAAGCGCCGTTGCCGGAGGATATGCATAAAATTTTAACCCGCCTGCATAACGGACAGTTTTAAGGAAACACGGATTCATTTCTGTTAACGGTTGTGGGATCATGCCGGCATATTGATTTTTGAAAAATACGGGCTGTTTTGTTTCAGATGACTATAAAAAGACAAATTTGTTTTTTAAAATATATTACGAGGTGGAACAAATGAAGAACATTGTCAAGAAAACGTCTATTATGGATGCGGACGGCATCCGCCGTGCTTTGATCCGCATCGCCCATGAAATTACCGAAAAGAACAGGGGCGTTGAGAATGTGGCCCTGGTGGGCATCCGTACCCGGGGCGTGCCGCTGGCAGCACGGATTGCGGAAGAAATTCAGAAGATTGAAAATGTGGCGGTTCCGACCGGTTCCCTTGATATTACCCTGTATCGTGACGATCTGACTACCATGGGTTATAATCCGGTGATCCACGGAACGGAAATTGACTTTGATGTAACCGGGAAGCATATTGTCCTGGTGGACGACGTGCTGTAT
>CADCHY010000021.1:0-27371 GCA_902801365.1 uncultured Succiniclasticum sp.
GGAAGTCGAGTACATCACGGACTTTAGTGTGATTGCCGGATATGGTGTCATGTCCACACCCGCGCTTGTAGTCAATGAGAAAGTCGTATCTGCGGGAAGGGTTCTGAAGCCCACGGATATCGAAAAGCTGATCAAGTAATACTTTGACAATTTCCCATGCGCGTCGCACGTCGAGACCGTCTGTCTACTAACACATTCTTGAAGAAAAGGGCCTGAAAAAGCCTGATTTATAGTAAGTGATGCAAGAATAATCATGGAAGCACTGCTTTTGGAAGCAAAGAAAATGGAAATTTCTGTTATAGAGTTGAAAGCCACAGAGGATGGATATCCTTTGTATTGCTCAGTGGGTTTTATGGGAGACGTTTCCAAGTATCATCTGATGAAATGGAAGAATAAATGGAGGAATATAAAATGAGTACAACCAAAAAAACTACTTGCGGCTGCAGTCCTGATAAAGCACAATCTGCTGCTTGCTGCGGAGATGAAACAGCGGTCGACAAAAAACATCTGCGGATCGAGTATCTCTATCTGGATTTGAACACCTGTGATCGATGTATCGGAACAGATAATGTTCTGGATGCGGTAGTGGATAAACTCAAACCTGCATTGACTCTGGCTGGATATAATGTGGAATATGAAAAGATCGAAATCAAAAATCCTGAACTGGCAGTACAGTATAGATTTGTTTCTTCCCCGACGATTCTTGTTAACGGTACAGATATTTTTGGAGAAGTGAAAGAATCGGACTGTGGGTGCTGTGGCGAGATTGCTGGAACGGATATCGATTGCCGGGTATTCCAGGCGAATGGTGAAACCTACGAAGTCCCGACTGAAGAAATGCTGGCAGATGCGATTCTGAAAAGCCTTTCTGTTCCAAGCGCACATAAGGATTCTTATGTGTTTCCAGACAATCTTAGGCGCTTCTTTGAGGGGAAGAAAGAAAAAGGCCAGGAGTGTTGCTGTTAATATGATAGACGAAAGCTGGGAATGCGGAAAAAAACATTGATGTTTTGACAAATTCCCATTTGTATTATCAATGTCAACAACGGAGTATTGTTACAACTCACGTTTATTGGCATAATCTATATGAACCCTGATGGTGTGCCGTTAATAGCGGTCTTGAACACACCGTCAGGTTTTTTCTTTTTCCCCTCTTGTGAAATATGATGTATTAGCATATGGATTATTAGCATATTGCGTATTGATATATTTAATATTATTCTCTTTTACTTTATCTTTTCTTTGGTTCTTTCTTTTCTCTTTCTTTTTCTCTTCGATGTTGATAAAAAGCCGGCCGTTTTTTCAAAGACGAGGCCGCATTCTTTCTTTTGCATAAAAAAACTTTTGACAACGGTTTCGTTTTTTTGTCCTCGCGGGATTATATAAGTGAAAACGGGATTTGCTGATGCTTCAACACAAAATAAAAGACATCTGCCTATTTTTAGGCAGATGTCATGAAAGAGCTGCGAATCCTATCTATCTGTTATAATACCAACTTATTCGTAATCTGAATCATGCTGGCAGGGATTGGTTTTTCCAATCGCCAAATGATATTCATGGGACGAGAACCTTCGTTTTGTACAAATTCAGCTAGTCCGAGATACATGAACGGAGCGGTACCGGCTTCATTCTCGCCATATTCGCGGACAAATAAAAGAACTTTGCTTCCTTGTTCTTTATGATGAATATAGCGTAGACCAGTGGGGGATGCGGCTGAAGTCGTGCTCTGACTTTGCCAGTGGAATAGGTTTTCGTTAATAGAGTAGTCGTTGTACATAGTGGAAGGTGAATAATCCTTTTCGCTTTTGATCAGCGTATTGATTAACACGTCAATCTTTTTATCAGGCAACCATTTTACGCCCTGACGTACATTGCTCGGGGTTAAATAATCCAGAGCGGCAAATAACTGATCGCGTGTATAATGGCAATGCAAATCTAGCGGACAGTCAAAACCAACGTCTACAGGATCGTCTACGAAGGTGATATGATTTAGATTATATTTCAATACACTAATCATTTCTTCCCAAACTGTATTGTTTTTAGATAGTTCCTGAAGTCTGTGAATGGCTGATAATAACTTTTGATCATTCTCTGAAAAAGAATCGGTTGCTTCGTTTTGTAAATCGTCTGTTACGACTGTTTGATAAAATGTAAAATAGAACATCCATATCATCCGTTTTTCTAAGTCGCTGAAATCTGTAACTTTCCAGTTTGCTATGCTCGGAAGTTTGTTTAACAGAAATTGCAACCAGCGGCGACTGTCAATGGAAGCAATACGTGACAGGGCATTAGTCAGATAATCTCGTTCAGGAACTTCAAAGGGAGGAAGCAAATCGGCATCCACGCAAAGAGAGGAAAAAGATGTTTTCGGGAAAGAATACAGGCGCAGCAGAGAAATATGATAATAGTCAACAAAGTTACCTGCTGAAAAAGGCACGTTTTCTTTACGTGAATAATCGTGGAAATCGCGCAGTTTTTCTATTAAAGCAGCTTTTGTGCTTAACGATGCTTTGATGTTTTTCAGAATGACACTTTGCGCTTCCTTTTCCAGTTGGATATAACAGCCTGCGGGAAGGGAAACAAAACCCTGATCGATTTCACGATATAAGCCTTTCCGGGTGCGATGCAACAGTGCTGTGAATTTTTCATCAAATCTGTATTTTTTATGAGACTGACCAATAAAATCTAAAACAGTCAGACACTCTTTATCGTCTGCAAGGCGCAACCCACGACCAAGCTGTTGCAGGAATATAGTTAATGATTCGGTGGGACGTAAGAATAAAATGGTATCGATTTCGGGAATATCTACACCTTCGTTATACAAATCTACAACAAAAATAAATTTGATTTCGCCGGAGGTCAGTTTGGTTCGGGCGCTGTTGCGTTCTTCATCGGAACTGCCGCCTGTCAGGCAAATGGAAGGGATGCCTTCCTCATTGAAAATTTTATTCATAAAGTTGGCATGTTCGATGGAAACACAGAACCCGACACCATGAACCAGATTAATATCCGCTGTATATTTCCGTACTGCCTGAATGACAAGGGATGCACGTTTTCTTGCTTTATGATAGTCAAGAACATAAATATTATTTAAATCTTTGACATCATAACCGCCCCGACTCCATGTCAGCGTAGATAAATCGGTTCCATCACTGACACCGAAATAGTGGAACGGACAAAGCAGTTTCCGCTCAATGGCTTCCGGCAGTCTAATTTCAGAAGTGATACGATGATTGAAATAATCCGCAACATTTTTTCCGTCCATACGTTCCGGCGTAGCTGTTAAACCAAGCCAAATTTTAGGCGTATAGTAGTTTAATAGTTTTTGGTAGGAAGATGCTGCAGCGTGGTGGAATTCATCAATAATAATGTAATCGTAAAAATCTGGCGACGTTTTTGTGGTCCAGTCCTGTGAATTAAAGGTTTGAATCGACATAAACAAGTGTGACACCTGCGAAGTTGGTCTATGGGACCCTACAAATAAATCACCGAAATTCGCGTCTTCTAAAATGCCACGGAAGCAGGAAATGCTTTGTGATAAAATCTCTTCCCGGTGGGCAATGAATAACAATTTATTTGCATGACCGGGGTTTTGTTTGCAAAAACGTTTGTAATCAAAGGCTGCAATGACTGTTTTACCGGTGCCTGTTGCAGCAACAATTAAGTTTTTATAATTGGAACGGAGTTCTCGCTCTGCTGCTATTTCGTCTAAAATTTCCTGCTGATAAAAATAGGGAGTAATTCTAAAATGATATGCTTCCGGAGTTTCCGCAATTAAATACTGCTTGCCCGGTTTATCCTGAAAACGTTCTCTGTATAATGCAGTTTTTAAACGTTCTTTCTGTGCGGAGTTGTAGGTTTCAAAGTCAGGAGAATGCCAATACACGTCAAATGTATGTAGCACTTTGTTCATAGTGTTGCTCAAATCTTTTTCGGTAATTTTGACATTCCATTCCAACCCGCTGGATATGGCGGGATTCGATAAATTGGAAGAACCGATATAAGCCGTGGTGAACCCGGTATCTCTGTGGAACACATAGGCTTTTGCGTGGAGCCTTGTCCGCTTGGTATCATAAGAAATTTTGATTTCCACATTAGGCAATGCGTTTAATTCTTCGATTGCTTTGAAATCCGTAGCACCTAAATAGGATGTAGTAATAATCCGCAATTTACCGCCACGCTGGGTAAAGTCTTTTAATGCTTCCAGTAACAGACTGAGGCCGCTCCACTTAATGAACGACACCAGCATATCAATACGGTCACAGGTACTGATTTCTGCTTTTAATTCGCTAAACATTTGCGGTTCGTGTTTGGCTCCGGTAAAGAGAGAAGTTTCAGATAAAGAGGTCTGTGGCCGAGGTATTTTTGCGTTTGCATTAACGACACGAATCGTGTTTTGCGAATCTAAAAGAGTCAGCAACTCTTCGCCTTTTTTATCAACAAGCGATTCCTTTAATTCTTCATTATTAGTTTCTTCCTGAATTAACTTTATGATTTTATTGGCAAGAACAATTTGGCGTTGCAGCCCGGTTGCATCACCTTCGGATTCCCCAGTATCTTTTGCAGATTCAAGACCTTGAGTTACAATATCTTTCAGATAACCGGATAAAACGGTGGACGCTTCTGTTTGATCAATGGGTTCGATTTCTTTGAAACGGTTTTCCACTTGTTCCAGTTGTTTTGCAAAATGTTCACTGATGACCTGTTCATAAAATCCCGGCTTGAGTTTTTTGTCGCTCATGATAGTACCTCGATAGTGAAAAATATAATGCATTTCATAAATTAGTACTCTATTTTCCATTTTCTACCTATTATGTTACCTGGCAATGGATAATTACGCAAGATCAAAATGATAATAATAACAGGAAGAATAACAATCTTATTATCACCCATAAAAAGAATTTTTGTATATGTGTTATAATAATATTGTTCAACTGAATTGTATCACTTGCCATATCGAGTGGATTATCAATTGCAAAAACAGCCATTTTTGCAATGCCAAAAAGTCGATATTGCAAAAATCACCTTTTTTGCAATTTTCAAATGGAGTCCCAAAATGACCATCCAATCTGCCATCATTGCAGCAAAATCATCATACAACTGGAGTATCGTACCCCATGAGCCCACCACCGTCAGCGTTCGGTATAGAATGAAAGGCGGAACGCTGCTGGAAACGGATTTCGATTTGTACACGGACGATCCGGAAACGGAGCTGGCGGATCTTTGGGAGCGTCTGTGCGGCGAACTGTGTTCCGCACGGGATGCCGTGCACTCGGTGAAGGCGTACGGGTATATCTTGGAGTAGGGGGATATTAATAAGTAACAGCAGGCGGGGAACCGTTGGTTGGCGGAGGAATCGGAACATGAAGCATGAGTGCAGAATAACAGTGTTGGAAACAAAATGTTTTACGGAGTATCAGGAAAAATATCTTGCGGACCCGAAATCGGGTCCATGTCCTTTTTTTAAGAAGGGCGATACGTTTTTGCTGAAAAGGACGCCGCAGCAGGATGATTTCTACCATCTGATGAACGGCAGGTTTTGCGGCGAGGCGTGGGACGCGGTAAGCCGGTATGTATATGCCGCGCTGCAGGGCGGGTCCATCATGAAGGCCATGCAGTGCAAAACTGCCGACGAACTGATTGCGCTGGCTAAGGCCGGCGGCACCGGTCCTTATGATGCCCGGCGGCCGAAACGATAGAATAATCGAAAAATACCAATTTTGTACAGTAAATGATTTAACAGCCGTAGATATTTCTGCGGCTGTTTTGTTATAATATTAAGAAAACAATGGTTTCCGGATACAATTTATAATTCTTGATAGTAATGATTTGCGTGATGACGGGGGGGACAGTATGAAAGTAAAGTATGTTTGCACGAAATGCGGAAAAGCGGAAGACGTAACGACGCGGGCGCCGAAATGCGAATGCGGCGGCCTGTGGAAACTGCAGTACGAACTGCCAAAGTTTGACGAGGCGCTGATCGATAAGGACGAATGGAGCATCTTCCGTTACCGTGCCTTTATGCCCCTGGCGGACGAAACGTGGAAAGCCGTAACCATGGGCGAAGGCATGACGCCCATCGTTCCTTTTGACGAAGACCTGATGCTGAAGATGGATTATTTCATGCCGACGCTGTCTTTTAAAGACCGGGGCGCGGCGGTCCTGATTTCCCACTGCAAGTCCATCGGCGTGACGGACGTGGTGCAGGATTCCAGCGGCAACGCGGGCAACAGCGTGGCAGCGTATTGCGGACGCGTGGGTATCCATTGCGAGATTTTTGTTCCGGAAGGGACGTCGCCGAAAAAAATCGACATGATTAAAGCCCACGGGGCCGTGGCCAATGTGGTGCCCGGTTCCCGCGACCACTGCGCGGATGTGTGCAGGGCGAAAGTTACGGAAGAAGGAAAGTATTACGCGAACCATGTGTACAATCCGTTCTTTTATGAAGGAACGAAAACCTACATTTATGAAATTTACGAACAGCTGCACCGGATTCCCCGGAACATTTTTATTCCGTTGGGGAACGGGACCCTGTTCCTGGGCGGGGTCTTTGGCCTGGAGCACCTTGTGGCCAGCGGTGTGATTCCCGAAATGCCCAATGTGATCGCCATCCAGAGCGAACACTGCGCACCCTTCGCGGAAGCGAAACGGCAGGGACTGAAAGAACCGGCCGCGGTTACGCCGGAGCCGACCCTGGCGGAAGGCATTGCCATCGGCCAGCCCATGCGTGGTGAGGAAATTCTGGAAAAGATTTATAAATACGATATGGAAATCGTGGAGATTCCGGAAGAAACGATTCTGCCGGCCCGTGCCACGCTGGCGGCCAAAGGCATTTACTGCGAGCACACCACGGCGGGCAACTACGCGGCGTACCTGAAATACTGCGAGCTTCACGGCAGGACGCCGGACAGCCTGATTACCATGTGCGGCGCCGGACTCAAGTCAGATCACTGATACAAGTTCTTATATTTACCGCTGTAAACGATTCAACAGCCGTGGAAATTCAACTTCCGCGGCTGTTATGTTATAATGAATAAAAATGATGTTTACAGATACAAATCAGGGCTTGCAGGTGAACGATATGTATGAGCTGAAAATTGACGAACTCAGTAAAATCTTAGTATGGCGGATGAAAGGCCATATAATGGAATAGAATCACACAGGGCAGCCATTCTTTTTGCAATCCATTTGGTAAATGAAAACGAAAAGCAGACGATAAAAAAAGCGGAAGAACTTTTCGGGAAAGGGTATGCGGACCGGCTGCATCTGTTTACCTGTGACTGCAGCAAAGCGGAAGCAAAACGCCTCGACCCCGGAGAGCTTCTTTTTGTTCCGGACGTACTGCGCAAAGACCGTTACGGAAATAAGAAATATGACAGCGACTGGGTTCCCAACGATGAAAACTGCGGCAAAGAGATACCGTACTGGTATGCGTTTCTGGAGCCGCCGCATGGGACGAAATACGGACCGGAAGACCTCCGGCGGATCAACGCGGTCCTGTTTCCGGACGGCGCGGAAGGTCTGGAAGCGTATGAATGGACAACCGACTGGTCGGATATTTTTGATGACGGGCATGAATGGTGGGGCGCGTCGTGCTGGAGCGTATACGACAGCCATAGGAACCGGTTTGTGGTATTACTGGCCTCGGCAACAGACTGACAAAGTCATATTTATACAGGTACGGCCAGACGAATTTTAAAGGAATGGGGGGCAGGCCATGTTAAAATCCGAAAAGCGTGAATCACAAAAATTCAAAAAGCGTTACGGCCCCCGGCGTCACAAACTTCTGGGGATCAACAAGTGGACGCGGAAACGAAAAGAGATACAGGAAAGCAAGGCAACGGAGAAGGAAACGGAATAATGCGTGAGCGGTACGTGTATATAATGGATGGAACATAAAAGCTATTATCCCAAGACCGGATTAACTGAATATGCGGTTCTGATCGGAACGTTTGTCACGCTGTTCAACCAGTTCCAACTGGTTCCGGAATTTCATTCCATGTTTGCCGTGACCTATTTGATCCTGTTCCCGATTGTTTTGAAAATATACGATAAGAGTAAGTAAGCATTACAGGTTGTTTTGTTACAAAAATAAAATATTTGGAGGGAGAATCCTATGGCACAGTTCACAACAGATATTTTTGCGCAGTTTGACAAAAAATGGGCGTTGCTCAGCGCCGGGACGAAAGAAAAGCACAACACCATGACCATCAGCTGGGGCGGCATGGGAACGCTCTGGGGGAAGCCGGTGGTGACAGTATATGTGAAACCCTGCCGTTACACCTTCGGGTTTATGAACGATAACGACTACTTTACGGTCAGCTTTTATCCGGAAGAGTGCAGAAAAGCCATGGCCGTCATGGGCACCAAATCCGGCAGGGACATAAACAAAGATGAAGCTTCCGGTCTGACCGTTAAGCCGATCGGGCAGGCAGTCACGTACGAAGAAGCGGAAGTCACTTTTATCTGCCGTAAAATTTACTGGCAGGACCTGGCGCGGGAAAATATGCCGGGGGATGCAGTGGAAAGATTTTATACAGAAGAAGAACCGCACCGTATGTTTATCGGCGAAGTAGTGGAGATTGTCAGGAAGTAAAGCCTGTACGGGCGAACCGGGGTTTTACGGCAAAGGCGCCCGGGAGTTTATGGGGAAAACAGTATTCAGATACGCAATAGCGAGGAGACAACATGAAAGCTGACAAAATTATTAAAAATGCAAAAATCTTCACAGCTGACAAGGACAAACCGCTGGCAACCGCTCTTGCGGTGAAGGAAGGCAAATTCGTTTATGTGGGCGACGAGGCCGGTCTTTCGGAGTATGAGGGCGAGGTCACAGACCTGGGCGGAAAATTCATCATGCCAGGCATCCTTGACACCCATGTCCATGTCACCATGCCGGTCGGTTTCGAGTACGCGGATATGGGGATGCGCCTTGAGTGCAACGGCAAACAGGAAGCGCTGGACATTATGTCAGACTATATTAAGAAGAATCCCGGTGAGGAGCGTTACAGATTTGTTTTGGAGAAAAGATTCCTCCATGGAGACGATATCGTAAAGGAGGACCTTGATGCAATCTGTCCGGATGCCGAGATTTTAATTCAGGAAGCGGAAGGACACAGCATCTGGGTAAACTCCAGGATCCTTGCTAAACACGGTATTACTGACGACACGCCGGATCCTGTGCCTGGACTTGCTTATTATGTCAGGAAGGATGGTCATGTGACCGGAAATATGATTGAGGCCTCGACGGAAGTTCCCATCATTCTGGACAGCATGATGAAACTGACCGACGGGCAGGTTGACGCTTCTCTTAACCGCTGGATCGAGTTTTCGGTAAATGCCGGCGTAAGCTGCGTATTTGATGCCGGGCTGCCGGGAGATCCCGTGTTCCATGAGAAGATATACAAGCGTCTGTGCGAACTGGATGAGCAGGGAAAACTGCCTGTTTATGTTGACGGCAGCTATGTGGTCATGTCGGCTCGCGATGCGGAGAAAGCCCTTAAGGAGCTGAAGCGTTTCCGGAGTGAGTACAACACAGAGCATGTTAAGGTTCATACCATGAAGATTATGATGGACGGGACCCAGAGGATCCATACCGCGGCTATGGTTACGCCTTATGTAGATGTCAACACACTGGGATCTACTGCCTTCTCTGCAGAGGAACTTGCGGATCTTTTAAAACAGCTCAATGAGGCGGGTCTGGATCTGCACTGTCACACTGTCGGCGAGCGTGCGTCCCGTGTTGTGCTGGACGGTGTGGAGCTGGCAAAAAAAGAGCTGGGAGATGACTTCCATGTGCGTGTCACCTGCGCTCATCTGGAGGTTCAGGACGATGCGGATCTGGACAGGTTTGCCAAGCTTGGCGTCATCGCAAACTTTACACCGTGGTGGCATGCGGGAGACACGAAGGAAGCGAGTTCCTGGCTTGGGGCGGAACGCGCCGCAAAGCAGTTCCGCTGCAAAACGATCTGGGACTCCGGCGCTCTTGTGACATGGTCCAGTGATAACATCGTCTTCGGGGATCTCGTACCTTGGAACCCATACCTTGGCATGGAGATCGGAATGACCCGCATAGCTACCGAAAAGACCAGGCTTCCCGAATGGGCCAAAAGCACGGCGGTATTACCTCCTGCAGAGGAAAGGATGAACATAGAAGAGATGCTGCTGGGATACACGATCAACGGAGCAAAGCAGCTTGGCATCGAGGACAAAAAGGGTTCTGTTACAACCGGCAAGGACGCCGACTATCTGGTATTCGACAATGATCTGCTTACCGCAGAGCCGGAGGGCTTCAGCCATAATAAGCCGGCAGAGGTGTATTTTGCCGGAAAGAAAGTAAACTGATTCTTTGATTATGTCCGGTAGGCATCCATTATTTCAATTAAAACATGAAATCAAAGATTCGTATTTCAGATAATTTTACATACGGGAAATTGCTGCGGTTTACACTGCCATCCATTGTGATGAATATATTTCTCTCCCTGTACATTGTCGTGGATGGATTTTTTGTCGCTAATTTTGTGGGAAAGACGGAATTTGCGGCTGTCAATCTGGTCCTGCCTGTACTTAATATCATGGGAGAGATCGGCTATATGTTCGGTGTGGGCGGAAGCGCATTGATCGCAAAGACGATGGGGGAAAAAAATCAGGAACGGGCAAACAGCCTGTTTTCACTGATTGTACTGGTATCTTCTGGCTTGGGCTTTTTGATGATGGTGCCGGGATTTATCTTTATGCCCCAGATTACGTCCTGGCTTGGCGCAGAAGGAAGTCTTCTTGAAAACAGCGTGCTGTACGGACGGATCTTTATTCTGGCTCTGCCTGCATGGATATTGTCGTATGCGTTTCAGCTTTTCTTTGTCACTGCTGAAAAACCGCGGTTGGGGCTTATGGTCACGGTATTCTCAGGACTGTGTAATATGATATTGGATGCGCTTTTTATTATCGGCTTTCAGTGGGGGCTCGCAGGCGCTGCGGCGGCCTCGGCGTTAGCCCAGATGGTGGGAGGTGTGTTCCCGCTTATTTATTTCAGCCGGAAGAATACCAGCCTCCTTAAGCTGGTGAAGCCCGTATGGGATGCAAGGTCGATCATTAAATCCTGTACGAACGGATCCTCGGAATTCATGGCGGAAGCCGCTGCGTCTATGGTAGGGCTTATCTATAATATGCAGCTGCTTAAGTATGCGGGTGAAGACGGAGTCGTAATCTATGGCCAACTGATGTATGTTAGCCTGATTTTTTCAGCCATTTTTGTGGGGTATTCTAATGGGGTCGGGCCGGTGTTCAGCTATCATTACGGCGCACAGAATCATGGTGAACTTAAGAACCTGCGAAAAAGGAGCCTTGTGGTTATCGGAATTACATCCGTTGCGATGTTTTGTCTTTCGGAAGCGCTTGCTTATCCGTTTTCCATCTTATTTCTGCAGGATGCCGGGCATCTGATACCAGACTCCGTACACGCGTTCCGGATCGCCTCGTTCGCATACCTGTTTACAGGAATGGCTATTTTCGGCTCAGCTTTTTTTACAGCGCTGAACAACGGGCAGGTATCGGCCCTGATATCTTTTTTGCGGACCGTATTCCATTGTTTTTGCCGAGCTGATGGCGGCAGCTGTCGGGAGCATATTCATGTCTGTTCTGCGTAAAAAGTATCATTATTAACCAATATATTTCGGTTTTCCAGTATCAAAACCGTACTGTATGGCGACCTGCCCAATAACGGTTTTTCCTATACGGACAGCTATGGAAAGACAAGATATTTTGCAGTCAATCCGAGCGGTGAAGACGGGTCGCTGCGGTTTATTGAGTTCTGAAAGGGGAGAAAATAAAATGAAATTTGGTCATAAGTACATCGGTTTAGCTTTAGCGGCTTCCATGGTATTTGGCGCGACTTGCAGCGCGGCCTCCGCAGACAGGGAAACCGTCCGGCAGGTGGCGTTGCTGCAATCGCTGGCGCAGGGTTATCTCGGCGGCACGGTTACGGTGAAGCAGCTCCGCAAGGGCGGGGATACCGGCATCGGCACGTTCAAAGGACTGAACGGGGAAATGATTGTGCTGGACGGCACGGTGTACCAGGCCCTGGGCGATGGACGGGTTGTCGTGGCGGACGACAAGGATACCGTGCCTTTCGCGAACGTGACATTTTTTGACAAAGACATTGCGGTAGACCTTACGGATGTAGCTGACAAAACCGGTCTGGAAGAACGCTTAAACAAAGTTGTGGAAGAGCAGGGGGCCAACAGCTTTTATGTAGTAAAGCTGCACACCGTGTTCCCCAGCATCCTGTTCCGCAGCGAACACGGCAGCCAGGAACCGTACCCCACGCTGGTAGAGGCGCTGAAAGGAAAACAGACGGAGTTTACCCATAAAAATATGGAAGGAACGCTGGTCGGTCTGTATTGCCCCAATTATATGGGCGGCCTGAACACGCCGGGCTGGCATTTCCATTTTATTTCGGATGATAAAAAACACGGCGGCCATATTCTGGAACTGGCTATCGGGAACGGGAAAGCGTATCTGGATAAAACGGACAGCTTTACCATGATGCTGCCCTCGGATGAGAAGTTCCAGACCTTCAACCTGGCTAAGGATATGCGGGAAGATATCCGTAAGGCGGAACAGGACAAACAGGCGGACCTGGCAAAGAAGTGACGGGCGGCCGGCGGCATTTACCGGACAGAGTAAGATATTGCCGGTAAATACAAGACGTAAAGTATCGTGATCACACTTTGATTATCTGAAAGAAGGAAAACGCGAAGCGAGGAGGCTCCTGGTGACCATTTCAAAGGTATTCCGTTTTAATCAGATTATGTTGCGGTTGTTAGGCCTACTGTTCGGATCCATGGTGTACTCTGCCGGGCTGAAACTGTTTCTGGTGCCGAACAGCGTCATTGACGGCGGTGTAGTGGGCATCAGCCTGATTTTTGAAGAACTGACGCGCATTTCGTTCAGCGTCTGGATCATCGTGTTGAACGCGCCGTTCTTTTATCTTGGATGGAAGCGGTTAGGACGCAATATGGCGCTGGCTTCCAGCTTTGCGGTTGTGCTGCTGTCGTTCTGGAGCAGCATCTTTGAACGCATGGAACCTTTTACCAAAGATCCGTTTCTCGGGACGATATTCGGCGGTGTCATCATCGGTATCGGTGTGGGCATCGTGATCCGCAGCGGCGGTTCGCTGGACGGCACGGAAATCATGGCGATTCTGATGGAACACAAGACGCCGTTTTCCGTGGGCGAAATCGTTCTGTTCTTCAATCTGTTTATTCTGGGAAGCGCCGGTCTTGTGTTCAACTGGCACAGCGCCATGTATTCGCTGGTGGCGTATTTCATCTGTTCCCGCATGATCGATACGGTATCCGAGGGTCTGGATTCCACGAAAGGCGTTTTGATTGTCACGACGAAGCATGATGAAGTATCGGACGCGCTGGTGCACAATCTGCGGAAGGCTGTGACGCGGCTGCACGGGCAGGGCGGTTTCCTGCGGGAGGACAAGGATGTTCTTTACTGTGTGGTCACCCGT
Source organism: uncultured Succiniclasticum sp. (assembly GCA_902801365.1). Lineage (GTDB taxonomy): Bacteria > Bacillota > Negativicutes > Acidaminococcales > Acidaminococcaceae > Succiniclasticum. Next base: position 13,520 of record CADCHY010000021.1, read on the forward strand.
CTGGAAGTAACGAAACTGAAGCAGACGGTGCAGTCCATTGACCCGCAGGCGTTCCTTTCCATTTTTGATGTGCAGGAAGTAGAAGGCGGACGCATTCAGAAGTGACGAAGAGCTGAACCGGAAGGCGGGCGCGTTCAGAAGTAACGTAAGAGCTGCATTGCGGTAGTGTTGCTTTCGTTTGAGTCAGGAGGGGCAGGGTGCGGAATTTTTTCCCGTTTATGACGGCCGGTCCGGAAATTTCCGGACTGCGCGCGGATCTCATTTACGCGAATTACATTATTGCGTGCCTGCTGCCTCTTTTTGTTATCTTCTTATGCATCCGCATGGTCAGCAGCACGAAAAAAGCCGGCGTCCTGACGGTCCTTCTGGCCGCCGTGTTTGTGCTGTTCAACCGGGACGTAATGCTGCCGGTCCTGAACGGTTTTGTGGACGGAATTGCCTCCGGTCCCGCGGCCATGCTGGGGGCTTTTCTGGGATTTCTGGGCGCTCTGGGTTTGTTCAAAGGATTGTACGATGAGGAACAGAGCGAAGAGTATGTGCATAAGAGAAAGTACTGGTACGCAACCGTTGCGGTCATGTATGCGGGACTCGTGCTGGCCTGCCACGCTGTGGGCAAGTGATTTTTACGTTGGTCCGGATACAATGCGGTTAGCGCAGTCTGTTTTTGTTTGCCACGTTTATGATTACAAGTTCCCATAAACTGGATTCGTTGCGGGCAATTAACCACGGCCTTGGCCTTAACCCCTTTGAAAATGCGGTGTCGTTTCTGATTGTGGTTGTGGCGATCCTGCTGGCGGCATATTGCATTTACCGGTTCGACTTACACATTTTAAAACGCGCCGGGCTGTCGGAAGAACAGGGAAGAAAATCGGCTTTGTGGCTGACAGTAGTGACAGCTCCGTATCTGTTCCTGCTTCCGTCGGAACTGCTGTTCCGGTGGATGTGAATAAAAAAGCATCTGCCCTGTTTCAGGCAGATGCTGCGGAAGTGTTGCGAGTCTATCAATTTTTTATAAACGAAAAACTACACTCAAAATGATATTTTGATACACAAAACTCTGTATCATACAGATTTTCACTTAACGCTGAAGCTTATTCTTCTGCTACAACGGCGTCCGTTTCCTTTGCTGCCGCAGAAACTTCTTCAGCAGTAAGGCCTGTAAGCTTCATGATTTGCTCAACGGGTATTTTTTCTGCTAACATATTTCTGGCAATCTGATATTTCGCATTTCTTTCTCCCAGCCATTCATGAAACTGCGTCTCTGCTTCGTAATACATAGCGTGAAACCTCCAATCCTCACTATCCCGAATGCGTTTCACCTCGTTGTCTAGATTTTTTGTAAAAGAACTCTCTGCCGCTTTTCCGTTGACATACGACAGGAAAGCGGCTAATTCTTTGTCTGTCGCTTTGTACGTAAGATAATTGTAGCGCGTTTTGGCGGTAGAGGCAAGGGAAAGGATAATAAAATCACTTTTTATTTAAAAATAGTTGGTTATTAATTCGAATAAAAGTTCACTGAAATATCATGTATTGTTTACTCTTAATTAAAACGAAAAGTGATATAATTTACAAGGAAGGTTAAGAAAAAAGTAAGATAAATAGATTTTGGGAGGGATTCACATGGATATAACGGAAATTTTAAGTATTGTGGCTTCAATTTTGAGTATTATTTCATTTTTAATATCAAAGTCGAATCAAAGAGAAATTAAAAAGATGCAAAAACAAATTATAAACAGTAAAAAAATGAATGATAATAGTATTTTTCAAACTGGTGGAAATGTTAATATTAATTTGCCCAAATCTGATGAGTAGTTGATAATATTTGGAGACAAGAATGTTTGATTTAATAAAGGAATTCATCTTTGGAAGAAAACAAAATATTAAAGCAGAAAAGATTGAACACTCAACGATTGTTCAAATCTCTGGTGATGTAAATTTTAATGTAGTTGATAAAGATAGTTTATTAACAGAAGTCAGCGGAAACAAGCTGGTACATCGAATGGTTATTGCTAATATAGATAACTATACTGACTTATTGTTAAATTTAAGAATGAAAAAGCTCAAGAAGGAATTAGATGTTGTATTTAGTTATGGTTTAGTAAAATTGGATGATAATGAAAAAGAAAAAATATATTTCTTAAGATTCTGCCAAGCTTTGCACGATGGTGAGATAGATAATTGTCAAGTTGCTTTAGATATTTTGTCTGGAAATTACAAAGATGAAGCATTATGGTTAAAAGATTTTTCAGATAAGCTGTTTGAGATTAAACTCAATGAATTTGTTAAACATTTTCCGGAAATTCAAATTCTTGTTATAGATAAGCTTTTTAGTAATGGTTGTTTTAATAAAATTATTGAACTTTATAATGGATTTATGATAAAGAAAGATGAAATTGTTTTAGTTGAAACAGTTTGTAATCAACTAAAATATTATTGTGGTTTGTCCATGTTTAATATTGGCAATTTTGACGAATCGTTTGAGATATTCGAAGATTTAAAAAGTGTTTCAAGGGAAGATAAATATGAGTTCTTTTTCAATATTGCGAAAATCCAAAAGATCAATGTTGATTGCGTTGATGAAAGAAATGAAACAGAACTTGTACAAGCTAAGCAAGATTTAGGTGAAATTGAAAAAAAATATCCTGATTTAGCTAAGGCAAATGAGGAATTAGTATCATATCTTGAACTTTTAACTTTTTTCAATTTAGGCCGAATTAAAATTTGTTATCTAGATAACATAAAAGAAATATATCAAGGATTTTCTCAAGAAATAAAAAAATTGGATTTAATTATATTTTATTATGGCTGTTGTTTAGAAATAAGAAATGAAATCGAACAAGCAATTAGTTGTTATTTAACATGTGAATGGAAAGTTAATACCAATATCTCAACTAGACTATTATTATGTTATATCCGAATAAAGGATTATGATAATGTAATTTCTAAATTTGGTGAGTTGGAAGAAAAGGAAATTACATTACACCATAAAGGCATTTTATTGTTGGCTCTTTACTATAAAGGTGATAAGGCATATAGTGAAAAACTCCAAGATGTATTGAAGACTGCAAATAAATCTTTTGAGGATTTGTTTTATGTTGCATTTTACGTATTTGATAAAACGATTTTTGAGAACATTATTGTAAAAACTATTAATGAAATGCTCCATTCAGGCATATCATTTAAAAGTGTTGACAATAACATTCTTTTTGGTTTTATTTACATGTTTTTAAATTTCGAAAAGATTTGTTTCTTATCAAATGTATTGGACGAAGTTACTTCTTTGATGATTCTTAGTCGCGAAATTGATTATGAAATTTTAAATTATTTTGATGCTACATTAAAAGGCATTACTAAGAATAAAAGTTTAAATGTGCAACCAGAGGTAATGCTTATTGAAAAAATAGCCGATAGATTCATAAAAGAAAACGTTGATAGGGCTGAATTTCTTGCAATAAAAATAAAGTGTTTAGAAAAAGCTCAAAAATATCGTAGTATGCTTAAATATTCTAAAGAACTGTTTAAAGTCAAAGCTGATTCAAATGTAGCAGCGAATATAATAATGCTTTCTTTACAACAGAAAATAATAGATGCTGATTACTATACACCATATCTCAAAGCAATTTTTGATTCTAATGTTCCAGGTCACCTTATGAGAGCTGCTTTTGCCTTGAAAGCTCTTGGCAGAATGGGAGAAGCTGATTATTATGCATACAAAGCACTTTATTATTTGAACGGCAAAGATGATTATGAAATTTATGGTGAGATTATTCGTTATTATCTTCAAATTGATGAGCAAAGAAGTACTGATTTAAGTCTAAAACACGCATCGGGAAATACAGTATTAACATTGGAAAATAGCGAGACTAAAGAAAAATTATTGATATGTTTAGATAGCGAAGCTGATTTAAATTTAGGTAGTAATAGTAACAGAAGTATGGATGTAAATCATATTAATCGGAAAAACACATTATATTCTAAACTGGTTTCAAGTAACATAGAACAACTATTAAACATTAAAGGAGAACGATATAAGGTTTGTGAAATTGTAGATAGAAATGTTTTTGCTTTTCGTTTTGTAATGAATAAAATTAATGAACATCCGGAACATTTTAATAAATATATATGGCCAATAACAAGTAATAGTATGGAAGACATGGTGGCGCAAATAAAAAAATTTTTGTTAAAATCCAAAGAAAGAAATGATTATTTAGTAGAATTATATAATTTTAAAAACAATACAATTGGAATTCCTGTCGATTGGTTAATAGAAGGTGAATACGGCAGGTATATTGATGCAGTAACATACTTGTTATACACAAAAGATTTGGCATACTATGCTGGAAATGAAACATACGAGGATAAAATTGAAGATACTTATGTAATCTCAATATCTACGTTGATATTATTAGCGCTGAAAGATTGGTTATATATTCTAGAACCAGTTCTTGATAGAATAACATGCCCAGAAAGCTATATTGTTTTTTTTCAAAATCTATTGGATGATGAAAGAAAGAAACAAAATACTTCTCCGGGCATAATAACTATGGATAATGATAATATTGCTATTCTAAAATATGATGAAAGAGTTCCGGAAATACTGGAAAAAATCATTTGTGAATGTAAGAAGTTTAAAACTATTCATGTAGAGGAAGATGAACGTATTAATTATGAAATCATTGATGGTTGCTTAAAAGGCGAAATAATGATTGCTGAAATGAAAACAAATGTTGTTCAAATGGATGCATTTATACTGTCTTCTAAGCTGGATGCTAAATACATATGTGACGACTTGTTTTTTAGAAAATTAGCAGCACAAAAAAGGATAAGGAACACTAATTTTGCTTCCATGTTAAGGGTTCTTGTAGATTTGGATATTTCTGTTCCAATAATCGTAGAATTATCAAAAACAAATTACATTTCTATGCCGTTTCTTTTTAGAAATGATGAAGAGGCAAAAGATATTCTTAAAAACCTGACTACTGGTAATATAAAAAGAGAATACTATAAACATATAAAGAAACAATTTGAAATGAATGAAAGATTTTTTGCTAAGGCAAGATTGAATTTTAGCAAGAATTAGATGAAAAGCAATGTAAAAAAAGTGTGAATTTATTTGAAGGCCCTTTTTTGTGACAGTATAATTAAAACTAGAAAAAGCAGCAGATGCTGGTACTGCTGCTTTTTCTTGCTACCGTTTATAAAATTTTTATCAACTGTTTTCCCATCCTGGTGATCAACGGAACTACCAATGCATTACCCATGCAGAAATATCTAAACTTTTCCGGCATCCCGGTATCGGTCCAGCCGTCTGGGAAACCGTTCAGGCGCTCACACTCGACAGGGGTCAGGAAACGTAATTTTTTTGTTTTGGGATCCTCCACAATATGAGTTGATCGATTTGCGCCGGATTCGCTTGTGAGCATGGTGCGAGAGGGGCGGTCTGATGGATCGGGAAAGGCGATTTTGGGAAAGTGAAATACGGAATGATTTAGATAGATGTGTTCTGCAGATTTTGGATGTAATAAAGAGAAGGAAAAATGAATTTGCGTAACAAAAGTTAAGAATATTTGGTTATTATAGTAATTTGAATATTTAGAAGAAACTGCCTAAAAGCTGTTAATAAGAGAGGGTTTTAGAAATGAATGTGACATCACAGAATAATTTTAATCCAATCATTATTTTTGATAAATATATTATGCCTTTAGCAAAAATAGTTACTTCTTTTGGAAAAGATCAGTGGGAAAAGTTTAAAATTGATTTTGATTTGGTGTTTAAAGAATATATAAACAATTCATATTTAAAATATAGCAGAATTAAAACATTGCTGTATAGAACAGAGCCGAAATATATTTATGATTTTTTCGAAGTGCCATATCTTGATAAAAAACAGGATTTGATAATCATAGCTGATAATGTTAATAATCTTTTGGAAAAATCCCATTTTTTAGTCATTACAGGGACTGGTGGGATAGGTAAATCAACTTTAATGAAGCACTTATTTATTAATGAGTTGCATTTTAATGATTTAATTCCGATATATTTAGAATTAAAAGATTTGAATAATTTGGAGGATAACTACAACATACGAGAATTAATATTTGAAAGATTAACATCTTTAGGCAGTGGTTTAAAAGAGGAATACTTGGATTATGCATTACATGCTGGTTGTTTTTTATTTCTTTTAGATGGTTACGATGAAGTAATTTCCAATAAGAGGAGCGATTTTTTTAAAAAGTTAAATGATTTTTGTGATATGTATTCTGAGAATTATTACATAATTGCCTCAAGGCCCTGCAGTGAGTTTTTTGAATTTCCGCGTTTTGCAGTATTATCTGCGTGTCCGTTTACTAAACAACAGGCAATTTCATTGATAAAAAAGATTGATTATGATAAAGAGTTAAGAGAACGTTTTGTTGAGGCACTTGATAAACATCTTTATGATGAGTATATATCTTTTGCAACAAATCCCTTATTACTTAGCATAATGTTATTAACATATGACAATTATGCCGAAATCCCGGAAAAGTTACATTTATTTTATTCCAATGCTTTTGAGACACTTTATGAAAAACACGACGCTACTAAATCTGGTTATCGTAGGGAGATGAAGAGCAAATTATCTTATGATGTTTTTAAATTAATCTTTTCAAACTTTTGTGCGATTACATATATACAGGGAAAATTAGAATTTGATAGAGAAGAACTTAAAAATGTATTTATTAAAATATCTCAACGTGGCTTTGAAGTTAATCAAGAGTTTTTTATTTCGGATTTAGTTAACGCATTATGTTTATTATATGAAGATGGCGTAAAATTAAAATTTACTCATAGGTCTTTTCAGGAGTATTTTACTGCATTTTTCTTAAAAGAACTGCCTGATGATTTGATGAGCAAGATTAGTCTAGGAATTATTCACCAAGATTTTTATAGAGCGTCGCATGATAGCGTTTTTCCAATGTTAAGTGATATGGCGGAAAAACGTTTTAAAGTTAATGTTTTATTGCCGATAGTAAATGAGTTTGAACAAGATATGTGTGATACTGATAGATTTGAATACTATTTTAGATGTTTGGTTGATTCTATAACATTTTATAGAAAGAAAGGTAGTAATAACGTTGAATTGTTGTTAAATACCAAAGATGGATATCCTCTTGTAAAGTTCATATATTCTTGTATGAATTCCTGTTTTGTAATGATGAGGCACGAGTTTTATAATCAACAAAAAGTAATAGAAGATCAACTTTATAATTATTTAATTGAAAACGAGAAGTATATTGACAATGATATTTTTCCGTGTGATAGAATATTGAATAGTCCTCAAATATTGAGATTGTTCAAGAAAACATGGATTGGTTCAGCAATTCAGATGCTTGTAAACTTAAAAAATAGAATAGTAAAAGACCAAAAAAATACTGTTGATGAATTATTGGAGTTGTTGAAATGAATATGATAATTCAATTGGCATTTCATTGTTAGTTTATAACGGATACTATAAGAAATAATTAGGTTATGCAATCTTTTGAGAGTTATTTCGTGTATTCATCCCCGTTGTACTTATAATTCGTAGCAACTGCCCTTGCTCTTTTTAATTGCTTCAGCCAATGGAGAACCTGGATTTCGGAAACGGACTGGATGCCGTCAAAAGAATCAATAGCATCTTCGAGACTTTCAAAGGCAATAACATTCGGATTGTATGTTTTATCAGGTCTGTTCAAAATGGAACGTAGTTTGCGGAGCTCTTTCAGCCATTGTAATGTCTGATAATCACCCAGCGTATCACTAAACGGGTTGGTTTCGAAGCGGCGGATTGCTTCAGAGAGGCTCTTGTAACCATCTTCCGGAATGGTTAATTCGGGAAAATTTTCTTCCGGTGAAATGTCCAGCAATCCCATTGTGTCGTCTTCCATAAAGTCCTTATACATGTCTTTCAGTTTTTCTTCGTCGTCACATTTGGTTTCAATGGAAACCAGTGCTTTCACAAAGTTTTGGTAATCTTTTTCCTGCAATTGCAAAAGTTGTTTTTTCATTTTTGTAAATTCCATGTCCGGCGCCTCCATAATTTTTGCTTTGGCGATCGTAGTATAGATTGAATTATGGAAGATCGCAAGAGTAAAGTTTTAATAAGCGGAATATATATTGTCAGGAAACATATTTTTTATTTCATGATTACATTATGACCAGATATATTGTTTTTGATGTGGAAACGCCAAACCGGTACAATAACCGCATAAGCGCTATCGGCATCAGTGTGGTGGAAGATGCAAAAATCATAAAAGAGTATTTTTATTTTGTGAACCCGGGGCAGCGGTTTGACTGGTTCAACACGCAGCTGACCGGCATAAGTGCGGAGCTTGTGGCGGATGCGCCCACGTTTCCGCAGCTGTGGAAAGTAATTGAGCCGGTCATGAACAGCGGCATTCTGGTTGCCCATAACGCCAGTTTTGATATGGGCGTGATTCGCAAATGTCTGCGTGATTACGGCATTGCGTGGAAACCGCAGGTCAGGGGATTGTGTACTGTGGTCATGGGCCGCAGGCTCTGTCCGGGAATCAGTCACAGGCTGAATGACCTGTGTGATTACTATGGCATCTGCCTTAACCATCACCATGCGGATAGTGACAGCCGGGCCTGCGCAGAGATTTTGCTTCGTTACATGGAGATGGGAGCGGAACCGGAAAAGTTTGTACGAGTATATAATATGTGGTGAAAAACGGAAGCTGCAAGCAGTAAGAGAAAGGCGTATAAAACAATAATAAATTATTTTTCTTTTTTTGCAGGAGTTTTTGTTATAAAGAGCGAATAATCACAAGTTGTCTTTTTGAGCTGTGTAACTGATAGTTTTTTCCCAAAACGTTTTCAGCAAAAGAATTAGCACGGGAAGCCTGTTGTAAAATCTTGTTTTGTTCTCCTTTGAGTGAACTTTAGTGAATTTAATGCACTTTTTGAAATGGAAATGCACTTTTTCTGAAAAAAGTACATGGGTCTGAACCCAGTGCTAATGCGGTTTGTGTGAATTGGATGTACTTAATGCACTTTTTTCCGCACGTTATAGTTATATATACACACTTTTTTATTATATGATTTCAATAGTAAAAAAAGTACATGAAGTACATCCGGTATGTCAAAAGCCAGTGCCCGGGCGTGTTAGGGGGCATGTACTTTTGGATGTACTTCCTGTACTTAATGCACTTTTTATATAAACCAAAAGCACGGAATTTACTTTTAATGAGGGAGGTTTTTCAAATGGAAGATATTGAAAAAGTTTGTCAGTTCCTGGATGAAGCTCATGTGTATTATCTGGCGACTGTGGAGGGGAATCAGCCCCGGTGCCGTCCGTTTGGCACATCGCTGCTGTATGATGGAAAGCTTTATATTCAGACGGGTAAGGTGAAAGAAGTTTCCAAGCAGATTGCCGTGAATCCGAAGGTGGAGATTTGCGCGTTCAACGGTGGGAAATGGCTGCGGGTTGCCGGCGAGCTGGTGAATGATGACAACCGTGACGTGAAGGTCGCCATGCTGGAGAAGTTCCCCACGTTGAAAAGCATGTACAGCGCGGACGATGACAATACCCAGGTGCTGTATTTCAAAAATGCGGTGGCAACGTTCTCTTCGTTTACGGAAAAACCGGAAGTAATCAGGTTTTAACGTCAGCTTCGGAGTGTGAGAGTTTTTTCGGTAAACCGTATTAACAGTATTGGCGTAGAATTACAAACAGGGCCGCTTCCGTTTTATAACGGCAGCGTGCCCTGATTTTTTTATGTTGTGACAGTAAAATTTGCGGACTTTAACGCGCTATGGCTTAGAAGCGGCCGCCTTTCGCCAGCCAGCGGTTGGCGGTTTCTTCGGAAAGGTAAGCGGCTTCGATTTCGATGTAGTTGTCGGCGGAGTGGGTGTATTCGTCCAGGATCCGCACTTTGCCGAGATCGGTGAGGAATCCGTTAACCGCTTCGATGGCGTTGCTGGCTTCCATGGGTTTGTTGGCAACAAATTCCAGAACACTTGCCACGGAGTAACCTTCCTGGGTGAAGATGACCATTTTCAGACCGTCATTGGTGTTGCGCATTTTGGTGATACTGCCGACCTGCACGGCGCCGAACTGCCCTTTGTTTGACAGCCAGCGGTTGGCGGCTTCTTCCGTCAGATGGGTGTATTCGATATCGATGTAGTTATCGGCGGAATGGGTGTGTTCGTCCAGGATCCGCACTCTGCCGGGCTGTGTGAGATAGCCGTTGATGGCTTCGATTACGTTGCGTTCTTCCATGGGTTTGTTGGCCACAAATTCCAGAACGCTTGCCACAGAGTAGCCTTCCTGGGTGAAGATAACGATTTTCTGACCGTCATTGGTGTTGCGCAGTCTGGTAATGCTGCCGCCGGAAACATCGGCAAAAGCGGAGCCGCAAATGAGCATCATGAACAGGGTTACAAGTACAATCAGACGTGTTTTCATAATAAAGAACCTCCTGGATAAAAAAAGATTGAATCTGCACCGGGCAGAGTGATTGCCTATATTTAATTATATAGGAAATTTCGGGAAATGAAAAGAAAGTTTTACCGGAAAAATGTTTAACTATGCCCGGAAAGTTTTACCTTAAAAAAGGTTAACTATATCATAAATTCCGTAGAAAGTTTGAACGTAAAAAGTTTTGTGGTGATGAAAACTGATTACGAAAAAACAATTTAATTTTCCCGGATTTTCTTTTATAATTAGGGTGAGCGGTAAAGCTAAAGTCGAACGGTAACACGCTGACCGTTGTGTTGTTGGCAGTAAATGGGGGGCCGGGGCCTGCGCCCGCGGTTCTGTGAGCGGTAAATATTTGTTAACAGGAAAGGATGACTGATACTATGAAAAAAGATTTAGGCGTGCTGGAAGCAGTATTCCCGATGCCGGTGCTGATGATCGCGACGTATGATGAGAACGGCACGGTGGATGTGATGAATGCGGCCTGGGGGCAGATCTGCGATTATAAAAAGATCGCGCTTTTTCTGGACGAAGGTCATAAGACTTCGGAGAACATTTTGAAAACGAAAGCGTTCACCGTAGCGCTGGCGGATCAGGCCCATATGGTCGGGGCGGATTACTTTGGCACGGTGTCCGGTCACAAGGTGCCGGACAAATTTGCCCGTTCGGGTTATACCGCGGTGAAGAGCAAACATGTCAACGCGCCTGTTATTGAAGAGTTCCCGCTGGTCATGGAGTGCGAGCTGGCCGATGTGCTGAAGAAGGATAGTTTTTTCTGCGTGGTCGGGCAGATCGTGAATACGGCGGCGGACGAGCGGATCCTGGATGAAAACGGTAAAGTGGATGTGACGAAACTGAACGCGCTGATCTATGACACGTTCCGGCACGGGTATTATGTGTGCGGTGAGAAAGTGGGCCAGGCCTTTAAGGAAGGCGCGGCGTTGGCGAAAAAGTAACAGAATTATTATTAAAAGAGCGGTTTTGTTCCGGATTTGCATGGAGGGGACTATGAAACAGGTTACGGTTAAAAATCTGAAAAAAGTATCGGCGGCGGTTTGCGCGTTGGGCATTCTGGCCGGCGCCCTTGTACTGCCGGTGAAGGCGATGGCGGCGGAAACGGAAGCGCCTGTCACGATTACGCTGCCGGCGCCGTTTACCAAAGACGGTCTTACGGTGAAGGAAGCGCTGGACCGTCGGAGAAGTTCCAGGCAGTTTGCCGACGCTCCGCTGCAGGAGAAACAGTTATCCGCCATATTGTGGGCGGCCAACGGTATCAACCGGCCGGAGTCCGGCAAGCGCGTGAATCCCACCACCATGGGTATTTATAATATTGACGTGTACGCGGTGATGGCCCGGGGCATTTATAAATATGATCCGGCGGCCCATGCCCTGACGCAGGTTTCCCCGGTGGATTTCCGCCCGCAGATCAATGCGAAACAGACCTTTGTCCATACGGCGCCGCTGACCTTGTTCTACGTTGCGAACCCGGTTCCGCCCAGGGATCCTTCCCGTCCGGTGAATCCGGAACGGCAGCTTGCAAACAACTGCCTGGTGGCGGGCACGATGCTGCAGAGCGTGGCGCTGGTGGCAGTGGATGAAGGGCTGGGCACCTGTGTCCGCGGCTCTGTCGACCGGGAAGCATTCCGTAAAGCGGCAGGCCTTTCGCCGGAACAGACGGTGCTGATTTCCCAGACCGTCGGCGCGCTGCACTGAGAGGATAGTGAAACAAAATGAGCCATAACAAAGCATTGGATAATCTGACGCGGGAACAGCTGACAGAGCTTTTGGAAATTTATTCCAAAAACTGGCTGGCGGCGGACGGTATCTGGTTCCAGTCCGTGGAGAAGAAGCATGGCATGGAAGAGGCCATGTACCACGACGTGGAAATCTGGAAAAAGTTTACGGTCGTGGAAGCCTTGAAACTGAAAAAGTTTTTGGACCTGCCGGAACGGCCCGGTCTGGAAGGACTGGCAAAAGCGTTGTCGCTCCGGTTCTATGCCAACATTAACGACGACGAGACCCGCATCGAAGGGAACACGCTGTTGTACCGCATGGTGGACTGCCGCGTGCAGACGGCAAGGAAACGCAAAGGTATGGAGTTCCATCCCTGCAAGGCCGTGGGGATCGTGGAATACGGGGAGTTCGCCCGGGCCATTGACGACCGCATCGCCTGCGAGTGCGTCAGCTGTTACCCGGACATTACGGATGAAACCTGCTGCTGCAGCTGGAAATTTACGTTGAAGGAGGATACCATTATGGCAAATGCAAATCGCGACTTTATTGTTGAGAAAGTGAAAGAAGTGCTGGCGGCGCCCAGCTGCTGCCCGGAATTAAAAGACGCGGCGCAAAAATATCTGGCGGCGCTGGATACGGCGGATGAAAAGGCTGCCGGGAAAATGTTAATCGCGGAACTGGAAGAAGATGTGCAGAGCATAGATGATACGCTGGCATTTTTCTGCTCCGACGCGGCCAAAGAAATTTTTGGCGCGGAGACGGCGGCGAACATGGCGGAAACCGCGAGAAAAGTGAAAGCGTCAGGGGAAAAAATCTGCTTCTGCCCGGCCTGCAGGGCAGGCAAGGCAATCCTGGATAACAAAGAAGCGCTGCTGTAACAGCGTAACCGTTCCGTCAACCGGTTGGTTTAGCTGAGGAATTATGGAAAAACAAAACAAACAGCGTCTGTCGTGCATCGACAGGTAGGGATGAAAATACAAACAGCGCCTGTCGTTCGATGACAGGAAGGAAATAAAAACAAACAGCGCTTGTCATTGGCTGACAGGCGCTGCGTTTTTTATGTGAGTGCGGGATAAATCTTTACGTGGCTTTTTTGCCGCGGCGGGTGAAGCTTTCTTTCCTGCCTGCGAAGCGGCGTTCGGGCTGGGGGGATCCTGCCGGCGGTTCGCTTTCGCAGGAGAAGGCCCGGATTGTGGCGGGCGCTTCCCCGTTTACGGTCCGCTGGGTGATCAGCACCCGCTGGTTCGTTTTGCCGGAGAGTTCGTAGTAGATCGGGTAGGCGATGTCCCCGATGATGTTGCGGAGACCGCGGACGCCTGTCTGGAGTTTTTCTGCCTGTCTGGCGATTTCCATAAGGGCGTTGTTGGTATATTCGAGGTTGTTCCGGGTCCGGCGGAACATTTTCTGGAATTCTTTAGCGGGGGAGATGTCGGACTCCCGGAGGATGTTATAGAGGGTTTCCGCGGTGATGGGGTTGTACCGGCAGCGGAGGGTGATGCGCCCCACCAGTTCGGGGATGTACCCGAATTCGATGAGGTCTTCCGTCGTCGGGATAAGGTCCCGGGCCGTCAGATTTTCCGGTGCCTCCGGGGTTGCGGCTTTTGGCTCAGGGGCCGGATTTACGGGAGCGGGGCGGAAGCCTAATGTGGTTTCCGGTTC
>CADCHY010000021.1:27394-60597 GCA_902801365.1 uncultured Succiniclasticum sp.
CCGATGAAGGCTCCGCTGAAGATAAACAGGATGTCGGTGGTGTCGATCCTGGGTGTGAGGGGGTGCTCGCCGAAACCGGTGCCGCCTTCGATAATCTTCAGCAGCGTTTGCTGGATGCTTCTCTGGAAGAAGCTGTCTTCCCGCCGGTCCAGCGGGTGGATACGGATCTTGTCGGCCTCATCCAGGATGATGATGCCTTTGCCGGCCAGCTGGATGGCAACCTCGCCGGCCCGGTGTCTGATTTCGTCTTCGTCGTCATCGGAGACGTCTCCGATATATTTTTCCACGTCCGTGTTGATGATCCGGAACGCGTCCTGCAGGAGGTCAACAAGGATCGTCTCGACGTTCCGGCCCTTGTAACCGCTGCTGGTCAGGGTGTTGGTGGCGATGACCGCCACGGGGATGGGGAGGTTGCACTCCCGGATCACGGTCCGGATGGATTCGGTCTTGCCCGATCCGGTGGGGCCGATAATGAGGAGGTTATCTTTGTGGATCGGGTCGTCCGGGTGGATCCGGTTGTGCTCGATCCGGAGGAGGTGGGCGGCGAGGGCGGTGGCGACGGTCCGGACGCCGTCATCCTGGCCGACGATAGACTTCCTTATGAGGGCTTCCAACTCTTTGGGGGACTGGTAAGGATAATGCTCCAAGGTTCGGTCTCCTTTCTGCAAAGGTCTGAGGGCGGTTGTGGATTTTTTACGGTGAGCCTTTTGTCCCTGCCCGTCGACACGGCTGAAGGGCTTTTGGGGGACAAAAAACTCCGGATCAGACGGCACCGGCAAACTCCAAACTTACATCTCTGACATGAATGGTCGAATTAAAACTATCGGTTGCGTATCCACCCGGACCGCTGCCGGGTGCAGAAACATAATTTGAAGCCAATGGGCCCGGACAAGACGGGCTCGGGCAAGATGCGTTCAAACAAGATGCGCCCGAACCGGACGGGCCCGAACACAATGAAATTTTACCACAATGTCCGGGAATCGTCAAGCACTTATTTTATTTTCGTGAAAAAATATTTGATTAATAAGTTATCTTCATATTAATATTGTCTTGCAAACGGCGTTTTTATATAAGAGTGGCATTTCTAAACTATTTCTCTTAATAGAAGATTCCGCGTTAAAGAGCGGATTTTTTCTTTTAAATATGAATTGATTATATGATATAATTTAAACAGACGTTATAGAGTGCTGAATAAATTAAAAGACGCCGGGTTCATTAAGAAACGCCGGCAAAGTAAAGAGATACTGAAACCGGCAAAGAGACACCGGCATAATCAGAAACGCTGTGTAAACAAATCTTTGAGATTCACAGGAGGTGTATGGAATGAAAAAACTTACCGGTATCCTTGTAGTAGTATTTTTGATGATCTGCAGCATGGCAGCCGCCGCCCGTCCGGAATTCCGGTCCGATGTAAGCGCTTCCAAATGGCTGCGGGTGAAAGACAGCGTCATTGCTCAAAAAAGAGAGTGACCAGCTCCGCTCCTTTTTCGATAAGGACATGAAGGAATCAAAAGAGCTCGCCGCCAAAGGACACCGGGATATCCGCAACAGCCGCTGGCTCGTTTTCGTGAAGCTGCAACGCGATGACGCAAGGGTGCTGAGCCTTCTGGAACAGTCCTTTCACCTGGATCTTGCCGGGGAACGGTGGGGCTATGAAGGCCTGAACTATGATGCAAAAACAGGAAAAAGATTAAGCAGTCTTGACGTGTTCAAACTCTCGAAAGAAGAACTGGCCGATACCCTGCTGGAAAGGCTGACAAAGAAATACGGCAGAAGGGTCCTGGGCCAAAATCCGAGACGGATGATCCTGAGCAGGATCAAAGACGATTCGGACATGGAATTCCTGCCCTGGGTCATGACCACGGAGGGCGTGACGGTTCATTTCCGGAGCGGGGATTTCCATAACGGTTCCAGACCGCTGCCCATCACAATCCTCTTCCGCGAGGAACCGGAACTCTTTAATAAGAAATACATGCTGACGTATTGAGACGGACAGAAACTGTCATTTGTGTAATTTATTTAATAAAGATTTTTGTAACGGTTGGCAAGCATGAGCAAGATGAATTTCAAATATGTCCGTATCCAGGGCAAGGAGCTGGCGAAGAACACGATGCACGCGAAAGGCATCTTCAGCATGTGCTGGCAGATGATCCAGCAGGATGTTTTGACCGGGGAGGATGCGGACTTGTTCCGTGAGATTGACAGCTGGTTCGCGGAAAACCTGCCGTGGCCGCCTCCCTGTAAAAAACAGGAGCCTGTCGTGTGCTGGTTTAAAACGGAGAACGCGGAAGAGATGCTGAAAATGATCCGGCCCGCCATGTGGCTGCTGGAACGGTACAACCACCCGTATTACGTGGTGTATACGAACACGCCGGGCGAAATCGTATACGAGGATAAATACCAGATTGCGGCAAAAGCAGACGGGTATCTCCAGATAGACGAGTTACAGCCGTCCTGGTCGCCCAAAGAAACGGAATGAAGAACCGTATATAAAAACATAAACCGGGTTTTGTAATCCTGTCTGTATCACGCAGGATTACAACCCCGGTTTATTTATTTTTTCAGCGGTTACAGTTCTACCCTGCTTCCGGCCGCGATGTAGCGGAGCCGGTCGCCCATGAGCTGTTTCATGAACTGATACTGTTCCACGCCGGTGCAGTGGCCGGTGTAGTAAACCGTGGGGTAGGAACAGAGGATTTCCGCCGCTTCCGTCAGGCGTTTCTTTCCCGCGTCGTCCATAGGCACGCCCATAAAGTGGAAGCCGCCAACCAGCACGTCCGGGCGGAACCAGCTGGCAATGTTCAGGATGCCCTTGTGGGAACAGCCGCTGAAGAGGATCCGGCGTCCGTCTTCTTCGATGAGCAGATACTGTTCATGCCGGAAATCTTCCGGGTACAGCACGCCGTTGCGTTTCACCAGCATGCCGCTGGTGTCGAGGGGACGGATCAGTTCCCTGTCGTTGCAGTTGTACAGGGTGACGCCTTCCGCCAGCCGGGTTTCCCCTTTGATAAGACGGATCTGTCTCGCGCACGCAATCGCCGGGTTCAATCCGATATCCTCCGCCCCGCCGTTTTTTAAATGGGGTTCAAAGGCACAGGCGCTCATGTAGATGGGCGCCGTTTTGTTTTTCTCCATGAAACGCAGAAGACCGCCGCCATGATCGTAATGCCCGTGGGACAGCACTGCCATTTCCACTTTGCCCAGGTCCACGCCCAGTTTTTCCGCGTTGTCCGCGAAGGCGCCGGACGCGCCGGAGTCAAATAAAATGACGTGGTTTTTCGTTTCGATGTAAATGCTCAGGCCGTGTTCCGCGGTGTAGCATTCCGCGCTGGCCGTGTTTTCCATTAATGTTGTGATTTTCATGGCGGTTTCATATTTTCAATTTCTTTTTATTGTTTTATCTGTTTATTTGGTGATTGCCTTGAAGGCAGCGGCCTGTTTGGTCATGCCGCGTTCGGAAGCCAGGCGTTCAATGGAGGAAGCGCCGAAGAAGCCGTCGATTTCCGGTACGTTTTTGATGACGTAAGCTGCGTCTTCGGGATCGGCGATGGGGCCGCCGTGGCAGATGACCATGATGTCAGGCCGTACGGAGCGGCCGGCTTTGATGATCTCACGGATCTTCACGCAGCAGTCGTCCAGGGTGACTGCGGTTTCGGCGCCGATGGAGCCTTTGGTGGTCAGGCCCATATGGGCTACCAAGATGTCAGCGCCGGCTTCCGCCATGGCTTTTGCCTGTTCGGGATCGAAAACGTAGGGGCAGGTCAGCATGTCAAGTTTGTGGGCTTCGCGGACCATTTCCACTTCCAGCCCGTAACCCATGCCGGTTTCTTCCAGGTTGGCGCGGAATTTGCCGTCGATGAGGCCGACAGTCGGGAAGTTCTGCACGCCGTTAAAGCCCTGATCCTTCAGCTGTTTCAGGAAGAGGTCCATGACACGGAAGGGGTCGGTGCCGCAGACGCCTGCCAGCACAGGGGTTTTCTTTACGATAGGAAGAACTTCGCAGCCCATTTCCTGCACGATGGCGTTGGCATCGCCGTAGGAGAGCAGGCCCGCCAGGGAGCCGCGGCCGGCCATGCGGTAACGGCCGGAGTTGTAGATGATGAGGATATCCACATCGGCCGCTTCACTGCATTTTGCGGTAATGCCGGTGCCGGCGCCTACGCCTACCAGGATCTTGCCCTGGGCGATCTGGGCTTTAAAGTCTTTTAAGATTTCTTCTCTGGATTTTCTTAACATTGCATTTTCCTCCTTTTACTAAATAATTAAAGAGTTTATTTCATCAGGTCCAGCAGTTTCTTCGCTGCGGTAAGGGCAAAGTCTTTATCGTTGATGTTGTTGTCCATCTCCACGATTTTTACGTGGGGGTTGGTAATGCCTTTTTTCAGTGTTTCATACAGGGCGGCCCGTTCTTCCGGCCCGTCGAAGGGCTGGCCTGCCGCGTCAATCATGGATACGCCTTTGAGAGGAAGCAATACTTCCATGTCTGCGGCTGCCTGGTTCCATTTTTCCGCCAGGCGTTTGCCGATTGCAATGTTTTCTTCTTTGGAAGTCCGCATCAGGGTGACGGTGGGATTGTGCTTGTACAGGTTACGGCCGGCGAATTCTTTCGGTACCGTATCCCAGGGACCGAAGTTGACCATATCCAGCGCGCCTACGGAAACTACCTGCGGAATCTTGTTGCGGATGGCCGCTTCGCAGCGTGTGGGGCCGGCAGCGAGGACGCCGCCTACCACTTCGTCGCACCATTCCGTGGTGGTGAGGTCCAGCACGCCGGAGAAGAAGCCTGCGTCGATAAGCGCTTCCATTGTTTTTCCGCCTGTGCCTGTCGCGTGGAAGACAAGCACTTCGTATCCGTTTTCTTCCAGGTAAGCCTTGGCCTGGTCAACACAGGGAGTTGTTACGCCGAACATGGTTGCCGCAATCAGTGGTTTGGCTTCCGCGGTATCCGGTTTCAGCTGTTCTTTCAGGCCTGCCATGCCTGCTACGGCCAGCACGGCATTCCGGAAAATGGTCTTGGAAATTTTGTTCAGCCCTGCCACATCTACGATGGAGGGCATCATGATAATATCGCTGGTTCCCACATACTGGGAAACATTACCGGAGGCCATGGTGGAAACCATTACCTTGGGGACTCCGATGGGGAGCGCCCGCATGGCCGGTGTAACCAGTGAGGTTCCACCCGATCCGCCGCAGGAGATAATGCCGTCGAACTTACCCTGGGCGTAAAGCTGGGGAATCAGTTTCTCCATGCCTTTGGAGAGGGCTTCCGTGGCAGTGGCGCGGTCCTTCCGGGCAACGATGGCGTCGATGTCATAGCCTGCCGCCGCCGCGATTTCCCTGTTGTTTACATCCGGTTCGAAGGCAGGCGCGAACACGCCGGTGTGGATCATAAAGGCTTTCATTCCTAATTCTTCTACCAGGCCTTTGATATAAAAGAACTCCGCACCTTTTGTATCAAAGGTTCCGGCTACTGCAATTGTTTTCATGGACATCTCCTTTCTTTTCTCACTGAAAATTACGGTACCGGCTTCCTTTTAAATATATAACTGAACATAATCTGACAGTGGAACAGAATCAAACATCTAAATAGAATGGTGAACATAATAAAACGGGATTCGTCAAATAGAATACAATGAAAAATAATTTTTCTTTAAATATTATACCCGAATTAAAAAAAGAATGCCACACGCTTCACAAATAATTTCTTTTTTTTCAACTGTATAATGAAAAACGGTTTGGGGTGTTTGTGGCATTCTGCCATCCGTTTTGTTATAATAAAAACGAAGCGGAATATCGCTGTCCGGCACCGGCCGGGCAGGCGTTGGTATATATCCGGTTTTGGAAAGGAGCGGTGTAGCATGAACGAAATCATCAAAGGCATGCTGGAGCGGAGAAGCTGCCGTAAGTTCAGGGCGGAATTGCCCAAAAAGGAAGACCTGCAGCAGATCGTGGAAGCAGGTTTATTCGCGGCCAACGGCAAGGGTGGGCAATCTGCCATAATCCTTGCGATTACGAATAAGGAAGTCCGTGATAAGCTGGCAGCGGTGAACTGCAAGATCGGCGGCTGGCCGGAAGGGTTCGACCCGTTTTACGGGGCGCCTGCCGTGTTTGTGGTGCTGGCGGATAAAAACTGGCCCACCCATGTGTATGACGGCAGTCTGGTGATCGGCAACATGCTGCTGGCTGCCCATTCCTTAGGCCTGGGCAGCATCTGGATTCACCGCGCGAAAGAAGAATTTGAAATGGCGGATTGGAAAGACCTGCTGAAATCACTGGGTGTGCAAGGTGAGTGGGAAGGCATCGGGCATTGCGTTGTCGGTTATGTTGAGGGCGAGCTGCCGGAAGCCGCGAAACGTAAAGACGGGAGAATTTTCTGGGTAGAATAGCCCGGAACGGCCAGTGCGGGTCAGTTGTACAGAGCAGTTAGCGTAAACAGGTAGTGCAGGCCGCCTGATGCAGGCCTGTGGGGAGGCGAAAGAATGAAAAGCGGATTGGTAAAAGTCAGCGACGGCGCGCATATTTATTACGAGATGGAAGGCTGCGGCCGCCCGGTTGTCCTGATTCACGGCTGGGGCTGCTCCGGCCGGTTTTATAAAAAGAACGTGGAAGGGCTGAAGGACCGTTTTACGGTGGTGACCCTCGACCTGCGCGGCCACGGGCGTTCTTCCAAGGGCATTGACGGATACCGCATTGACAGACTGGCGCAGGACATCCATGAAGTTATTGTGGCCCTGGATCTGCATGACATGATCCTGATGGGCTGGTCCATGGGCGGTCCCACCATGCTTTCCTACTGGAAACAGTTTGGCAAAGAGGAAGGCCGGCTGGCCGGGCTGGGGCTCATCGACATGACGCCGTTCCCCTTCAGCAGCGGGGAGTGGAATTCCCACGGCCTGCGTAATTACAATATGGAAGGCTTTAATGCATTTGTGGGCGCGATCCTGAAAGACCACGACGGGTTTGCCTCTGCTTTTGCAAGTAAAATCTTCAAAGACGGCGTGGTCCCGGAAGGCATGGACTGGCTGCATGCGGAGCTGATGAAACTGCCACCGTATCTGGGCATTGCGCTGTATGGAGATTATTGCTACAGTGATTATACCGATGTGCTGCCCACGATCACGGTGCCGGTTCTGGTGGTGTCGGCGGACAGCGGCATCTTCCCGAAAAGCGTGGAGCAGGGGAAATGGATTGCGGCACAGATTCCGAAGGGCGAGTTTGTTCCTTTCTATGAAGGCGGGCACCTGCTGTTCTGGCTGGAGGCGGACAAATTTAACAACGCCGTGGCCGGTTTCGCAGCGAAGCTGTGAAGGGCTTTTGCCTGCAAGGCGGAGATTGTGGAAACGGAAGTCGGCGACTGACGGAGGCGTGGGGAGGTATTACATATGAAAAAACTGATCCTGTTCCTGACATTGCTTTGTCTTTTTGCGGTTGGTCAGAATATCGCGGAAGCAGCGGACGGGAGGAGAACGGGCATGGGATATATTTCCTGGGATGACAAGATACTGAAGCTGGACCTGCGCGCCAACCCTTCCACGGGGTTTTCGTGGCTGACAGTGTATCAGTCGGAGAATCTGGCAACGGGCAGCCGGCAGTACGAGGGCACGGATAATAATCAGGAAGCTACCACGGGCAGTCCCGGGGTGGATCATCTGCGTTTTACGGTGACGGACGGTAAGGATGCGTATCTGGTGTTGAAGCTCGCGCGCCCCTGGGAAGGGGGAGAGACTGGAACGTATCATTCCTATATTATAAAAGTTGAAAACGATAAAATTGCGGACGTTGCCTGCCGGGAACGGTTGTTCCATAAAGATTTCGCCTTTGTCGCCGGCGCTCCGGAAAAGAACGAAGCAACCGGGGAAAAAGTGCGGTTTGTGGCATCCGTGCCGAAGGACTGGGAGTATGAAGACGCCGCCGGTCAGGACATGCTGGGGCTCAAAGTCAGGCCCCGGGGCAAAGAAGGGTACGGCAGGATCGGCCATCTCCGGGACGGGGTCGCGGCGGATCCGGGCGAAAACGTGAAAAAGATCATGATTTATAACAAAGAATATACCATGGGACGTTCCGCGGACGGGAATGTTGTCCTGTTTAACCAGAACCGCATCGCCTGGCTGGGCGGCAGCGCGGACTGGCAGGACGAATATTTTATGGATATCGTGACGATGCTGGATACGGCGGCCTATTGGGAGTAGGAGCTGGCGCTGCTCCGGCACCCTGCAGCTGCGGGCAGGTTACGGAATCGCAGGTCACTGTTTTCAGTCACGGTTATGAGGAAAAGAAATACAAGGGGGCATTCAGCTATGAAACACAGAAACACGAAAGTTCTGGCGCTCGCTGCGGTTGTTTTGTTTGCTGCCGGCGCGGCGGGAACGGCGCAGGCTGCGCCAGGCCCGGAGAAGCAGATATCGTTTATCGCGGATCAGGCGAACGTATGGGGTACCGGTTCTTTTTATGAAGATTGGAAAAAAGATAAAGGGTATTGCGCCATCACCGATCTGGACGGCAACGGGCGGCTGGAATTATTGTTTTTACATCGTGTATGCAATCCCGTTCCCCACGCAAATGCAAATGGGTCAAACGAAGAAAAGGGCAGGGCTCTTGTAGCCACCGTTCCCATAACCATGCGTGTCCGCGGGTTTGAAACAGGAAAGGACGGGAAAACGCTGGAAGAACTGAGATTCAATTACCCGGACAAAATTGCGCCGCCGGATCTGTTTTCGATGCGGGAAGGTTTTTATAATGACGGCGACAAAATCCGTTTTTATAATACAGCAACGTTAAACCGTGTGGGCGACCTTGGCTTTTGTCTGTATCGGCAGGTCCTGTCACTGAAGAACGGAACGGTGGAGGTCCAGACTATTGGAACGGACTATGGCAACTATGGTCTTTTCAACGACGTTCCCACAGCCGAGGCCATTTTTGATTATGCCGAAGATCGCTACGGAAAGAAAATGACAGAATTTGAGATGAGCGAGTATGTAAAAACGTATGCTGCAGGAGCTGTTCCTGCGGATTTCAAGATAAACTGGATCTTTCCCGCGGACTGGGAAAAGGCGCGGAAGGATCCCGGCGGCCTGCGTAATATGTTTGCGGAAAGCTGGAAAGGATTTAAGTTTGAGGTGAAGAAGAAATAAATTCATGAAAATTCCCGGCAGATTTTTATAAATTTTTAAAATCTGCCGGGATTTTGATTCGATAGCAATATGTAATCAGGGCGTCCTTCGTAGTATGAAGGCACGCCCTGATTCTGTTTAAGAGGAGTGAGAATGACTGTTTAATTATGGAAAAACGTTTTGTTTATTGAAGAAATAATTTTGAAAGATGGTTTTACAGAACCAGCGTTGCGTTTCCGGGTTATTCGCCACGTTTCGCGACATCTTCTTCGATTTCCGCCTTCCAGTCTTTGGAAATAGGTTTGCAGCAGGCGCGCATGCAGGCCATGGCTTCCCCTACGACTTTGTAGTTCAACGCGGTTCCCCGTCTGTCCGATTTGTACCGCACAGCCCGGTCAGCGGAGATGCCGATCTGTCCCGCTGCGCTGATGGCGTCAATGTTGGCTCCCAGGAACATGAACTCCCAGTTGTGTTTTTCCTGCATCCGTTTTACCAGCCGTTTCACTTTGTCCAGGGTGTATTCCCGGCTGGAATTTTCTTCCCCGTCGGTGGTGATGACCACGATGGTGTGTTCCGGTTTTTCCTCTTCCGGCAGGCCTTTCTGTACTTTCCGGATGTGTTTGACGCTTTTGGCTACTGCGTCCAGCAGGGCGGTGCAGCCCCGGGCGTAGTATTCTTTTTCGGTGAGGGGTTTTACCTTTTCCAGCGGTACGCGGTTGTGGATCACGTTCATTTCGCCGTCAAACAAGACGGTGTTTACAATGGCGCTTCCCTCCACGTGTCTCTGTTTTTCGATCAGTCCGTTATAGCCGCCGATGGTTTCTGTTTCCAGTCCGCTCATGGAGCCGCTGCGGTCAAGAATGAAGAGCATTTCCGTTAATCCTTTTTTCATGTCTGTTTCCTCCTGTTTTTGAAAAAATGTTACGAAATAATCGGTTGGTCGCGGAACTCCTGCAGATTTTTTCCGTAAAACGTCACGGCGGTTTTCCGTTTTCATTTCCGTTCTGTTTTTGCAATACCTGCGGCGCGTTTTGCCGTGCGCGTACTGAAAAAGGCTGCAAGGATTTTTCCTTACAGCCTTATTGTAAATCAGTATTTGTTTGTCGTGGTCGCCTGTCAGGCGACAAATCCGACGCCTGTTTCATGCGGAGTCCCGTCCCCCGCTCCGGAAGAGTTCTTCCGCCAGGGTCAGGAGCGAGCGCACGGCGGGCGGCGGGTTCCTGTGGTAGCCGATGCCCAGTTCGATGGGGATGTTCCAGGCCGCCGGCAGGCTCCGGAAGGCGGGGAAGCTTTCCGTGGTATACAAAAGCGTAACCCCGTCCGACATGCGACATTTGGTAAGAAGCGAATTGTCGTAGCTGTCGATGTCCACGATACTGATATCCGGCTCGTGTTTCAGTATATAGGCCCGCAGCTGATCCTCCGAACGGCCGATGCCTTCCCGGTACATGAAAAGCGGATGCCCCCGCAGGTCCGGGAAGTCGATGAAGCGCTTATTCGCCAGCGGGCTGTCCCGCAGCACGCCGATGTGCTGGCGCACCTTTGCCAGCGGCAGAAATTCCAGGTCGCAGGCCGGATGGTAGTAGTTCATGATGTATTCCGCAGTCACATCGAACAAACCCTGCTGGAACTGCTCAAAATACAGGGGCAGCGAAAAGTCCCTGAAATGCAGCTGCACCCCGGGATAATATTTGTGGAATTTCTGGCAGATGATAGGAAGCGACACTCCGGGCAGGTTGGGAAGCGATCCGATCGTTACGGATTGCACTCCTTCCGTTGTCTCCCGGCAGCGCCGGAGAAGCTCATCATACGACTCCTCCAGTTTCATCGTGTTCTGCAGGTAAATCTCTCCCGCGCGGCTCAGCCGGGTCCCCCGGTTGGTGCGCAGGAAAATGGGAAAGCCCAGCTGTTTTTCCAGGGAAGCGATCTGTTCTACCAGTGCCTGGCGTGAAACATGAAGCTTGCCGGCCGCTTTGGCGAAGCTGCCCAGCTGGCTGATGATTAAAAGTCTCTTTAACAGTTCCTGATCCGGCATAACTACCACCGTCCTTACCGCGCTGCCCGGAGGCCGCGCCGTGCAAAACCATCTCTTTACAATGTTTCGGTGCAGGAAAATTCCTGCATCTTGCTGACAGGGCGTATGTGAGAGTAAAACCATATAAAATCTTCTTTTCTATACTTATTATCTTATAAATCGTACTTAAAGTCAATATAACGGCAGTATTTCAGTACAGGTCTGGCGTAAAGAAAAATCCTGCATCAGTGCAGGATTTTTATGACCGTGTCAGGGTTTACCCTGCATGTTGTCAGCTTTCCCCCGAATGCTGCAGGAAATTTTGTGACTGCCTACAAGGAGAGTCTTTCTTCCCGGGCTGAAAGAGGAGAATTACAATAAATCCGGGAAGGAGTTGCCGCAAGGAGAAAAGAGGCGAAGCAATGGACAATCAGGTGACTGTATCCGTAGTACAGATGAACTGTATCCGCGGCGAAAAACAAAGAAACCTCGCCAGGGCGGAAAAATTTATTGACGAGGCTGCACGTCGTGGCTCCAGGCTGGTGGTGCTTCCGGAACTTTTCAGCACGGGCTACCGCGTGGAATGGGATGACGAAAAGCTGGCGGAAACTATCCCGGGTCCGGTGACGGACTGGATGCGGATTCTGGCGAAAAAGCACAGCCTCTATCTTGCCGGCGCCATCATCGAAAAAGACGATGAGACGGGGCAGTTATACGACACGGCCGTCCTGGTCGGGCCGGAGGGCATCGAAGGAAAACACCGCAAGATGCATTTATGGAGCGGCGAGGAAAAACGTTTCGGGAACGGCACGGAGCTGCAGACCGTCACCCTTCCCTTTGCCACCGTCGGCATGCTGATCTGTTATGAGATCGGTTTTCCGGAGCAGAGCCGGGTCCTTACGGAAAAAGGGGCCGACATCATCCTCTTCCCGTCTGCTTTCGGCAAGGCAAGGGCTCATGTGTGGGACGTGGCCTCAAGAGCGCGCGCGCTTGAAAACGGCGTCTTCGTTCTGGCCTGCAACCGCACCGGGACGGAAGACGATACCGTCTTAGGCGGCCTTTCCCGCATCGTGTCACCCTCCACCCAGGTCCTGGCTTCCGCCTGCGCCGACGGGGAAGCCGTGATTACGGCAGACCTGGACCTGACGGCCGTTGCAAGGCAGCGCAAAGAAGTGCCCTATCTGAAGGATCTCAATGAAAAACTCAGGATAAAGGGTTTCTGACGGCACCATCGGTATAGTACCCGACCGGGTAATATAAAGCGTAAACGTAGTAAGTTTCAATGATTAAAGGAGGAATGTAAAATGGCTAAAAAAGAAATTCTTGTTGGTTACGGCGTAGACATTGACGCGGTCGCCGGTTGGCTGGGCTCCTATGGCGGCGAAGATTCACCGGACGATATCTCCCGCGGTCTGTTTGCAGGCGAAGTCGGCATTCCCCGTCTTCTGAAATTATTCAAGAAGAACAACATCAAGGTAACCTGGTTCGCACCGGGCCACTCCATCGAGACTTTCCCCGAACAAATGCAGATGATCGTAGCTGATGGCCATGAAATCGGCGCCCACGGCTATGCACATGAAAATCCCATCGCAATGACTCCGCAGCAGGAAGAGGACATCCTGGTCAAGAGCATCGAACTGATCACCAAGCTGACCGGCCATGGCCCCACGGGCTATGTGGCTCCCTGGTGGGAATTCTCCACGGTTACCGACAAGCTGCTGAAAAAATACGGCATTAAATACGACCATTCCCTGATGCATCACGACTGCCTGCCGTATTATGTCCGCATTGGCGATTCCTGGAGCAAGATCGATTATTCCGCTCCGGCTTCCACCTGGATGAAACCGTTGATCCGCGGCGAAGAGACCGATTTGGTTGAAATTCCGGCAAACTGGGATCTGGACGATATTCCGCCTCTGATGTTCATTAAGAAATCCCCCAACAGTTTCGGTTTCCATAATCCGCATGATATCTTCGGTATGTGGGAAGATTCGTTCGACTATGTATATGAAAACTACGACTGGGCTATTTTCCCGATGACCATCCATCCGGACGTATCCGGCCGTATCAAGAGCCTGGGCTGCCACCAGCACCTGATTGACCACATCAATTCCTTCGAAGGCGTACGCTGGTGCACGCTGAACGAAATGGCCGACGAATTCCTGAAGAGAAACCCCAAACCCAAAAAATAAACAGGCGTTTTTTCGGCCTGAAGGCAGGACGCGTCCTTTGCGGCTAACCTTCGGCTAGGTTTAATTACTTCTTTTTCGCGGAGGCCGTTTCCATGGTCTCCGCACACTATCCTGTAAAAAACCGTTCCCGAAAGGAGGGATTCGTATGTGTGTTTTGTGCGGTGAATTAGTAATGCATGTCCATTGGACCGATCAGCCGCTCCATGATGTGGAATACAGAAATAAGACCACTATCACGGCGGGAGAAGGACAGCGTGACAGAAGAAGGCTGCGCATTCGCCGCGTCGCCATCGCCAACAAGATTCTTGACTATTACGGCCTGAACATCCGGGACTGGAACGGCAGCAAATTTGTAATTGCTGATAAAAAGGGAAACAGTAAAATCGTTCACGATCTGGGCGGCATGTGGAAGACAGCATCGGACATGTGCCATAAGGAGATGGATCCGCTGGATCCCGGTTTTCTGAAGGCCATTCAGGAAGGTGCGTGAGGATAGATGAGCGTCTCCGGGGACAACAGACATCCGATCACCATCGTCACGGGATTTTTAGGCAGCGGCAAGACAACGCTTCTGGCTAATGTGCTCAGGGACAGCCGGTTCCGGAACACGGCGGCCATCATCAATGAATTCGGCGAGGCAGGCCTGGACCACCGGTTGATCCGCCGTATAGAGGAAAAGACCCGTCTCCTTAGCGGCGGCTGTATCTGTTGCAATATGCGGGAGGACCTGGTCAATGAACTGAAGGACATCCTGAACGAACACGAACGGGGGGAGTTCACCATGGACCGCGTTGTTATCGAGACGACCGGTCTGGCAGACCCTGCCCCTATCCTGTTTTCCATTCTGATGGATCCGCTTCTGACCAACCGCTACTATGTGGATAATGTGGTCTGCTGCCTTGATGCGGCAAACGGTGAACTGCATCTGAAGAACAACCCCGAATCGGTAAAACAGATTGCCGTGGCAGATACGGTCATCATCACCAAGATTGATCTGGTGCATGATCATACGGTCGAAGAGATGCATCACAGGCTGCGCCACCTGAACCCTGCCGCCGTGGTACTTACGGCCGCCAATGGGCAAATCGATCCCCAGGCCGTCTTCGGCGACGGGCAGAGCCGCATGGAAACCAGACTGGCCACGCTGAAAGACAACCCTGGTGCGCAGGACTCCAGGCATGAAAGCGATGTCAGGTCCATGTCGATTAAGTTCTACGATCCCCTGGATTGGACGGCCTTCGGCCTGTGGATGAGCATGCTTCTGTACAGGCACGGAGAAAAGATGCTCCGGATTAAGGGCATCGTCGATGTGGGAGACCAGGGGCCCATCGTCATCAACGGCGTGCAGCATATCATCCACCCGCCCCATCATCTGGAAGACTGGAACGGGGAAGAACATAACTCCCAGATTGTCTTTATCATGAAAGGGCTGGACCCCCATCAGGTCATGGATTCCCTGATCGCGTTCCAGAACATATTGGGCTCTGCGCCCGTGATTGAAGAAATCAATGCGAATCCATACTGCAAGAAGCGAAACTGAATGCCCTGCGGGCTGAGTGAGGGAATTGCTGCTTACCTGCTGAAGGTAAGAGGCTGTTGCAGAATTCAGTACAAAAAACACATCGCAGCCAGCTGGCGGAAATGTCAGCCGGTTGCGATATTTTTATGGTTAAAAGTAAAAAAGGAGACCTCTGCAGGTCTCCTTTTCAGATAAAACCGATATATAATCTGTACACAAATTTACTATAAAAGTTACTTAGATAGTAGTCAGGCCAAAGTCTTCCAGAAGACCGTTGACTTCCCAGACATCACGCTTGTTGACAGAAATGCAATAGGAAATGACAAGGTCGGTCAGTTTGCTGCGGGACAGGACGAAACCTGCCGCGTTCAATAACTTATCGGTTTCTTCCGGGGAAAGCTTCAAGCCCAGGGCCAGCCGGACCGCGGTGTATTTTTTCGGTTGGTAGTCCATATTGCCAAGGATTTTGGAAAACAGTTTCCGGTCCAGGCAGGCGTTGGTGTAAACTTCCGGCGGATCCATGTGCTTTTCCCGCATAAAGCGGATCAGCAGCTGCGTAAAAGTTTCTTCAACGGAAAAGTCTTCCGGTCTGGGAGTCTTCGCTGCAGGCTCATAGCTTTCATGCAGCCAGCGGCGCAGCGAGGCAGACCTGTGGCGCTCTTCCCGGGAGACCGGCCGGGCAGCAGCTGCTGCGGGGGTGCTTTCCGTTGCAGGGGCACTCCCCATGGCCGCTCCCTCTTCCCGGTCAAAATCCGGAGCCGTGCGCTTGGCCGAAGGAGCTTTCGAAAAACGTACCTTCTCGCTGATTTCCTCTTCCGGCAGGGCTTTTTTAGCCTTTTTTGCAGCCCGTTTTCCGGGAGCCGGCGGTTTGATATCTTCATAATCCGCAGCAATGTCATAGGACATGCAGACATCTGCATCATAAAGGGCTGCGTTGCTTTCAACAGGAATTTCTTCTGCGTTTTCCCCGGATTCTTCTTCAAAATGGTAATGTTCGCGGATATATTCTGCTACGCGACGGAAAGCAGCCTCATCGGGGAACCGGGAATAATCCCTGCGCTGCCGGACGTTAGCGTTGTAACTGCGTTCGCGCAGATACAGCACAATATAGATTTCCATGTCTGCCTTTGTTTCGGTTAAGAAACGCCGGCAGGTATCGTAGGCGATCTGTAAGGCGTCGTTATAGGGATAGCCGTAGGCCCCGGCGCCAGTTCCAGGGAACGGATATAGCAGGAGGTCAGCAGTGTTTTTTCGTGGAAGCCGCCGCCCTGCCACACGGGTCCCACCGTATGGATGATATATTTTGCGGGCAGGTTGAAACCGGGAGAAAGCTTTGCTTCGCCGGTCGGACAGCCGCCCAGGGTTTTGCAGAAGGCGTGGAGCTGCTCCGCGCCAGCCGCCGCATGGATGGCGCCGTCCACACCGCCGCCGCCCCGCAGTTCGTTATTGGCTGCGTTGACGATGGCATCCACTTCCAGTTTGGTAATGTCGCCGCGGATAAATGTTACAGGCATAGTGTTACTCCTTATGTTACTAACAGCCCTTGCCTCACAAAGTGAGAGCAAAGGCTGTGTATTTTTTGGCAAAGACAAATTCTGCGTGTTTGATGGAAAAGCTAAACCTCTATGCAGCCGGCTTCAGTTCCCGAACTGCCGGTTTGGTTTCCCGTTTCACGGAAGCCTCGCTGACCGGAAAGGTGAAATAGGTGTCCGGATAGGGTTCGTCTTTCAGCGTGAAATGCCACCATTCTTCTACCAGAGGCTTAAAGCCGTGGGCCAGCATCGCCTCCCGGAGGATCATGCGGTTTTTATACTGCTTTTTCGTAATCTTTTTGTAGTCGGGGTGGGAGAGCTGGCCGAAATAATCGAAAGTGCCGCCCATGTCCACTTCTTTTTCCAGGGTCATGTCGAACAGGGTCAGGTCTACCGTGCTGCCCCGGCTATGGCCGGAGTGTTCCGCTATGTAACCCAGGGGGAACAGCACGTCTTTTGTCAGTTCCGGATAAAAATAGGGTTTCATGCGGGTATCCTTAAAATCTTTAGCCCAGCGTGCGAAATGGGAAACCGCCATCTGGGGACGGTAAGCGTCGAAAATCTTTAAGCGGTAGCCTTTTTTGATTACGTCATCGCTGACCGCTTTCAGGGCCAGAGCCGCTTCTTTTGTCAGCAGGGCGGTAGGCTGGTGGTAACCGTCGATGCGGTCTCCTACAAAGTTGTAAGTGGAAAAGTAACGGATCTCCAGAATGGCATCCGGCACCACGTCAGTCAGTACTACGAAGTCCGAAGCGTCATCGGACAGCCGGACGTCGTCCTGGGCGCGGGCTTCCTGTCCGCAGAAACCCAGAATGGTGATACAGAACGTCAGGATCATAAGCAACTTTTTCATAATGATTCCCCTCTTGTTGGTTTATAGAATTGTATCGTTTATCAAAATGTGAACGCTATCTCTTATACAAAAAGTCCGTAATCAGGCCTGCCACATAACCAACACAGATGCCGCCCAGGATATCGGTGGGATAATGCAAACCCAGATATAAACGGGAGAACGCTACCAGCGCCGCAATCAGAAACGCGGGGATACTGTAACGTTTCGGCAAAATGCGATAGATGATAAATGCCACGGCAAAGGCCAGAGTGGTATGCCCTGAAGGGAAGGAAAAGCCTTTGGGTACTTTCTTAACCGCGGGCATCAGCGACGGAACGTCCAGAAAGGGACGGGGGCGCATGATCAGTTTTTTCAGATAATCCTTAAAGAAATTTCCCAGCAGGCCGCTGATTACACAGGCGGAGGCGATGGGGAAGATTCTCCGCTTTTCCCACAACAACATAAGGGCTACATATACACCCAGGACAATGACGCCGTAATCGGCAACCGCTTTAAAAAACGGCGTCAGGGCCGGGGAACGCAGATTGTTCTGTATGAAAAGCAGAATGGCTCCGTCGATCTGGAGCACTGTATCGGGAATCGTAACAGGCATGGCTAACACTTCCTTTTATTGCTCTTTTTACTATTATTATACTATATTCGCAAAGCTTACGCAAAAATGTGGAGCGGATATGTAACAAAATTTGATTTTATGCTACAATAATATTAAATAATTATTATATTGTCGTCCGGTATTGGAATGACAAACAGATTTTTTTTCAGGGAGGGTGAAGCGATGAGACGGATGCGGAATCTTTTTTCCATGATCGTGATGCTGCTGTGCCTGCTGGCAACGGTTTCCGCCTGGGCCATGCCGCCGGAGGACGGGATCTATGAAATGAAAGATGTGAACGGAAAAGTGACGGCCAGGATGTTTATAATCACCCTGAACGGGAAGGCTCCCGAAACCCAGGAAGGCTTTACCATGAAAACGTCCCCGGGAGCGCCCATCATCGCGCTGCAGGCGCTGGACGGTAACGGGAACGTGACCGAAGAACTGGCGACCTGCTACAGCTGGAAGACGGATACGGCCGGCGCAGGGGAAGAGGGGATTCGCCTGCGGGGTGAAACCTTGCAAAATGCCATGCAGAAGTTCAAGAAGTTTACACCGGAGGTCTTCAGCACGTCGTTTGGCCAGCAGGTGGAATTCGGATTTGTGAACGAAGGCAGGGCCAACGCGTACAACTGCAGCGACGCGCTGAACGGCGAGTATGTCAGAAACAGCTCTGCGACATATTATTATCCGATTTCCGCCCTGTTGTTTGTTTATGAAAAAACTTTAAATTCCCAGGCGTTTTTAAACAGGGGTATTCCGGCCAACACATACTCTCTGAGTGATGAACAGGAAGCGGGGCCCTGGCACGGCGATTACTATGTGCTGAACGTGAGTAATCAGGACCGGCAGGACATGTGGACTGTGACGGCGGAGAAAAATCTGCACATCGTGATGGAAAACCACAACCGTGATTACAGTTTCCTGTTCGTAAGGGACAATTATCACGGCGATCCTTCCTTTGTGGGCATCACTTGGAGCGCTTTCACCGGGGAAGCCATGACTAGTGTCAACGCGCTGTACCTGCACCGCCATATGACGGTATTCGCGCCGGAGATGCTGGAGAATCCCGATACCTTTATCCGTCTGACGGATTTCTACAGCGGGGAAGGACCTGACGCGGTTACCACCAATGCCATGGCGGTACTGGTGCCGGAGGGCAACGACACCATGCGCCTGGGGCATGCGAACATTTCAGACAGGGGAAACATCCAATTCTTTAAGGAAATGGGCCGCGCCGAAATCAAAGGCGAGGGTGTGCGGATCCGTGAACAGCCCAATACCAATTGCGCGATCCTGGGCGAAAAGGATACGGGGTATCCGCTGACAGTGCTGGGTTTCGTCAAGGAGCCGGGGGAAAAATACGGCACGTATAAATGGGCGAAAGTTAAGCTGGACGACGGAACGGTCGGTTATGTGAGCGGCCAGTTCATCCGGGGCATCGACACACCGTTTGACTGAGCAAGGAATGCAGCAGCCGTAACTTTCCGTACCGGCGGGATTGCGTTACGGCCGTTCTGTATAGAAGGACACGATAACTGTTTGTAATTTTATAACCGCGTAAAGTAAAAGGGACTGGCAGGACGAATCCTGCACAGTCCCTTTTTTAGAGAGGGGTGTCATATGTTTACTCAGGGAGGTGTCTTCATTCTGCCATATATTTTTCAGGTTAGTTTGCCTGTCATCCTTTTGGTTACTCTGCGTATTCCACATAATCAGGGTGACTGGTACGGTGCGAATTGTTGGCAATAATCGCGCCGATGATGCCGCCGATGACCAGCGCGCCGATCCAGTCCCCGCTGTGCATGCTGCGGTGATCGCTGCGATGGTGATGACGCGGAGGCGGGGCGGGGTGATGCCGCTGGATGACGGGACCGCCGTGACGGATGGAACCGCCTTTGTGCATCATGGGGCGCGCCTTGTGGTTCGGACCCCCGCGGTGCATCACGGGACCGCCGCGATGGATGGAGCCGCCTTTGTGCGCCATGGGCTGTGCCTTGTGGTTCGGACCCCCGCGGTGCATCACGGGACCGCCGTGACGGACGGAACCGCTTTTGTGCGCCATGGGCTGTGCTTTATGTCCCGGTCCGGCTTTATGCATGGACTGTGTCCTGTGAGCCGGTGCGCTTTTATGAACGGCCGGTCTTGCATGGTGGCCGGAACTCTGCCTTTGCATAGGGGCTTTCATCTGATGGCCGGAGGAGCTTTTGTGCGTTTCCTGCCGGATCTGCTGGGACTGCGCCGCGGGCCTGCCGCCGCCGTTATGACGGGCTGCCGCTGCCTCGGACACACCCATTAAGAAAGAAGTGCTTAAGAAACTGGTCATCAGGGTCACTGCTAATATTTTCTGTAACTTTTTGGAAATCGTCATTGTCTTCCCCTCCGTTCCTGCTGTTGCCGCAATGTTTTATGCAAGAGTTTCCGGCTGCTTTCTCCGGCCGGCTGTTTTCGTTGTCTGTATCATAACAGCCGGGTAGGGCAAAACCGTGACAAAAATATGTTTTTTTTATGGCGTTCCGAAGTTATGGGCGGCGATTATAGAAAAACAGGAAAAAATGTGATACAATAACACAGACATTTAACAGCGGAAAGCCGGAGAAGCTGTTTTTTCACAGACTGTTACCGTGTTGAAACAGGAATCTTTTTCGGGGCTGTGTCTGTTTATTATCAGTAAAACATGCTGCAAACCGGATGGCAGCGGAATGGAGATTGCAATGGTTGACGCAAAGAAAATAGAGTTTGAATTCAAAAAATATATGGATATTTACAAGGCGGACCCGGAGCTGGGGCACCTGATGCAGCAGATGACCTTCCAGGAGCTGTTCAATGAAAAATTCATGAAAGAGAACAGCAAATTTACTTCCATGGATGACATGCTGTTCAAAAGCGATTTCGGCCTGACAAATCCGCTGGAAATCGAAAAGGTGAACCAGGATAAATGGAACGCATTCATCGCGAAGAACACGGAGTGCGAGAACTGGCACCAGTTCGGCAAGCTGGCCATGATCGAATGGATGAAGACGGTCATCGACCTGTGGGCCCAGGTGAAGGAAAAACGGGCGAAGGACGCAAAGAGCGCGAAGAAGGCGGAGAAGAAAGCGCAAAAAGAAAAGAAATAAAGAGAACTTCCTTTCCGGTTTGCTGCGAATGGATGCAGGCCGGAAAGGATTTTTCATTTTGAAAAACCGCTTGCGAATCCACCTAATTCATAGTAGAATATAGGCATATAATGAGGTAAGAATAAACCGCGCTGCGTGAAAGGATTTATTTTTCCTTCCGCGCGGAAAAACGGTTTTCAGGAAACACGGTGTAACCGTTGTTTCCTTCAGTGTTTCGAAAGAGGTGATTTCAGTATGCGGATTTCCACGAAGGGGCGGTATGCCACCCGCCTGATGCTGGATCTGGCCGTGCATTACGAATGCGGTTTTATTCCGCTGAAAGCGGTTTCCCAGCGGCAGAACATTTCCGATAAGTATCTGGAACAGATTATCACCCAGCTGAGCCGGGCGGGCTTTGTGCGCAGCGCCCGGGGCGCCCAGGGCGGGTACCGGCTGACGAAAGCGCCGGAAGAGTATACGGTGGGGGATATCCTCCGGACCACGGAGGGCAGCCTGGCCCCGGTCTCCTGTCTGGAAGCCGGCAGCGGCACCTGTGAAATGGAGCGGACCTGCGTGACCCAGGAGGTATGGCAGCAGATTGAGAACGCGGTGAACAACGTGGTGGACCATATCACCCTGGCGGACCTAGTGAAACGCTACCACGAAAAAGCCGGCGGCGATTATGTGATTTGAAAAAGAGGGATGCATGATGATTACAAGAGAAGAAGCCTGGAAATTACTGACTGAGTTTAATAAAGACCCGTTCCATCTGCGTCACGCCCTGACGGTGGAAGGGGCCATGCGGCATTTTGCCCGCACCCTGGGATATGCGGAGGAAGAAGACTTTTGGGGGCTGGTGGGTCTGCTCCACGATCTGGATTTTGAACAGTACCCGGACCAGCACTGCACAAAATCCCAGGAAATCATGCGGGAACGGGGGCTGGATGAACGGCTGATCCGCGCTACGGCCAGCCACGGTTACGGGATCACGGTGGACATCAAACCGGAACACGAGATGGAAAAAGTGCTGTTTGCCTGCGACGAACTGACGGGGCTTATCGGCGCCTGCGCCCTGGTGCGCCCGTCCAAAAGCGTGCAGGACATGGAAATGAAATCCGTGAAAAAGAAATTCAAACAGCTCAGCTTTGCGGCAGGCTGCCACCGGGAAGTCATTACCCAGGGCGCGGAGATGCTGGGCTGGACGCTGGAAGACCTGATTACGAAAACCATTGAAGCCATGCGCGTGGATGAAGCCAAAATCAACGAAGAGTGCGCTAAGTTTGGAGCGTAAAGTTTTATAGATATAATTAGTTTGAAAAGATATAAGCAAAACATTGAGAGCGTTTGCGTTATTCCATGAGATGAAATGCGCCGCAGTGGCGAGACTGTCTGAGGGCGCAGCCCGAGTTTCGAAGCCACAGGCGCATAAGTCCATGGAATAGTAAACGCGAACAGTTTTGCGATATCTTTTCAAACAACTTAGTTTTATGAAAGATTAAAAATGAAGCAAAAAGTTTTAATGGCCATGAGCGGCGGTGTGGACAGCAGCACGGCGGCACTGTTGCTGCAGGAAGCGGGTTACGATGTAATCGGCGTCACCCTGAAGATGTTTGAGAACAAAGACATCGGGGCAGGGGAAACTGACAGCAGTTTCGTCAATGTGCGGGACGCGAAACAGGTTGCGGAAAAGATGGGTTTTCCCCATTACGTGTTTGACTTCTGCCTGTACTTCCGGCAGTTTGTCATCGACCATTTCATCGCGGAGTATGAAAGCGGGCGGACCCCGAACCCCTGTGTGGACTGCAATAAAAACGTGAAGCTGGGGCAGCTGTTCCCGAAAGCGGAAGAGCTGGGCTGCGACTACATTGCCACGGGCCACTACGCCAATGTAAAATTTAATGAAGAGACCGGACGCTGGCTGCTGCTGCGGGGGGATGACAGGCAGAAAGACCAGAGCTATATGCTGTACACCCTGACGCAAAACCAGCTGGCCCATATCTTATTTCCTCTGGGGCACCTGCGCAAGACAGAAATCCGTGACAGGGCGGAAACGGAAGGGCTGGCCAATGCCCGGAAGCCGGACAGCCAGGATATCTGCTTTGTGCCGGACGGGGATTACGCCCGGGTAATACAGAATATTACAAAGCGCAAGCCGCAACCGGGGAAGTTTATCCATCTGGACGGCACGGTGCTGGGAACCCACAGGGGACAGCTGCATTACACCATCGGGCAGCGGAAGGGTCTGGGCATCGCCTATCAGTATCCGCTGTACGTGATTAAAAAAGATGTGGAAAAGAACATTGTGTACCTGGGACCCCAGGACGCGCTGTTCTCCGACACGCTGGTTGCGGAACACTGCAACCTGATCTCGGTTCCGGAACTGAAGGGACCGGTGCGCGTCACGGCCAAGCCCCGTTACCGGGCTAAAGATGTGCCGGCTGTGATTGAGCCGCTGGGCGACGGAAGCATCAAAGTGACCTTTGATGAACCCCAGCGGGCGCTGACGCCGGGCCAGGCCGTGGTGTTCTATCAGGATGACGTGGTGGTCGGCGGCGGCACGATACGGTAATAAGTGTAAATAACGGTAAGGGAATCATGATGGGAAGAAAGAACGTTTCAAAAAGAATGCGGGGGCTCCTGGCAGCAAGCCTGTGGGCTTTCGCTCTGACAGTATGCCCGCTCTGTGGTGAAGCAGCGCTGCCGACGCATCCGCTGCCTTCTTCGCCTGCCGCATCGGGAACCGGTTCCGCAGGGAAGGACGAAAGCGGCATCCGGATACGGGTGGACCGGAGGGAAAAGGCGGAAGGCAGTGTGTCAGCCCCCAAAGAAAACGCGGCAGACAGGATATGGTCCAAAGCGAAAGGAGACCATGTTTCTGTAAAAAGTGCCCCGGAAAACCGTCCCCGGCAGAATGAAACACCAGAAGTGACGGTTCGTAACAGAGAAATACCGTCCGGCAGAACTGCAGAACCGGTAATCCCGCCGGTCATTGGGTCAGGTTACACGGAAGCGGAAATCCGGGAACAGATACAGCGGAAATATACACAGCCCAGGCCGGAGTTCCGGCTTGTGTCCGGCGCGTTTGTTGGGTCCGGATACCGGCCCGGCACGCTGGATGTTAAAATTCCGACATTGTTTTTCCCACCGGATGTGATGCAGGATGTGTCGGAAACCTTTTTGGAGAATCCGGATGGAACGTTTGGCACACGGCCCCGGGAAGACAGGGCCGGCGGTCTTTCGTCCTACGGAGCCGAAGCGCGGCAGCAACTTCTGAAACAGACCGGGGAAGCAACCGGGGAGCGTGCTCCGGCGTCTGCCCAATTACCTCCGGGTCCTGCGGCAGCAAGAACAAAATATAAAACCATTACGGTGCAGGTTCCCGTACCTGCACCGTCCCCGTTCCGCCCACTGGCAAAAGGGGATTTTTACTGGTACAGCAATCATAAAGGACATTATGTGACAGCCTTACCCGGCTCGTTGCCCCAGAATCCCCTGCTGCAGGTACCGGCAACCGGGCCCATGCTGATCCGCGATGCCGGGCAGCATGAATTTATGGCAGTTAGCGTGGACGACCCGGCGGACACCTATTATTATAAAAACCAGGACACGTTCCCGGGTTACGGCAAAGCGGTGCCGGTGTTTACGGAAACCCGGAAAACTGCCCAGGGCGATGATGTCAGCATAAAATATATCCGCCGTTATGTGGACGGACAGCAGTGCCTCATTGTGGACAGCGCCGCAAAACGGGCCGGAAAGACATACCGCGTCGCTGTCGTTTTCCCCGAAAGCAAACAGTATGAATACTTGCCGAAAGCGCTGTATATAATCGAAAACCTGAAGGGAATATGAACGGTATCTGTCATATAACAGATAAGGAGAGCGAGAACGCATGGAACATGCTGAAGTCGTGCGCAGGATAGTTTTGTTTGACAAAGGGGATGCCCGCCGCATCCAGCATTTCTTAAAAGTCTATATGTTTGCCGCCCTCATCGGCAAAATGGAAGGGCTGCCCCCGGAACAGCAGGAAATTCTGGAAATTGCCGCAATCCTCCATGATATAGGCATCATTCCGGCTGAAAAGAAGTACGGGTTCAACAACGGCAAGCTGCAGGAACAGGAAGGCCCGGCTTACGCCCGGGCATTGCTGCAGGAAGCGGGAGGGTATCCGCCGGAACTGATCGACAGGGTCTGTTTCCTGATCGCTCACCACCACACATATGAGGGGGTGGACGGACCGGACTGGCAGATCCTGCTGGAAGCGGATTTCCTTGTGAATTCGTTCGAAAAGAATATGCCGGAAGAAGTCATTAAAAAAATGCGCTCCCATGTTTTTAAAACAGGGAGCGGTATTGCCATGCTGAACAATCAGTATGGGTATGATATTTGATTATTGTAACCGGGCTGGATTATCTCATTTTTTTCAAAGCTGCCGCATTCTTAACCAGAATGACACCGGCGGCTTTCATTTTTTCTAGGGCGGCTTGCGTTGTATCGGGCGCGATGCCGCGGCAGGCTGCTTCATTTAAAATGACGGTAAAGCCGGCGTCCTTCAGCTGCAGAACAGTATTCAGCACACAGTAGTCCGTGGCCAGGCCGCCGCAGATCACGGTGGTGATGCCGTGCTGGCGTAAGAATTCAATGGCCCCGGTGCTGCGTTTGTTTGCCAGATCGTGATAGCAGGCGCCGTAAGGATGTTTGTCCGGTTCGATGCCTTTCAGGCTTTGGAAAGCGTAAGCGTCCGGGTCCAGGCCATCGATGAAATCAAAGCCGGGCGTGCCGACGATGGCGTGTTTTGTCCAGTACAGGTCCAGGTCCGGATAGCCTTCCAACGGGGTCAGGCACGGATGTTCCTCTGTGGCGATCCATTTCGCGTAAGGGGAATGGGCGTCACGGGAAGCAATCCGCAGGCACGCAAGCTTTGCCTGCGCGTTCAGTTCCGGCACGATTTTGTCTCCTTCCGCCACCGGCAGTTCGTCAGGACAGACCGGGGTGAAGGTTTTCTGGGCGTCAATATCAAAAGCAGCGATAAAGTTTTTTGCGGGCAAACGATAATTGAACATGTTGTTACCTCCTGTTCCAAACATCCTCTTTACAAACTTACCTGTTAAGGAAGCGTAACCCCAGAAACCGGCGCTTCCTTTTACAATGCGGAAAGCAGATGTTTCCCGGCGCTTTCTGTTAACTATCCGGCGCTTCTGTCAAAAAGGGTTAAAAGCATTATACATAATGCAGCAGATTATGTAAAGATTCCGTTGGCCGTTTTTATTGCGAACAGATAAATAATTTTCATTTAATTTTCGCGAACTGTTCGAAATAAATCTCTTGACAAACGAACTGTTTGGCTGTATTATAATTATAACAAACAAACGTTTCAAAAGAGGTGAACAAAATGAAAAGATTTTTAATTGCTTTCTTATTAGGCGCTTTAATGAGCGGCGGTTTTACATACATGACAGTTTCTGCTTCCCCGGAAATCTATGAGAAACAGGTTATTACCGTCCATACGGGTGACACCTTGTGGGATATTGCGGCTGACTGGAGCGGCAGGGATGAAGATATCCGTGAAGTGATCCTGCGGATCCAGAAAGAGAACAAACTGTCAGGCAGCGACCTGGCGGTGGGACAACGGCTGGTGATCCCGGTTCGCAAAACCGTAGCAGATGTGGTTGCCGAACAGAACGAACGGAACGCCGGCAAAGCGCAGCTGGCGGCAAGGTAAAATAGAAGTAAGGAAGCGCAAACTCTTTCAAGCGGCGCTTCCTTAATGTATTCTCAGGTTTTCTTCCCTTGACTTTACCTCTCTTAACTGTAATTTCAATTCTTCAATTCCAATTCTTCAGTTTCAGATTTTCCCAATAATTTCCCGGAATGACAAGGTCATGTCCGGGAATTTTTTTCCGGTCAAACAGGGGCAGGATATCGGTCGCTTTCAGCGGTTCCGGTTTGCTGATCTGCCCCAGCAGCCAGGCGATATAACCGAGCAACAGTTCCGGTCTGCCAAGTTCCTGACGGAGAAAGCCCATGTCCGCCGCTTTGTCCCGTTTGGCAAGACGGGCGCCTTCCCGGGTGATCAGCATGGGCAGGTGCAGATATTCCGGCACATCGAACCCCAGTGTTTGGAAAAGGTAGATTTGCGGCGCGGAAGAACTCAGCAGGTCGCAGCCCCGCACCACCTGATTGACGCCCATCAGTCCGTCGTCTATGGTCACGGCCAGCTGGTAGGCGAACACGCCGTCGCTGCGGCGGATGATGATGTCGCCCCAGTCACGGGCCAGGTTAAAAGACTGTATACCGTAACAGCCGTCGCAGAACGTAATATCTGTATCCGGCAGGATCAGCCGGGCGGCAGGCCTGCGCTGTTTTGCTTTTTCACGGACCTCCGCGTCTGTCAGCCGGCGGCAGGTGCCGGCGTAGACCACGCGCCCGTCCGATGCGTGGGGCGCGTCCGCCACATGCAGCTGTGCGCGGCTGCAGAAGCAGGGATAGACGAGGTTTTTACCGGTCAGCTGTTCATAGTATTTTTCGTATATGGCGGTACGTTCGCTCTGATACGGCACATCCGGATTGTCCCAGGTGATACCCAGCCACTCCAGGTCAGACAGAATCTGGTCTGCGTTGGCGCGGGGGCAGCGGACCGGATCCAGATCTTCCATGCGCAGCAGGAAGTCCCCGCCGGCACTTTTGGCACAGAGCCAGGCGGCCAGCGCGGTATAAACATTTCCCAGGTGCATGCGCCCGCTGGGAGAAGGGGCGAAGCGCCCTACGGTTTTTCGGGAAAAAACAGATTCTTCGTTTGGCATAACAGATTCCTTTAATGCTTCCTTTAATTGTTCATAAAGATTTCAATTTTTATTATAGCATAAAGGATATAATATAAAATACAGGAAATGAAGGACAATATTTTTCTTTCAAACAATTGTGATGCTTATAATCAGTATAATCTGTATGGATTTGGAGAGGTTACGTTATGGCTGAAGATGAAGAAAAACAGACGGCACATGATGAGGCAGCGGAAAAGGTAACGGAAAAAGCTGCGGAAGATTCTGCTGCGGCAGAGAATACGGAAAAAACTGCGACTGCAGGCGAAGCCGGCAAAGCTGAAGAAGCCGGTGCCGCGGAGGAAGCCGCAAAAGAGGAAACCGTTGCAGGCGATGCGGAAGAAAAAAAGGAAATCGAACCGTTGGAAGATATTGATACCGAATGGGAAGCGGAAAAGCTGTGCCGCTGGGGCGCGGCCCGTGCCAGCGTGCTGGTGGTGGCTCCCGTTTTCGGCACTATGGCCCTGATCGCCAACGAGGTGTACATGATCACCCGCCTGGCCGACCTGCGGGGCATTAAAGTCTCCGAGGGGACGGCGCTGGGCCTTCTGGGTTCTTTGGGCGCGACCTTTATCGGGCAGTCGGTGTTCACTCTGCTGCCGATCCCGGCCATCCAGATCCCGCTGGCGGTGTCCATCACCTACGGCGTGGGCAAGGCGGCCAACGCCTGGCTGAAAGCCGGCCGTCCGGAAGATGTGGCCAGCTTCCGGGAAGTGTTTGAAAAGGCCCGCAAAGAAGGCGCGGAAAACGCGGACACTTTCAGCAACATGGACTGCAAGGACGAACCGCTGGGTGACGAAAGCAAAAAGTTTGACCTGAATGCCCTGAAAGAAAAAATGAAAAATGTCAAAGGGGAAGACGTGTTTGCCGGCGTCAAGACCACCGCGGACAAGGCCGAATCCACCATTTCCCAGAAAATCAAAGACTTTAATGACCGCCTCGTGAACCCGCTGAAGACCAAAAGCGACCGCTGGATATCCGCCCAGAACTGGCAGCAGCTGTCCCGGGGCGAACTGGTTATTCCATATGCCGAAATCAAGGCCTATATGATAAAAGCGCTGGCCGGCAGCGATTTTGCCCTGCTGGACATCGGCTATCTGGCGCCGGACTACCTGCGGATGAATCTGCAGCACAATACCTACGGCACGCTGGAACTGAAACTTTCCATCCTGGACTTTTACGTGGACCAGAACGAAGCCGTTGCCCACATTAAAGTAGAAGGCTTTGACATTTTCAATAACGACTTTGCGGCACTGGTGGTGAATACGGTCGGTGACAAGCTGATCGTCGCGATCATCGACCTGATCTTTGATAAGGTGACCATTGAGAACAAAGACGTGGAAGTAACCTATGAAAACGGCGTGATCGGTCTGGACTTCACCAAAACCCTGCAGGAAAGCAAAATCGGCAAGACCCGCTTCCTGAAAAAATCCGTGCTGGACGTGCTGCACCTGACAAACCTCAGCGTGATGGAAGAAGGACTGAAAGTGAAAGCCAGCGTAAAGCTGTGAGCGGCATCTGTGCAGAAAGAAACGATGACAGAACCGGAGCGCATGAGCAGACACTGCCATGTAAGTTTAACTTAATAAGAAGATAAGCTGCTGAAGCCGTTCTGTCGAAGGTCCGGCTTCAGCATTTTCTTTTTGGGCCGCCGGCAGCCGGACAGTTTTGCCAAAATCTTATATTTGGTGTAAAATATAATGGTACACTGCATAAGTGTTTGTATTTTTATTTGTGAAAGCAGCAACCGGATAACGGTTCCCTGACCTTGATTCTGTTTACTGACAAGCCGGGAAAGGCATGCCTGTTTTTCCGGTAGGAGGAATGTGTGGCGTTAACGTATCGCAGAAGAACATCGGCGATGGTGGAAGGCGCGATCTGCGCGGCCATTGCAATCGTTTTTAATTTATTGTTTGCTTATGTTCCCTTTATGGGAATCATTTTAAACCTGATCATGCCCCTGCCCCTGGTGGTCTGCGGCATGCGGAACGGGATGCGCTGGAGCATCATGGCCGCCGTGGTATCCACGGTGCTGGTGGCCATGACAGTGAATCCGATCCATGCGTTGTTTTATATCGGCGTGTACGGTGTCATGGGCATCGTGCTGGGCGAGTGCATGCACCGCCACCTGCCGGCGCAGAAGCTGTTGCTGTATGCGTCCATCGGGGCGCTGGCCAGCATCGGCATCAACATGCTGCTGGCCCTGTATGTAATGGGTATCCATCCTGTGGACATGATGTTCAAGTCGCTGGACGATGCCATCCCGCAGATTGCGGCATCATTTAACACGGGGAGCATGACGCCGGAGCAGTCCGCGGCCTTTACCGCCCAGATGACGGAAATGGTCTCCATGATCAAGATCATCCTGCCGGGAGCCATGCTGCTGATGGCGCCGATCCTGGTGATGATCAACTACTGGGTGGCCCGCAGGATCCTTGCCAGGACAGGGGAAACCTTCCCGGAATTTCCCCCGGTGGACGAGTGGTCCTTCCCGCCGGTGGTGGCGCTGGTCTATGTGGCGGCCCTCTTTGGCATCCAGTTTTTTGTCAACGACCGGGCCCATATCGGATACACCCTCTGCGCCAACGTGTGGGCTATCTGCAGCATGCTGCTGATGGTGCAGGGACTGGTGTTTATCTACTGGTATC
Source organism: uncultured Succiniclasticum sp. (assembly GCA_902801365.1). GTDB lineage: Bacteria > Bacillota > Negativicutes > Acidaminococcales > Acidaminococcaceae > Succiniclasticum. The sequence goes on from CADCHY010000021.1 coordinate 57,771, forward strand.
TCAAAACCCATAACAAACCCCTCTGGTGGATGCGGGTGCTTATCCCCGTTTCCATGTTTATTTCCCTGGTTGGTCTGCTTGTGACCTATGTGGGCGCGTACGATATCCTGTTTGACGCCCGCAAGCTCCGGACGAAAAAATATGCGGCGGAACGGGACAGGAAAAAACAGTGAGGAACACGGACCGGTGTCTGCGCGCAGATATGTCAACTAATGCGCCGGCTGTCCGTAATGATGCCGGCTGTTCCGTAAGGATGTCAGTTGTTCGAAGAATGTAAGCAAGTAATTTGAGGTGATAGGAATGTTTGGAAGCAGGAGCCAGTTTTCCAACTGGAAAGAAATCTGTATCTATGTGCTGATCATTGCCCTGCTGATAGCCGGACTATGTTTCCTGCAGCCGCTGTTCATTCCGGCGGGTGTGCTGATATTCATTATAGTAGTCTGGTTTGCCCGCCGGGCCTATACCAGAAAGAAACAGATATTGTCCGATTATCTGGACGACGTGATCCGTAACATTGAGCGTTCCGTTCATTATTCCACAAAGAACCTGGATATAGGGATTGCCGTATTTTCCAGTGATGGGAGGCTGCAGTGGAAAAATGAAAAATTCCAGGAATGGACCGGTCTGAAAACACTGGAGAAAAAGAAACCGGAAGAGGTGCTCCCCCTGCCGGAGAACGCGTTTGAAACCATGTGCGTAAAGGACGACAGCAAGCTCATTAAGATGCGGGGCCGGTATTACAACATGCGTTATTTCAGCGTGCAGAACCCGGCTAAAACCACGGACGGCAAGGAAGCCGCCACGGCCAGTACGCTGATGGTTTACCTGACAGATGTAACCGAATGGGAACAGCTGAAGCAGCGCTTTGCTGAAGAACGCCTGTGCCTGGCTTTTGTCCGCTTCGACAATTATGAAGACGTAATGAAAGGCCTCGGGGAAAGCGCCCGGGCCAACCTGAACGGGGAAATCGGCCAGATCCTTAATAAATGGGTAGAGTCTTTGCGCGGGTTTGTGGTGCGCGCCAATAATGAAAATTTAGTGGTGGGCATAAATTATAAAAACCTGCAGAAAGCAATCGATGATAAATTTTCCATCCTGGACAAGGTGCGGGAGGTACGGCTGGAGAACAAGCTGGCTCCTACCATCAGCATCGGCATCTCCAAAGACGGGGATACGTTGCAGGAAGTGAGCATGCACGCAGCCAAGGCGCTGGACCTTGCCCTGGGTCGCGGCGGCGACCAGGTCGTGGTGGAATGCGACAAGCAGATGCAGTATTTTGGCGGGACCAACGCGGTCAGTGCCAAAAGCACACGGGTGCGGGCCCGGATCGTGGCCCACAACATCCGGGAGCAGATGGAAGAGGCGGACAAGGTCTTTGTCATGGGCCATGCCAATGAAGATTATGATTCCATCGGCAGCGCCGTCGGTGTGGCCAAGCTGGCCCTGTCCCGGAACAAACCTACGTTTATTGTGGTCAGTGACCGCAGCACGTCCCTGCAGAAACTGAAAAAACTGGTATTTAACGGTGAACTGAATATTTCCGAAGAAGACAAACAGTATGAAGGCATTTTCGTTCACGAAGAAGACATCCTGAAAGAAATCACGCCGAGGAGCCTGCTGATGCTGGTGGATCATCACCGGGCCGTGTTAAGCGCCAGCCAGAAAGTGCTGGAAGCGATTCCCCAGAAACGGATCATCATCGACCACCACCGGAGAGCGGAAGATATCATCAAGAATACGATCCTGAAATATATGGAACCCTCTTCTTCCTCAGCCAGCGAGCTGGTTACGGAGCTGACGGGGTACTTTGACGATAAGCTGGAATTCACCAAAGGGGAAGCTACGGCGCTGTACAGCGGGCTGGTGGTGGATACCAAGAACTTCAACGTGCAGACCGGCGCCCGTACCTTTGAAGCGGCGGCCCTGCTCCGCACTTCCGGGGCTGACCCGGTCCTGGTGCGGCAGCTGTTCAAGGATGATCTGGACGCGTTCCGGAAACGGTACCGCCTAATCGCCGACGCGGAAACACCGCTGCCCCATATGGCGATAGCCGTCAACCGCAACGTGGAAAATACCAGCGAGACTTCGATCCTCGCGGCCCAGGCGGCGGATGCTATGATCAATGTTACGGAGATCGCCGTGGGCGTGGTAATTTCCGCATGTACGGACGGCTGTGTAAATGTGAGCGCCCGCAGTGACGGCAGCATCAATGTCCAGATTATCATGGAAGAATTAGGCGGCGGCGGTCATCAGACGGTGGCCGGCGTGCAGATCCAGAATGCCGACGCGGACGAAATCAAACGGCAGATTATCGAATTAACGAAAAAACAATTTAACGAAGCAGAAGAGAAAGAGAAGGAGAAAGAAAAGAATGAAAGTTATCTTATTGAGTGATGTTAAAAAATTAGGGAAAAAAGGGGATGTTGTGGAAACGGCGGAAGGCTACGGCCGCAACTATCTGATCCCCCGTAAATTAGCAAAAGAGGCTACTGCGGTCAACATGAACCAGGCCATGCAGGATAAAAAGGTGGCGGAGCACAGGGCTGCCCAGCGGAAAGACGAAGCGGTGATGCTGGCTTCCCAGGTGGAAAAGGTTACCGTGAAAATGAAATTAAAAGTCGGCGCCAATGGAAAGCTGTTCGGCGCCATTACGTCCAAAGATGTGGCGGAAGCCCTGATGAAGCAGACCGGCCTGGAGGTTGACCGCCGCAAGATCGAACTGCCTGAGACAGTAAAACAGCCGGGTACCTATACGGCCGTGGCCAAACTCCATCCGGAAATTGCCGCGAAATTTAATGTAATCGTGGAAGCTGACGCAGACTGATAA
>CADCHY010000022.1 GCA_902801365.1 uncultured Succiniclasticum sp.
ACCGGCTGAAGTCACCGGTAGAAACCCGCATGGCAGTGGCGACCATGATCAACGCAGGTTCCGACCTGCTGGCCGGCCAGGGCATGCTCAACGCGCAGGCGGCGGCCGGAGACAAAGAAGCGGCCGGCGGTTTCAACAGCTTCGCGGCGGTAGGCCTCTCCAAGCTGCGGGCCGTGAGCGGGTCCCATGTGGACATCAAAGGCATCGGCCTGAACCTGGGCTTTGCCAGGGAACTGGAAAACAGCAAGGGCAAGTTATTATTCGGGCCAATTGTGGAATACGGCCACGGCAGTTATGACAGCTATCTGGACAACGGCCTTAAGGCGGACGGCAATGCCAGCTACTGGGGCCTGGGCCTGGCGCCGGCCGTACGAAATCCGATTACAGTTCGCAGCTTTCGGAAGTATCCCACGCCGACTATGACAGCAGCGCGACCTACTGGGCGGCGCATCTGGGCGCAGGCAAGCTGGTGGACATCGGCCATGACAACACGATGGACGTTTACGGGAAATATTTCTACAGCCATACGGGCAGCGACAGCGCCATGATCCACATTAACGGCCAGGACGATGCAGACATGCATTTCGATTCGGTGAACAGCCACCGTCTGCGCGTAGGCGCCAGGCTGATCCATGCGCTGAACGAGAAAAATAAGATTTACGGCGGACTGGGGTACCAGTATGAATTCAGCGGGGATGCACGGGCGACATACCGCGGCGACGGCACGCCGAGTCCGGGTGTGAAAGGCTCGAGCGGCCTGATCGAACTGGGCTGGCAGGTTACGCCTGGCAAGGGCCCCATGGCGATTGATTTCGGCGTAACGGGCTGGGTTGGCAAACAGCGCGGCGTTACGGCAAACCTGCAGGCCTGCTGGACGTTCTGATAAGTTCTGATAAGTACAGGTAAACCAATTTAAAAATCCATGCCAACCCGAACGCAATGCGGGTTAGCATGGATTTTGTTTTTTGTGCGTAAAAAAGCCGGACGCTGTTACACGTCCGGTGGGAAGATTAAAACTTAAAGTACTACGCCAATGGACCTGGCAAATCAAAAGGTTTCATGTCTTCGCAAGCTTTTTCATCAACTCTGATCCTGCGTCCTTCATCAGCGTAATGCCAAAACATTTCTTCCCTGCATCCTTCAGTGAAGCCCCAATGTGGTACACGGTCTTTCTGTCCAAAATCAGAAAACGGTCATGAAATACATTGGTGTATTTCACATCCAGCTGCGGGTACTGCGCGTTAAAGGCGGCTACGTCCTGCGCCGTCAGTTTTGTCTTTGGGAATGTATAAATTGTCACGGCCACACCGGATTTTTTCTTCGCTAATACGTTCAGCGTGCTCACATCCACGTATCCGTCTATCAGGATAATTTCCTGCTCTGCTTTTTGTATCAACTCTATAAGCAGGCTGAACGCATCATATATCTGTCCGTCAAAAAAGAGTTTCTGGTTTGTTTCCGCGCACGTGTTTACATACTCAAAAAGCCGGTCAAACTTTTTGTCCGCTTCCAATTGCTTCAGTTCCACTTTGCTGATCCGCTCAAACAATGCAGCATTGTTGGCTATGAAGCGGCGCATTTCAACAAAAGCTTCCATGATTGAAATGCTGGCGGCAATCGCCCTTTCCGTATGCAGAACCGAAGTCAGCATGGCAATACCTTGCTCTGTGTAAACATAGGGTAAATATGTTCTGCCACCTTTAATACCACGTTTTTGCATCGGGATTCCAATTTGGCATCTCAATATTTCATCATCAGTAAGCTGAAAACAAAAAGATTCAGGAAAGCGTTTTATATTACGCTTCATAGCCCTGTTCAAATTACCGGTAGTCGTACCAAAGTATTCCGCCAAATCACTGTCCATCATAACCTGCCTACCCCGGATGGTAAATATCCGGCGTTTGATCTCGCCAGCATCCAGCGATATCAATTCTGAATCATTATCCATAAATAACCTCCCTGTATAATAAATTCGAAACAAACGTTCGCTATTATTATAACGCTGAACTTTGAAAATGAAAAGCCTCTTAACGCAAAAAATCACCAGGCGCATTGAAACGCCTGGCAATCTTTTTATTTGCGGCACCCTGTAAATGACAGCGCGTTTTTTTAATAAAACCGGACTCTGTGACACGTCCGGTGAGAAGATTAAAGCTTAAAGCACTACGCCAATATCATTACATTAAGAATTGCAGGACAACCTTTAATAAAGCTTTGAAAATCAGCAGTTATAAGCTGCGACGGTTGTTGTAATCGTTTTCATTACATAACGGTTGTGTTAATAAAAAAAGCGCCTGCTTTTTCCGGCAGGCGCTGCGAAAAATTCGCGGTATCTTATTATTACAATATTACGATATCAGGTGTTGTTTCATCCGGCTCAATATCTTCTGCTTCAGCAAACCATCTTTATGGGTCCGTCACGCCTGATATTTTCTTCTTCTTGCTTCTAAGTACTTCTGTTCGTCCAGCTCCTCTACCCTGATAGCCTGCACTATACCTTTCTTGCCTACGAGGAAAACTGCCTGCCTGTCACCGCTGAAATACGTGTAGTCTGTACAGCCTTTAAGCTTCGCTTCAACTCCCTCGCCCTGGAACTTAATCCCTTTTACCTTTCCAAACAGTTTCACCACTTCTTTATATGGTACGCCAACGGTTAACCCGCTGGGGGTTGTGAGTCCTTTTTCATATATGGCAACGGATGTGACTTTGAAACCGCGGTTCATCTTTGCTCTTACAATAAATTTATCATTATAGTTGTAAACCCGGATAAATCCCTCGTCTTCGAACTTGCCGGGTTTTCCGTAAATCTGTTCGGTATAGCCAATGTCCTGCCCGGGCTCTATGCCGCCAATGTTCAGTTCCGTTTCGGGTATCTGCGCGAAGCATGCTGCTGTTGCCATGACCGCCAGTGCCGTGACTGCGGATGCTATAAGTTTTCTAATGTTCATAATAGGACCTCCCTCTTTACATGAGACTTACGGTCTTCTCCAGCCGTTTCCTGTTCGTATGGCCAGGAAAAAAACAAGTGCCAACTATTGGCTTCTCAACGCCTGGGCTGCCAGGAAATCTTCCGGACTCCAGCCCTTTTCCAGCATTTTGAAGAGAACTCTGCCGGTGTTAAACGCGTCGTCATACGCAGTATGCCAGAGTCCTTCCGAGCCGGTCTCCAGCGCTTCCGCGGCTGCTTTAAGGCCTGTGGTAAAGCTGTCATCTTTCCAGAGTCTGTAGGCCAGCGCCAGATCAAGGCAGTCCTCCCTGCGCACGGGGTTCTCAATGCCGTGACGCTGGCAGCCGGTATCCAGGACTCTGAAATCTTCGTTGCCCCAGGTAACAAAATAGCATTGACCCGGCGTGTATAAAGCTGAAATCTGCCTGACCATTTCCGGAAATTCAATGGCTTTCTTCATTTCTTTTTCCGTAATCATGCAGAAATCGTAGGCGTCTTTCGCCTGTTTCGGATAAAAATGCGGCCTGACAAACGCGTGCATCCTGCCGGTTTCGGTTCCGCCGGAATCAAGCAAAACAGCGCCGGCCTCAATGATTTCGTTGAAAAATCCCCGGGGCCTTCCCACCGGTCTTTTGTAAAATGTAAATTCAAAATCAATGACAAAGTAATTCATTGTTTTTCCTCTTTGTATAAATCAATACGTTTCACGTGAAACACAACCATGTACCTGAGTCCATGATATCCACATAATAATTCTGACCCTGGTCCGGCAATTCTTGCCCCGGTTATCTGTAGCCGCAATATTCCCAGTGGTCATTTATGACCCCGATTCCCTGCAGGTAGGAATAGATGATGACAGGCCCTGCGAACTTGAACCCCCGTTTCGTAAGGTCCCTGCTGACCTTCTCGGAAAGCGCGTCCTTTGCAGGCATATCTTTCACGTCCGCCAGATGATGGTCGATTACCTTGCCGCCTGTGAAACCCCAAATATAGGTATCGAAGCTGCCGAACTCTTTCTGTACCTGCAGGAACGCTTTTGCATTGGTGACAGCCGCTTTCAGTTTCTGCCGGTTACGGATGATACCGGAGTCCTGCATCAGTTCTTCCAGCTTTGCATCGTCATAGTTTGCTACAATCTCCGGATCAAATCCGTCAAACGCCTTTCTGAAGTTGTCCTCTTTATTCAGAATCAGGTTCCAGCTCACGCCGGCCTGCATCCCTTCCAGGATAAGCATCGCAAAAAGTTCCCGGTCCCTGTGCTCGGGTTTGCACCAGCGCGTATCGTGATATATCACAAATTTATCCGATGCGTGATATTCTTTTGCGCCGAAGCTGAAATTACATCGTTTCTTTTCCATATCGGTTCCTTAACAAAATCAGTACTTTTCTCCAGGTTGTTCTTCCCGCCTGAGTCAGAAATCCTTCCTAAACAGCCGTCTTACACCGTCGTTCCCGCTTAACTTCAAATCCCCAGCCTGCGGTAAAGCTGTTCGTCAATGACCCGCTGGTACTTCTTCAGCACCGGGCTGTAGCCCAGCTTGTCATTAAAGAATCTCATATTGTAGGCGCTCACAAAGGCCACCTCTGCAGCAAAGGGAATCATGGGATTCCCCTCTGCATGGCTGTAATCGCGGTTGACATCCCAATCCAGCCAGGTCTTTCCCCGCTGGTAGGAAATGACCTTCCTGTCCCAGTTGTAGCGGAACGTAAGCGTAAAGCTGTCACCTTTAGTGTACGGGCCGCCAATATACGTCTCATGGCTCCGCCAATAGTCATCCGAGAACTCTACGCCCACCACATTGATGGCCAGCCGGTACTTTGGGGGCGCATACTGCTCCACCTTCACCGATGACCTGTCTGCATAATATCCCACGCCCATGCCGCCATCCACCAGCACAAGATTCCCACCATCCAATGTACCGGGATAATTGGCCAGCGCCGTTGCCACCATGGCAAACATCAGAACCACTGTAAGCCATGCAGTCCTTATACAACTTCTCATGATTATTCCTCCCCGCTCAGGTTTACTCTCCGCCGCCTTAAAATCGGTAACCGGCTTCATCAGTTAAACGATGTTCTATTTTCACCGTATCGTATTTCATTACATTAAGCAACACAGCGATTTGTATCACTATTGTCATTATAACAAAACAGCCGCGGAAAATAAATTCCACGGCTGTTGAATAAAATATGAATTTGTCATACTATAACAAACTCCAAAATTCCGGTTTGAACATCACACGGGCGATATGGTTCACGACGACAGGGCGCGCCCGTCAAGCCGGGCGGCCAGTTCACCTGGGTTTATGCCCTGCTCCAGGAGCGCATAATCGATGTCATTAGCCGCCGTCCGGAATTTTATTGCATCAATAGTTCTTCGGCGTGTCCGGTTTGGGCTGCTTTTCGTACTCGATGCCCACGTCGCTCTTAAATTTCATTAACAGTTTAGTGGAAAGCTGTTTCCAGTCCTCAAAGATTTTGAGGGAGTTCTTGCGCAGCGCATCGGCAAACTGTTCCTTCGTCAGGCCGGAGGACGAACCCACAAGCTGCATGGAGTTTTTCTCCGCCTGTTCCACCGCTTCCTTCACGGTGGGAGCCATAATGTTAAAATAGCCTTGCGTCAGCGCCATGACCTGATTGGAGGCCCAGAACATCTTCGACGGGTCGTAGGTGTCGCGCAGGGCCCGGTACTCTTCGGGCACCTTCGATACGGCAAACGGAATGAAAGGATTTTCAAAAGGCGTATCCATCGACATCCAGACGACCGGGGAAGGAAGCATGTCGCCGGCCTGGGAGATATGGCTGTAACTCGTCTTGGAAGACAGGATGGAACGCTCGCCCATTTCCACTACATAATGGTACGGCGATCCGTACAGACCGGCCAGGGGGCTCTTCGACTTGTCAAACTTGGTGCCCTGGTAATAGTCGCGGTGGATGCGCGCGATATCTTCCACGTTCAGTTTTCTGTCGGGACGGATGGACAGCGGATAGGTTTTCGAATCCCAGTCCGCGACCCGGGACGGAAGGTTTTTGGACGGCGCCACAAGGCTCATGGCCCGCCATACGCGCCGCTTGGAATAATACGGGTGATGGAATTCTTTGGACTGCAGGGATTTCATCCAGTCCAGCCGGCCTTCCTCGTCATAAGCCGCCCAGCCGAATTCCTTCAGCATTTCCGGCAGGCGCGGGTTGAAAATCTGGCCCGGGTCGCCTTCCCGGATCGCATGGATCCGGAGCTGGTTCGCCTCTATGAAAAAATCTCCGTCCGGTATCTTTTCCGCGATCCAGAGGCCGCCTTTGCCTGTGGGCGACATCTGCATTTCAAAGACCCAGGCCTCGTCCTTATCGGCAACAGCTAACGTCTCGGCCGTGCCCCAGAGACCGTATTCATCGATCAGGCTGCCCATAAGCTGGATGGCTTCGCGGGCGGTTTTGCACCGTTCCAGCGCGACGCGGCTCAGTTCGGCCGCATAGAATATGCCGCCGCCTTTTTTGTACGGCACTTCCGGCAGATGCGCAGACATGTCCGTACATTCGCCAAACATCAGGCCGTGTTCATTGGCCACGCCGTAATCCGCGTCCATATAGGCGTAGGTGTGCTCCACTTCGGGTATGTAGCCGATGGGCACCGTGCGTGGTTTGCCGGGGTAATCGTACCCTTCGCTCCGTTCCGGCGCGACAAGGTTCGGCTGGTCAAAGGCGTTGTACTCCGGCATGGTATTGAGCGCCACCGCCGTAGGATAGACAGGGCGCTTGCTGCCTTTCGGATGATCCTTCGCCGGCACATAGATCAGATTCATCTCCGCGCCGCGGCCATCGTTGGAGTGTGAAACCATCGTGCTCCCGTCCGCTGACGCGCCCTTCGTCACCACCATGACGGTGCATGCCTCGGCGCTTGCGGTCATAAGCGAAACCAGCGCCATACCTGCAATCATCTTTTTTAACATAATACCCTACACCCTGCCTTTCAAAATCAAAATGTTACAACAAATATCCGTCATATATATTATAAATGAAACATAAAAAGAAAACAACGACCGTTGATTATGAACCCCGGTTTGCATCAACAGTTACATTGCCGGTTCCGTATAACAAAACAGCCGCGGAAAATAATTTCCACGGCTGTTGAACTAATTATAATTATAAAATTGTCGCTGCAAGCACCTGGCAGATCAGTCTTTCACGTACGTGCAGACCTTGCCCGGATTCAAAAGTCCTTTCGGATCGAATACAGCTTTGATACCTTGCATCAGTCCCATCACGTCACTGCCGACATAGTCTTCCAGACGACGGACGGAAACGGCGCCGATGCCGTGTTCGCCGGAAATCAGGGCGTTCATTCCCTTGCCCCGGGCATAGATCAGATCGAGGAATTTATCGGAACGGGCGCGGAATTCCTGTTCCTCCATGCCGTTGGCGCAGAGTTTGATGTGGATGTTGCCGTCCCCTGCGTGCCCGTAGGTATTAATATCCAGACCTACCTCACCCGCCAGGCTCTGCGCATATTCCACGATTTCCGCAATGTAGCTGATAGGAACCACGATGTCACATTCCTCCACCTTGTCATAGGTTTCGAGGATGGCTTCCGGCACTGCCCGGCGCATATCCCAGGCTGCTTTCATCGCATTGGCATTATCAAACACGAGCACATCCAGCGCGCCGCCTTCCAGCATGACTTCAGCGGCTGCTTCCATGGTCTCTTCCATCTCCTCTTCCCGGCGGCAGTCGAAGCTGGTCAGAAGATAGGCTCCCACGTCAACGCCCTCACTCTTGGCAGGATAGACCACTTTTTCCGTGAATTTCTCTGCCCGTTCTACATTGGACCGGGGCATAAATTCCAGAGACTGGGGATCCAGGCCGGAGTGCTTGACCGCAGGCACGCAGCGGATGCAGGCAGCCAGATCCTCGAACATTCCCAGAAGGGAGACAGTGTATTTCGGCTGGGGGATAAACTTCAGTCCCAGTTCCGTGATGATTCCCAGGGTTCCCTCAGAACCGACCATCAGGTGCATGAGGGAATAGCCGGAACTGTTTTTGCTGGGCTCGCCGCCCAGCTTCACCACACGGCCGTCAGGAAGCACCACCGTCATGGTACGGACATATTCACGGGTGCAGCCGTATTTCACGGCCCGCATGCCACCGGCGTTGGTAGCTACGTTGCCGCCCACCGCGGCGAACCGTTGGCCGGGGTCGGGCGGATAAAACATACCGCGTTCTGTGCAGGCAGAGGCCAGGTCAGCCAGCAGGACGCCGGCTTCAATGTGAACAAGGCTGTTCTCCATATCCCAGCGGAGAATATGATTCATCTTGGTCAGATCAATGACAACACCGCCGCAGATAGGCGCACAGCCGCCGCTGAGCCCGGTTCCGGCCCCGCGGGGGATGATGGGGATGTTGTTCTCGTACAGAATTTTGCAGGCTTTGGAAACATCTTCCGTAGACTGTGCCAGAACTACGGCGTCCGGCATACGGAAACCGGCGGATATCATCTCATCATGGGCATAGTCTTCGGTGAGCTGGTCCCCGCTCAGGACGCTCCCGGGGAGCGCGGCGGTAAGTTGTGCAAGTACTTCAGGGGTAAGGGATTGAAATGACATAGCAGCCTCCTAATTAAAGATTTTTTATCTTCGCGTAACGGTGTAATGCTATACTTTATTCAAATTTTATAGTAATTACCATCTTAAAATCATTTTTATTTTATCATACTCTGATTCTTTAACGCAACAAAAAACAAAAAGCCATAGCCGAAATTACCGCTATGGCTCCGGGGAATCCCGCCTTCATGGCAGGGTTTTCCATTTCACAAACTAGTTTCCCAGTCCTCTCAGCAAAATCTTGAGGAACGTAACATACTGTGAAGCAAAATCCCGGGTCCCCCGTCCCACGTCCGGAAAAATCTCTATGTGCTGGCTGCTTTTATATTCCAGGCTGGCGGGATACAAAGTCAGGGCATAACTGCTTTCGCACTCCACGAAGTAATATGCCTGCTCCTCGGTAAACTCCGGAAACAGTTTCCGTACCAGCGCGGTCAGTTCACCGGAGGCCCGGCTCGTTTCCAGGCGGAAACGCCTGTGCATTTCAGACGAGGCGTCTTTCAGTATCACCGTATTCGTGATGCTGAACAGGGCCAGCATCCGCCGGTGCCGGAGCAGCATTTCCGCCCAGGCATGGCAGAAGGCGTCACGGTCTGTCACAACCTCGGAAAAGGTCTTTTTGGCATCTTCGACCATCTTCCGCCGGTCCTGCAGCAGAAGGGTAAGGAAGATATCTTCTTTGCAGTGGTAATATGTGTATAGATTCAGGCGGGAAAAACTTACTTTTCTGCCGATCTGCGAGAACGTAACTTTATCATAGCCTACTTCTTCGTAAAGCGAAGCCGCGGCGTCTATGATCTGTTGTATCCTGACTTGTTTCTGTTCTTCGCTCCGCGCCCTGATAAACCCCATAGCTTTATCTTCTCCATTGGTTTTTTTATTATTTTACCATATCTTGTTTTGCTTTTGGTGTTTTTATTTATAAAGGTTCACTGACAAAACAGATGTAACAGAACCGCGGGGGTTCCGTTTTGGCAGGTCCCGTCCTATGTCTTACAGAAGTTTGCCGAAATAATTGTTCTTCATCTGATAATATGCCGCGTCCTCCCGGTATTTCTGCAGGCCCGTATTCAGCCTGTCCGCCAGTTCCCTGTTGCCTTTGGCGATGGCAATGCCGGTGCGGGTGTCTGTATCATCCTGCAGTTCCGCAACGATGCTCAGCCTGCCTTTGTAGAAATTGGTGATATAAAAACGCGCGGTGTAATTATCCAGGATGGCAAAGTCGGCTTTTTTATCTGCAATCATCTTTAATGCTTCTTCCGCTCCGCCGCATTCAATGACGGTGCCGGAATACTGCCCGGCCTGTTTTACGTGGATGCTGCCGGCTTCCGCCGCGATGCGTTTGCCTTTCAGGGCGCCTTCGCTGCGGATTGCCGCGTCAGAGGAACCGACCGCCACGTTGGCGCTGACAAGATAGGGCTGTGTGAAGTCAACTTCTTTCTTACGCTCCTCCGTCATCGTCAGGCAGGAGATCACCGCGTCCACCTTGCCGTCCTTCAGGGACATCAGCAGTTTACCGAACTCCATATCCACGAATTCCACCCTGGTGTAGCCTGCTTCTCTGGCCACGCCCTGCATAAGTTCGATATCAAACCCGATGAACGTTTTGGACGCTTCCTGATAATACTCAAAGGGAGGGTAGTTCGCATTGGTACCCACCCGCAGCACTTTTTCCGCGGCAGCCTGCTGACCGGCGGGCGACTCCGCTTTTTTTGCTCCGCCGCCGCAGCCCGCAACGGCAAGCAGACAAATCATTGTTAATACAAAGCACATTATTTTTTTCATGGCTTATCCTCCTTCTGTCTGCCTGAAGCTGCAGACGCCGCTGTTTCCTGTTTTCCGGCAACACCGGTTAAACCGGCGTCGTGTTTAAAGAGAAACCGAATAAGCAACAGGTTGTTGCTTATTGTTCGCGGTAATCATATCATAAAAACAGATAAGTTACAACATGTTGCTTATCTTTTTTGAGACGGTTTACAAAAATTATGATTTTTTATGGTAAAAATCTGCGCGGTAAACACAAAAAAACAGCCGCAGAAAATTCCACGGCTGTTAAGTGAAAAAACGATTTTAACTTTTATTTCGGCAATGCAAAAGTCAGCTCATATGCCTGTTTAACCGGTACGTGCCGGTTCGGTCTTCACTCTTTCTCCTGCTCCGTTTCCTCCCTGCCGGAAAGATAGTTCGCCGCCAGGGATCCCGAAATGTTGTGCCATACGCTGAAGATTGCGCCGGAAATCCGCTGCGCGAAGGGTTGTGCCCATGCCGAACATGACGATTCCCAGCAAAAGGGCCACGTGCGGCGCGATTCCGGCAAACGTCTGAGGCGCGGCCAGGGCTGCCCCGGCCATCAAAATGACCAGTACGGCCATGTATTTTGACACGAAGTCCCCGATCCGTTCCAAAACTTTCATAATGACTCCTTCTTACCGTGCCCCCGTTGGAATTTTCCGTAACAGGACCGCTCCAACATAATTATATCCAACATAATTATAATTGAAATATATTTTATTATATCATACGTTGCCAAAACAAGGAAAAGCATCCCTTTTTTACCGGGACGCGCGTTGCTGATTACTAACAAAACAGCGGCAACAATTCTCCCGACGCATCTCCCGCAAAGGACCTTCCAATATTCTTTCCGGAGTCTTGACACAGGGAACACGGGATACTATGCTATAATTGTAAGAAAATTCTTTAAGAGGTGCGCGGCCGTGGGAACGTATGAGGAAAACGAAAAAAAGGTTCAAACCATTTTAGAACGGGGCGTCGGAATCCTGGCCCGGAATTACGGCGTGCGGAAGCTGGATGCAGGCGATTTTTCCGCCCCGGTAACGCTCAACACGCAGTTCCGCATCGCCCATTATGAAATCGAAAACGTGGGGCACCTGATGACGATGTATACGGAAAACAATCCGCAGCTGCTGATGGCTACGTATACGCTGACCCCCTATTATAAAAAACTGCCCCTGATCAGTTCCGATTTTATTTTCAACGGGGACGGCGGCATGTTCCTGATCGAGATTTATGAACTGGTCAAAAACAGGGAAGCGGCCCCCTTCCAGGCATGGATCCGGAAGTACGCGGAGCGCTTCCGGGTTTTGGCGGAAATTGAGAACATCCCAACGGAGCCCTGCTTCTATGACCCGGTCCGCCCGGTTTATGTATGTAAAAAGAGATTCCCCGGCCGGGACCAGGATGCTATTCAAAATCTGATTGACGTTATGAAAATTTTTATTGCACAGGAAAAATCGGAGAAACGGCTGGAAAAAGCGGACGCGGCGGAACAGGAAGCGATCCAGCGGAAATTTGTGGATGACCTGATCGACCAGAACGGTGTTTCCACACGGGTCTGGGTGAAAGAACACGGCGCGGACTACGTACGAAGATTTTTCCATGAGATATTTTTCGGCGTATAGGAAAGGAGGAGCCGATGAAAAAAGACATCGTGATCGTGGGCGCGGGCCCCGCCGGCCTGATGGCGGCGCTGAAGCTGGCGGAACGGGGCATAACGCCCACCGTAATTGAGATGAAGAACAACATGGATAAGCTCAACAGGGCCTGCTCCATGCAGTTTATCATCGACGACGAATACGAAGCGGATGTCCTTAAGGTCGAAGGGCAGAAGCTGGTCTTTACGAAATGCGGGCTGGAGGTTCCGTATACCGGGAAACTGGTTCCGCTTTACAATAAGTATTATCATTCTCCCAAGGATCATATCATCCGCTTTACGAGGAATGACGGGAAGGATCCTTTTTCCTATAAGTTTGACAAGCAGTTTTTATTAAAGAACCTCTTTGACGCCTGCGCCGCGAAGGGCGTCGAGTTCATGATGGGAACTCTGGTCCTCGGTGGAAAGGACAAGGGGGACGGGGTGGAGCTTACCCTCCGGCAAAAAGGGAAAAAGCTTGCCCTGACCTGCGATAAGCTGCTCATTGCCGAGGGTGTGAACGCATCGGTCTGCGGCAAATTTGGTTTGAATAAGCAGCGCCTGGGACAGGCCGGGGACAAAGTGCTCGATATGGGCATGGCCTACAGCATGAAATACCTCATGGAAGGAATTACAGGGGTTGAGAACAACAGCTGGAACCTGTACTACGGCAACGCGTACCATTCCCGGACGGCCTGCATCATCGGCCCCAGCCTGGAGGGGGACGGCATCTTTGAAGTGACCATTACCGGTTCCCCGGGCCTGATGCCAAAGAAGATTTTTGAAGAATTCACCACCGCGAGCCCCATGGCCAAACATTTCAAAAACGCGAAGCTGATCAAGAAAAACGGCTGCGGGCTGAAACCTTTCATGGCCATGAAAGAGCCCTGCCGCGGCAATGTCATGGCCATCGGCGACTGCGCCGCCATGGTCGAAGTGGAAACCCAGGGGGGCCTCCTGTGCGGATACCGGGCCGCGAAGGCCGTGGCGGAAGAACTGGAAGGCAGGGACGGTTTCGCGGCGTATACGAAATGGTGGCAGGATTCCTTTGAATTTAACAGCGACGATTACATGGAAGTGAGCAAGGGCTACGCGCTGGCCTTCGTCTATACGGACGATGAGCTGGATTATCTTTTCTCCCTCTGCGAAGGGCATAACCTGCACGGCACCTACAGCCAGTACCTGACCCCGAAGCTGATCTGGGACTGCATCCGCCTTTCTTCGGAAAAGATTAAGACGGAGCGTCCGGAAATCTATGCGAAGATGCATATGATGGGACAAGTTTAATCACGAAAACAAAGATTTATGTAATGACCTGAAATTTTTGCGATGAACGATGATTTATAAAATGAACGCAGATTTTACGTTGGACAACGATTTATGTGATGACCGAGGAGGAATTTACGATGGCTCATGTTATCTCTGATGAATGTGTCGGCTGCGGCACCTGCGCGACCTTCTGCCCGGTGGGGGCGATTTCCCAGGGGGAAGACGGTTATTACGATGTAGACCCCGCTGCCTGTGTGGACTGCGGAAGCTGCGAAAAAGCCTGCCCTGTCCAGGCCATCGCGGCGGAAGAGAAAGGTTGAGGGCGCGGCCATGATGAAAGATCTTCTGATCGTGGGCGCGGGTCCCGCCGGACTCCTGGCAGGGTATACCGCCGCGCAAAAAGGCCTGCACGTAACCATCGTCGATATGAAGCGGGATATCACGACAGTCAACCGGGCCTGTTCCGCCCAGTTCGTGCTGGACGAGGGATATGAGGGGGAAACGCTGAAGACCGGGGACGGGAAACTGGCCTTCACAAAGAATGGGTTTGAGGTTCCATACCGGGGAAAACTGGTCCCGATCCTTCATAACTACATGTATTCCCCGAAGGGTCACCGGGTCGCCTTTGAATATGAAGACCTGCGCCCCACGGCGCTCAAGTTCGATAAAAAAGAACTTTTGCGCGGCCTTTTGGAACAGTGCGAAAAGGCGGGCGTTGAGATCCGCGCCAATACCATGGCCCTCAAAGGCCGGGACAATGGGAAATCCGTCGTCCTGACCCTGCGCGGAGACCGGAGCCAATATGAACTGGAGGCGAAAAAACTGGTCATCGCGGAGGGCGTGAACCGCAGGCTCACGTCCATCTTCGGCCTGAATAAAGGCTATCAGTGCATGGGCATCCCTCTCACCTGCGAATACACGCTGGAAGGAACGGAGGGCATCCCCCACAACAGCTGGATCCAGTATTACGGTGATGTCTATCATCCGTTCATGGAAATCATGGTGGGCGAAAGCACCGAAAGCGATGACGCCCTGGAGTTTACCGTTATGGGGCTGGGGGACATGAGACCTGCCGCCTTTTTCGAAAAACTGGTAAAAGACAGCCCCCTGACGCCGAACCTCCGGAATGCCCGGATCGTCCAGCGCAAGGGCTGCGGCTGCTGTAACTATCTGTCCCTTTCCAAGCCGTATCACGGCAACGTGCTGGCCATCGGCGACAGCGCGGCCCATATCGAGGTCATCAACCAGGGCGCCATGATGTGCGGGTATCACGCGGGGAATGCCGTCGCGGAGGAACTGAACGGCAGGAACGGGTTCGAAGCGTACGCGAAATGGTGGAACGCCGCCTTTGAATTTAACTGTGAAGAGCCCATGGAGCAGTTAAAACTGTACGGCGCCCTCAGCATCAAGCGGACCCTGGCGGACGATGAGATCGATTATCTCTTCTCCATGCTGGCGGGTGAAAAACATTGCGGGCACTTCAACCAGTATGAAGTTCCCAAAAATTTCTGGACGGACGTCCTGAAACACGATGCTGAGATCCGGAAAGACCGTCCCGCGCTTTATGACAAGCTGGCGTCTATAAGAGCTTACAAGGAGCAGGGAAAGTTTTAAAAAAGAATTGAATATAATTATAAAAACACAGCGCGGTCTGCATTTGTTTTGCAAGCCGCGCTGTGTGCGTTAGGATACGAATTACGCTCATTCCCCACGTTCAATTACTTACGTTCATTCCTTACGCTTTTTTCTTCCTGATTTTTTCTTCCATTAAGTAAGGCATTAGGCCGCCGCGTTCGGGCATTCCACGGGAATCATGTCCACGTTGATGTAGTTGCGGTAAAAGATCTGGGCGTAGTCCATGGCCAGATTCCCCCTCTGCAAAAAGTTTTTATTGTTTTTTACCCTGTTTAACGTGAAACGTCACTCATCCAAAACCTGAATAAACCATTTCATAGCCTTTTCGTTGCTGCAAGCTATAAGTTTTCTCAACAAAAAACCGTCTGCACAAGCGCCATGTACAGTATCGTTCCTGCCAGAATGCTGAGCAGCGAATTCCGTTTCCAAGCCTGTGCGCCTGCGACACAGGCGACAGCTGTCAGTTCCGGAATGCCGGAAAGATGGCCTGAAGGGGAAATATCTTTCAGGCAAAAAACCACCAACATGCCAATAATTGCCTGCGGAAGCACCTTTCCGAGATACAATATATATTGAGGCGTATGCTTTCTGAACAAGAGAAACGGAAGGAAGCGAAGCAATATGGTCACGATTGCCATTACCGCAATAAGAAGAGAAGCTTTCATAGCGTTTCCTCCCCGTCTCTGCGCAGTAATGACAGCGCCAGCGTAATCAGCAGCATCGCCGGGATCAGGAAGTTTTCCCGCCCGAACACGGCAAGGCTGAGAAGCGTACACCACAATCCGGTAAGCGCCGGGACGTGATTCTTTGTTTCCAGCCACTGTTCCGTAAAGGCGGCGACAAACAGCGCGGTCATCGAAAACTCAATTCCCGCCGTAGAAAACGGAAGCACGGCCCCGAGCAAATTTCCGAGGATGCTTCCTGCGATCCAGTAACAGTAATTAAAAAATGAAACAAAGAAGCGGTAACGTTCCGGTTCAACCCCTGCCGGAACTTTCCCGTCGCAAAGCAGGGAATACGTTTCATCCGTAAGAGTAAAAATCATAAAGGGTTTATATTTGCCGGCGTCTTTATACGTGTTGATCATGGAAATGCTGTAGAATAAATGCCTGGCGTTTACCATGAACGTTGTAATGGCGGTAGTCAAAACAGAAGCTCCGCCGGTAAGAAGCCCCACTCCTACATATTGCATCGAACCGGCATACATAAAAATACTCATGGCGGCAGCCCATGCGGCCCCGTATCCGGCATTCCGCATGAGAATCCCAAAGCCCATCCCGATTACAACATAACCTGCCAAAACGGGAATCGATTTATAAAATGCCTGCCTGATGGTCTGTGTGTTCATGTGTCCGCCCTTTGCCCGATAATCAGAATTTCCTTAATTATAACAAATCAGCCGCAGAAAAATCTACGGCTGATCTGAAACCAGAGTATTTAATATATTCCGATTGAAAAAAATGGAGAAGATCTGCTGAACTCTTTTTGGTGTTTGGAAAATACCTGAAAAAATAAAAATACCCGGTTACGTCATTATGCACGTAATCGGGTATTCATCTTTTTATTTTCCGCTTACTTCTGAAAACAACTGTCAGGCATCGCGAACCAGGCGTCTGTTTCCCGGTTTCAATTCGGCTAAGATATTGAAAAGATATGCCAAGCTTATCGGCCAGTTCTGTCTGGTGCATTCCTGAAATGTTCCGATAGTATTTAACCTTTGCACCTATAAGACGGCTTTTTTTCAGTAACATAGCTTCTGTCACTTTCTTTCAACTCCCTTAATAAAGTCTCTTTCTTTGCCGTACCGGCGATAATCAGCCGGACACGCAAAACCGCCTCATATAATAGCACTTACATTAAGAAATTGCAATACCTTTCAACGATTTTTTCTCATCCTTTTTTAATTTTTTACGGAATTCAGCTTCTTATCTCTGTAATAGTTTGTTCCCTTCAGGGATAGTTCCACAGCAAGGCCTTTTGTTGTCATCTGATAGACGAAGATGCCGGGCGCCGCCTGGACCGCGCCCTCAAAGGAACCGCCGTTGACGCCGTCGTCTGCCGTTACATCCGCCTGTCCGCCAAAGGACCAGTCAGAAGAGGTAAACGTATCCCATGCTGTTTTGTCAATAAAGGCAAAAATCAGGGCGTATTCTTTGGCCCCGAGGCCTAAGCCGGCCTGATATTCTTTCATCCGCATGAAGATTTCTTCCCCGGTTTTATTATTGTGCGCGAGCCCGCGTCCGTGGGAAGCGCCCAGGATCCCCAGTTTTACACCGGAACTGGCAAACACGGCATACCCTTCCGCATTTTTCAGCGCCGTCCGGGCAGAGGGTTTCCGCTCGTACAGTTTATTCAGGGTTTGCGCAACCTTTTGCCGGGTTTCCTGCCGCTGCTCCTGAATCGTTGCGGCAAACGCTGTCGCTGTTGTCGCCAAAATCATGATTCCCAGCAGTAATGCCATTAAAACTTTTGATCTTTTCATAGTTTCCTCCTGATTTTGATTAATAATTTGCCGTTTAGGGCAAAAGAACCTTGCATCCTTTTCTCAATTATTATAACAAAACAGCCGCAGAAAATAAAATCTACGGCTGTGAAATTAAATATGGAATTGTCAGCTTTGCTGTACTTCATTTCGCCATGCTTCTTTATTGTTCTCTACATATTAAATAACATGATTTTGGTCCTGCCTCATAACTCCAGCAGCCTTTTCAACACCTGTTCCCTGTGATTGATGAACATCTCCGATATGCGGTAGCTCTCCGTGTCCTCGTATTCGATTTTGTGCAGGCTGCCGTTATCAAAACTTAAAATTTCCGCCCCCGGCAGCGTTAACAATACCGGCGAGTGGGTCACGATAAAAAACTGCGAATTGTCCCGGACGCTTTCCGCGATTTTCAGGAGCAGGGTCATCTGGCGCTGGGGCGACAAGGCCGCTTCCGGTTCGTCGAGGAAGAAGAGGCCGTTTGCTTTAAAGTATTCGTTTATAATAGTAAGAAAGCTCTCACCGTGGGATTTTTTATGCAGGTTTAAGGGAACACCGCCCGGCATTTTTCCGTACTCGTCTTCTTTTGTGGCCACATTATAAAAACTCTCCGCCCGGAGAAAGTAACCGCAGTGTACTTTCTTAAAACTTTTGAACAGGGTGACCGCGTCCCACAAGTCGCTGTGGGAATCGTAGGTGGAAAAACTGTAATTGACTGTCCCTCCCTCCGGGTTGAACCCGTACGCCACTGCCATCGCTTCCAATAATGTTGACTTGCCGGTGCCGTTTTCGCCCACGAAAAAAGTAATGGGTGAATGAAACGCCAGGCTGTTTATGCCGGCGATGCTTTTAACGTTGCGCAGGTAACTGCCGGGGGCTATGACGTTCCAATCTATCTTCAGTTCCTTAACAAACAGGTCTTTTTTCTTTAACGCTGACATCGTACCCCTCCGCTGAAAGGATTTGTTTCGAGTTACAAAACAGGTTTTCTACTTATGATATGTTATTAATTATGTCTCCAATTTATATCTCTTTCTTCTGTCCGAATTTCTTTTCAAATTTTTCCGCTATTATAAGTAGATTGTCGTCCAACAACGCCAGCGCCCGTTCCCGGATTGCGGACGGTATGCCGTAATAGGCTTCGGCCATGCTGCCTGTAATAGCCACCGTCATGATGCTGTCGTCTGTCGGGAAGCATTCTTCGTTGAGAAGTTCGAAATTTTTTGTTTTTATATTGTCCCATTCAAACCGGGAGCCGGACATATCGCCGATAATCGCGCCTAACACGGTGTGTTCCTCCTTTATTTTTGCAAACTGATTTATAAGTTTTTATTTCCAATATTATTATAGTAGATTTTACAAAAAAGCGACACCCGGATTTTGGTTATTTCCGGCTGCCGCTGATTTTTATGCCACGATGTTTCTTTTACGCTACGATGTCCTTGTACCGGTCCCGGTTCAGGATGTCCATCATGCAGGCGTAGGGAGACAGGTTGCCCCCTGCCAGCATCTCGAAGAGACGCGGGGTGCAGCCGCTGACCAGGGCCACGCCCTGCTGGTTTTTCTTCACCGGCTGCTGCTGATGGCGGCTGGCTACGTTCCAGAACACCACCTCCGGCAGTTTGTATCCGGCCTCCCGGTACATCCGTTCCATATTTTGGAAGTTGGTCAGGCCCGCATTTTCCACACAGCAGTCGAACTCCATGTCTGAGACGATGTAGATGCGGGAGGGCATCTCATCCTGCGGCACCTGATGTTTTTTTGCAGCGGTAAGGATCAGGCGGAAGACTGCTTCGATGTCCGTATTGGCACATTCGTTGTAGCTTTCGCAGTACATGACTTTGTCAACGATGTCCTTTCCTTTGATCTGAACCAGCCGCGGACGTTCGGAGAACGTGATGAAGTGGTTGCGGAACTGGCCCCGGTTGCGTTCCGCGTAGTAGATGCCCAGGGACATGGCTACGGCTGCGGGCATGGGGTCGCCGTAACCGTACATGGAACCGGAACCGTCCACCACTACCAGCGCGTTTTCCCCGCAGGTGTAGTCCGGCAGCGCCTTCCACGTTACGTCCAGCGCTTTGCGTTCATTTTTATTTGCTGCCTTGATGTCCGGTTTCCAGCGGGAGGAATTGTCAAGCACAGACGCAACGATGTCGTACGGGGTCAGGCTGTCCGTATGCATCTGCGCCTCGCCTTTTTCCACGTTGCCCAGGAACTCCTGATACCGCTTCCCGTCGTTTCGCTGGAAAGCCGCGCGGTATTTGTACATGGCTTTGGAGGGAAGTTTCGCGTAGTCGAAGTTGTATTCTTTTACCCGCAGATCGTTTTCCAGAATGTGGATGCGTTTGCGCAATGCGGTTAACGCCTTACGGTATTCCGCAGGGCGGAGTTTCAGAGACTTTGCAACTTTTTTCGCCAGCACGACGGTTTTTGCGCCGGACGCGTTGACAGAGGGCAGCCATTTGCCCAGCAGGGACACAGGCTCCCCGGTCTGCAGCGCTTCCATGTCTTTCTTCCACTGTGCCGCGATGAAGCGCAGCACATCGGCTTCACAGGAGGTGGACAGCAGGCTCAGCAGGTCGTCGTAGCGACCGTATTCCGGGATATTGCTGATGTTTTTGACAACGGAGGTATGGGCGTAGTCTGCCAGCCAGCGGGTGATGGCCCGGAAGGCGCGGCGTTCCCCCAGCCCGCCCCGCACGTCGCGGGCGAAGAAGAGGATTTTCATGGCGATGTCCCGGTTTTCCGCCCAGGCGCGCTGGAAGCGCAGGCAGATTTCCTCTTCGGAAACATGGCGCAGCGCGCCGATGGTTGCGAACAGGTCCAGGCAGCAGTCCCCCGTCGTTTCCAGGGTCACGGCTCCGTTTTCGGTATGGGTTTTATTGGCAGCTGCTTCGATGGCGTGTAATAAGTCCATGATTTTCCTCCTGATTACATCAAACGTTATTCCTTGGAGAACAAGTTATTTTTCAACATCATAGCTAAAGGAAACACGGATTAAACGCGTTTCCCCAAAGGTTCCCGAGAAAGAAAAGTGCGGGAGGGAATCCGCCCGCACTTTTTTACAAGGCGCGTATTTGCAAGCGTTCCGGAGAACGCCGAACCGTTCCTCTGAAAAACAGGGCCAGATATAGGCAATGATTGCTGTTAGCGCCTTTACATACAGTGACATTCCACAAGGCACCGTCCAAGGTATCAGGGCCGGTCCGCAGACACGTTGCCGTGATATTCCAAATGTATATGGAAGATTGCTGTTCGTGCCTTTCTGAATTTCACTATGGT
Organism: uncultured Succiniclasticum sp.; assembly: GCA_902801365.1. Lineage (GTDB taxonomy): Bacteria > Bacillota > Negativicutes > Acidaminococcales > Acidaminococcaceae > Succiniclasticum. The sequence continues at coordinate 20,640 of CADCHY010000022.1, forward strand.
GATTATAGCAACTGTTTTTTATTTTGTCAAGCATTTATTTTAGAATTTATATTTTTTATTTGTTTTATTGTTTAATATTTGCGTTTTCTCCTTTTGTTTTCGTTTAAATTATATAAATGCTCTTTTTGTGAAGCCGCAAATTGCGGCTTCACGTCTTCGTCCTCTTTTTCCCGTTCCTCGTTGTGTTTGTATGCATCCAGAAGCATTTCCAGTTTCTCTCTGTTGGGGCCGGAGAAGTTCTTGTAGAACTCACTGGTGATCATAACGTCAAGGAACTGCTCGTCATACTCGTCCAGTTTATCCGAACCCCGGAGTTTTTCGGAAAGGCAGTAGAGCAAATAGGCCAGCTGCACGTTTTGCGTGCTGTGGTTTTTATTGTAAACGGCTGTCCCGATTTCGGAGCTTTTATCACACAACGGTTCTTTGTAACGGATGGACACGGAGCCCAGTTCGTCAGAATCCGTCAGCACGGGCTTCTGGTATTTCAGATCCGTTGAAACCGCCGTATCTTCCCCTTCGTTCATCTCCAATTCGTAAAGAGCGATGCCGTGTCCGCCGCTTCCGTAGGGTTCGGAGATCACAGCGTCATTTTTAAAATCCTCGTGGTTCAGCTGACGGTTTTCATAGCCGAGAAGCCGGTAGGATTTTACGAAACGCGGGTTAAACTCAACCTGCGCCTTGACATCCTTCGCCACAATATTGGTGAGGGCGATGAAGCGCCGGTTAATGGACTCGTCCACATCGTCCAGATTGTTCACCACGCAGTAGGTACCGTTGCCGTGTTTCGCGAGGACTTCCAGATTGTCGTCCTTGTAGTTGTAAAGGCCCGTGCCGATGACCGACAGGAACAGGTTGCTCTTTTTCTTTTCTTCGATCAGCCCCTTCAGCCCGTGCTTGTCCGTAATGCCGAAATTCAGGTCGCCGTCGGTGATCAGGATCACCTGGTTGTTCCAGTCAGGGTTGTAAAACTTCTCCCCGATGGCATACGCCGTGTTAATTCCGGCAGAGCCCCAGGTGCAACCCTCAATCTCAATGCCGAGAATGATGCCCATCAGTTCCTCTTTGGACTGTTCATCTTTAATCTCGAAGCCCTTAAAGTACGTATGGTCTTTTGAGCTGTAGGTAACCAGGCTGACGCGGTCGCCTGCCCTGAGCTTGCTGAAGATTGTCGCGATGGCTTCCTGTGTAACTTCATCATTCGAACACATACTGCCCGACGTATCCAGGAGCAGGATGATGTTCTGGTGTTCCTTTTTCTCATGGGCGGCCTGGGCGTCAATGAAGAGGACCTTTTTGTTCCCCTTCTTTTCCATCAGTTCCGTAGTGATCGCGAACTTTGCGTCCGTCGGAATTTTTGCTTCATAATCGAAATAGTTGAGGACTTCCTCAATGCGGACCTGATCCATGTTGACACGGCGTTCAGACCGGATCTGATTAAAGACGATGCCCATGGATGCGTTACTGGTGGTCATACGGAACGTGGAAGTGGGCGCCGTAAAGACGTTCTTCGCGTCTTTTTCTTCAATGGGTTCGTACGAATCCGTGGATAAATCATCCATGAGTTCGGAGTCAGCCTCATCGGCCATCCAGGAAGGAATTTCCTCACACGCTTCACAGCACATCACTACGTTTTCCTCAACCTCGATCGGAGGGGCTGCTTTCTTCGCCGCAAATCTTCCGGAAGCACCGCCCCTGGGAGCACTGCCCGGCATACGTATACCGGCGCATGAACATCCGAGCCTCCGCTCCTCTTCGTATGCAGGGCGGGGGTGCTTCTCCTCGTAAAACACTTCTATTGCTTTTTCCGGGGTTTCTTCTTTTCTCTCGTGGAACCAGGCATACAGCTCCTCCACCACATTCTTCCTGCCAAGCTGTTTAACGAGAAATACAAGCTTCTCATCACCATAGGTTACTACGCTCAGTACTTTGGCCGCATGCTCGGAATAGCCCAGACCGAGGTAGTATTCATACTTTCTGCGGGTCTCTTTCGATTTGTTGATCAGGTGCTTAAATTTCATAACTTTCTCTCCTTAATTTAATTAATTGTTTTTACTGTACGCTTCTGTAACCGTCTTTGCTGTTCGTACTGCTTCCTTCCGGTATCTTCAAGTTTCAGGTCTTCTCTTTGTTTTCTTCTTCACGCAGCGCCAGGTTTTTCTCAGCCAGCTTTTCCTTTACTTCCGCCAGACATTTCTGCCCGAAGTTCCGGATCATGCTCAGCCGTTTTTGCCGTCAGCTGCCCGACGGTTTCGATTCCGACGCGGTGCAGGCAGTTTTCGGCACGCAACGAAAGTCCCAGCTCCTCGATACAAACCTGCGACAACAGATCTTCCTGCTGCGTTTCTCTTTCCGGAATCTTTTCCGGCAATGCGCCGGCAGTCTTTTCCGTGTTCAGCGAGTGGTTCCTGTGTTCCCGTTCCGGCAGATATTTCTCTTTCAGCTCATACCACATTACATGACGTTCGGGGCGGTGCCGGAATGTTGCGTCGGCCGTAATCTGAACCGGCCGGTTCAATTCTTCCCATTTAATGAAACCGATCATCTCCCGCACGAGCGTGCCCGAAACCGTCATCTTTTCTGCCGCTTCCTGCAGTTTGCCTTTTCTGAAATCCGCCAGCGCTTCTTCCAGAAAACGCCTTGCTGTTTCTGTTTTGTCTGTCATGTCTGTCTGTAATACATCCTGTTGCACTTCCACCTTACCTCCTTGCGGTAACCGTTCCCGCCTTTCAAATGAATTGTACTGCATACCGGAAAAAAGTGGTCGCCTCCCGGGCGACAAAGGATCTTACAGTAAGGAGACGCTGTTCAGGCGCGTTCCTTACTGTTCTATATATCCCCCAGACCACGGGCCCTCAGTATACGGTTCACCTCCCATACTGTCCCTCTGTTCCGGGCGATACAATCGGAAATCACACAGTCTTTTGGAATGCTGCGGGACAACGCGAAGCCGGCAGCTTCCAGCAACGCTTTCGTTTCTTCCAGGGAAAGCCGCAGTCCCAGCGCAAGCCGTACCGCCGTGCCTTTCTTTGGCTGGTAATCCTTTTGTTTCAGAATTTTGTAAATCAGTTTGCGGTCTATGACGGCATCTTTATACAGCCCGGACCGGGTAATCTTCCGTTCCTCCATAAAGCGAAGCAGCATCTGTGTGAAAGTTTCTTCCATGGTCAAATCACTCCTTTCAATACTTTGGGGACAAAAGAAAGCCCATCATAATGACGGGCTTTTGTAAATACAAAGGCCCATCGGAATGATGGGCAGAGCTCTCAATATCCCATCATACAAGCTTTAGCACCTTAACCGTATTACGGCCAGGTTGCTGTGCGGTCAAAGAGCTTGTCTCTCGCGCACTCTCTATGGTCAATTGTTTTCCGTTTCCGGAACCAATATTAAAGAAAGAAAATGCAATCCTGATTGCTCTTTTATAATGCCATACGATACTCCGTTTCCCAACAACTGAACACTTACTTAAACCAACTGCAATGTTGACTTGACGTTTATATAAACTTACACGCTTTACAATGTGCTTCTGCGTTTATGATTAAATTCTCAATTTCAGGGATTTTTATTTCTACTCTGGACTGTTCCCCGGAAGGTAATCCGGTCTGTTTACCTTTCCTGATGATATTATACCACAACGTACCAAACCCGTGGTCGCTTCCCAGGCGACACTCACTTTTGATTTTAATTTTCGACTTTTATGTTTTTATCGGCCATTTTTTTGCTGTTTTTATGTGGGCTTTTTTTCGCCGGATGCGGGTTTTTCCTGAAACTCTCAACTGGCACACAAAAACAGCGCGGTCTGCATGTAGTTGCAAACCGCGCTGTGCGCATTTATATACGAAGTTGTAGCTCTGATTTTTTGGCTGTACGAGTCACCGGCTTTTTCCGGAACTGTTTAATCACGATCCCCGGGAGCAGCACGGGCATTGCGGTCAACATTCGCCTGCGGCGACCTGTCTCAGACCCGTTCCAGCCGGTCGTCTTTCAGCCGCCGCGCCAGGAACAGGGGCACGTATTCGATGAGGATGTTGGAAGTTTCCAGCCCGAACCACTGGAACGGGTTCCCGACGATGCGGCGGATCGCGTATTTCGAACGGATCAGCAGGTTATCCACTTCGTCAATATCCCCTTCCTGGGGCATCATTTTCCGGATCAGGCAGAACTTGAAGGAACCTACATCCGAAGGTCCGTAGATCGAATGCTGCCGGTGCTGTTTCGGCAATTCGCCCGACGCCAGCAAATCGCTCACGACCTGTCTCAGATAGATGTTGACGCTGGGCCGTACCTTATAGCCAAGGTGCAGACTCACCCGGAAGATATAATCCGTTCCGAAGGTTTCCACTTCATACTGCTTCTGGTACGGCTCGTTGGTGGTATTGACACTGATAAACCAATAGGCATTGGCCCGCTTCGGGTCTTTATCAAGGATCGAATACAGGATATCCCGGTCGATTTTTTCCGGATCGTCCCCCTTGACCAGATAAACCACATTGTGGCTGCACATCGGAATGGATTCATCGTCCTGCAGGTTTTTAATAGCCGACAGATGTTCCCGCATATTCAGGAACGTGTTCTGCGCCTGTTCAACCTGCGTTCCCCGGTACCAGGCGAGCATGATAAAGAGAACCGCCAGGGAAATGATGATGGCTACATAGCCGCCTACCACAAATTTTCCCAGGCTTGAGATGAAGAATACGCCTTCAAGGGCAAAGAAAATAACGCCGAACAACACTGCGGCCACCGGGTGTTTATGCAGCACGCCGATATAAACGCAGAACATGACCGTCATCATCAGCATACTGATCGTGATGGCAAGACCGTAGGCGTTTTCCATCCGGGACCCGCTGCGGAAGTAAAGGACCACCAGCGCGCAGAAGAGCCACAGGATATTGTTGACAAACGGGATGTAGATCTGCCCTTTCGTGTCCGACGGATACCGTACATTTAAATGAGGCATCAGGTCAAGGTTGGCAGCCTCATGCACAAGCGTGTAGCTGCCGCTGATCAGGGCCTGACTGGCGATGATCGCCGCCAGCGCGCTCAGCAGGATCGCCACCGGCCGCAGTGCTTCCGGAAGCATCACATAAAACGGATTGAGATCTTTGATGGCCTGGATAACAGGATTGTTCTGGTTCTGGATGATCCAGACGCACTGCCCCATGTAGTTCAGGATCAGGCAGATTTTAACAAAAGGCCAGCTGAAGAAGATGTTGTTCCGGCCCACATGCCCCATATCCGTATACAGGGCCTCCGCACCGGTGGTACACAGGAATACGCTTCCCAGGATCAGAAACCCGGCTTTGTTGTTGGGGCTGATCAGAACATCTATGGCATAATAGGGATTCAGGGCCCGCAAAATCGTAAGATCGCCAAGGGTCAGCCAAACCCCCGTCAGTCCCAGAAACAAAAACCACAGCATCATGACCGGCCCGAACATTTTGCCAATGGAACTGGTCCCGCTTCGCTGAATCATAAACAAAGCGCTGATGATCGCCAGCGTGATCACTACCACAAGGTGCTGCCCGCTTCCGAGCATACTGTTCACGACTTCGATACTGCGCAGGCCTTCTACGGCCGTCGTAACGGTCACCGCGGGGGTAAGGACACCGTCGGCCAGCATGGTACAGCCGCCAATCATGGTGGGGATGATCAGCCATTTCCCGCAGTCACGGATCAGGCTGTAAAGCGCAAAGATGCCGCCTTCGCCGTGATTGTCGGCCCGCAACGCAATCAGCACATGCTTGATCGTCGTCAGCAGTGTGATGGTCCAGATGACCAGCGACAGGGAGCCCACGATAAACTCCGTGTCCACATTGGCTATTCCGCCGTTGCCTTCGACGATGGATTTCATTACGTACATCGGGGATGTGCCGATGTCGCCGTATACTATACCCAATGCCACAAGGAACATTCCAAAACTGAATTTATGGCTGTGTTCAGCCTGAGTTTCCTGCATGATTTCCTCCTAGAGAATGGCTCTTGATCTATATATTAATTCTACATCATTTCGCCAATTCTTTTTGCATTTCATTAATTTACTTCTTTTGGATTGCTACTATTTATTTATTTTAACACAAATTTTATTTATAATACATATTTTTTGAAAATTACCAGACAAGAAAAGCTTTAGCAAAATATCTTGTGTGGTTTGCACATTCTTTTCCGGATTACGGAAAAAGTTTTCGTATTTTCTGTTTTTCATCGTTCATCCATGATATAATTTTGTTGGATTCATGACAATTGAAGAAATTATTAAACGCTGATTCAACGCGTCTGAGCGCTTTTCAGGAAACTTTAAGGAAGCAATCCGCATTAGCGCAGACAGGCATACAGACAGATGAATCAGCGGTTCCTTAAAGACAGGAGTTACATTATGGAAACGTTAAACGCTGTCATCAACCAGGTCAACACAATCCTCTGGTCCTACATCCTGATTGTCCTGCTGATCGGACTGGGACTGTATTTTACGTTCCGTACCGGATTTATCCAGATTCGGCTTTTAGTTGATATGGTCCGCTTACTGGCGGAAGGCGTCGGGACAAGACGGATGGGAAACCAGATTTCCTCGTTCCAGGCTTTCTGCGTCAGTACGGCCAGCCGCGTGGGCGTCGGCAACATCGCCGGCGTCGCTATTGCCATCGTGCTGGGCGGACCGGGCGCCATCTTCTGGATGTGGATGGTGGCCATTGTAGGCAGTGCCACCGGTTTTGTGGAAAGCACCCTGGCCCAGATTTATAAAATCCCCCGGGGGAAATGGACCTTTCACGGGGGGCCTGCATATTACATTCAGAATGTGCTGCACATGCCCAATCTGGCAAAACTGTTTTCCCTGCTGTTAATGACAACCTTCGCGCTGGTCTATAATTCCCTGCAGGCCAACACCATCACCCTGTCCCTGCACAGTGCTTTTGGCTGGGACCGCACGATTGTAGGTGTAGTCGTTTCCATCCTGATCGCCCTCGTAATCTGCGGCGGCGCCCACTTTGTGGCCAGAGTGGCGGAAATGCTGGTGCCGGTTATGGCCGGCGCGTATCTGCTGATCGCGCTGATCGTCGTCATTATGAATTTCGGACAACTCCCCTCTGTGTTCGCTTTGATCATAAGCAACGCCTTTGCGCCACAGGCAGCGGTAGCCGGCGGTTTCGGGGCCTGTGTCATGAACGGCATCAAGCGGGGCCTGTTCTCCAACGAAGCCGGTGAAGGTTCCGTGCCCAACGCAGCGGCCACCGCCTATGTAACCCATCCGGTCAAGCAAGGCCTGATCCAGGCTTTCGGTGTTTATGTGGACACGCTGCTGATCTGTTCTGCCTCCGCCGCCCTGGTACTCCTGTCCGGTGTGTATGAAATCGGCGGCAAGGTCACCGGCATCGAATTGATCCAGAACTGCCTGGCAGCGGAAGTAGGCAGCTGGGCCATCGTCTTTATCGGCATCATGATCATGATGTTCGCCTTCAGTTCCCTGGTGGGCAATTATTATTACGGCGAAATCAATCTGGCCTTCCTGACCCAGAGCAAAACCGCGCTGTATATATTCCGGGCAGCGGTGGTCGCCATGACTATGTTCGGTAGCATCGCGTCCCTGCCGCTGGTGTGGAACCTGGCAGACCTGTTTATGGCGTTCCTGGCTACGACTAACCTGTACGCCATTTCCCGTCTGTTCCCCTTTGCGAAGATTGCGCTGGACGATTATGAAAAACAGCGCGCGGAAGGCATGGATCCGGATTTCGATCCGCATATCCTGCCCAGCCTTGACGGCGTATACGCGTGGGGCATGGAAAAGGAAAAACAATAAGAGCAGTTCAAAAGAAATTTATTTCGGGCATAAAAGAAAATTTTTTTGTACGTATAACACTTCAGGTGGTTTCGGAAAGAATCCGGAACCACTTGTTTTTTTATCTGCTGGTTCATTTGTTTTCCATACAGGAAAAACAAACCCCGCAGAACCTTTGCTCTGCGAGGCTGTATATATTTAATTACTTGTCCCATTCACAGACAAAGGCGTTTCCGCCCGTACCGTCAGTCGTCCCTTCTTCCGTCAGGTTTTTGTAGTTCCAGTAATATAATCCGTAAAAAACTTCTTCTTCGGAGTTGCTTTCCTGATCCGCTTTCACATAGGTAACGGGTTCGTTTGGAATCATGCGGTAATGCCCGAATTTTTCAAAGTATTCGTTATCATAGCCGCTGTCATTGATCAGCCGGTACATGCGCTCGTTCATGTCGTCATCGCCGACCGCTGCCAGATGACCGCCCATGGATTCGCAGAACTGCTGCGCGTCTTCCATGGTATTGCCGATATCGGAGAATACATGATAGTGATGTCCTTTATATTTGATGGCTTCTTTCGGAATAAAAGGACGTGTAGAATCCTCTGCGTAATAAATCACGCTGGCCGGTTCGGCAGCATACGTAGAATGTATAACCTCTGCTACTAACAGCGCAGATAATACATCGGTATAGTATATGCCGTTGTAATACCCTCTGTAGCGACCCCGTCTATGGGCCGGCCTGTGATTCCACCAGTGGTCCTTCGGGGGTTTAGGGGCGCGGCGCCATACGTGCATGTTTTCGTGGGTCCGGTGAACAGGCGGGCGATGAAGGTCTTTTCTCGGGCCCGGTTTTCTGTGTTTCCGGTATTCCGGTCTATGCGTTTTGGGTTTCGAAATATGCTGCTTCGGATCATGCACTTTCGGTTTTGCAACGTTTTGCTTCGAATCGTGAATCCTTGGCTTCGCAACGTTTTGCCGTTGTTCGTGCAGTTTTGGCCTGGGAGCATGTCGCTTCGGTTCGTGGATCTTTGGCTTCGCTGCCTTTTTCTTCGGGTCGTGAGTTTTTGGTTTTGCAACGCTTTGCTTCTGGTCGTGCGTTTTCGGCCTTGCAACGTTTGGCTTCTGGTCGTACGCTTTCGGTCTTGCAACGTTTGGCTTTGGATCGTGCGTTTTCGGCCTTGCAATGTTTGGCTTTGGATCATGTGCTTTTGGACGCAGCTTCTCACGACTTACTTCTGTATGCTTCGGCTGATGCATAGTCTGCCGCTGGGAAACAGGCTTCGGCTGTTGCACCATCTGACGCTGGGTTGCAGGCTTCGGCTGCTGCATCGTTGGGCGCGGCGAACCGGACCTTGACTGATGCATAGTCTGCCGCTGAGAAACAGGTTTTGCACGTTGCACCGTCTGGCGCTGGGTTACCGGTCTCGGCTGATGCATTGTCTGGCGCTGGGTTACAGGTTTCGGCTGATGCATCGTTGGGCGCGGCGAGCCGGACCTTGACTGATGCATTGTCTGGCGCTGGGTTACAGGTTTCGGCTGATGCATTCTCGGCCGCGCTGAACCAGATCTGGTCTGATGCATCGCTGGCCGCGGGGCATTGGCCCGCGGATGTTGCGCAGCCGGCCTGCTGCTCTGCTGACTTTGCTGCTGAGCAGGGTTCGGATATATTTTTCTACCCGGAGCAGCTTCTGCAACGGAAAGAGTCACGCTCAGAAAAGCAGCTAAAACAAAAGCTGCAATTGTTTTTTTCATTAGGGATATTCGTTTCATTGCTGTTCTCCTCTGCACACCTTTATAAAGCTGCTGATAATCTGCCGTTCCCAGAACGAAAGATATTCCATCTGTATTAGTTTAATAACATTATAATTATTGTTTATGTCTTTTTCATGACCCGCCCCGGCTGAAGAATTTCATAAAACTCCAGACCGCCTGCCTGAAACAAAAACAGGACACGCTTCATCTAAAAAAGTGTGTCCTGTTTCTTTTTTGTTTTCTTCGCGTATCCGTTTCTCTACTTAATAATATTATTTTCTACAGCTTATAACTATTGCTGCAGTAATAATTTACAACAGCCAGATCCATTTATTGGCAGGCGTTGGCTGCGGATAGCCCCAGTCTTCGCCAACATCGGAAACCGCCAGCAAAAAACCATTCTTTTCCACTACACGGGTTATGGATTTGTTTTCGACCATAGTACTGGCTGTAATAATTTCAATGCCTGTTTCCTGTGTCAGATAGCGCACCAGAGCGTCCACCGTTTCTGTCGCTACGCCTTTGCCCCACCATTGTTCCAAAAAACGGCAGCCGATGCTGGCCTTGTGCGTGCTCTCCCGATAGCCGTAAATCTCTGCCAGCCCGCAGAACTCCTCTTCCATAAATACCCCCAGGATAATGGACTCTTTAAAGCATTCATCGTACAGGTGACGGATGACTTCGTGTACGTCCTCATACTTCTGTTCAAACAGAAACGTCGGAAGATACCGGTACACGCCAGGGCTGTGCACCAGTTCCGATAAGCCCTCCGCGTCCGTTTCCTCAATCTTTCTGAGAATGAGTCTTTCCGTTTTAATATAGGGGATTTCCGTAAAAAGTTTTTTCATTTTTTGCTTCCTGCCTGCCGGATTCGCTTTTACTGCTATTTTATCACCGGAACAGAAAACCCGCAAATATGCTGGTTCAGGACAGGATTTTCCCGGTCATATCAAACATCCTGACGGAATCCGCTTTCCGCCCGTTTCAGAAATCCCTGCACAACTTCTTTTACTTCTTCAAATGTTTCTTTCTTCTGTCCGGTTATTTCATCCATGTACAGACTGCGGTTCACTTCGATCATCAGGCTCTGCACCCGCTTATCCCGTTGCGAATAAAACGGTTCGGGAACGATGGCGCCGGCAAAGGGCGTGTTCACCGCCACTTCCAGCCCCGCTTTTGTAAAATACGCTTTGGCTGCGTTCAGCAATGGGTCCGGGGTAAAATACGGATCCGCGCCCAGGCAGATTTCTGGACGGACAAGATGAAAGTTTTCTTTTGGTTCATAAGGCAGCACGGTTTCGGAAAATGAGTGCCCGTCAATTAACAATGCCCGGCCAAACTGGTCCAGCTGGCGGCGCACGGCTTCTGTCAGCCGGCTGTGATGACGCCGGTAGATTTGCAGCGCCCTGCCGTAAGCCCGCAATCCTTCCGGGGAGGAAAGCGGATCCCGTTTTAACCGGCCGCCGTCGGACATGCGTGTGTAATACATGCCCATGCCCTTCCGCCACATGATTTCTTCTTCGGGATCAAGGAAGCGTTCCGGGTCGCAAACAAGGCGGCTGTACTGATGCACAACGGTCAGGCAGTCCGGACAGGAAAACAATTCATCGGTGTACCAGTCGGTCATGCACAGCAGCTCGCTGCGGAGTTTCTCTTCCTCCGGCAAAAACTCCTTTTGGAACAGTTTGGGGATTTTCGTGCTGCTGTGGGGGATGTGAACGATGATCCGGGGCTGTGCCGGTGCTTTTCCGTAAGCAGGCAGATACCATTTCCATTTTTGTACTGCTGTTGCAATCCGTTGCCATGATTTCATTTTCTTTTGTCTCCTTTCGTTTAACCGTAAAGAGAGGCAAAAAAAAAGCCCATCGGAATGATGGGCTGTAATTTCAACATCCCATCATACAAGCTTTAGCACCTTAACCGTTCCGGCCAGGTTGCTGTGCGGTCACCGAGCTTGTCTCTCGCGCACTCTCTATGGTCAATTGATATCCGTTTCCGGACACTGTATTAAATTGTAAGGCAGTTCTTACTATAAATATTATACCACAAACCGCCGGACTTGTCAGTTGTAGTCAAACTTCCCGTCGTTCTTTTCTTCCAGGGCCTTGATAGCGTGGTACGTGTACTCCGCAAAGGGAACTTCCAGTCCTTTTGCAGCCGCTTTTTCCATCAGCACCTTGCAGAACATGTCGATTTCCGTATGCCGTTTGGCTTCCAGGTCCTGCAGCGTGGAGAAACGGGCTCTTTCCAGCCAGCGGGGGCGGGTGTTTTCCAGCGGGCCGTAGGAAATGCCGTAAGCTGCCGCCACTTTGCGGGCTTCCGCTTCCAGCCGGTCCCGGATATAACCCACATGCTCACTGTCGAAATAGGACGCGTATCCCGTGCCCAAGACTGCCTGAGGCAGATTGTAGGCAATATTCAGTGTGAATTTCAGCCACTGTTCCGAAATGATATCTTCACAGAAATGGTAACGGAGTGGCGTTTTGGCAAGGAGTTCCCGGATGGCCAACAGGCGTTCCGTTTCTTCCCGCGAATCTTTTTCTCCCACAAACAGGCCCGGCGTCTTTTCCGCGTTAAAGGTGACGCTGTTGCCCTTCCGTTCCGAGTTAATGCGCATCAGGCTGTAGGCGATCCGGGCCGGGTCGATTACCGTGCCGATAATCTCCTCGCTGTCGATCCCATTCAGCAGACTCAGCACCGTGGTATGGGGCCCCACCACCGTACGGATATCTTCCAGCGCGTCACGGAGCCCGTTATATTTGGTGGAGACCAGCAGCAGGTCCACGCCTCTTGCCTCCTCCGGCGTCTTAACTTTCGGTTTATAAATTTTATCATTGATGCAGAGGCCGTCCCTCTCCAGGCGTTCTTTCCGTTCCCCTTTGGCAATCAGGCAGAAATCAATCTCCGGCGCGGCGGAAAACCCATAGATGAAATAGGAACCAATGGCGCCTGCCCCAAGGATGGCTACAGTATTTATCTTCATAATTCCCCCTCCTGTAAAAAAACAGTTTCTACTATTATAACACATATGACAAACTGTCATC
>CADCHY010000023.1 GCA_902801365.1 uncultured Succiniclasticum sp.
GAAGGCGATGTTGGACAGCAGCAGGGGTTCGAAGCCTCTGCCGATAGCCAGGTAGAGCAGAATCAAGCCTACCAGGAGCATGATTACGTTACCGCTGGTCAACCCCTCGAAACCGGAGTCGTTCCATACGGATTGGAGAGAAACAATCAGAGCTTCCATATATAGTCCTCCACTCAGTTTAAGTTTTTAATGTTCAACGCTGGATAACGAGACAATTATCCAGTTATATCAATCCCGGGTGGTTCCCTTGCGGGAACCACCCCTGGAACTGACAGGAAACAACTTACATCAAATCAAATTACATAACGATCATTACGTCGCCGGTGTTAACAGTAGAACCTGCGGAAACGCGAACGTCAGCGATGGTGCCGTCAGCCGGAGCCATGATTTCGTTCTGCATTTTCATAGCTTCCAGAATCAGCAGAACCTGGCCGGATGCTTTGCATTTAACTTCCAGAACTTTGCCGGGCATCGGAGCGGTAACGGTAGCAGCACCAGCAGCAACCGGTTTAGCAGCCGGAGCCGGAGCAGGAGCCGGAGCAGCTTTCGGAGCGGGAGCAGCAGCTCTCGGAGCCGGAGCAGCAGCGCGCGGAGCAGCAGCAACAGCGCCGCCCTTTTCTTCAACTTCTACTTCATATGCAGTGCCGTTAACGGTAATGGTATAAGCTTTCATGGATATAAATCCTCCCTTGAATTTTTAATTTAGGTAATCTTACCCTAATTTTAATAATTAATTAGCAAAACGGTTGTACCGTCTGTGCTTCAGCGCGTGCGCCAACAGCCCAGGAAGTAGCCGGAGCAGCAATGCGTACTGCTACAACATTTTCGGAGCCGCCGCAGGCAGCAACTGCAGCAGCAATAACTGCCGCAATTTCTTCGCTCTTGTCTTCAACTACCGGAGCAGCAGCAACTGCAGCCGGAGCAGCAGCGACAGGAGCGGCAGCTTTGGGAGCTGCTTTCTTCTTTGTGGGATCAACCATTTCGATTAAATGCATCAGAACGCCGAGTACGATCAGTACGCCGAACACGACGATCATGTTGATGATTGCAATCAGAAACGGGTTATTAGTTACAGGACCCATTCATTTCACCTCGTTTATATGTTTAAAATTAGCGTCGAGTTCTGCCCGTTTAATTATACCGGGAAGTTGCCATGGCGTTTAGCCGGACGGCTCTCGCGTTTGGTTTCCAACATATGCAGAGCGCTGATAACTGCCGGACGGCTGTTCTTCGGCTCGATGATAATATCTACCATGCCGCGTTCAGCTGCAATGTACGGAGTCGCAAATTTGTCAACATATTCTTCGGTGCTCTTCTTCTGGGTTTCCGGATCCTGTTTCTTGAAGATGATGTTGGCAGCGCCAGCAGGTCCCATAACAGCGATTTCAGCGGTCGGCCAGGCAATAACCTGATCTGCGCCCAGTTCCTGGGAGCACATTGCCAGATAGGATCCGCCGTAAGCTTTACGGGTAACCAGGGTAATCTTCGGAACAGTAGCTTCGGAGTAAGCGTACAGCATCTTAGCACCATGACGAATGATTCCGCCATATTCCTGTACAGTGCCGGGCAGGAAGCCAGGTACGTCTACCAGGTTCAGCAGAGGAATGTTGAAAGCGTCGCAGAAGCGGATGAAACGAGAGGATTTATCGGAAGCATTGATGTCCAGGCAGCCGGCCATAACTTTCGGCTGGTTGGCAATGATACCGATGGTTTCGCCGTCCATACGTGCGAAGCAGGTGATGATGTTCTGAGCCCAGTATTTCTGGTTTTCATAGAATTCGCCGTTATCTACGATAGCTTTGATAACATCGTACATATCGTAGGCTGCATTGCTGTTATCCGGGCAAATGCTGTTCAGTTCTTCTGCGGTACGGTTCGGATCGTCGCCAGTGTCAACGATCGGAGCGGTTTCCATGTTGTTGGAAGGCAGGAAGCTTAACAGATAGCGGATCTGCTGGATGCAGTCAGCGTCATCTTCAGCTGCGAAGTTAGCAACGCCGGAACGGGAGTTGTGGGTCATAGCGCCGCCCAACTGTTCCTGGGTTACTTCTTCACCGGTTACGGATTTAACAACCGCAGGACCGGTAATGAACATCTTGGAAGTTTCTTTTACCATGTAGATGAAGTCGGTCAGGGCCGGGCTGTAAACAGCGCCGCCTGCGGACGGTCCCATGATAGCAGAAATCTGGGGGATAACGCCGGAAGAAATGGTATTGTTGAAGAACAGTTTACCATAGCCGCCCAGAGCGTCGATAGCTTCCTGGATGCGGGCTCCGCCGGAGTCGTTCATGCCAATGCACGGAGCGCCCATCTTCAGGGCCAGTCTCTGAACTTTGGCAATCTTGTTGGCATGCATTTCGCCCAGGGAACCGCCTTCAACGGTGAAATCCTGAGAGAATACATAAACCAGGCGACCATCGATTGTGCCGTAACCGGTGGTTACGCCTTCACCAGGCAGGTCTTTTTTCTCCTGGCCGAAGTTGTTGCAGCGATGACGGACGAAACGGTCCAGTTCTACGAAAGAACCTTCATCCAGCAAAGCGGCAATTCTTTCCCGTGCGGTCATTTTGCCTCTCTCATGCTGTTTGGCAATAGCCTTCGGACCGCCGGCGCCGATAATTACTTCGGACTTTTTGAGCATTTTCTCAATTCGTTCTTGAGTAGTCAAGTTTTGACACCTCCATAAATTATTGGGAGAACTTATTTTTATATATTACACCCCGCCCGTATTTTGGACGGGCGGGCCATGTAACCGAAACAAATTACAAACCGATCAATCTTTTTAAATTAAGCTTTGTGCGGAGTGCAGAGTTCTAACAGGATGCCAACAGATTTCGGATGTACGAAAGCGATGTCCATTCCGCCAGCGCCGCCGCGGGGAGCTTTGTCGATCATAACGCCGCCTTTTGCCTGTACGTCAGCAATAGCAGCTACCAGATCGTCAACCAGCAGAGCTACATGCTGGATGCCCTGGCCGTTCTTAGCAATGTATTTGCCGATCGGGCCATCGTTGTTTTCGGTGATGTCAACCAGGAGCTCGATTAAGTTCGGGCCGCATTTAATGAATACGGTTTTTACGCCCTGAGACGGAACTGCTTCTTCACCGGTGCATTCCAAACCCAGAATATCGGTGTAGAATTTCTTGGAAACTTCCAAGTCTTTGCAGGCAACACCAATGTGATCAATCTTTGAAACTGTAAATGCCATAAGAATCATCCTCCTAGTAAATAAAATTATTTATTATAAGGCACTTCTTATTTGAGTACCTTAGAAACAATATTATCGACTACAGAATACGGTTCCGTTTCCCTGCGCTGAAGTTTCTCGATGGTCTCATCGAATTCAGCGGTGCGAACCACATTCTTATCTATGTAACGGTTAACACGAACATTGACCATATCCGTAACTTCGGATTTGATTCTTGCTTTACGGATATCGTCCAGTTTGCCGGTCTTCATCAGGAAGTCCCGATGCGCCAGAATGGAATCCACTACAGCTTCGGTACCCTGGTCCTTGCTGGCAATCGTACGGTTGATAGGCGGACGCCAGCCGGCATTCTTTTCGTTGTTTAACTCCAGCATCATTTCCATTTCAATATTCAGCTTATCGGCGCCTTCCCGATCTGCCTTATTGATTGTGAGCAGGTCGCCGATTTCAAGGATACCTGCTTTGATAGCCTGGATATCGTCACCCATACCGGGGATGACAACTACCATGGTCGTATCGGCCGTCTTTACGATATCAACTTCAGACTGGCCTACGCCAACGGTTTCAACCAAAATAATATCCATGCCGAACGCGTCCATCAGCTTAACCGCGTCACCGGCCTTCTGGGACAAGCCGCCCAGACTGCCACGGGTTGCCATGGAACGAATAAAGATTCCGGAATCCATCATCAGATCCATCATGCGGATACGGTCGCCTAAGATAGCGCCGCCGGAATACGGGCTCGTGGGGTCAATTGCTACAATACCTACAGTCTTACCGCGTTTACGGAACTCTTTTGCAATCTTATCTGTCAGGGTCGATTTACCTGCGCCGGGAGGCCCTGTTATACCAATAACATAAGCATGTCCGGTGTGAGTGTAAATCTTGGTCATTATATCAACTGCATTGTCATATTCATTCTCAACAGCTGTTATACCTTTGGAAAGCGCAAGACGATTTTGTTTTAAAATTTCCTCTACAATGTCCATAGCTCTTTATCACACCGCCTTGTTGATAATAGTTATGAAAGATGCAAGACCGGGAAAAGCTCCCGGCTTGCATCTTTAAGTTTTAAGAAGGAATTACTTTACGTTAGCGTTGATGAAGTCAACAACTTTGCTGGTCGGGGTGCCGGGGGTGAATACTTCGGCAATGCCGGCAGCCTTCAGGCCGGGGATGTCAGCGTCAGGAATAACGCCGCCGCCGATAACCAGAACGTCGGTCATACCTTTTTCCTTCAGCAGTTCAACTACTTTCGGGAACAGGGTGTTGTGAGCGCCGGACAGCAGGCTCAGAGCTACTACGTTAACGTCGTCCTGCAGAGCAGCTTCAGCGATCTGCTCGGGGGTCAGACGGATACCAGTGTAAATTACTTCAAAACCAGCGTCGCGCAGAGCACGAGCTACAACTTTTGCACCACGGTCATGTCCATCCAGACCCGGTTTTGCAACTAATACTTTAATGTTAGCCATTATATTATTACCTCCGTTAATTTTTGCTTTAATTTCAAATTATAATGCGGTATGAGCTTTGTATTCGCCGAATACTTCACGCATTACGCCGCAGATTTCGCCTTCGGTTGCATAAGCTTCAACAGCTTCCAGAATCAGCGGAACCAGATTTACATGTTCATCAGCGCAAGCAGCTTTCAGAGCAGCCAGTTTAGCAGCTACAGCAGCGTTGTCGCGGGTAGCTTTTACTTTGGCAATCTTGTCAGCCTGCAGTTTGCCTACAGAGCCGTCTACGCGCAGCAGGTTTTTCGGAGGTTCTTCTTCCTGGGTGAATTTGTTAACGCCAACGATGATGCGACGGCCAGCTTCGATATCCATCTGCCATTTGTAAGCGGAATCCTGGATTTCTTTCTGGATGTAGCCCTTAGCGATAGCTTCGGGAGCGCCACCGAGTTCGTCAATCTTTTCAATGTAATCCCAAGCTTCTTTTTCGATCTTGTTGGTCAGAGCTTCTACGTAGTAGGAACCGCCCAGCGGGTCGATGGTATCAGCCAGGCCGGATTCGTAAGCAACGATCTGCTGGGTACGCAGAGCGATGGTAACGGATTCAGTGGTCGGCAGAGCCAGAGCTTCGTCCTTGGAGTTGGTGTGCAGGGACTGGGTGCCACCCATAACAGCTGCTGCAGTCTGTAAAGCAACACGAACGATGTTGTTGTTGGGCTGCTGAGCGGTCAGCATGGAACCAGCGGTCTGAGTGTGTACACGCAGCATCATGGATTTAGCTTTCTTAGCGCCAAAGCGTTCTTTCATAACTTTAGCCCATACGCGGCGGGAAGCACGGAATTTAGCAACTTCTTCCAGTACGTTGTTATGAGCATTCCAGAAGAAGGACAGACGGCCGGCAAAAGCGTCAACGTCCATACCAGCTTTGATAGCAGCTTCTACATAAGCGATGCCGTCAGCGATGGTGAATGCGATTTCCTGGGAAGCGGTGGAACCAGCTTCACGGATGTGGTAACCGGAAATGGAGATGGTGTTCCATTTCGGAACGTATTTGGCGCAATATTCAAAAATGTTGGTGATCAGACGCATGGACGGTTTCGGCGGGAAAATGTAGGTGCCGCGTGCAGCATATTCTTTCAGAATATCATTCTGAATGGTGCCGCGCAGTGCGTCGGAAGGAACGCCCTGTTTCTTAGCAACAGCAATGTACATGCAGAGCAGTACGGAAGCCGGAGCATTGATGGTCATAGAAGTGGAAACTTTGTCCAGAGCGATCTGGTCAAACAGGATTTCCATATCAGCCAGGGAGTCGATAGCTACGCCTACTTTACCAACTTCGCCTTCAGCCATCGGATCGGTGGAATCATAACCGATCTGGGTCGGCAGGTCGAACGCGCAGGACAGGCCGCTGCCACCGTTAGCTAACAGGTAGCGATACCGTTTGTTGGATTCTTCAGCAGTGGAGAAACCAGCATACATACGCATGGTCCAGAATTTGCCACGGTACATGGTCGGCTGTACGCCACGGGTGAAGGGATATTCTCCAGGAAAGCCGAGGTCTTTTTCATAATCAAAGCCTTCGATATCCAGAGGGGTATACAGACGATTGGGTTCCAGGTGTGCACGTTCGGGGAATTTAGCGCTGGCAGCATCAGCTTTCGCCATGTACGCATCAAATCCCGCTTTCAGAGTTTCATTTGCCATTCTCAAATCCTCCTTAAAAATATAAATATAAATTTGGTTTCGCAACGCGGATTGGACAGTTCCGCATCACGGTGAGAGTGTTCCGTCAGAGACGGCTTTGTATGGCAAGATCCATTGGGATCCAGTCAACAATCGGAAAATCACAATTGGACGATTGGACGATTGTGATTTTGCATTTTTAGGGGGTGGGACTGAGCATCAGCCCCACCCGACTAATACATTGTAAACTATTTTACACAATAATTCAAGCGTTTGCCAAATTATTTTTATTCAGCCGGTTTTTCCATGGAGCCGGTCTCTTCGAACCATTTGTAAACGTCGAATGCTTCGGAGAGGATATGCGGGGTCTGGCTGTTGCCGCATTTCTCGCATGCTCTCTTGAAGTAGTCGTACAGGTACGGCTGATATTTCGGGTTAGCGATCTGATCAATGATGATCGGAGCTTTTTCTTTCGGGGTCAGGCCGCGCAGGTCGGCAACGCCGCGTTCGGAAACGATAACGTCAACGTCCAGGGTTGCATGGTCGATATGGCTGCAGAACGGAACAACGGAGCTGATCTTGCCGCCCTTTGCCAGGGAGTTGGTGAAGAATACGGTCAGATAGCCGTTACGTGCAAAGTCGCCGGAACCGCCAACACCGTTCATCAATTTGGTGCCGCAAATATGAGTGGAGTTTACGTTACCATAAATATCAACTTCGATAGCCGTGTTCATTGCAATTACGCCGATACGACGTGCAACTTCCGGGCTGTTGGAGATTTCCTGCGGACGGAGCAGCAGATATTTCTTGTAATGTTCTACATTTTCATAGAATTTCTTCTGGCATTCCGGAGACGGAGTCAGCGCGGTACCGGAAGCAACGCGCAGTTTGCCTGCGTCGATCAGGTCGAACATGCCGTCCTGGATAACTTCGGTATAAACGGTCAGATCTTTGAAGTCGGAGTTTACCAGACCGTTAATAACAGCATTGGCTACGGAGCCAACACCAGACTGTAACGGCAGCAGGTTCTGCGGCAGACGGCCTTCCTTAACTTCGTTCTTCAGGAAGTTAACCAGGTTCTGGCCCATATGTTTTGCGTCTTCGTCGATTTCGCCCAGCGGACGAACTTTATCGGTGATGTCGCAGGGAACTACAGCAACGATCTTATCCAGATCGCAGGGGATATACGGAGTACCGATGCGGTCTTCCGGTCTTTCAATAGGAATCGGTTTACGGTTCGGAGGATCCAGCGGAACATAGGAGTCATGCATGCCTTCCAGGCTTACCGGCTGGGTGGTGTTAACTTCTACGATTACTTTCGGAGCAGTAGCAACGTAAGAGGAGCTGTTGCCCATGGAAGTGGTCGGGATCAGGCCAACTTTGCCGTCGCCCAGGTCGTTGATCTTGCAGACTTCAACGATAGCGAAATCAATTTTCTTACGGTCAGCCATGAAGCCGTAACGGGCCATCTGTGCGAAATGGGACAGATGAATGTCGGCATAACGAACTTTGCCGGCGTTGATAGCTTTACGCAGGGTTGCATTGGTCTGATAAGGCAGGCGGCGGTCCATGCAGCCAGCTTCAACCATGGCAGCATCAATTTCCGGACCTACGGACGCGCCGGTCCAAACATTAACTTTGAAAGGAGTCTTTTTTGCTTTTTCAGCCAGAGCCAGAGGCACAGCCTTCGGATAGCCGGACGGAGTAAAGCCGCTGACGCCGAGGCAGTCGCCGTCTTTAATCATTTCAGCAGCTTCTTCAGCAGTTTTAAATTTGCAAACTACTGATTCACAAACACGATCTTTGATGTCTTCAAAACCTACCATAATAATTACCTTCCTCCTTAAAATATTATGAGAAATTTTCCGCGGCACGCCGCGGGTAAAACAAACCTGGTTCCGCAAATCCCGTATCTAAATTTACGGAAACAAGGTTTGCTTTGAATCCGAAAACATTATATCACAAAAGAATCAAAAAAGCGAATGGAATTACATAAAAAATGGAACAAATCAAAACCTCCGGTAAAATTCCTTCATTTTCTGATTTGTCCATAACTAGAAACTTACTATTTCAAAGCAACTTTGTTTTCCAAACTTGATTCTACCAATTATCGACGTTTTGCGCAAGACGATTTACACATTTCGTTTTTTTTTAAAAGGAAACATTCTCTTCTGCTTCGTTACGCGCTCTGTTATTCGGAGGCAAACCTATTAAAGTGCCAGATTACGACTAACAACGCGTTCAACAGCCAGAAAAGGACCCCCATACGCACATTGAACAGGACATGATCGCCGATGCCCCCGATTGTGACGCCAAGGCTCATCAGCAGGTAACCTGCCGTAAAAGCCCTCGCCCATAAAAACCTTGCCTTCCGGGCCAGCTTTACAGCCAGATAAAGCATGCTGAACCAGGCACACAGGAACAGAATCAGTCCCGGGATCCCCAGCTCCGCAGCAACATTTAAAAACAGGTTGTGGCAGTGATACATAATTACGTCCGGATTTTTAAAATAGAAATCGTATTCCGGAAAAACATAACGGTAATTGTACCAGCCGATCCCCAGCGGATGATCCTCCACAACCGCCTGGGCAATTTCCAGGTAGGCCAGCCTCATGGCGGCCGAAGAATCTTCCGTAACATGCCGGAGAGTATTCAGGCGCTGCCAGACGGCCGGGCCTGCCAGCGCGGCTCCTGCCAGCGCGACACCTAAAAGATACAGGATGCCTTTCCGGTAAAAGACAAGGACAAAGGCCAGCACCTCCACCGCCATGGCCACCCAGAAACCCCGGGAAAACGTAAACACCTCGCAAAGGATGACCAGCAGCAGGATGCCGAACATCCCCCAGCGTTTCCGCGAATTTTTCTCCACGCCGATGTATCCCATGATATAAGCTGCCACGATGCATAAGTAACCGGCAAAGATGTTGGGATTCTCCCAACTCGAAAAGACACGGTTCCGCAACAGCGGGTTCGCTTCCCGGTCAACCCATAATGCATCGGTAGCGCCGCCAAAATAGTGCTGTCCGATACCAACCAGGACGGACACAACGGCCACCCAGCCTAAAACCCGGAGCATGCGCACGGGAAAAGGCTGACGCATAAAAATCTTCCAGAACGGCAAGCCTTCTTCGTAAGGAGCCGGCTTTGCAAAACGGCTTTTCCCCGCAAAACAGTTCCCGAAACGCGTGACCAGCCAGACAACGGACACATACTGCCCCACAACATAAAAGAAATTAAACGTACAATCAAAGGGGTGGGTAACCAGCGGATTATGCAGGGAAACATAACCTGTGGCCAGCAGCAGGAGCAACAGCCATTTTAAATGACGGGGCCAGACGCGCAGCTGTGGAACACTGCGTTCCTTCCATGCAACCTGCAGTCCCATCAGCAGCGCCAGAAGAATCACAACGCTGAGCAGGGTCTGGTCAATGGCGATACACCCCGCGATCAGCAAAAGAAACTTCTGCATCTTCCTGTATTCTTTTGCCGTTACGTTTGTACCCTCAACCATCTCCGCACCTTAAACCATTCGTTTCTCCGGATTTCAAATTGCACAATTTCAAAATGCACAAAAACACGGAATCCCAAAATGCTGCGCATTCATAATGAATCAGCTTTTATTATTGTATTCTTACGCTCGCTTTAAACGTCCCCACCAGATACAGTGAACCGCAGACGCAGACGACGCCGTCGTCACCCGCCGCCTCACAGGCCTGCCGGTAGGCCCGGCTGACTTCATCCACCGGTGTGGCATTGCTGCCGACCCGAGCAGCCAGGTCCGCCGCTTCCGCAGCCCGGGGCCCGTCGTCGGCCCGCACGGTAAACACCGTGTCAGACGGGCGGAACAAAATCCTGATGACTTCATCTACACTTTTGTCGCCCATCATGCCGAAAACAAAAGCCCGTTTCCTGTCCGGATAATATTTGTCCAGCGCGTTCCGCAGGGCTTCCGCCCCATTGGGATTATGGGCCCCGTCCAGGATCACATCCGGCAAACTGCTGATTTTTTCCAGCCGCCCCGGCCATTTCGTATGGGCCGCGCCCAGATGCAGATGTTCCTCCGTAATCCGGGGATCCTGCTTCGATACGATTTTGGCTGCCACAATGGCAAGGGAAGCGTTGACGATCTGATGCGCCCCCGGCAATTGTATCTCATACTCCGAAGCGTAATTGGTCCCGGCCATCAGCCTGAACTTCTGTCCGTCCACGGAGCTGCTGATTTCCTGTCCACGGAAGGACCTGCCGTACTCATACAGCGGAGCCTCCTTCAGGGCGCCCATCACCCGGATCGGTCCCAGGGCATCGCCTTCCGCCCCGGTGACCACCGGAACCTTTTCCTTGATGATGCCGGCTTTTTGCAGGGCAATTTCTTCTATTGTATTTCCCAACACCCTGGTGTGATCCAGGGCAATATTGGTAATCACGGAAACCAGAGGCTTAATTAAATTGGTAGAATCCCATAAGCCCCCCAGCCCCACCTCGATCACGGCGTAGTCCACCTGCTGCAGGGCAAAGTAATGAAAGGCCGCCGCTGTCAGGATTTCAAACTGGGTAGGCTGCTCGCAGGCTTCCTTTTTCACCAGGTCATCCGCAAACTCACGCACCGTGGTCAGAACTTTCGCGAAGTCTTCATCCGGAATATCTTTTTCATTGATCTGGATCCGTTCGTTGTAGCGGACAAGGTGCGGGGAAGTGAATTTTCCCACCCGCAGCCCTGCCTCCGCCAAAATCGCAGCAATCATGGTAGTGACGCTGCCTTTGCCGTTGGTGCCAGCCACGTGAATCGTTTTTACCTGGTTTTCGGGATGGCCCAGCACAAACAGAAGCTGCTGGATCCGCTCCATCCCCAGCCGGATGCCGAATTGGCCCAGGCTTTCCAGATATGCGATACTTTCATCATAGTTCATGGTAAAACAATCTCCGGATTTTCTTATTTCTACCAGCGTTACAGTACACACATTAAACGCCGGCACGCATTATGATGTACCTAATTCAGGACAGTACCTTAAATCGTTTTCAGATACGCCAGCCGTTCTTCAATGGTTTTGATCTTGGCCGCGAACTCTTCCGCTTTCGCCTGTTCTTTTTCCACAACCTCTTTCGGCGCTTTGGCCAGGAAGCCCTGGTTTTGCAGCTTGCCGCTCACCCGCTGCATTTCTTTCTGCAGTCCGGCAAGTTCCTTATTCAGGCGGGCGGTTTCCACCTCCACGTCAATCAGCGCTTTCAGCGGCAGATATACTTCCACGCCTGCGTTCACGGATGCCATGGCATTTTCCGGTTTGTCAGCCGTCAGCGGCAGCAGTTCCATATCGTCCACATTGGCCAGCAGATGGATGTAGGCGGCATTCTCCCGGAACACTTCTGTCAGTTCATCGGATACCAGCAGGATCGCGGGAACTTTTTTGCCTGGGTTCACATTCACCTGGGATCGCATTTCACGGATGGACCGGATGGCGTTCATGATGGCTTCCATGCCCTTTTCCGCCGCCTTATCCTGCAAGGTAGGATCCGCTTTCGGCCAGGCGCTGATCATGATGCTTTCGGTGTCATGGGGCAGTGCCTGATAGATTTCTTCCGTAATAAACGGCATGTAGGGGTGCAGCAGTTTCATAGCGCCGGTCAGCACGGTCACCAGTACCTGCTGGGCCGTTGCCCGGGCCTCTTCCCCGGCTTTGCCGTACAGTCTCGGTTTGATCAGTTCAATATACCAGTCGCAGATCTCGCCCCAGATGAAATCATACACGGTCCGGCCGGCTTCGCCCAGTTCAAACTTATCCAGCAGCGCAGTCACATCCGCAGCCACATCCTGCATGCGGGAGAGGATCCACTTATCCGCCAATTCGTAAGGCGCCCGTTTCGCATCGGCCTGATAGCCTTCCAGATTCATCAGCGCGAAGCGGGAAGCGTTCCAGATTTTATTGGCAAAGTTACGGGTGGCTTCCAGACGGCTCCAGTAGAAACGCATGTCGTTGCCGGGCGTATTGCCGGTGATCAGCATAAAGCGCAGGGTGTCGCAGCCATACTGTTCGATCACCTGCAGCGGATCGATACCGTTGCCCAGGGATTTGCTCATCTTCCGGCCCTGCTCATCCCGCACCAGGCCGTGGATGAACACCCGGTCAAAAGGAATGTCCTTCATGAATTCCATGCCCATGATCAGCATGCGGGCCACCCAGAAGAAGATGATATCGTAACCGGTCACCAGCACGCTGGTGGGATAGAACTGTTTCAGGACATCTGTCTTTTCCGGCCAGCCCATGATGGAGAACGGCCACAGGGCGGAACTGAACCAGGTGTCCAGGGCATCTTCATCCTGATGCACGTGACCGCCGCACTTCGGGCATTTATCCAGATCCGTACGGGACGCGATTTCCGCGCCGCAGTCGTCACAGTACCAGACAGGGATACGGTGTCCCCACCAGATCTGGCGGCTGATGCACCAGTCGTGCATGTTTTCCATCCAGCCCAGATAATTTTTGGTAAAACGTTCCGGCACGAACTGGGTGCGGCCGTCTTTTACGCAGTCCGTAGCAGCCTTCAGCAGCGGCTCCATCTTCACGAACCACTGGGTGGAAATCAGGGCTTCAATCGGCTCGCCGCAGCGCTGGCAGTGACCAACGGAGTGTGGACAGTCTTCAATTTTTACCAGCAGCCCCAGTTCGTCCAGGTCTTTTACGATATTCTTACGGCATTCATAGCGTTCCTGTCCTTCATAGGGTCCGGACTCTTTGGTCATGATACCGTCTTTATCGATGACAACAATGGCTTCCAGGTTCTGCCGCAGGCTCATCTCGTAGTCGTTGGGGTCATGGGCCGGGGTAATCTTTACCGCGCCGGTACCGAATTCCGTATCAACATAGTCATCGGCGATAATGGGAATTACCCGGTTCATGATCGGCAGCAGGATTTTTTCGCCGACCAGCTTGCCGTACCGCTCATCTTTCGGATTTACAGCCACCGCCGTGTCGCCGGGGATGGTCTCCGGACGGGTGGTAGCAATGGTCAGGTATTCCCCTTCATGACCGATGATCGGATATTTGATATACCACAGATGGCCCGCGTCGTCCTTGTGCTCTACTTCGATATCGCTTAACGCCGTATTGCAGTTGACACACCAGTTGGTGATGCGGGTGCCCCGATAGATCAGGCCCCTTTCATATAAGGAAACAAACACTTCCCGCACCGCACGGGAGCAGCCTTCGTCCAGGGTAAAGCGAATGCGGTCCCAGTCGCAGGAAATGCCCAGACATTTCAGCTGGTCGATGATCCGGTTGCTGTACTGTTCTTTCCAGGCCCAGACCCGTTTCACGAACTCGTCCCGGCCCAGGTCATAGCGGGTCAGTCCTTCATTCTTTTTAATTTCTTCTTCAACTTTAATCTGGGTTGCCAGTCCAGCATGGTCGTAGCCGGGGAACCAGATCGTGTTATCCCCCATCATACGGTGCCAGCGGATCAGGATATCCTGCAGCGTGTTGTCCAGGGCATGCCCCATGTGCAGCTGTCCCGTAATATTGGGAGGCGGAATTACGATGGTAAACGGTTTTCTGTCCGGATCCGGTTCCGCGTGGAAATATTTATTCTTTTCCCAGAACTGATACCATTTCTTCTCCACCGATGCGGGATCATACGTTTTAGGGATGTTGTGCTCTTCTGCCATGTTCTTTCCTCCTGTGAATCTATAAAAATTTAATTATTACCAAAATCAATACTTAAGGAAACACTGATTAATTCGTCCGCACGCAGACCTGTTAATCAGCGTCTGCTGATAAAAATAAAAAATCCTGTTGCGACATTGCAACAGGACGAATGACCGTGGTACCACCTGAATTCTCTGTTCATCATTCAGGTGAAACTCCGGCTTATCTTACGCAAATACGGATTGAATCAATATTTGTGTGATAGGATGCCCACCTGACTATGGACAAAGCTCTTATTGATTACGTAACGTGTAACACGGGAACGCTTACACATACAGCAGCACAACGAAAAAAAACTTAAGTCTTCTTCATTATTAATTGTTACTGTCATACTTCAGCGTTCCGGCTCCCGGGCTACCTTCCTGCATTTCCACCGGACGGTTTTCACCAGCCCCGTCCTCTCTTCAGGTTTTCCTGCAGTACTCCTCCCGTTCCCGGCCGTTTTCTATAAAAATTGTACTTTTTTAGTTTATCAACCTCAGGTAACGCTGTCAAGCACTATTTTTATCTGCGGAATAAAAACCGCGTAACCGTTTGAACCTGTCCGGCGTAAAACAAAAATCATTTTATAAAAATTTTACAATTTTCCTGATGCATGCGCCGTGCGGCGAAGCCGATGCTAACTGGCGTTAGCGCATGTTAACAAGGAAAAATTCCTATTGACAAATCAATTTCATGGCCTTATTATTGTCGTTAATATCCGGAAAGGCAATTTCGTTCCACTGCCCAATGTTGCATCTGCCTTATAAGGATACGCCGGCCAAATGCGTTTCTTTGCAGACGGATCAGCCGGTTCTTCCTTACGTTCTACAGCAAAGGGCAGCGTCCGGCGTGCGCAGCATCATAAAACGCCCAAATAATTTTAAAGGAGTGTTTTTATGAGCTCACTGCATGTTACTTCCAACCGTGAAAAGATTGCCATGCGCATCTCCTGGTACAGCATCGCGGTCAACGTATTTCTGTCCCTGGGCAAATTCATCGCCGGTATCTTCGGCCATTCCGCCGCCATGGTCTCTGACGCCATCCATTCGGCTTCTGACGTTTTCGCAACGTTTATCGTCATGGCCGGCATCAAAATTTCCGGAAGAGCGTCGGACGACGACCACCAATATGGCCATGAACGCCTGGAGTGCGTGGCTTCCATCCTGCTCTCTGTCATTTTAGCCCTGACCGGACTGGCCATCGGCTACGCCGGCATAGAAAAAATCCTGAATCAGGATACTGAGTCCATCGCGATTCCCACATTCCTGCCCCTGGCTGCCGCTATCATTTCTATTGTAGTAAAAGAAGCCATGTACTGGTATACGCGCCACTATGCGCTGATGCTGGAATCCGACGCGCTGATGGCGGATGCCTGGCACCACCGCAGCGATTCCCTGTCATCCGTCGGCAGCTTCATCGGTATTCTGGGCGCCCGCATGGGCTACCCCATCCTGGACCCCATCGCCAGCGTGGTGATCTGCCTGATGATCCTGCAGGCCGGGTATGAAATTTTTATGGGCGCCATTGACAAAATGGTTGATAAAGCCTGCTCCAAAGAAGAAGAAGACGCCATGCGTGCCAAGGTTGCCGGGGTTCCCGGCGTCAATCACATCGACCTGCTGCGCACCCGCCAGTTCGGAAGCCGTATCTTTGTGGATGTGGAAGTCAGCGCCGACGATAACCTGACCCTGCTGCAATCCCACCAGATTGCGGAAGAAATCCATCACTCCATAGAAAAAGATTTCCCTAATGTCAAGCACTGCATGGTACATATTAATCCCTTAAGCGAGGTATGCCACGAGTGTTACGGGGAAGACCGCCATTAAGCCGGAGGTCCGGAACCCGGAAATGCCTTCACATAATTCTTACATTTAAATATTGCGTAAATATCACGGCTTTCAGCCAAATAAAAAACCCGCATGGTCCAGATGCGGGTTTTTTATTTGCAGCTGTGTCAAAAGGAGAAGGAGAAGGATGGGAATTTGCTAAATGACTTGTGAATAGCAAACGATTTATCAAAATATTTCGCCCTGCAAGTAATAGAATAAGACCGTTTCTGCTTGCGCAGGAACGGTCTTGATATCATTCACTGGCATCTTCCCACTCTCACCTAGAAAGATACTTCATGTCCAACATCACTATCCTGTCGCTCGCAGGTTAAGCAAGGATGCTTATACAGTTTACACTCCGGTTATACGGTGACGGGATCACATCGGAATTGCGCCGATTTAATAAACTGCACGAAATATTTATTTGATGGTTTAATTATAACGATTCCTATTAAGTCTGTCAAGCTATTTATTTTAATTTTTTCATATTTTCTGTCAGCTATATGATTATTCTTCCAGAGTAACTTCGGAATCTGCTGTCAGCGCAGCCATGATCCGGTTAATAAAGTCCAGCCGCATGAATACGCTGTGATCTGTTCGTCCGCAAGCCCCAGCGCTTTCTTAAAAGCCGCTCGTTGCGACATGGCCGCATTCCGACTGAGCTTATCCGCTTTGGTAAGCACGACATGTATATTGAGCCCGCATTCACGCATCCATTTATATGCTTCAATATCACTTTCCATCAGCTGATGGCGTATATCCATAAGCTGGCAGACCAGCGCCAGGTTCGGCGCCTCTTCCAGGTATTTGCGGATAAACCCGGACCACTGTTCCTTGTTTTTATGATTGGTTCTGGCAAACCCGTAACCGGGAAGATCCACCAGATAAAACTGTGTCCTGTCTTCGGCCTGTTCCGTAACCCGCTTGGCATCAAGCCGGTAAAAATTCAGTGTCTGCGTCTTTCCGGGAGAAGAACTGACCCTTGCCAGCCCATTCCGGCGGCAGACCGAATTGATCAAAGAAGACTTTCCTACATTAGATCGCCCTATAAACGCTACTTCAGGCAAATATGGCTTGGGATACTGTTCCGCGCGGACTGCAGATGTAATAAACTCCGCACGGATCACATCCCAGTGTTCTTTTGTCATGCGCACCTCCTCATCTTTTCAGGATAACGCCGGACCGTACCCGGCGTTACTTAAGGAAACACTGATTAACCTGCGTCTCCTTATGACAATTTCTGTGCCCGTTTTCCTATCTCTCTCGCAATATACACACCGCTGGCACTGGCCTGGGACAGGCCTCTCGTAATACCGGCCCCGTCTCCGGCCGCAAATAAATTAGGAATTTTCGTTTCCAGATGTTCATCCAGGTCCAGACGGGAGCTGTAGAATTTTACCTCCACGCCATACAAAAGCGTATCCGCGTTGGCCATGCCGGGAGCAATCTTGTCCAACGCATAAATCATTTCAATAATATCGTCCAGCTGCCGTTTCGGAAGCACCAGGCTCAGGTCACCCGGCGTCGCGTTCAGGGTGGGACGCGTAAAGCTTTTGGCCAGCCGCCTTTCATCGGTACGGCGTCCTTTGACCAGATCCCCGAAGCGCTGCAGCAGCACGCCGCCGCCTAACAGGTTGGAAAAGGAGGCAATCCGCTTGCCGTACTGATGCGGTTCTTTGAAAGGTTCCGTAAATTTGTTGCTCACCAGCAGGGCAAAGTTCGTATTCTCACTCTGCCGCGCCGGATCCGCATAGCTGTGGCCGTTTACGGTGACGATGCCGTCTGTATTTTCAGCAACTACATAGCCGTTGGGGTTCATGCAGAAGGTCCGCACCAGGTCATTGTACTGTTTGGTACGGTACACCAGCTTGGCTTCATACACTTCATCGGTAATATGCTTAAAGACCGCAGCCGGCACTTCCACCCGGACGCCTATGTCTACCGCATTATTGGTAAAGGCAAGCCCCAGCTTCCGGCCCTGTTCCGTAAACCATTCCGCGCCGGCTCTGCCGGGAGCCACAATCAGATAGGTACTGCGCAGTTCGCCTTTCGACGTATCCAGCATAAATTCATCCGCTTCCTTGCAAAAGCTGTTCACTTTCGCATCACAGAAGATATCAACCTTTTTGCTCAGGTCCTCGTAAATATTTTCCATGATCTGCAGATTGTTTTCCGTACCCAGATGGCGGACCTTGCCGTTTAACAGATGCAGGTCATAGCCCAGGGCCTTGCGGCCGATGGAAGAATTCTTGGTTGTAAAGGTTTCGCCGGGCGCGCCGTACCTGCAGTTGATGGAATCCACGTAATCAATCAGGTCCATCACCGTCTGCTTGGGCAGGTACTCGGGCAGCCAGCCGCCGAATTCGGTAGTAAAGTTGTATTTGCCGTCAGAAAAAGCCCCGGCGCCGCCGAACCCGCGCATAATCGCGCAGGGAACACAGCGCAGGCAGTGGTCGGTTTTGCCGGCAGCCAGCGGGCAGTGACGTTTCGCCACCGCATGCCCTTCTTCCAGCATTACTACGGAAAGCCCGGGGAACTTTTCACTGAATTCCCAGCAGGCAAAAATCGCGGCAGGTCCGCCGCCAATTACAGCAACATCATATTTTTTCCGCATACTACCGCCCCTCATTCTTCCGGAAATGCTGATGCGATGCGTCCGCATTTCCCTTTATCTGATTACATTATACTACAACTGCGCCGATACCGTCACGGCTTCAGCGCCAGTTTCAGCACTTCATCCATATGGGTTACCGGGACAAAATGGATGTCCTCCCGGACCTTTTGCGGCAGCTCCGCCAGATCCTGCATATTCCGCTCCGGCAGCAGCACGGTCTTCACGCCATAGCGGTGCGCGGCCAGCATTTTTTCCTTGATTCCCCCAACGGGAAGCACCTTGCCGGAAAGGGTTATTTCGCCGGTCATGGCCAGATCTGCTTTGACAACCCGTCCCGTTAACGCGGAAACCATCGCCGTCACCATGGTGATACCGGCGGAAGGCCCGTCCTTGGGAATGGCGCCTTCCGGCAGATGGATATGGATATCCGTTTTATCATAAAAATCTTCTTTTAATCCCAGCTCTTTGTAACGGGAACGGATATAGGTGTATCCGGCCCGGGCCGACTCTTTCATCACGTCGCCCAGCTGGCCGGTCAGGGTCATGCCGCCCTTTCCTTCCGCCGCCAGCACTTCCACTTTCAGCAGTTCGCCGCCCACGCTGGTCCAGGCCAGCCCGGTCACGATACCGACCTCTTCCCGGGCGCGCATATCCGATTCCAGATAGATGCAGGGGCCAAGGTAGTCCGTCAGATTCTTCACGGTAACTTTCGCGTCCGTTTCCTTTGCCGTGACAATACGGTAGGCAACCTTGCGGCACAGCTTCGCGATTTGCCGTTCCAGACGGCGCACGCCTGCTTCCCTGGTATAATCCCGGATGATCTTCCGGATGGCGCCGGACGTAATGGAAAGGGTTTCCCGGGTCAGCCCGTTGGCTTCCATCTCTTTCGGCAGCAGATGCAGCCTTGCGATATTCAGTTTCTCATCTTCCGTGTAGCTGGATAACTCAATGACCTCCAGCCTGTCCAGCAGGGCGGGGGGAATGGTTTCCGACGTATTGGCCGTTACAATCCAGAACACAGACGACAAATCAAAGGGATATTCAATAAAATGATCGCTGAAGGCATGGTTCTGCTCCGGATCCAGCGCTTCCAGCAGCGCCGAAGCAGGATCGCCCCGGAAATCACTGGCCATCTTGTCCACTTCATCCAGCAGGAACAGCGGATTCAGGCAACCGACTTTCTGCATCCCGTGGATGATGCGTCCCGGCATGGCCCCGATGTAAGTACGGCGATGCCCGCGGATTTCCGCCTCATCCCGCACGCCGCCCAGAGAAACCCGGGTAAACTTGCGGTTGATGGCTTCCGCAATTGACACGGCCATAGAAGTCTTGCCCACGCCGGGAGGACCTACCAGGCATAAAATCGGCGCCTTGTTGGTCTTTGCCAGCTTTTGCACCGCCAGGTGTTCCAGGATGCGTTCCTTGACTTTTTTCAGACCGTAATGGTGTTTATCCAGGATCCGGGCAGCCTTGTTAATGTCAAAACCGTTTTTGTCATATTTTCCCCAGGGAAGATCCAGCACCGTATCCAGATAATTCCGGATCACCGCGCTTTCCGCCATCATGGGGGGCATCTTGAAGAGACGGTCAACCTCTTTGTTCAGCCCTTTCAGCACTTCTTCCGGTAAGGGCAGCGCCTTTATTTTTTCCCGGTACTCTTCCGCTTCCGCGTGAACATCT
>CADCHY010000024.1 GCA_902801365.1 uncultured Succiniclasticum sp.
CGCCCCAAAGCAGAATCTGCTGATGATGGCGAGGCTTTTGCGCAGGCTGCCGGTCAGCTGACACAGAGAACAGTTTCCAATATAGGTGTTTCTGATCAACTGGCGGACGGGAAGAAAGTAGCTGCTGCCCGTAAAAATAATACAGCGCCGGCAAATGAAACTGAAGATAAAGAATCAGAACAGGAAGCAGTTTCCACGGAAAAGAAGATTGCTCAGGAAAAAGCCGGCCGGCGGGCTGAAGAGATTTTGTCAGAAACAGATGATAATTTTGAAGCTGATCAGGATAAAGAGTATCCCGGATATGAGTATCAGGCGCGCAGGCAGGTTAAGTCCTATTTTGGCATAGAGAATTCAAAGAATGACTTGCAGCAGGATCAGAATACAGAGTTAAAGGCTGAGGTAAAAAGTGCTGACGGTAAAGAATTTTCTGCTCCTGACGGCGATGAAAAGAAGACGGGAAAGCAGGCAGCTTTAGCCGGAAATGAAAGAAAACCGGTTTTATCTGATAAAAAAGTCAAAAAAACCGGTGATAAAAAAGATGCCAAAAAATCGCCTTTGATTATTAAAGGAAATGACGCCCAATATTCCAGTGAAAGCGGCGACTTTATTATTGAGGGAAATGTTTCTCTGGAGCAGGGCGATACGAAGATGTATTCTTCTAAAGCTGTCGGCAATGAAAAAACAGGAGATATATGGCTGTTGGAAGGCGGAACGTTACGGGAACCGACCAATACAGTATATTCCCGTTGGGCTCATTACAATTACAATAAGGGAACAGGAGAACTTCTCCATATAAAAGGCGCTTCCAGATCAACTGGCAGCAGCAGCAAATTTGATTATTATGAGGCGCCTCACGGAATCATCGAAAATGGGATGATGATTATAGACCAGGGCGGGATGACTACCAGGTGTCCGGCGGTAAAACATCACCCCTGCCTTTCTGTGAAGGCAAAAACGATTACCATTATTCCGAATGACCGTATTATTGCGCGAAACGTGCAGGTGTTTGTCAAGGGCAAACATGTTTATTCCCGGGATGTATGGATCAATGATCTCCAGAAGAAAGCGAGCCAGATCAGTCCTCACATAGGCTGGGACGATGAAAGAGGCTGGTATGCTTCCCTGGAGTATAGCCGGCCGATCGGGAATCCTCTTTTGAAAAATCCGACAACCTTTTATATGGAGCAGATTTACTATACGAAGTCCAAATACAAGCCGTTTTATGGTATCCGCCACGATCAAAAAGATTTTTACGTGCGCGTAAACAGCGGTTATATCTATGATTCGGACAATGATGCGTTAGACGAAGGGGTTTGGCTCCATAAAAAGATAGACTGGGGGTTATTCCTGAAGCCGCACCGCATTGCAAAAGGTTTGCCCTTGTCGGTTGATGGGTACATTACGCATGGATTATGGAAGTATACGCACCGTAACTGGGAGAGCTGGCACACGGATAAGGCTGTTTATCTGCGTCACGACCGTTTTTACCCGCTGGGCGGGAAAAAACTGTATATGGATTTGATGGTGGGCCGCAGATGGATTAACGAAAGCCTGGATAACGGTATTACCCGGCGGTATGGCAAAAACCGGAGTACTAATATTTATCATGGAACATTGGGGTACCGTTTTTCAGATAAATGGAATATCTGGACGACCTATCATGACGAAGACATCACCAGTTATCTTTTCAGTAAAGGGCAGCCAAGTTTCCGAAAAGACTGGAGCATGGGAATTGCCTGGAAACCGGATAAGCATAACACATTTACGGTCGTTAACCGCCGTAACATGGATAGCGGTTCGTATACACATGGGAATTATACAACAACTTTTACGTGGAGCCATCGTTTCTGTTGTGAAGTGCTTTCTGTTTCTTATCAGAAAAAACATTACAATAGAGAAAACGAGTGGACGGTTAAATTTGATTTCCTGAATTGGTAATATTAATACGCTTTTTGCATTTACGAGTTTTGAGACATGAAAAGTGAGGGACCTGTGAAGCGGATTATCGAACAACGTTTAACGGAGCATTTAGAAGCACTGCAAAGATTAAAGGCTTCCGACCTGCCCCAAAAACTGGAAAAGTGTGCTTTATGCGTTGGAAAAGCCCTGTCGGGGGGACATAAAGTTTTGTTCTGCGGCAACGGCGGCAGCGCGGCAGACAGCCAGCATCTGGCTGCAGAATTTGTAGGCCGTTTCCAAAAAGAGAGAAAGGGGCTTCCGGCGATCGCTTTGACTGTTGATACTTCTATACTTACGTCGGTGGCCAACGACTATGGGTATGAGGCCGTCTTTGCCCGCCAGGTGCAGGCTTTGGGCGAACGGGGGGATGTGCTTGTCGGCATTTCCACCTCCGGAAACAGCAAAAATGTTTTGCTGGCCATTGAAGAGGCAAAGGCAAAGGGCATTACCTGTATCGGCATGACGGCAGAAGGCGGCGGTAAAATGGCGGAGATCTGTGACATCTGTCTGGCAGTTCCGGTCAGGGTGACAGCCCGTGCGCAGGAGATGCATATACTGATGGGACATATTTTATGTGAGCTGGTGGACCATGAATGACATGAAATGTACGACTTTTGTCGCGGAAGAGATACAGAACCAGCGCATTGCAGTCATCGGCGATGTGATGGTGGACCGTTATTTTTACGGGGAAGTAAAGCGGATTTCCCCGGAGGCTCCGGTACCCGTGAACCGTGTGAAAAAGATTAATTCGGTGCTGGGCGGGGCTGCCAATGTTGCTGCAAACCTGGCAAACCTGGGTTGTCATGTGTATGTGGGCGGCGTCACCGGGGACGATGATAACCGTAAGATTCTGGAAGAGCTGTTTGCAAAAGAAAAAATAGACTTCAGCGGTCTGGTGAAATCCCTCCACCGTTCTACCATTACCAAAATGCGCATTTTGGGATCGCGCCAGCAGATGCTGCGTTTGGACTTTGAAGAGGTAGGCGATCTGTATCCGGATGAGGCGGACCAGATTAAACAGTGGCTGCTGGATCTGATAGAAAAAGGGCTGGACGGCATTGCCATATCGGATTATGCCAAAGGCGTCTGCTCTGACTCCTTCTGCCAGTGGGTGATCCGCATGGCAGATGCACACGGCATCCCGGTGCTGGTAGACCCCAAAGGACCCCATTGGGAAAAGTACGAGGGAT
Source organism: uncultured Succiniclasticum sp. (assembly GCA_902801365.1). Classification (GTDB taxonomy): domain Bacteria; phylum Bacillota; class Negativicutes; order Acidaminococcales; family Acidaminococcaceae; genus Succiniclasticum. The sequence continues at coordinate 3,150 of CADCHY010000024.1, forward strand.
GTACGTTTATTACACCGAACCTGAAGGAAATGTGCGAAGCGGCGGGGCAGACTGTTCCCAATGAGGATGGTCCTGTATTGCAGATTGCCCAGATGGCGCGCGAGCGCTATCGCATCCGGAATGTGGTAGTGACCCGCAGTGAAAAAGGCATGACGCTGGTAGGAGAAAAAAGGACGGTCATTCATTGTCCTGCTTCCGCATTGGAAGTATTTGATGTTTCCGGCGCCGGGGATACGGCTGCGGCTGTTCTGATTGCTGCTGTTGCCGGGGGCCTTTCACTGCCGGAGGCTGTATATATGGCGAACCGTGCAGCCGGTATTGTGGTAGGCAAGGTTGGCACATATCCTGTGCACCGGGACGAATTACTGCAGAATCTCCTGAATGAAGAACGGAAACTGGGATATGGGTTCCGGCCTCTTTCCTGGAAAGAAATCGCGGATCTGGCACAGATATGGCACAAAAGCGGGGAGAAGATCGTCTTTACCAACGGGTGTTTTGATATTTTGCATGTTGGTCACGTTTCCTATCTGGAGAAGGCGGCTAAAATGGGAAAACATCTGATTGTGGGCCTGAACTCTGATGATTCGGTGAAACGGCTAAAAGGTGATTCCCGACCGCTGGTTCATGAACTTGACCGGGCAAGGGTTCTGGCTTCTCTTGCCTGTGTGGATGCGGTGGTCATTTTTCATGAAGACACACCTGCCAGATTAATCAAACTGGTTCGTCCGGATATCCTGGTAAAGGGCGGGGACTACCGCCCGGATCAGGTGGCCGGGCGTGAATATGCCGGAAAAGTTGAAATTATTGAATTTGAAGAAGGATATTCCACTACGGGACTGGTAAATCAGATTGCCGGTCTGGTTCGGGAAGGGAAGCTTTGAATCGCTGTTTTATATTAATTAACAGATTCTGACAGCGGTATTTCCGGAAAGGCGGATTAAGTTATGATCATTGTGACCGGAGGAGCCGGATTTATCGGCAGTAATATTGTAAAAGGCCTGAATGAACGGGGCAGGGACGATATCCTGGTGGTGGATAACCTGACCAATATGGTAAAGTTTAAAAACATCCAGGGCCTGAAAGTTATGGATTATATGGATAAGATTGATTTCGGCGAGGCTGTCCTTGACGGAGCATTCGATCATGAAAAAATTGACGTTATCTTCCATGAGGGCGCCTGCTCCGATACCATGGAGTACAACGGCAAATACATGATGGAAAACAATTTTGAATATACGAAGAACCTGTTTCATTTTGCTGCAGACCGGAAAATCCAGTTCATGTATGCATCCTCTGCTTCTACCTATGGAAGCGGTAAGCACGGCTTTACGGAAAAACCGGAGTGCGAGGAAGCGTTGAATGTGTATGCTTTCTCCAAGCTGTTCATGGACAATTACATTCGCCGCTATCTGGACGGCTTGGAAAGCCAGGTGGTGGGGCTGCGCTATTTTAATGTGTACGGTCCTCAGGAAAACCATAAAGGAAAGATGGCTTCCATGGCTTTTCAGATGTACAATCAGTTCAAGGCGGAAGGACGGGTAAAGCTGTTTGAAGGGTACGACGGTTACGGACCCGGGGAGCAGACCCGTGATTTCGTGTATGTAAAAGACGTGGTGAAAGTGAACTTCTTCTTCTGGGATCATCCGGAACTGAAGGGCATCTACAATTGCGGGACCGGACATGCACATCCGTTTAATACGGTTGCCAAAGCTGTACTGAAGCATTTTGGGGCGTCTATGGACAAACTGGAGTATGTCCCCTTCCCCGAAGTGCTGAAAGGGAAATACCAGAGTTACACCCAGGCAGACGAAACAGCATTGCTGTCGGCGGGATATGACGGCGGCTTCACCGATATTGAAGAAGCGGTGGAAGAATACTGTCAGGTGCTGGATAAGACCGGCGGATATTACACAAGGCAGGACAGTTTATAAGTATATGGCTGGGAAAAAGTTATGTCTGTTGGACCGGGACGGTGTCCTGAACGTAGATAAAGCATATCTTCATAAAGCAGAAGACGTGGAATGGATCCCCGGCAGCCTGGAAGCAATTGCCTGGCTGAAAAAGCAGGGGATTCTGGTGGCTGTAGTAACCAACCAGAGCGGTGTGGCCCGGGGTTACTTTACAGAAGATACTGTCAGGAAACTGCATGCATGGATGCAGGCGGAAATGAAGAAGTCCGGCGGTGAAATCGCGGCGTTTTATTACTGTCCCCATTTGCCGGGGGCTGCCGTTAAGCAGTATGATGTGGAATGTGAATGCCGCAAGCCGAAGCCGGGAATGATATTGCAGGCTCTGAAAGATTTTGACATACTCCCGGGGAACGCGTTTCTGATCGGGGACAGCCCCCGTGACGTAGAGGCGGCGGAAGCTGCCGGGGTGCGGGGATATCTGTATGCCGGCGGCAGTCTGTTGGAATATGTTAAGAGCATTGTGCATGACTGTGAACAACATGGAATATCATAATATCCTCATCATAAAAATGAGTTCACTGGGCGACGTATTGCATACGTTGCCCTTTGTTGCGGTATTGCGGGAACGTTTTCCCGGGGCAAGGCTGACCTGGCTGGTGCATCCGCAGTTCAGCGCCTTTGTGCCGGATCCGCCCATGGTGGACGAGGTTCTGTATTTTGACAAAGTAAAATTTAACAAGATGGGGCTTTGGGAGAAATGGTCCTGTTTCCGGGAAATGCGTTCCCTGTTGCACAGCAAACGCTTTGATCTTGTCATCGATATGCAGGGCCTGTTTAAAAGCGCTGTGCTGGCAGCCATCAGCGGCTGCGGTAACCGGATCGGTTACTGTGAAATGCGGGAAGGCAGCGGGTTCATCAGCAGGGCTGTTACAGGAGAGCATGCCGGAGACCATGTGATTGAGCGGTATTTAGACGTGGCCCGGTATCTGGGTTGTACGGTAGATGAAATAAAGTTTCCCATGCCGGATCTGCAGAAGGAATGGCAGGCAGTGCAGGAAAAGACTGAGGCCGTGAAGGAGCCTTATGTTGTATTGGTGCCAGGCGCACGCTGGGAAACCAAAAAGTGGCCGGCAGAGTATTTTGCGAAGCTGGCAGGTATGATACTCCGTGAAGGGAATCAGGTAGTGCTGGCAGGAGGTCCGGAAGATATACCTTTAGGCTCACAGATTGCCGGATTATCTCCCGGTGTTACAGATCTGACAGGAAAGACAGGGCTGCGGGAACTGGGCGCGCTGCTTCAGCATTGTACAGCCTATATCAGCGTTGATACCGGGCCGTTGTTTATTGCGGCGGCCATGAAAAGGCCGCTGGTTGCGCTGTACGGACCAACCCGTCCTGACCGCACAGGCCCCTACGGAAGCGCGGAAGCGACAATTATCAAAGCGCCGGTACCCTGTGCCGGCTGCCTGAAAAAGCATTGCGATAACTGGATCTGCATGAAAGCAATCACACCGGAAATGGTGTTTGACGAATACAGGAAGAAAGTGAAGTGAACGGCATGGAACTAAACCATAAAAAGATTTTGGTGACATTTCTGATGCACCTGGGCGATCTGACCCTGACCACGCCTTTCATACGGGCTCTGCGGCAGGCAGCGCCGGATTCACATATCACAATGCTGGTGGATGAAAAGCTGAAGGACGTGGTGTTGCATAATCCCTGTCTGGATGAAGTGATCACCATTGATAAACATGGCAGGGACAACAGTATTCTGGCTTTACTGAGCTGTGCGCATAATCTGGGAAAGATGCAGTTCGATGTCCTGATCAATCTGCATCCGACGATACGTTGCTCTTTTATCTGTGTCATGACCAAAGTGGGAACGCGTACAGGCTGTTCCCAAAGTCTTCTCAGACCCTGGTTTGATATACTGACGCCGCTGGACCGGAAAAAGCATGCGGCAGACATGTATCTGGATGTTCTGACACAGCTAGGCGTAAAAGAATTAAACCACCGGGGCCTGGAAATCTTTCCGGGAAACGAAAACAGGGCTTTTGCAGAAACATTCTGGAAAGAGAAGGGTATAATCCCTTCTGATAAACTGATAGGATTTAATATTGGAAGCGCAGTGGAAACGAAGCGCTGGGCGCCGGAACGGTTTGCGGAAGTGGCGGACACCCTGTCTGCCAGGGGATACAGGACAGTGTTCTTTGGCGGCACCATGGATGAAGACATGGTACAGGAAGCGGTCGGACGCATGAAGACAAAGCCGGTGATTGCTACCGGGCAGCTTTCTATAGGGCAGCTGGCCGCGGCTATGCGCCGTTGCAGTCTGATTATTACCAACGACAGCGGGCCGATGCATGTAGCGATCAGCCAGCGTGTGCCCATTGTAGCTATGTACGGGCCCAGCCATCCGGAACTGTATGGGCCTTATACGAGGCTGGCCACAGTTGTAACGGCCCAGCCGCCCTGCCCGGGTTGTGCGTCAGGGATGAAGCACCATTGCCGTGATCCGAAATACAATATGCGCTGCATGAAAGAACTGACAGTGAAGCAGGTGCTGGATGCCTGCGAAAAATGGCTGGAATAACTTCGCAGTGAGCAGGCAGGAATCTGAAAAACAGACTATATGTTTTATACAATGCGGGTCGAATAATTTGGCGTAAAGCGTGGGGAGGGCTGCCGGTGCAACCAGAGGACCAGATAGACGTAACACAATTTAAAAAAGTCTTAATCCTTTATAACCGGTATTCCGGCCGGCAGCTGTTTGCCAGTATGATGTCCCGCATCAATGAGGTTTACAAGCTGCTTAAGCAGGAACTCGATGCGGAAATAGAACTGCTGGATGTTCAGTTCTTTGAGCAGATGCCGGAACTGGCTAAGAAAGCGGCAGAGGAAAAATGTGACTGGGTGATCATTGCCGGGGGCGATGGGACCATCCGTGCCTTTGTGGAAGATATGCTGCAGCTGGATTACCGTCCGTATATCAGCGTGTTCCCTGCGGGAACGGTAAATTTGATTGCCAAGGAGATGTCCCTGCGTAATGAGCCGGAACGCTGGGTGCGTCGCGCTTTGAAAGGTTTTGTATATCCTTTATATACTGCCCGGGCCAACGGGAACCTGTTCCTGACAGTGGCTAGTGTAGGCTTTGACTCCCTTGTGGTAGACAATGTGGGGGCCATGCAGAAACGTCTTCTGAACAAATTTGCCTATGTTTTGCAAAGTACCCAGCTGGTCCGGCGGGAACTGGTCTTCAGCAACTGGCGGTATGCGTTCCGGGTGCGCTTTGATGATGAAACGGAATGGCATACCGGTTCTTCCGTGATTATAGGCAAAAGCCGCTATTATGCCGGACGGTATAATCTTTTTACAGACGCTGCCCTTACGTTACCGTGGCTGCACGCAGCGGTTTTCCCGGGCAATAAGCGGGCCGATATCCTGAAGTATGCTTCGCTGATCGCACTGGAAGGACTGAACCTGGATAAAGAAGTTCTCTGCCGCAAGGCGAAAAAAGTGGAAATAGAATCCGTCAATCTGCTGGAAGACTTTCCGGTAGAACTTGACGGGGACGTAGTCGCTTCGACACCGTTGACGCTTGAAATTATGGATGAACCGTTGCGTTTCATCCCCTGAATACATATTATTTAAATATTTCGGCAGACAGTTTTTATAAAGAACAAATAAATCATATCAGGCAGGTATCCGTATGGATTGGAAACATAAGGGGAAACGTATTGGCGTTCTGCTGCTGTTCGTCATAATTGCAGGCGCCATTTACTTTTGGGAAGAAGAGCATGCCAGGCTGCTTTTTGCAGGTATCATTCCGTTTCCCGAAGGTGATTACTGGCAGACACTGGTCAACGCTTTATTGCGTGACCTGGTGTTGCTAATCGTGGGATACCTGCTTTTTCTGCGCCGTAAACGGATCCCGGACCGGCTGCAGCGTTATTTTCCCGCGGTAGTATTAGGTGTTTCCTATCTTGGTTTTGCCTGGTATATGCAGCAAAAACTTGCGCTGGATCCTTATTTTTTAACAACGCTGGGAATCCTGGCCGGACTGGTAAACAATATCGTCCCTGTAATTCTGGCGGCCGTCTGGTATCACCATAATCCCTCAAAGAAAAACAAAGTTTTCTATTTTGCCGTGTATCTGTTGTGCGCGGCAGCAATGCTGATGGACGTGGTTTACTTCTGGCAGACTTCCATGCATGTACAGGCGGTGTTTTTCCGTAACTTTAACATCTACGCGATCCAGGGGGTCATGTCCTCTTTTTCGAAAAGACAGCTTATGGAAATTGCCTGTTGCGTTCTGGCTATTTTCCTGCTGTTCCGGGTAACAAAACCCAGAAGGCATAAACCTAATGTTGCCTGGGCGCTGCTGGCTGTTCTGGGATGTACCCTTCTTTTCAATCTGCTCTATTTTACCGGAAGCCAGCTGGGGCTGTACGCGTTACAGGTATCCGGCTTGTGGAGCGAGGAGCAGGTTGAAAAAAGCCGGCAGGAATACAGGGACCTGCTGGTCACTCCGATTGCCATGAATGTAATCAGCAAGGCGGCTTTTAACAAGGAAAAAGTAATCAGGGATACCCAGCACAAGAAAAAAGAACTGACGGAGAAAGACAAAGAATGGATGTACAAACTGGGGGTCATGCGGAAGAAACCGTCCCGTCCCCTGCCGGCGCCTGCCTATGACCGTATCGTGATGCTGATACTGGAATCCGTACACCGTGACTATATCCATTTCTATAATAAGGAAATACCGGCAGAGGCCACACCGTACCTGGATGCTCTTTTAAAGCGATATCCGCGTATTGACAATTACTATTCTTCTGCCATACCCACTACGGAAGGACTCAACGCGACTTTCCGCTCCCAGTTGTTGTTTGACGGGGACGTAGAAGGCAGTGATAAACCGTCTTTGTTCCGCAGCCTGCAGGCAAAAGGCTTTGACGGTTACTTCCAGAGCGCATCCAGCCGCTATTACAACAATGAGTTCAGGCAATATACAGAGCAGTTTGGCATGGCGCACTACGAAGCCAAGGAAGATTTGGAGAAAGCAGGATATTCCGGCGCTTCCGGGTGGGGCTTCCATAATGACGAGATGTACCGGCGGACTTTGGAACAGCTGAAAGAACTGAAAGGGCAAAAGTTCTTTTACGTGACCAAGACCTTGGACATGCATCAGCCTTATCCCTTTTATGCTACGAAATGGGCCGATACGCCGGAATCGTTCCGTGATAACCAGACGGTCAGCATTCACGGGATGTACTGGGTGGACTGCACGCTGAAAGCATTTTTCAAAGCTGCGGAAGACACAGGCCTGATGGACGACCGCACGTTATATATTATTACCAGTGACCACAACCCCCATTCCGGCGGGGAGTATACGGAACTGGTTAAAAATGAAAAAGACCGGCAGAGCATCGCGCCGATCCCTCTGATTTTTGTTTCCAAAAACCTGGCCCCGCTGGAAAACCTGGATAACAGCGCCTACAGTTCCCAGATAGACATTGCGCCGACCCTTTTGTGCCTGCAGGGCATTCAGCCGCCGGAACGGTTTATCGGCCGAAACCTGCTGCAGCAGTATCCGGAGACGGACTGCGCTCTGGGCTTTTTTGGAGACAAAGCCTATTATTTCAGCCGGGAAATGCAGTTCGTGGATAAAATCGACGAGCCTTATCCCCAGCACGAATATGAAGACGCGCTGGCAAATTATGTCATGTACACTTATTATGTGAGCGGATTGCCGGGGGAAAAGTAAAACTGTTAAATGCGTTACACAAGTGCTTCTTGACGGAAATATCAAATAGGTTTACACTGACTGTATGTAAACGTAATTAATGATTACATGTATTGATGCAGGTGTAAGTATGAAATCGAATTCTGTGTTTGCTGCAAATTATGTTTTTTCCTACAGCTATAGCTATTATTACGGCTATGGCTATTTTGCGTGGGAAAAACAGAAGAAAGCATAGAATCGTAAACAGAAAAGGCCGGCGAATAAAATTCAAAGGCTGCCAACCAAATGCAGGCGGGCTCTTTTACGAGCCCGCTTTTTTAGTACAGGAAAAAGGAGAGTGCGTTCACCATGATTATCGTAATGAAACCCAATGCCCCTATCGAAGAAAGAAATAAGATTATCGCCGGTCTGGAAGCGAAAGGCTTTAAGATTGACCTGAGTACCGGTAACCAGGCGGCCATTTTAGGTGTGGTAGGCGATACCAGCACCCTCAATCCGCATGACATTATGGTCAATGACTGGATTGAGAAGGTTCTGCGGGTTCAGGAGCCTTTTAAGCGGGCGAACCGGGCCTTCCATCCGGATGACAGCGTCATTGACGTGGGCGGCGTGAAAATCGGCGGGAGGCAGATGCAGGTCATCGCAGGTCCCTGCAGCGTGGAGACCCGGGAGCAGATCATCGGTGTGGCAAAGTCTGTAAAAATGGCAGGGGCGCACCTGATGCGCGGCGGCGCCTTCAAACCGCGCACTTCCCCGTATTCATTCCAAGGCATGGGAATGCCGGGACTGGAGTTGCTGAAAGAAGCAAAAGCAGAGACCGGTTTGCCTATCGTTACGGAAATCATGAGCGCCGATGTGCTGGACAGATTCGTGGAAGATGTAGACCTGATCCAGGTAGGCGCGCGCAACATGCAGAATTATTCCCTGCTGAAAGAACTGGGCAGGACGAAGAAACCGATTTTGCTGAAACGCGGTCTGGCCGCGACGGTACAGGAGTGGATCATGAGCGCGGAGTACATCATGGCGGAAGGCAATACCAACGTCATACTTTGCGAGCGGGGTATCCGTACCTATGAAACTTATACCCGCAACACCCTGGACCTGAGTGCCGTCTGCGCAGCCAAGAAACTGAGCCATCTGCCGGTTATCGTAGATCCCAGCCATGCGGCGGGCCTGTGGTGGATGGTGCCGGCCCTGGCCAAGGCGGCAGTTGCCGTTGGAGCGGACGGGCTGATTATCGAGGTCCATAACGATCCGGAAAAAGCGCTGTGTGACGGAGCCCAGTCCCTGAAGCCGGAACGCTTTGCGGAGCTGATGGGCGAACTGAAGGGCATTGCCCGCATTATCGGGCGGGATTTATAAGAGGCTGGAAGCGTCGATAACCTTTGTTGCAAAGAAAAATGAAACTATGGTTGGGTTTTAGATGTTGTTGCAGGAGAAAGAGTCAGATATGATTAAACAGTACCAGGAAAAACCGTTGCGGGACTTAACCTTTGCCATCGTGGGCCTGGGTCTTATCGGCGGTTCCTATGCGAAAGCGCTGCGCAATTTAAAGGTCAGGAAAATCCTTGGCATGGACATCAGCCATGGCATTGCCCGGGCCTGCCTGAACGCCAATATGATTGACGAAGTGGTAGAAGAGGGCGGCAGAAATCTGAAAGAAGCGGATGTTATCATTTGCAGTGTGTATCCGGAAGCTGTCGTGGGTTTCGTGCGGCAGAATGTACAAAATTTTGCTGAAGGCATGCTGATGACGGACGCCACCGGCGTCAAGGGGACGATGCCCCGGGAAATCCAGGAACTGCTGCCGGAGGGGTGCGAATTTATATCCGGCCATCCTATGGCAGGACGGCAGGGAAGCGGTCTGGGCATGTCGGACGCTGCCATCTTTAACAATTCCAACTATATTATTGTGCCGACAGAAAAGAATACACCGGAAGCTGTGAGCTGGCTGGAAGATTTTGCGAAGGCTCTTGGCTGCGCCCGTTCGGTAAAGGTTTCCATGGAGGACCATGACAAAATCATCGCGTATACCAGCGACCTGCCCCATATTACAGCGGTGGCGCTGGTAAACAGCGCATCCTATAATGAAAACACCCAGTACTTCATTGCGGGAGGCTTCCGGGATGCCACCCGGGTAGCGGATATAAATCCGGATCTGTGGAGCGACCTGTTCCTGTCTAACAGGGATAACGTGATTGCGGAGATTGAAAACTACCAGAGTCAGCTGGAACGGTGGAAAAAAGCCATCGTGGAAAATGACAGGGAAACGCTGAAGGAAATCATGCGGGAAGCCGGTCCCAGAAGAAGGATGTTGTATTGAGGAAAAATCATGCGTACTGTTCATGTGGATTTAGGATCCAAAAGTTATAATATTGAAATTGAAAGAGGACTTCTGCCTTATGTTGGCGCAAAAATAAAAACGCTTCTCCCCAAAGCGGAGAAAATCGCAATCATTACAGACAGCCATGTAGGGCCGCTGTATGCTTCGCTTCTGCAAAAATCCCTGGAAAAGGAAGGCCTGGCGGTTGCGGTGCTGACCTTCCCGGCAGGGGAAGAAAGCAAAAATCTGAAAACGCTGGGCTCCCTGTATGGCGGACTGGCGGAGGCCGGCCTGACCCGCAGCGACGCGGTGGTGGCTTTGGGCGGCGGTGTGACCGGGGACATGGGAGGCCTGGCGGCGGCTACTTTTTTGCGGGGCATTGCCTTTATTCAGGTACCTACATCCCTGTTGGCTACAGTGGACAGCAGCGTAGGAGGAAAGGTTGCCATTGATTTGCCCGGCGGAAAAAACCTGGTAGGCGCTTTTTACCAGCCCAAAGCAGTTTTTATTGATCCGGACCTGTTGAAGACGCTGCCGGTGCGTTACCTCCACGACGGACTGGCAGAAGTGATCAAATATGGCTGCATCATGGACAAAGAGTTGTTTATGAGTCTGGAAAAGATACAGAATGATACGGAACTGCTGGCCCGTGCAGATGAGATCATCGAAACGTGCTGCAATATTAAAGCCCGTATTGTGGAGCATGACGAGTTTGATACAGGAGAACGGATGCTGCTGAACTTCGGGCATACCCTGGGGCATGCGGTGGAAAAGACATTCCGTTTCGACAAATACAGCCACGGGGAAGGCGTGGGCATCGGTATGGTTCTTCTGACACGCCGGTCGGAAAAACTCGGGCTGACAGAATCCGGTGTTGCTGACCGGATCGCTGCACTCCTGCAGAAATTCCATCTTCCGGTTACTGTGGATATGCAGCAGGAAGATTTCCTGCAGGCCATTGCCCTGGACAAAAAGAAGCGCGGTTCACACCTGACCCTGATTCTGGTGAAGAACATCGGGGAAAGCTTCCTGCAGAAAGTGGAATTCAGAGAATTAACACAGTATCTTCCGTAGCTTTATGTTTCTTTAGTCAAAACCATCAGAGTGAAAGTTTTTTAGAAAAGGATTTGTTATGACGATTTATAAAATTATCCCCCGGTTACTTAACGGCAGCGTGCTGGTACCCTCTTCCAAAAGCATGGGGCACCGCATGTGCATCTGCGCGGGCCTTTCCGGTAACAATTGTATTGTAGACAATATAACTGTATCCAAGGACATCGAAGCGACTAACCGTTGTCTTACAGAGTTGGGCGTTGCGGTGACAAAAGTGGATTCCGATTTTAAAGGGCGAACTGCATTCCAATTTCATTGGAATCACAGGTTCTCGTTAGTGCCAGTTACTGTAGACTGCGGAGAATCGGGCTCTACGCTGCGTTTTTTTATCCCGTTAGGAGCTCTTTGCAACAAGTCGTTTACTTTTAAAGGACAGGGGAAATTGGTTTCACGTCCGCTGCAGCCCTATTACGATATATTTGACAAACAGGAATTGCGTTATTGCACCGCAGAAAACGGGTACCTGCCTTTAACAGTGAATGGCAGGCTGAAGCCGGGGGCGTATGTGCTGCCGGGGGACGTGAGTTCCCAGTTCATTTCCGGACTGTTATTCGCGTTACCGTTGCTGGACGGTGACTCTACACTGAAAATCCTGCCGCCGCTGGAATCTGCCAGTTATATAGAACTGACGTTGAGCAGCCTGCGAATATTTGGCATTGACATAAAGCGCAAAGACATGTTCCATTACAAAATACCCGGCAAACAGACTTACCGCGCTCCGTCAGGGCGTGTACAGGTGGAAGGAGACTGGTCCCAGGCGGCCTTCTGGCTGGTAGCTGGCGCTGTCGGCAGCCGGGAAGGATTACACTGCAGGGGGTTACGTGAAGATTCTCTGCAGGGAGACAAGGCCATCCTGAAAATATTGCGCAACATGGGCGCGGATATTACAGTACAGGACGGTACCTTTACCGTTGCTCCGTCCGGACTGCATGGCTGCGAAATAGATGCCGCGGACTGCCCTGACCTGGTGCCGGTCCTGTCGGTAGCGGCGGCAGTGGCGGAAGGAACCACTCACATCATCAATGCGGGACGGCTGCGGATCAAGGAATGCGACCGCCTGGCAGCCATGCACTCCGAATTGGTGAAACTGGGGGCGGACATTACGGAAGAACCGGAAGGACTCCTGATCAAAGGCAAACCGGAAGGACTGCAAGGCGGGACTGTTGTGGATGCCTGGAACGATCACCGGATAGCAATGAGCATGGCTGTTGCCACGCTGGCATGTAAAGAGCCGGTTACCCTGACAGGCGGGGAAAGCGTCAGCAAGTCGTACCCGGAATTCTGGAACGATTATGCAGCCGTAGGCGGAAAAACGGAAAAAATCAATTGAAACCCGCAGGGAAGCATGCGATAATAAAGAATATAATTAACTGATAGAATCTTACTTTTAAATTGAGGAGAAGCAAATGGGGGCAACCTTTGGACACAACTTGCGCATGACGATCTTCGGTGAATCCCACGGCAATGGAATCGGCCTGGTGCTGGACGGTCTGCCGCCGGGAACACCGATTGACGAAGATTTCATAAAAGAAGAAATGGCGCGGCGCGC
>CADCHY010000025.1 GCA_902801365.1 uncultured Succiniclasticum sp.
CACGGCTACTGCCTGAACACGCTGTATTCCTATCAGTTTGAAGGCGCGGCCGGTTTCGTAAAGATGAAGGAGATCATGAAAGATTTCCAGACGGCCGGCATTACGGAATTCGGCGGCCGCAAAGTGGAAACCCTGCTGGACTACAATACCGGCATCGACGGGCTGCCGAAGGAAAATGTGCTGAAGTTCCTGTTGGAAGGTCACGGTTCCGTAGTGGTGCGTCCTTCCGGCACAGAACCGAAGCTGAAGACCTATGTGACTGTAAGCGCGCCGGATAAAGCGGCGGCGGAAGTCATAGAAAAGAAGATCGTGGAAGATCTGAAGAAACGGATTAACGGATAATAGTTATAATAATAAAATTAAGTGTAAAACCTCCGGTATTCTGCCGGATGACGTTCAGATTCATGGTGTTGTGTGAATGGATTCCCTGCATTTTTGTGAAAATGCAGGGAATTTTTTGCACTTTAATGCAAAAACTTTATTTTTTTTAAAATTTATGCTATAGTGAGTGCAGGAGGAATAAATACCATGATCAGTACAAATACGCTTATAAATCGGAAAAGCTATTTAGATAAACTAATCGGTTTTCGCGATACGGAACTGGTAAAAATCATTACAGGGATACGGCGTTGCGGAAAATCCAGCCTGCTGAAGCTGATGGTCCAGCATTTGCATAAAACCGGCGTTGCTGCAGAACAGATTTTAGAGATTAATTTTGAGTACTATGCGTTTAAAGATATGAACGCGGATGAATTGTACCGTTATGTGAAAGAGCGGGTCATGCCTGGGAAACGGATGTATCTTTTCCTGGATGAGCTGCAGCGGGTGCCGGCGTGGGAAGATGCCGTAAACGCGTTTCGCGCGGAACTGGATTGTGATATTTATGTTACCGGTTCCAATGCGTATCTCCTGTCCTCGGAATATTCCACCTATCTTTCCGGACGGTGTGTGGAAATTAAGATGCTGCCGTTGTCTTTCCGTGAATTTTTACTGTTTAACGGATTTCAGATCAAAGAAAGGACCGGTGCGGCCGGCACAAAAAAAAAGCGGATCTGTACTGCGGATGGCGAACCGTATGAGATGCGGGAGGCGTTTGACCTGTATATGCGGTTTGGCGGTATGCCCGGTATGGTGGAAACCGGTCTTGTGCAGGAAAAAGCGCTGGCTCTTTTGGACAGCATTTATTCCACGGTTGTTGTCAGGGACATTCTGGAACGGGAAAAGAGGCGGGGGCAGAAGCAGATTACAGATGCAGTACTGTTGCGGAAAATTATTTTGTTCCTGGCGGATAATATCGGCAATAATGTTTCGGTTACGACCATGGGAAATATCCTGGTAAACGAAGGATTGTTACAGGTACAAGGCCGCAAGGGGCGGCCAAGTGCGCATACGGTTCAGGCTTACGTGCATGCGCTTCTGGAGAGTTACTTTTTTTATGAGATAAAACGCTTTGATGTTAAGGGAAAGCAGTATTTGCGCACTCTGGGCAAATATTATGTGGCAGATACAGGGCTGCGGAATTATCTTCTCGGATTTCGCAACAGGGACAGCGGGCATATGTTGGAAAATATCGTTTATTTTGAATTGTTGCGTAGAGGATATGATGTGGCTATCGGCAAGGTAGATGCGGAAGAGGTGGATTTTATTGCTGCCAAAGCAGATGACAGAAAATATATTCAGGTGACGGAGTCCATGCTGGGTCCGGATGTGAGAGAACGGGAACTGGGGCCGTTGCGGAATATACGGGATAATTACGAAAAAACAGTTTTGTCTTTGGAGCCGGGGCTGGACGCATCATATGACGGGATTAAGTCACTTCATCTTCTGGACTGGCTGCTTGAGGGGGATAATTAATTCTGTTAGTAAAGATAATATTGGGGGGATTTCCATGGAGAACTTTAAACAGACCACCTGCCTGCCGCTCCTGCGCAGCAGCTATAACGGGCTGACCAAATCGGAGCAGAAGCTGGCGGATTACATATTAAAGAATCCGTCGGATGTGATGCACATGACCATGAGCGAACTGGCGGATGCCACCTCCAGCGCGGACGCCACCGTGTTCCGCTTCTGTCATAAACTGGGTTTCAGCGGTTTCCAGGGCATGAAGCAGGCCCTGGCGGGGGACTTGTTTTCCCCGGCGGAATCCCTGTCCCAGGAAGTGAATGCGGATGACACCCCCCGGGATATTACCCGGAAGGTCTTTCAGGATATGATCGACGCCCTGCAGGAGACCCAGAAGATGCTGGACTACAAGGCGCTGGAGCAGGCTATCGGTTACGTGGCGCAGACGGAGCGGATCGATGCCTACGGCTATGGCGGCAGTGGCAACGTGGCCCAGGATATCGCCCACCGGTTTATGCGGTTCGGGCTGGATGTGCATGCCTACAGCGATCCCCATCTGCAGATCGCGTCGGCGTCTCTCTTAAAGCCGGAAGATGTGGTGATTGCCATTTCCCATACGGGGGCCAGCATTGATCTGCTGAAGGTGCTGGAGATGGCCCGGTCACGGGGAAGCAAGATCATCCTGATCACCAGCTACCTGAAATCCCCGGCCACAAAGCTGGCGGACGTGGTACTGACAGGGCTGGCCCGGGAAACCAGTTACCGCAGCGAGGCCATGGCGTCCCGCCTGGTACACCTGGCGATTCTGGACTGTCTGTATACGGGCGTGATGCAGCGACGCATGGACGATTATATTGATAATATGAAGCAGGTGCGCAAGGCCATTGCGACGCAGAAGATGTAATGAAATGGAAAATGGCGCTGTATTGTACATACAGTGCCATTTTTATAAAAAAGAGATACGGTTGTTATGAAATTGTTCGATGAAAACTGGACGCCGCTCCTGATGGACTGGTTCGATACCCATAAGCGTGACTTGCCCTGGCGCACAGACTCGCCCCGTGACCCGTATAAGGTATGGGTCTCGGAGATTATGCTGCAGCAGACAAGAGTAGAAGCGGTAAAGGCTTATTATACAAACTGGATGGAACATTTCCCGGATATTCCCACGCTGGCATCTGCGAAAGAAGATGACGTGGTGCGGCAGTGGCAGGGATTGGGATACTACAGCCGCGCCCGGAATCTGCATACGGCAGTGCGGGAAGTTATGGAGACTTACGGCGGCAGGGTGCCGGAGACACGGGAAGAGATCCGCAGGCTGAAGGGGATTGGCGACTACACCGCCGGCGCTGTCCTCAGCATGGCCTACGGAAAACGGGAGACTGCGGTGGACGGGAATGTGCTGCGGGTGTTTGCCCGTATTTATAATATTGAAGAAAACATTCTTTCCGCCAAAGTAAAAAAAGAAATAACAGCGTTGGTTCGCGTGAGGCAGGACGCCGCGCGACCCGGTGATTTCAATGAGGCGCTGATGGATCTGGGGGCCACGGTCTGCATTCCGGGGCAGCCCCGTTGTGAGGTGTGCCCTTTGTCCTCTGTGTGCAAAGCAAAGGCCGCAGGGAAGGAAGCAGAGATTCCGCTGCGGGTCAAGAAGAAAGAAGTGCCGGTAGAACCGGTCACAGTGTTTGTGATGAGAGCAGGGGAGTTGTATCTTCTTCACCGCCGTCCGTCCAAAGGTCTGCTGGCCGGTATGTGGGAATTTCCCAACTGTGTTGGCGAAGGCGGGCAGGGAAAAAAAGCACTGACAGCGGAACTGGCTGCAATCGGGGTACGGGTGGAAGAAGTTTCCGGCCCCGTAAAACAGATCCGGCATGTGTTTTCCCATAAAGTATGGCAGATGTCTGTGTATGAAGCCCGTGCGGCGAAAGATGTTATTTCCCCTCTGGTCGTTCCGTCCGGCTGGCGTTGGGTTCCGGTGACGGAACTGGCGGATTTTAATCTGGCAGGACCCCATAACCGTATCCTTCGTGACGTGGATGAACTAACAACAAAATAGTTTTATAAAAAGCGTCACCTTTGTTAATTATCAAGTGGTGGCGCTATATTTTATGGTTACTTAGCAAGAAATCTATTAAAAAAGGGAACGCAAACGTCGGCCTTTACTTTTATTACGGACAGCCTTCAAAAACCTTTACTTTTTATAGTAAAAAAGGTAAAAAAGTAAAGGTTTTGAAAGGGAGATTGTTTGAAGGTGGAAAATTTCATAATTACACGTTAATACCGACAATAAAACAGTTCCGAAAGAATTATCTCACAATTCTATAAAATGTGTTAAAAGTGTAAAAATCCCCCTGTTTTACGCTTGACAGAATAGTTTTCCCTGATTAGAATAAAAGAAAGAAATTATTCAAAATAAAACTAAAAAAAGAAAGAAACTATTCAATGTGTATGAGCAGGGAGGGCTCCTAAATGGGAAAGCTGGGTACTTACATATCGAATCAGATTAAGACAACCAGGAACACGTTCCGGGATCCGATTATTGCAACGGTCGCGGTGGGTATGGTCCTGGCTCTTTTTGTCTTTGTGGTGTGGCCGCTGCTGATGGTGGTGAAGCAGAGCTTCACGGACCTGGACGGCAACTTCAGCCTGCAGGCCTACGTCAACATCGTGACCATGAGCGAGACCTATCAGGCGCTGGTGAACACCCTGATGCTGGCGATCATCGTAGGGGTGCTGGCCACCTCTGTCGGCTTCCTCTTCGCCTACTGTTCCTCGCACCTTGCCATCAAAGGTAAAAAGCTGTTCAACCTGATGGCGCTGCTGCCGATGGTATCGCCGCCGTTCTCCGTGGCCCTGTCCATCATCATGCTCTTCGGCAGCCGCGGCCTGGTGACCTACAGCCTCCTGGGCTGGAGCAACACCAACATCTATGGGCTGAAAGGCCTGATCTTCGTACAGACGATCTCCTATTTCCCCATCGCGTTCCTGCTGCTGGCGGGCATGCTGCAGTCCATCGACCCCAGCATTGAAGACGCGGCCCGGGACCTGGGTTCCTCCAAGTGGCGCACCTTCAGTTCGGTGACGATCCCCCTGGTACGGCCCGGCATCGCCAACGCCTTCCTGCTGGTGTTCATCAAATCGGTGGCCGACTTCGCCAACCCCATGGCCATCGGCGGCAACTTCTCCACCCTGGCCACCCAGGTATACCTGCAGGCCATCGGCAGCTACGACGTACAGGGCGGCGCCGCGGTAGCGGTGGTGCTGCTGGATATCGCCATCATCCTCTTCATCCTGTCCAAGTACTGGATTGAAAAGAAGACCTACATCACCGTAACCGGCAAGGCTTCCCGGGAACGCACCATGATTGACGATCCCCAGATCGTGGGTCTGGTAGGCGGCTTCTGCTTCCTGGTGACCGCCATCGTGCTGGCCATCTACATCCTGATTCCGATTGCTTCCTTCATTAAGATGTGGGGCGTTGACTACAGCTTCACCACGGCCCATTACAAATACGCGCTGGAAGTCGGCATGGACGCCATCAAGGACACCACCCTGCTGAGCATCATCGCAACTCCGATCGCCGGTATCCTGGGCATGATCATCGCCTATCTGGTGGTGCGGAAGAAATTCATCGGCCGGGGCTTCATCAACTTCTCGTCCCTGCTGAGTATCGCGGTACCGGGTACCGTAATCGGTATCGGCTACATCCTGACCTTTAACGAACCGCCTTTACAGCTGACCGGCACGGCGGCCATCCTCATCGCGGCCTTCGTCATCCGGGCCCTGCCCATCGGCATCCGGGCCGGGGAAAGCAGCCTGCAGCAGATCGACCCCAGTATCGAGGAAGCGGCGGCGGACCTGGGCTCCAACGCCAGCCGGGTGTTCACCACGGTAACCCTGCCCCTGATCAAGAGCGCCTTCTTCGGCGGCCTGATCTACTCCTTCATCCGCAGCATGACCAGTATCAGCGCGGTCATCTTCCTGGTGTCCGCCAACTACAGCCTGCTGACGGTCCTCATCCTGGACCAGGTGGAAGACAACCAGTTTGGTGTGGCTTCGGCCTTCTCCACCATCCTGATCCTTATCGTATATGTAGCAATCATCGTCATTAAGCTGATGCTGAACCGTCTGGGCAGCAACCCGCAGAAAAGTCAGGCATAAATAAAGGAGAGTATAAAATGGCAAAACAGGCAAGCATCCAGTTAAAAAATCTGACCAAGGAATATGTGACCCATGAAGGGACCGGCACGTTTTTAGCGGTGGACCACATCAACGTGGATATCGCCAGCGGCCAGTTCGTGACCCTGCTGGGACCTTCCGGCTGCGGCAAGACCACCACCCTGCGCATGATTGCGGGCTTTGAAGGCATCAGCGACGGGGAGATCCTCCTGGACGGCGTGCGCATCAACGAGCTGACCCCGGACAAGCGGGACTCCAGCATGGTGTTCCAGAGCTACGCGCTGTTCCCCCATTATGATGTATTTGATAACGTAGGCTACGGCCTTGTGAATAAGAAGATGGACAAGAAGACCATCGAAACAAAGGTTATGAACATGCTGGACCTGGTAGGCCTGAAAGGCATGGAACACCGGATGCCCAACCAGCTGTCCGGCGGCCAGCAGCAGCGTGTAGCGTTAGCCCGGGCCCTGGTTATGGAACCGGCGGTGCTGCTCTTCGACGAACCCCTGTCCAACCTGGATGCCAAGCTGCGTGTGTACATGCGCACGGAGATCCGCAAGATCCAGCAGCGCATCGGCATCACCAGCGTATATGTAACCCATGACCAGAGCGAGGCCATGGCCCTGTCCGACAAGGTCATCATCATGAACGGCGGCCATATCGAACAGGTAGGCAGCCCCACGGAGATTTACCAGTATCCGGCTACCCACTTTGTGGCGGACTTCATCGGCAGCGCCAACTTTGTGCCGGCGAAGGTGAAGAGCGTCAGCAGCCAGGGCAAGAAGCTGGAAAGCAAAGCCGGCCCCGGCATGGAAATCGGCACGGCAGTGGTAGAAATGTTCGGCCAGGAATTCACTTCAAAATGCATCCAGGGCGAGCTGGCTTCCGGTGATGAAGTAGAAGTGGTGATCCGTCCGGAAGCCATTGAACTGGCGGATGACGGTGATGTAAAGGCAGAAGTTACAAGTTCCACCTACATGGGCCAGATGCAGGACTATGTGGTGCAGGTGGACGGCCACGAATTGGTGACCCAGACCTATAACCCCAGCAGCAAGAAGGTCTATAACCCCGGCGATACGGTGTATCTGCGCATCCAGCGTGACAGCCTGCATGCGATTAAGAAATAAGATATTGTCAGCTTGAATTTACTGTTCTGTCTGAAGCAGGCAGAAGTGAAGATAAACATGAAGTCAATTTTTATTAATTTAATTCAAGGAGGAAAAGAGGATGAAATTTACCTGGAAAAAAGCAGCTGCGTTTGCAGCAATGGCAGCACTGACCGTTTCTTTCGCCGGCTGCGGCGGCGGGGACAAAAAAGCTGACGACAAGAAAGCGGCTCCCAAAGGCAACGACAAAGAACTGGTTATGTACATGGGTATCGTAGAACAGGCGGCTAAGGTTGTGGCTTCCGAGTTCGAAAAAGATACCGGCATCAAAGTGAAATTCGTGCGTATGTCCGGCGGCGAGACTCTGAGCCGTATCCGCGCGGAGAAGAACAATCCCCAGGCCAGCCTGTGGTACGGCGGCAGCGCCGACAGCTTCATCATGGCTAAAAAAGAAGGCCTGCTGGAAGCTTACAAATCCCCCAACGCGGAAAAGATCAAAGCCGAATTCAAGGATCCGGAAGGCTTCTGGACCGGAATTTACCAGGGCTATCTGGGCTTTATCCTGGACAAACGCTGGTTTGAGGAACACAAAGCGCAGCCCCCGAAATCCTGGGATGACCTGCTGAAACCGGAATTCAAGGGCCAGATCGTTATGGGCAACCCGGGTTCCGCTTCCACCGGTTATGTGCTGGTTTCCGCAACCGTACAGCGCCTGGGCGAAGAAAAAGGCATGGAATACCTGGCCAAACTGGACAAACAGGTTAAACAGTACACCAAAGCCGGCGCGGCTCCTGCCCGTTCCGCCGCCCTGGGCGAATGCGCTATCGGCATCACCTACCTGCATAACGGCATCCGCCTGATGAAGGAAGGCAACAAGAACGTGGCTCTGTCCCTGCCGGAAGAAGGCACCGCTTACGAACTGGGCGCCGTTGCCATGATCAAAAACGCTCCCCAGAAGGAAGCTGCCAAGAAGTTCATCGACTGGTGCCTGACGAAGAAAGCCCAGGAAATCGGCCAGAACAACAACTCCTATCAGTTCCTGACCAATCCGGAAGCCAATCCGCCGAAAGAAGCGCTGGCATTCAAAGACGCGAAGCTGTTGAAATATAATTTCCAGTGGTCCGGCGATAACCGCGCCCGCCTCCTGGAAGCATGGAACAAGGCAGTTAAGAAATAATATTGCATAATCATTAAGGCGCATGCGTGTTGCGTGCGCCTTTTTTTGAAAAAGTATAAAGCACCGGGCATAGCCCGGAAGGGTTCGCCCCGTCGCGGAGCACAGGCAGCGACCGCAAACTTGCGGGATGCCGCCGAAGCGTAGCGGGGGAGGGAGGGCTATGCCCGATGCTTTAACGGATATTATAAAAGGAGTACGAGTATGCAGAAAGCAAAAATCGGTTTAATCGGACTGGCGGTTATGGGCGCCAACCTGGCCCGTAATCTGGCAAACAACAACATTCAGACGCTGGTGTTCAACCGTACGGCTGCCAAAACAGAGCAGTTCATGCGTGACTTCGGTTCCAATCCCTGTCTGCAGGCGGCATACAGTATGGAAGAACTGGTGCAGAATCTGGAACGGCCCCGGAAGATCATCATGATGATTCAGGCAGGGCCGGCTGTGGATGCCATGCTGGATACCCTTACTCCGCTGCTGGAGGCAGGGGATATCGTCATTGACGGCGGCAATTCCTATTTTGAAGATACCCGGCGTCGCGCCGCGAAGCTGGCGGAACTGGGTCTGGAATTTGTCGGCATGGGCGTCAGCGGCGGCGAAGAAGGGGCCCTGAACGGACCCAGCCTGATGCCGGGCTGCAGCCGGAAGGCCTATGTGCAGCTGGAACCAATGCTGCAGGCGATTTCCGCCAAAGCCGGGGAGAGCGGCAAAGAACCCTGCGTTACTTATATCGGAACTGACGGCGCCGGCCATTATGTAAAGATGGTCCACAACGGCATCGAATATGCGGACATGCAGCTCATCGCCGATGTATATACTATTATGCGCCAAGTGCTGGGCCTGGAGCCGGAAGAGATGGCGAAGGTCTGGGATGAGTGGAACAAAGGGGAGCTTTCTTCCTATCTGGTTGAGATCACTGCCAACATTTTAAAGAAAAAGGATGCGGAGACCGGCAAGGCCATGGTGGATGTGATCCTGGACGTGGCGAAACAGAAAGGCACCGGCCGCTGGACCAGCATGAGCGCCCTGGAACTGGGCGTGGCTACCCCTACCATTACGGAAGCGGTGTTTGCCCGCAACATGAGCGTCTATAAAGAAGAACGGACCGCGCTGGAAAAAGTGTACGCGGACCTGCCGGAGACGTTGGAAGCCGCTGCCTGCTGCCGGAAAGCAGCGTTTACGGAAGAAGAGAAAGCGCAGATGCTGGAAGACCTGCGCAACACCTTATACGCGGCAAAGATCTGCGCCTATGCCCAGGGCTTCAACCTGCTGGGGACTGCCAGCGAGACCTACGGCTGGGATTTGCAGATGGATAAGATCTCCAAAATCTGGCGGAACGGCTGCATCATCCGGGCCCGTTTCCTGGACGACGTCAGCGACAGCTTCGCGAAACAGGCCGGCATGAAGAACCTGTTGTTCAGCGACTTCTTCGCGGAAGCGCTGAAAAAAGCCCGGGCCGGCTGGGGCCGTGTGGTGGCCCTGGCAGCGGAGCGGGGTGTGTCGGTGGTCGCGCTGAGCAGCGCTTTGTCCTACTTTGACGCTTACCGCACCGCCAACGGCAACGCCAATATGCTGCAGGCCCAGCGGGACTACTTCGGCGCCCACACCTACCAGCGTGTGGACAAAGAGGGAAGCTTCCATACGGAGTGGACGGAATAAATAGCTGCAATAAAAGTTAAAGCGTGCAGGGTTTGTTCAATCCCTGCACGCTATATTTTTCATCAGGAATTTGCCTCACAAAATATCTGCCCGTTCAAGCAGAAAATCTGTCAAATTGCAGTGATAGATTCCGTTCTCATCATAATAATTGTGAGGAATATCCATCCGGATCACTATTTTCTTAAAAAAGTCCTTTGCAAGCAACAGAGACGAAATTTCAGATGTTATCTTCTGTTCTGTTTCCATTTGGAAAGCAGATTGAATATATATCTTTTTATCTGCTGCATTCACTACAAAATCAATTTCCTTTTGTACGTTCTGCCCTTTGCTCCGGTCCGTCACTACACCCACGTCCACAGCATATTCCCTGCGGATAAGTTCATTATAAATTATATTTTCCATAATGTGACCCGGATCATATTGCCTGTAGTTCAGTCTCGCGTTGCGCAATCCCGTATCCGCGTAATAGTATTTGTTCGGATATTTAAAGTACGTTTTGCCTTTTACATCATAACGCTTTGCCATACCGATAAGATAGGAGTCTGTCACATAACGCACGTAGTTGGCAACTGTTGCCGGATTGACTTTTTCTTTCTTCATGCTGGTAAGTGCATTTGCAATATTTGTCGGATTGGTCAGCGAGCCCACCTGAGATGCAAGAAAATCCAAAATGTCATTCAGGATATCTTCCCGTTCCACTTTGTTCCGTTCTACAATGTCCTTCATGTACAGCTCTTTATAAAGAGTCGAAAGATAAGTTTTTTTGTCGTTGTCATCCTGCATGGAAAGAATACGCGGCATCCCTCCGTACAGCATAAAATTGTCCAGCGCTTTCCGCTCATCGCCACCCACGAATGTGTAATATTCTTTAAAGCTGAGAGGATACACATGAATCTGCGTGGCGCGGCCTCTGAACTCTGTTGCAATGTCGCTGGAAAGACCTTTGGAATTACTGCCTGTAACATACACATCCAGATTTTTATAAGCTTTCAGTTCGTTCAGCATATCATAAATCGTAACATCTGTATTTCCGTTTTCTGTATCGGTTACCGTTTGAGTCATCTGCACTTCATCCACAAACAGATAAAATTGCTTTTCCTTGTCCGTTTGCACCAATTTTTCCACGTATTCACATAAAGTGATGGGGCTTCTGTATTTATAATACCGTCTTTGATCCAGTGCGATACGGATAATCTGCTCTTCCGTCACACCCTGCCTCAACAGATAGTTATAAAACAAATCAAACAGCAACACAGATTTGCCGCATCGGCGGATGCCGGTGATAACTTTGACATCTCCATTCCACATGGCGCGGATGATTTTTTCTGTATAGAAATCGCGTTGAATCACAATTTTCACCTCATGCTTGCGACGTACGCGTCGTAACTTTTAAATCAATTATAGTGTATTTTACTGTAAAACGCAAGTGCATATTTAAAAGTTACGACGAATTCGTCGCAACTTTTAAATGAAGTGAAAATAAAGAGTTTATACAAAAACGCTGCGATGTAAACCTTCGCAGCGTTTTTGTATATGGCTTTCACCATCATGCTGCAGGCCCAGCGGGATTACTTCGGCGCCCACATCTGCCAGCGTGTGGACAAATAAAAAGTATATGTTGCATAAAAAAGAAAATAGGGTAAAATAATAGTTAGATGCATTTTCGTTATGAAAGCAATCATAGTTTAAAAGTATCACAGACAGGAGGTAGTTTTCATTGACCATCAACAAACAACGGGTCCTGGACGAATTTTTCGAACTGATCCAGATTTCCTGTCCTTCTCTGGGCGAACGGGAAGTGGCCGACCTGCTGAAAAAACGGCTGGAAGAATTAGGCGGTAAGGTTACGGAAGACATGCAGTCTGCCAAAGCCTTAAACGGCACGGCAGGCAATCTGGTTGCGGATTTTAAGGGTACCGTGGCAGGCGCTCCACGCATTTTGCTGAATGCCCACATGGACTGCGTCAATCCCTGCGCCGGCATTAAGCCCCGCATCGAAGACGGCGTCATCAAATCCGACGGCACCACCATTCTGGGCGGCGACGACAAGGGCGGCGTGGTAGCCATCCTGGAAGCCCTGCGCTGCCTGAAAGAGCAGAATCTGCCCCATGGCGACATCCAGGTCGTTTTCTCCGTCAGCGAGGAACAGGGCTGCGCCGGCGCGAAAAATCTGGACACCAGCCTGCTGCATTCCGATATCGGGTACGCCCTGGATTCCAGCGGCCGCCCCGGCAAGATCATTTTTGCGGCCCCCGGCCAGAATAAGATCTTCGCCAAAGTCCACGGCAAAACTGCCCACGGCGGCGTAGCGCCGGAAAAAGGCATCAACGCTATCAAAAAAGCGGCAGAGATTTTAATGGACGTTCCTACCAGCCGCATCGATGAGGAGACCACCTGCAACATCGGCATCATCCACGGCGGCTCCGCCACCAACATCGTGCCGGATTTAGTGGAAATTGCCATGGACTGCCGCAGCCGCAATCCGGAAAAACTGGAAAAGCTGACGGCCGATATTGTGGCAGCCTACAAAAAGGGCGGCGAAAAAGCCGGCGTGCCGGTTGACGTGGAAGTGAAACCTTCCTACAAACCGTACTGCCTGGACAAAGACAGCAAGGTGATCCGGCTGGCGGCCAAAGCGGCGGAAAATCTGGGCCTGAACGTTGACATCACCGCTACCGGCGGCGGCAGCGACAGCAGCCACTTCAACGGCTTCGGCATTCCCTGCACCGTGCTGGGCACCGGCATGACAAACGTACACACTGTTGACGAAATTCTGCTGGAAGAAGATCTGTACATGACCTGCCAGTGGGCGCTGGACATCCTCTGCCTCGCGGCGAAAGAGTAACGCAGTCCGGGCATTGTAATTATAATTTGTGAAGCGTAACGTGATGCCTTTCCCTGCTGCATTACCTACGTATATAAACTTCAATTTAGTTTCGGAGGTATTATTTATGGCATTAGTAATTTCGTTTCTTATCACATTCTGGGTTGCGTACCTGATTTACAAAAAGTACAAACCCCAGCCGGTTCTGGTAGTCGGCGGCTTCATCCTCATGTACACCGCCGTCATCCTGGGTTACGGACAGATCCTGGCTCCCAAAGCCAGCACCGGTTCCATTCTCTTTGATACCTTCCAGTTCATGAGCCAGACCCTGTCTTCCCGCGCGGCGAAACTGGGCCTGAACATCATGTGCGTCGGCGCTTTTGCCAGGTACATGGACCGGATCGGCGCCTCCCGGGCCCTGGTCCGCATGACCATCAAACCCCTGTTAAAACTGAAATCGCCCTATCTGGTATTATCCCTGAGCTGGGTGCTGGGCCTGTGCATCGGCCTCTGCATCAACTCCGCTTCCGGTCTGGCCATGCTGCTGATGGTTACGGTGTTCCCCATCCTGGTTGGTCTGGGCGTAAGCCGTCTGGCCGCTACCGCCGCGGTAGCTTCCACCCTCTGCTTTGACTGGAGCCCCAGCGACACCGGCACCATCCTGTCTGCGGAAACCGCAGGACTGGACCCCGTTATCTACTGGACCAACTATCAGGTTCCCATCGTTATCGTAGCTTTCTTCGTGGTAGGCACCCTGTTCTTCTTCTCCCAGAAATATCTGGATAAAAAAGACGGACACGTTGTGGTTCCCATGGATGTGGATCACGTTAAATCCGACGATCCGGCGGACAACGCGCCGGCGATTTACGCGCTGCTGCCTATCGTTCCCCTGGCTTTGATTTTAAGTTTCAGCCCCCTGTGGATTACCTGGATCAAAGTTAACATCATCAACGCCATGATGATCGGTCTGTCCGTGGGCATGATCGCGGAGTTCATCCGCACCCGCAACCTGAAAACCGTATTTGAAGGCGTGCAGGCCTTCTTCGACGGCATGGGCATGCAGATGGCCAACGTGGTAACCCTGATCGTAGCCGGTCAGGTATTTGCTCAGGGCTTAATGAGCATGGGTGTCATCAACACCCTGATCAAAGGCAGCCAGAGCGCAGGCTTCTCCCCCATGATGATGATGGTGGTCATGGTAGCCATTATCGCCGTTTCCTCTATCGTTATGGGTTCCGGCAACGCCCCGTTCTTCGCCTTCGCGGCCCTGACCCCGGCTGTTGCCAAGGCCAGCGGCATCGCGCCGGTGCTGTTCCTGCTGCCGATGCATTTCGCGGCTTCCATCGCCCGTACCTGTTCCCCCATTACCGCGGTTATCGTAGTAGCCTCCGGTATGGGCAACGTTTCTCCCTTTGACCTGATCAAGCGCACCTTCATCCCCATGTGCGGCGCCATGATCGTCAACGTGGCGATGACCTTCTTCTATTACTATCGCGGATAAAAAACAATGAAACACTGATTCAGTGCGTTTGCGCAATTCATGTTCAGGCGCAGGGATCAGTGTTTTCTCATATCAGGAAGACGAGGTAACTATTTATGTTTATTGCAGATTGTCATTGCGACACACTGAGCGAACTGTATAAGCAGAATAAAAGTTTATACGCCAACGACCTGATGCTGGACGCGGAACGGATCGTTAAAAACGGCGGCGGCCTCCAGTTCATGGCCATGTTCATCCCGACGGACGTGTTCCGCGCCGGGGCAGGGGCGACCTATACGCTGAAGCTGATTGACACCTACCTGCGGGGACTCGGGGAACTGGAGCAGAAAGGACTGAACGTGAACCGCATTCTGTCCCGAGAAGACCTGAAGAAGCTTCCCAACGGGGAGTTCAATACGCTGCTGGCCATTGAAGAAGGCGGCGCGCTGGACGGCAGTCTGGAAGTGCTGCGCGTCTATTATGAACTGGGCGTGCGTTGCATGACCCTGGTATGGAGCAACCGCAACGATATTGCCGACGGCGTGAACGAAGAGTGCAGCAAAAGCGGGCTGACCATGTTCGGCCGCAAGGTCGTGGCGGAGATGAACCGGCTGGGCATCGCGGTGGATGTGTCCCACATTTCCACCTACGGGTTCTGGGACGTGCTGGAACACAGCACAAAACCCATCATCGCCACCCATTCCTGCGCCTACAGCCTGTGCGACCATCCCCGCAATCTGCGGGACGACCAGTTAAAGGCGCTGGTAAAGACCGGGGGCTTTGTGGGCATTAACTTCGCCGGTCAGTTCCTGGAAAAGGACTTTAACGACGCCTGCATTGAAAGCGTGTACCGGCATCTGGCCTACATGATGGACGTTATGGGAAATGACGACCAGCTGGGTTTCGGCAGCGACTTTGACGGCATCAGCCATCCGCCGTATAATCTGCAGGGCGTGCAGGATTTTGTGCCCCTGTTTGAATATTTGGGCAAAAAGTTCAGCGAAGAAACGATGTTTTGTAAAGTGATAGTGAACAAAATTTTATAACAAAATAAAAGTGCTGCAAAGGAACAGCATAAGCAAAACATCGGGAACGGTTGCGTAATTTCATGAGACGAAATTTGCCGTTGTGGCGAGACTGTCTGAGGGGCGAAGCCCTGAGTTTCGAAGCCACAGGCAAATGAGTCCATGAAATAGCAACCGTTCCCGGTTTTGCGTTGCCGTTTCTTTGCAGCTTTATTATTTATTTAAATACTAAGTTTTGTTCTTACAAATCCCCGAAATCAAAATCCACCGGCGCGGGTATCCGTTCGTCGATGATCGACTTCAGCACCAGGTCGATAAAAGGGTTGTGGTTCAGCTTCAT
>CADCHY010000026.1 GCA_902801365.1 uncultured Succiniclasticum sp.
CAGCACTTCCCGGACGGGAGAAAGTTCCAGGGCATGTTTCATCAAAGGCACGAAATCTGTTTCGTTGTCAGCAAAGCCACCGCCGGTGCCGCCCAGGGTGAAGGCAGGGCGCAGGATGACCGGGTAACCAATCTTTTCCGCGACTTTGAGTCCGTCTTCCACGGTACCTGCGATATCGGAGGGCAGTACCGGTTCCCCTAAGGACTCGCAGAGTTCCTTGAACAGTTCCCGATCTTCCGCCTGTTCGATGGAATGGCTGTCCGTTCCCAGCAGTTCTACCCGGCACTCGGCCAGGATGCCTTTCTTTTCCAGCTGCATGGCCAGGTTCAGGCCCGTCTGGCCGCCGATGCCAGGCAGGATGGCGTCGGGCCGCTCGAAGCGGATGATCTTGGCGATGTATTCCAGGGTCAGGGGCTCCATGTACACTTTGTCGGCCATGCTGGTATCAGTCATGATGGTGGCCGGGTTGGAATTGCAGAGAATGACCTGATAGCCTTCTTCTTTCAGGGCCAGACAGGCCTGGGTGCCTGCATAGTCAAACTCGGCAGCCTGCCCGATGACGATGGGGCCGGAGCCGATGACAAGCACCTTTTTAATATCTGTTCTTTTAGGCATGGTGCGTACCTCCTTCCTCCATCATGTGGATAAAGCGGTCGAAGAGGTAGGCGCTGTCCTGGGGGCCGGGGGCGCTTTCCGGATGGTACTGGACGCTGAACACCCGGTCTTTTTCGCATTTCACACCTTCTACCGTCTGGTCCAGCAGGTTCACGTGGGTTACCTTCAGGGGCGTATGGCGCAGACTGTCCTTGTCCACCGCGTAGGAATGATTCTGGGAGGTGATTTCGATTTTGCCGGTCTCCAGATTTTTCACCGGATGGTTGCCGCCCCGGTGGCCGAACTTCAGCTTGTAGGTTCTGGCGCCGTAGGCCAGGGAGATAATCTGGTGGCCCAGGCAGATTCCGAAGATGGGAACGGTTCCCAGCAGCTGCCGGATGGTTTCGATGGTCTGGGGAACGTCCGTAGGATCCCCGGGCCCGTTGGAAATGAAGACTCCGTCCGGTTGCAGTGACCGGATTGTTTCTGCCGTGGTATCCCAGGGGACGACCGTCACGCTGCAGTCCCGCTTGTTCAGGGAACGGACGATGTTCTGCTTCATGCCGCAGTCGATGGCGGCCACATGGAAACGCGCCTGCTCTGCCGGGAATTCCTCCGGGGCTTTCCGGCTTACCCGGGAAACGGCATCGGTGGGGAGACTGCTTTCCTTCAATAGTTGCAGTCCTTTTTCCCGCGGGGTGGCGGCATCGGTGACCAGCGCCCTGCGGCTGCCGAAGTCTCGGATGCTCCGGTTCAGTTTACGGGTGTCCACGCCACAGACGCCGACAATACCGTATTTCTTCATAACCTCCCCCAGGGTCGCCGCGCTGCGGAAGTTGGAAGGCTCGTCATTGTACTCCCGTACGATCAGCGCCCCGATACTGGGGTGCGCAGACTCGTAATCTTCTTCTGCCATACCGTAGTTGCCGATGAGAGGGTAGGTCATTACCACGGCCTGGTCCGTGTAGGAGGGATCCGATAGGATCTCCTGATAGCCCACCATGGAAGTATTGAAGACGATTTCCAGTACTTTGTCCCCGGTTGCGCCGAAGCCATAGCCGTAGTACTCCTGCCCGTCTTCCAGAAGGATCTTCCGGTTGAAGTTGATTGCCATAATAGTTGCCTCGTTTTCATTTCAAAAAAATAAAGGCGCTCCTTGCCGAACACAAATTGCACGGCAAAGAACGCCTTTGTTATCTATAAAATTGTAACACTGTTACCGGGGCTTTGTCAAATATATCATGAATAAAAATTCATTTTCTGTTTTTCTTTTTTCCCGTTTCCTTTTCGTGTATCTCTGCGCTGGCAATCACGGCTTTGGCCACTGCCTTCAGGGAAAGTCGCCGATCCATGCTGAGCTTTTGCATGGCCTGGAAGGCATCTTTTTCTGTAAATTTATACTGATCCATCAGAATACCCTTGGCCCGGTCCAGCAGCTTCCGGGTTTCCAGATCGTCCTTTGCCTTGTCCAGTGCGGCGTTTAACCGCTGGAACGCAGCAAACCGGCTTATGGCGATCTCAATGGCGGGAAACAGTTCCTCTTCCCGGACCGGTTTTACCAGATAGGCAAACACGCCGGAGTTGGTTGCTTCCTGTACGATTTCCTGCTGGCTGTAGGCTGTGAGCAGAAGAACCGGGGCCAGTTTTGCCTCCCCGATGAGTTTGGCGGCTTCCAGTCCGTCCATCTCCGGCATTTTCACATCCATGATGACCAGATCCGGCCGGTATTTCTCCGCAAGGCTAACCGCTATTTTTCCGTTCTCCGCTTCGCTGATAACGGTGTGTCCGGCTTCTTCCAGCATTTCCCGCAGATCCAGGCGTAATAAGGCTTCATCGTCTGCAATCAGTATCTTTAACGGTTTCACTTCAACTTCCCCTCCATTACATATGAATGACTACCCTGGCCACGGTGCCGTTTCCGTCGGTACGCGGCTCCAGGTTGAAAGTTCCCTTTAAATCGGACTGCACGACTGTCTGAACGATCTTCAGGCCAAGACTCTTGGTCTTCTGCAGGTCAAAACCGGGAGGCAGGCCTACGCCGTCATCTTTCACCAGTAACAGTAAGCGGTCTGTGGTTTCCTTTTTGGCGTTGCCGCTGTATTGCGCTGCATCTGTTACCCTGCCGGGAAGTTTGTCCGGCTCTTCGGCGCTTTCGTCCAGCCGGCAGATGGCAGCTGTCAGTGTTCCCTTTTTCCGGTTTTCGAACCCGTGCTCCAGCGCGTTCTGTAACAGCTCGTTCAGCACGAGGGCCAGGCTGGCCGCCTGCTGGGAAGGAAGCCGCAGGTTGTCTGCGGAGAACTTCATTTCCAGTTCCAGGTCCGGCGTTTTCATACTGCTCATAACCGTGCGGAAAACACCGTTGCCCAGTTCGTTGATGTCCACCAGTTCCGTGCCCTGCCCGGAAAGATACTCATGTACCAGTGCGATGCTGCTGATCCGGTTGATGGAGTCCCGAAGCACGTCTTTTGTTTCTTCCGAAGCCGCCCTGCG
Source organism: uncultured Succiniclasticum sp. (assembly GCA_902801365.1). GTDB lineage: Bacteria > Bacillota > Negativicutes > Acidaminococcales > Acidaminococcaceae > Succiniclasticum. The sequence continues at coordinate 3,085 of CADCHY010000026.1, forward strand.
CTGTTCCAACCTCAGCAGGCTGGCGATGGTCTGGAGGTTGTTCTTTACCCGGTGATGAATCTCTCGAATCACCGCTGCCTTTACCCGAAGTTCTTCATCTTTCAGCTTCAGCTGGGTGACGTCTTCGATGACCACGATGATCCGTTCTATGCTTCCTGCCGCATGCAGCGGGATAAAACGGAAATCCAGGAACAGTCCTTTTTGCTGCAGCTCCTGTTCTTCGGCCGTGCCTGTGTACAATACGTTGCCAATGCCGTTCCAGTTGATTTCTTCACTGCTGGTTCGCCGGCCCACCAGATGCCCGACGCCCAGCACACGGTAAATATGCCGGGCCGCATTATTGGCTGCAAGTATCAGCCCGTCACGGGCGTTCACCAGTACCAGCCCGTCGATACTGGACAGGCGGCGGTAGCAGCTGTTAGATGCATAGTCTGTTTTACTGCCGTGCAGGAAATCCATGGTGGCGTCCCAAAACACTACGTCGGCTTCCCGGTCTTCAAAGGCTGCGGCGGCGAAGCAGCGGTTGTAACCGTCGCAGATCGGATAGACCTTCAGCCGTGCGAACTGGCCCGGCGCAACTTCCCGGAACCCTTCGGTGACGGTATTTTCTGTCAGTGCCTGGGTCATCAGCGGTTCGTCCGCAGCACGTGTCATTTCTTCCGGTTCCGTGTTTTCCGAACGGGTCAGGGGTTCCGCCTGTTCGAAGACACTTAAAAAGCAGATATCCTCTGACGATTTTGCTTTGTTTTTTCCCGATGGCGTAGTGGCGGCAGAGCAAAGCTGCCGGCTGCGGTTCAGGGGCAGGATCAGTGAAATCTTAGCCTGGGCCAGGTCAGCGGCCAGGCCAAGATTGCTGCGCATGCCGTCCAGGATATTCCATTGTTCCTGTGTAAGTAGTAAAGTCATACTTTTAATTCCGTTCCATTTCAAGATTTTTGTAAGGTTTACTGTTTATATTATAACATAAATGTCGATGACAGGGAGCGCTGACGGGTTTCATTCCCCGCACCAGAATGGAAACGGTTTTGGCTCCGGTATATCCATCGGATAGTTATTGTCAAAGCAGCCGCTGCAGATGGGAAGGCCCTTTACCATTTCCGGCAGGGCTTTCAGGTCCAGATAGCCCAGGGAATCCGCGCCCAACATCCGGCAGATTCCGTCCATGGAAAGGCGGTTGGCGATCAGTTCCTCTTCGGATGGGATGTCCGTGCCGAAGTAGCAGGGGTGGCGGAAGGGCGGAGAACTGATGCGGACGTGCACTTCTGAGGCTCCGGCATCTTTTAGCATCTGTACCAGGTTTTTCATGGTGGTGCCCCGGACGATGGAGTCATCCACCAGTACGATGCGTTTTCCCTTTACCGTTGCGGCCAATACGCTGAGCTTCAGATGTACGCCGCTTTCCCGTTCTGCCTGGGAGGGTTTGATGAAGGTTCTGCCGATGTATGAGTTCTTATAAAATGCGAAGCCAAAAGGAATGCCTGACTCTAAGGCAAAGCCTTTGGCGGCAGGCAGACCGGATTCCGGCACGCCGGTCACCAGGTCGGCTGCTATGGGGTGGGACCGGGCCAAAGCTCTTCCGGCGGCGATACGGGCGTCATATACGTTGATGCCGTCCAGTCTGCTGTCCAGTCGGGCAAAATAGATATATTCAAAGATGCAGTGGGCGCATCTTCCCGTTTGCAGGGAACGGTCCGATTCTATGCCTTTTTCCGACAGGGTAACCATTTCCCCCGGTTCCACATCGCGGATGAATTCCGCATCCACGGCGGACAGGGCGCAGCTTTCCGAAGCCAGTATGTACGCCTGGCCCCGTTTCCCCAGGCAAAGAGGCTTTAAGCCGTAGGGATCCCGCAGCCCAATCAGTTTCTGGGGGCTCATGATGACCAGCGCATAAGACCCGGATAATTTCCGGGCGGTAGCCAGCACCGCTTCCTGTATCGTTTGGGTATGGACGCGTTCTCTGGCAAGGTAAAAGGCGATGACTTCCGAATCAGTGGTGGTGTGGAACACGGCACCGTTCCGGACCAGCTCCCATTTCAGGTCGGCCGTGTTTACCAGGTTCCCGTTGTGGGCTAACGCCAGCGTCCCTTTTATATAGGAAATGGCCAGCGGCTGGGCGTTCTCCGGACGGGAACCGCCGGTGGTGGAGTAACGCACATGTCCGATGCCCAGATTACCCGGCAGGTTTTCCAGACTGTTTTCATGGAAGACTTCACTGACAAGCCCGGCGTTCTTGCGACAGTGATAATTACCCGCCGGCCCGCTCGTATCGGAGGTTACGATGCCGCAGGCTTCCTGTCCCCGGTGCTGCAGCGCCGTGAGCCCGTAATAGATGGAATGGACTACACTGCCGCCCTCCGGATCCAAAATACCGAAAACGCCGCATTCTTCTTTCGCTTTATCCATGTTGCACGCTTCTTTCTGTCCGAAAACCGTCCGCAAACTGACAGGCTATCCGCCTTGCGGTTTCTGCTGCCTGCAAACGCGGCTGTCCGCAAAAATAAAAAAGCAGGCAAAGGCGCGAGGTCTCTGTCTGCTTTGACATCTACAACGATACTTTACCACGGGGCATGCGAAAAGTCAAACCCTCTTTTACAGCGGGTAATCCTGTAACGCATCGAAGCCCTCTTCCCCGGTGCGGATCTTGATCACGTTGTCAATCGTAGAAACGAAAATCTTCCCATCCCCGTATTTACCGGTGTAGAGAATCTGTTTGGCAACTTCGATGATAATACGGGGCGAGATGGCGGAGACCACGATGTCCAGACGGATTTTGGGCAGCAGGCGGGAAACGACGGAGGCGCCCCGGTACATTTCCGCATGGCCTTTCTGCAGGCCGTAGCCGTGTACTTCCGTTACCGTCATGCCGGTGATGCCGATTTTCTCCAGCGCATTTTTCAGAGGCAGGAACCGTTCTTTGGAAGTGATGATGGTGACCAACGAATAGGCATGCCCGTCCGGCGTGACGGGATGCAGCCCGGGAACGGAAGGCACGGTTTCCCGTTGCGGGCTCAGAACCGGATCCGGTTTTGCGGGTAGGGCCGATGTATCAAAGATATGTTCCGGCGCCGGCATGAAATCCGCATAAGCAGAGGGAAGGCCGTGTTCTTCAAAGTCCAGCCCGGCAATTTCTTCTTTGGCTGTGACCCGGAGGCCTACGGTGGACTTGATTGTTTTAAATACGATGAAAGCTGCAACGGCTACGTACAGAATAACAGAGGCTACGCCGGTGACCTGTGTGATGAAGAAGTGCGGGTCGCCACAGTAGAGCCAGCCTTCTTTTTCCGCCAGTAATCCGGTCAGGATGGTTCCCAGGGCGCCGCAGACACCATGCACGGAAATGGCGCCTACGGGGTCGTCGATCTTCAGTTTCTGGTCAATGAATTCAATGGAGCAGACAACGGTGATTCCGGCGATGATCCCAATCAGAAAGGCGCCGGGTACGGTCACGAGGTCACAGCCGGCTGTGATGGCGACCAGACCGGCCAATGCGCCGTTCAGGGTCATGGATACATCCGGTTTGCCGTAACGGAACCAGGTAAAAAACATCACGGTACAGGTCGCAATGGCAGCGGCCATGTTGGTGGTCATAAAAATATGGGCTGCGGACAGGATCGCCTCGTCCCCGGTCAGGCTGACAGTGGAGCAGCCGTTGAACCCGAACCAGGCAAACCAGAGGATAAATACCCCCAGTGTGGCAAGAGGCAGGCTGTGTCCGGGAATGGCGTTGACGGAACCGTCAGCGTTATATTTGCCGATGCGGGGACCCAGCAGGTACGCGCCGATGCAGGCGCATACGCCGCCTACCATGTGTACGGCGGTAGAACCGGCAAAATCGTGGAACCCCATCTGGGCCAGCCAGCCGCCGCCCCAGATCCAGTGTCCGGAAACGGGGTAGATGAATAAACTGATCAGAATGCTGTAAATGCAGTATGAAGAGAACTTGGTCCGCTCTGCCATTGAACCCGAGACTATAGTAGCCGCTGTGGCGCAAAAAACAGTCTGGAAAATGAGGAAAGCCATGACCGGATACCCCGCGTCTTCCCCTACCGTGAATTTCGTCACAAAAAAGTCCGGCGTTCCGATGAAGCCGCCGATGTCCGTGCCGAACATGAGTCCGAAGCCGACGATCCAGAAAGCCGGCGTACCCAATGCAAAATCCATGACGTTCTTCATGACGATATTACCGGCGTTTTTGGCCCGGGTCAGACCCGTCTCGCACATGGCAAAGCCCGGCTGCATAAAAAAGACCAGCGCGGCTCCCAGCAGCACCCAGACGGTGTCCGCGGAAGAATAACGCTGGGGGAATGAATCCGCTGCAAAAGCGGAGACCGGTAATGTGGAAAGCCATGTAGCGGCAAAAAACGTTGCCGCTGTTTTTTTACAGAGTTTTTTCATACGGATCAAGCCCTTTCCCGGTACGAAAAAAGGCGCCTGATTGTGAGCAGTTCACAATCAGACGCCGATGTCTCGTACGTGTTGATTTATAAATATGCAAAAGGTTTGCGCGCTGTTTCCTTTTGCAATTTACAGTTGCATAGTAACACTTTGCTTGAATTTCGTCAAGGAATTTTTAAAAACCGTATCAATAATTCTCTGCCTTAATCGCAAAGAAAAATCTGGGATGGGCGTATACGGGGCATTCTTTGTAAATTAAGGTTGAAACTAACTGTTGCATGTGGTAAAATATTATGTAATTTTGTGTGATTCTAAAGCTGAAAACACAACCTATATTAATGATAGTCGGAGGTGTATGATGACCGATATGATGGTGATGGCCAATGCTATATTGCCGTTTATACTGATGGCGGCCATTTTCTATTTTATGTTATGGCGTCCCCAGAAGCAGGAGCAGAAGAAGCGTAAGGAGATGCTGGACTCGCTGAAACGTGGTGACAAGGTTATTACGATCGGTGGGATGTACGGCACGCTGACCAAGGTTGGTCCGACAAAAGTTAAGATCCGTCTTGCGGAAGGCATAGAGATTGATTTTGCCAGAACAGCGGTCAGCTGTTTACAGGATGCCGGCGCGGATATCCAGCCCGAAAATCTGGAAGCCTGATGAAGCAGTTACTGTTAAAAGAAGAAAAGCTTCGGATACGGCGTGAGTTAAAAGAAACGGCGGTTGCTTTTTCAAAAAGTTATGTTTCAGAAGCCAGCCGTGAAGTTTGTGAAAAGGTGTTGCAGAGCGGCGAATTCCGGGAGGCTTCCGTTATTTTCGGGTACCTTTCGTTTCGCAATGAGATTTCTGTTGATGCGGTGCTTAAAGAAGCATTGCGTTTGGGAAAGATTGTTGCAGTTCCGTGGATCGTATCCCGGACAGAGATGAAGGCGGCCAGACTGGAAACACTGGAAAATTTGCCGACAGACCGTTATGGCATCCGGACAGCGCCGGAACCGGTTGCGCCCGTTAAACCGGAAACGATTGATCTGATTCTGGTACCCGGAGCAGGGTTTTCTGCCAGGGGTCACCGCATGGGACGGGGAGCCGGATTTTACGACCGGTTTCTTGCGCATGTCGGGGGGTTCAGATTAGGTATTACCTGCGACAGGCTTTTAAGGGACGAGATTCCTGTGGATGAGTATGACCAGCCGGTTGAGGCTTTAGTCACGGAAACGAAGTTCATTTGCTGCAAAGAAGTGTAATTAGGGATTAGAACCCGGTTCAATCACTGGTGTGAACTGTTTTTCCTTAACGCTTACATATGCGGTATGCAGTTGAGATAAAGTGTTACGACGGTAACAGATGAAAGGGGTAAAGTATTTTGAGATGGAATGAGTTAGGGAAGTTCCTGATTGTGGCGCTGGCCATTGTGGGCGGGTTTGTTATGTACATCCGGCCGCTGGCCAGTTCGGTCAAGCAGGGACTGGATCTGCAGGGCGGTACCCACGTTGTGTTACAGGCAGTGGATACGCCTCAGTTAAAAGTAAATGATGACGCGCTGGATCGTGCGACCCATATTATTGAACGCCGTGTGAATGCCCTGGGCCTGACGGAACCGGTGGTACAGCGACAGGGCCGCGACCGCATCATCGTGGAGCTGCCGGGTGTAAAGGATCCGGAAAAAGCAATCAATATGCTGGGCAAAACTGCTATGCTGGAGTTCAAGGATCCCAACAACAAAACGGTGCTCACCGGTACGGATCTGAAGGACGCCAAGGCGGTGGTTGGCAATGGCAACCAGCCGCTGGTATCCATGGAGTTTTCCGATGAAGGCGGCCAGAAGTTTGCGGACGTGACGGCCCGCAACGTGGGCAAGCGGATCGCCATCACCCTGGACGGGGAAGTGCTGACCGCACCGGTGGTGCAGGAAGCCATTACCGGGGGCCGTGCCCAGATCACCGGCAACCGTTCCATGGAAGAAGCACAGCATCTGGCGATTTTGCTGCGCAGCGGTTCGTTGCCGGTAAAACTGGAAATCATCGAGAACCGGACCGTGGGCCCGACCCTGGGGCAGGACTCCAAGGAAGCCAGCCAGAAGGCGTTCCTGATTGGTGTGGCAGGCGTGTTTGTATTTATGATTCTGTTCTACCGTCTCAGCGGTATCGTGGCGGACATTGCGCTGTTGCTGTATACCATGCTGCTGCTTTTGGTGATGCGTTACCTGAACGCAACCCTGACCCTGCCGGGCATGGCGGGCATCATCCTGTCCATTGGCATGGCGGTTGACGCCAACGTTCTGATTTTTGAACGGTTCAAGGAAGAAATCCGCACCGGGAAAACCCTGCGCAAGGCAATGGATAACGGTTTTGGCCGGGCGCTGGTGACAATTCTTGACTCTAACATTACGACACTCATGGCCTGCGCGGTGCTGTTCTATTTAGGCACCGGGCCGATTAAAGGGTTTGCGGTAACGCTGTCCATCGGCGTTATCTTAAGTATGTTCTCGGCGGTAACGGTTACCAAGTTTTTGCTGAAGTTCCTCATTGACGCCAACTTCACCAAGAGCCCCACGGCCTTTGGCATCTCCGCTCCGAAAGCAGAGGAGGTGGCAAAATGAAAAACTTTTCTATTGTCAGGAACTGGAAAATTTTCTTTGCGATTACGATTATCGGTCTGATGATCGGTTACGGCTCTATGATTTTCCGCGGCTTCAATCTGGGTATTGATTTTACCGGCGGCAGCATCATGGACCTGAAGTTTGAAAAAGCGGTACAGGTTGCACAAGTTCGCGAAGTGTTGAGCCAGCATAATCTGGGCAGCGCGATCATCCAGCTGGAAAGCAGCGATTCCGCGGCGACGGAGTCCCAGGGCGTTCTGATCCGTACTCCGGTCATTGCAGACAACGACCGTACAAAAGTCATGCAGGATATGGAAAAGTCTCTGGGCAAGTTTGATATCCGCCGTGTGGAAAATGTTGGCGCGACCATCGGCGGTGAACTGATCCAGCAGGCAGCCATTGCTATCTTCCTGTCCTGGGTGCTGATGGTGTTGTATATTACCATCCGGTTCCAATTGAATTTTGCGCTGGCAGCCATTATCGCGCTGATCGTTGACGTATCCGTTACGCTGAGCTGGTTCTCCCTGCTGCAGCTGGAGATTGATTCCACCTTCGTAGCAGCGCTGCTGACGGTAGTAGGTTACTCTGTCAACGGCACCATCGTTATTTTTGACCGTATCCGTGAAAACCTGAAGGTGCATCGCCGCACCGAAACCGTAACGGATATGATCGACAACAGTATCAAGTCTACGCTGACCCGTACTATTTACACGACGATTACCACCTTGTTTGCTATCGTGGCAATCTTCCTGTTCGGCGGCGAGACGATTCATAATTTCTCCTTTGCCATGCTGGTGGGCTGCTGCAGCGGCGCATACACTTCCATTCTGTTGGCGGGCACCATCTGGCTGTTCCTGCAGCATAAAAAAGCAGGGGAATAAAAAATAGTTTTTGTAAAATCGTTTTGCATAAAAAGCAAGGAAAAAAGCAATTTTTGTTTTAGAGTTCTGCAGTGATGTGTTTGATTTACGTTAGGAAAAGGGATGACGCCATCCCTTTTTCTTTTTGAAGTTCCTCTAACGGAATAATTCAGGCAGGCACTTTTCACGCCTGCCTTTTTTGTTTATAATGTATAATGTAGAAGTGTGAAATGTCATAAGTTTACTATAAGTATGTTTATTGCAACTGCTTGCGACGGAGAATATGGAAATTATCGATAACATGATGATTCCGGAAGAAGTCAGCAAGTTGTTGAAAGTAAGGAGGGTTTGCTTTGCGCAAGATTTTGCTTTTATGTCTGTGTCTGGTGGTTTGTTTTTCGTTCAGCGCCTGCGGGAAAGAAACGGAAAAGAAACCGCTGCCCAAACCTGCGAAGGCTGTGTTTGAAACCAGCATGGGAACGTTTACCTGCCGGCTGGAAACAAAGCTGGCGCCGGTGACCACAGAGAATTTCATTAAACTTGCCAATAAAGGCTTTTATAATAACCTGATTTTCCACCGTGTGATAGACGGTTTTATGATTCAGGGCGGTTGCCCCGATGGAACCGGAACCGGCGGGCCTGGCTATACAATTAAAGATGAGTTCAGCTCGGAACTGCGGCACAGCGGACCGGGCATCCTGTCCATGGCCAATGCGGGGCCCAATACCGGTGGCAGCCAGTTTTTTATTACGCTAAAAGCTACGCCTTGGCTGGATAATCACCATGCTGTTTTTGGGCGTGTCAGCGAGGGCATGGATGTAGTGCAGAAGATAGGACATACCAAAACGGATGCCGGCGACAGGCCGGTCGTGCCGGTTGTGATCCGCAAAGTGACCATCATTGAAGGCGAAGCGGCGAAGTGAGAAAACATTGATGAAACAAGTCGCCGAATAAGGCGATAAGAGAGCAGAGGAATGAAGCCGTGTTTCCGATGTCGTAAATTAAAGATAAGGTAAAGAATACGGAAAGCAAAGCAGTGAAAGGGGTTAAGCAATATTGTCTTTTTTATCGGACGAACATGTAATTGAAATCAATGACCAGCAGGAAATGATCGGTATCCTGGGAAGGAACGATGAGTTCCTGCGCCTGATCGACGCCAGCTTTGACGCTACGGTCATGGCCCGGGGCAACAAGATTATTTTCAGCGGAAGCGAAGAAGAGAACCAGAAACTGGAGCAGCTTTTTAAGGAACTGCTGTTCCTGTACCGGCAGGGGCTTCCTGTTACCAGCCATGACGTGCGTTACAGTATTTACATGGTGCAGGGCGGCGCGGTGGCCAAACTGCATAACATGTACGCGGAAACGCTGATCGTTACCTGGCGGGGGCACCAAATCAAGGCGAAAACGCTGGGCCAGTGGAATTATGTACGGGCTATCAAAAACAATTTCATAACCTTCGGTATCGGTCCGGCCGGTACGGGAAAGACCTATCTTGCTGTAGCCATGGCGGTTACCGCGCTGAAAAAACGGGAAGTGGAACGGATCATCCTGACCCGCCCGGCGGTGGAAGCCGGGGAAAAGCTGGGCTTTTTGCCGGGGGATATGCAGGAGAAGGTGGATCCGTACCTGCGTCCGCTGTATGATGCCCTGTTTGATATGCTGGGCAACGATACGGCACAGAAGTACCTGGAGCGTGGTACGATTGAAGTAGCGCCTTTGGCATACATGCGTGGCCGTACCCTGAACGGTTCGTTTATTATTCTCGATGAAGCGCAGAATACAACTCCCGAGCAGATGAAAATGATCCTGACCCGTTTCGGGTTCGGTTCCCACATGGTGGTTACCGGGGATGTTACCCAGATCGATCTTCCTGCCGGCAGGAAAAGCGGGCTGATCCATGCTGCCAAAGTATTAAGGGAGGTTCCCGGTATCAGCATAAATTATTTTGATGAAAAAGATGTGGTCCGTCATGAAATTGTCGGCGCCATTATCAAAGCCTACGAACAGTTCGAACAGAAGCCGGAAGAAAAGAAAACCGGAGAAACGGAGTGACGGCATGAAGATTATTTTCAGCGATGACCAGGATGAGGTAAAAGTCCCGAAGGAAGCCGTTGCTTTGCTGAAACAGGGGCTGCAGGCGGTGGCAAAACTGCATAAGCTGTCTGCAAAAACCGAAGTCAGTGTGTCTTTGGTTAATGATGAAGTAATCCATGTTTTGAATAAAGATTACCGGGGTATCGACCGGTCTACGGATGTCCTTTCTTTTGCACTGGACGAAGCAGAAGAACCGCAGGAAATCGGCGGGCCGGAAACACATCTGCTGGGAGATATCATCATCTCTGCGGAAACCGCTGTGCGGCAGGGAAGGGAGTATGGTCACGGATTCAACCGTGAACTGGTGTATCTGGGGGTACACAGCCTGTTGCATCTTCTCGGATACGATCATATGAATAAAGATGACAAAGCGGTGATGAGAGAAGAGGAAGAAAAAGCATTGCAGATGATTCATCTCAGTCAGGCTGATCTGGACAGGAGCACAGAGAAAGATGACCCGGATCATTTTGCGCTGGCTGTCGTGGATGCGGTATCGGAAAAGAAAACGGAAAAACCTGCGAAAAGCGGAAAACATAAAATTACTTCTGCTGAAAAAATAAAACCGGTAAAGAACGGGAAGAAAAGTGATAATAACGCTAAGGAAGGGGAAATAACGATGGGTCGTAAAGACGTTAAAGAGACGGACAAAACCGTTAAAAAATTATTTAAGAAAGCCCTGAAGACCCGGGAAAACGCCTACGTTCCTTTTTCAAAGTTTAAAGTGGGAGCTGCCGTATTGACCAGGTCCGGAGATATTTATACCGGTTGCAATGTGGAGAATTCTTCGTTTGGCCTGACGGTATGCGCGGAGCGTGTGGCGATGTTCAACGCAGCAGCGGCCGGTGTCCGTCCCGGGGAAATCACCATGCTGCTGGTAGCGGCTGATACGGAAGATGTGACATCGCCCTGCGGCGCCTGCCGGCAGGTAATGGCGGAATTTGAGATTCCGGTAATTGTAATGGCAAATGTCCGCGGTGATATGAAAATGGTTAGCTTGGAAGAGCTGCTTCCGTTCAGTTTTAAGGCTGCGGATTTTACATGATGCTTTTTGTATTTGAGGATGCCCGTTGAAGCATTTAATTTTGAAAAAATGGGTGTATATGCAGATTATTTTTCAGTACCGGTAGTAGGAAAAGTAAGGAGAACTTATGGGGGAAAACAAACATTATACAGGCTTTGCAGCGCTGGTAGGACGTCCGAATGTTGGCAAATCAACATTGATGAACGGGATGATCGGGGAAAAAATCTCTATTATGAGCGACCGTCCCCAGACGACCCGTAATAAAATCATGGGTATTCTGTCTGCAGACAACGCCCAGATCATGTTTCTGGATACGCCCGGTATCCACAAGCCGCTGCATAAGCTGGGAGAGTATATGAATCAGGCGGCCATCGGCACTTTAAATCAGGTGGATGTGGTTTTGTTTGTGGTTGACGCCTGTGAGAAAAAAGGAGCCGGGGAAAAGTTTATCATTGAACATCTGAAAAAAATAAAGACTCCTGTACTGCTGGTAATCAATAAAATAGATAAGCTTGATGATAAGAGCCTGCTTTTCGGTATTGTGAACAGTTATAAGGACGATTTGGATTTTGCTGCGGTTGTTCCTGTCAGCGCGCTGAATCACGACGGCTTTGAAGAATTACAGGAAGAAATCGTCAGGCATCTGCCGGAGGGCCCCAGCATGTTTCCGGAAGACGAGCTGACCGACCAGCCCATGCGGCTGATTGCGGCGGAAATGATCCGGGAAAAAGTGCTGCGGCATACCCATGATGAAGTGCCCCATGCTATTGCTGTGGAAATCAATGATTTCAAGGAACGCTCTAACGGGAGCGTTTTTATCCGGGCCACGATTTTTGTGGAGCGGGAATCGCAGAAAGGTATCGTCATCGGAGCAAAAGGGAATCTCCTGAAAAAGATTGGACAGGAGGCCCGGCGGGATATTGAGAGCCTGACGGGCGGCGGTGTATTCTTGGATTTGTGGGTAAAAGTACAGGCCGACTGGCGTAACAAATCCAAAATGCTGAAAGAATTCGGATATAAGGAACCATAAGATGTTTATCCTGTTTCTGATTTTATTAAACGCGCTGTTTGTAGCGGCAGAAACTTCGCTGGCACGGATCCGGCGCGCGCAGCTGCAGGAAATGCAGGAGCAGGGCGTTTCCGGCTGCAGATCGGCATCACCTGCATATCGTTGCTGCTGGGCTGGTACGGGGGACCATTGCTGGCGGATTGGATGATGGGCCTTCCCGGCGTGAAGCAATGGATGACGGCAACAGTCCAGGCAGTGCAGACCCAGGTGTTTCCCTGGCTGCCGGATACCGCGTCGTCCCTCAGTCTGCTTTGCGCGTTCCTGATTTTACTTTTACTTCTTGTTGTCATCGGGGAACTGCTGCCCCGTATCATTGTCTGGGACAAGGTGGAAGAGGTCATCGTAAATCTGGTGACCCCGTTGCGTGTCATGTATCTGCTTACCTGCCCGTTGGTTGGCGTCGCATTCTGGATTGCGAAAGGAATCGCAAAATTTTTTGGCGTTACTTATTCCCCGGATGAAGACATCTCCCGCAGTGAAGAAGAATTGCGGCAGATTGTCAGCGCCAGTGAAAAGGAAGGGGAACTGGACCGCGGAGAGAGTGCTCTGATTGACAACGTGCTCGAGTTTAATGATACGGTAGCGCGGGAAGTGATGGTTCCCCGCCAGGACATGGTCTGCCTTTATGTTGACGACAGTCTGGAGGAAATCAGGGATGTGATCCGTTCCAGTCACCATACCCGTTTTCCGGTGTGTGAAGAGGACAAGGACCACGTTCTGGGGATTTTTCATGTACGGGATTTCCTGAATGGGGACTTTTCCAAAAAGTTTGATATCCGTTCTCTCTTACGGAAAACCATCATGGTGCCGGAGGGCATGAACGCTTTACGGGTATTGCAGGCCATGCAGAAACAGCGGGTCCATCTGGCGGTAGTTGTGGATGAATATGGCGGGACCGTCGGACTGGTCACACTGGAAGATCTGCTGGAAGAAATCGTGGGGGATATGGGAGATGAGTACGAGCCGGTAGAGCTTCCTGACATCATGCAACTGGCCAACGGGAGTTATGATATAGACGGGGAAATGCCGCTGGATGATGTCAGCGAGCTGCTGAATCTGCCGTTTGATGAGGAAGATGAAGACGATACGCTGGGCGGTTATATCTTCAGCCGTCTGGGGAGAAAACCGGAAGAAGGCGACGAGGTCGAATGGAAAAACTGGACCTTTACAGTGCTTAAAATGGATCAGTTCCGTATCGAACGGGTAAAGGCGGAAAAAACAGAAGCGGAATAGTTATGCTGTCAACGCGTCAGAAATTATGGAAAGTTATCAGGATGAAATTTTGGTTTTACAAGTGAATAACTGGCAGACAGCGGATAAAAAAGTGATTTGTTATTCCCGGGAGCACGGAAAGATTGTTTTTATGGCCTACGGAGCCCGGTATCCGAAAAGCGTGTCGGGTCGTTTGCTGCAGCCTTTTGCCTGTCTGGAAGCAGAGTTTTATCCGGGAAGCCGTGTAGATAAGCTTAAAACCTGTCAGCTGGCGGCGCCCATGCCGCAAATGGGACTGGAACAGATGGCGTACGGGTTTCTTATGGCCGAGATGACAGAACGCCTGACGGAACAGGGGGAACCGTCTCCGGAAATTTATTTGCTGCTGCAGGATGCGCTGCGGCTGCTTGTAAAACGGAACCCGCGCCTGGCAGCACTGGCTTACCTGATCCAGCTTTTGGATCATTGCGGCATTGGTCCTGTGTACGAGGTGTGTGTGAACTGCAGCCGTCCGGCTGAAAAAGACGGCTGGTTCAGCGAGATGCAGGGCGGATTTATTTGTGAAGAATGTTGTTCCGGGCAGGAAAAAACGCCGGGTCTCCAGTCATTTCATGAGGAGACACGCAGGCTGTGGCAGCAACTGCGCATGTTGGACATGGTAAAACCGGAAAGTTTTTCGGTAAAAGGCGCTGCGTTAATGGAACTGGAACAGATTTTGCACCGGTATCTGGTGTACCAGACGGAGCAGCCAATCAACAGTCTTTCGTTTATACGGCAGATTGCGGGTGGAAATTAATAAATCATTTGACAAAGCGTCCCGGACTACATATAATAGTGCGTAGCGATGAGAAGACCAAGTATTCCGCCGCCACAGCGAGCCGGGACAGTGTAAGCCGGCAACCGACGGAAGAAGGCAGCTTTGAGCGAAACTAAATAACCATTGAGGCGGGTCACGTTTTTGTGATCAAGCAGGGTGGAACCGCGGAGATACTCCGTCCCTGTAACAAGTATTTGTTGCAAGGACGGATTTTTTATTTGCAGCAGGCGGCGCACCCGGCAAAAAAACGCGGCAGGATAAACAAACCCGCTTTGTAACATAATCAAGGAGGAAAAAATGGATTTTCAGCAAATGGTTTTAACACTGCAAAAGTTCTGGTCTGAGCAGGACTGCATTCTGGCTCAGCCCTATGACATGGAAAAAGGTGCAGGCACCATGAACCCGTTGACATTTTTGCGGGTCCTGGGACCGGAACCCTGGCGTGTGGCGTATGTGGAACCCTCCCGCCGCCCGGCGGACGGACGCTACGGCGACAACCCCAACCGCCTGTTCCAGCATCATCAGTATCAGGTCATTATCAAACCGTCTCCGGCCAACATTCAGGACCTGTACCTGCAGAGTCTGGCCGCGTTAGGATTTAAAGCGGAAGAACACGACATCCGTTTCGTAGAAGACAACTGGGAATCTCCCACATTAGGCGCCTGGGGCCTGGGCTGGGAAGTCTGGCTGGACGGTATGGAAATCACCCAGTTTACCTATTTCCAGCAGGTCGGCAGTCTGGATATCAAACCGGTTGCTGTGGAAATCACGTACGGCCTGGAACGGATTGCCATGTACATCCAGGGCGTGGAGAATGTGTATGACGTGAAGTGGGTCGGCGACGTGACCTACGGCGACGTGTTCCACGACAACGAAGTAGAACAGAGCTGGTATTCCTTCCAGCTGGCGGATACCGACATGCTCTTCGACATGTTCGAAAAATTTGAAAAAGAGGCGGAACGGATCGTGGAGACCGGCAACATCCGTCCGGCGTATGACTACGTTTTGAAATGCTCCCACACATTTAACCTGCTGGACAGCCGGGGCGCCATCAGCGTCAGCGAACGGGCCGCGTATATCGGCCGTGTACGCCGGCTGGCCCGTCTGTGTGCCAAAGCGTATGTGGAGCAAAGGGAAAAGATGGGCTTCCCGCTGCTGAAGGGAGGAAACAAATAATGAAAAAATTATTGTTTGAAATCGGAACGGAAGAACTGCCGGCCAATTATATGCCGAATATTTTAAAAGATTTAAAAACCCTGTCCCTGAAAAAGTTACAGGACGCCCGGGTGCCCTTTGCTGATGTAACCGTACTGGGAACGCCCCGCCGTCTGGCTGTGCTGGTCAGCGGAGTGGAAGAAACTCAGGCGGACAGCACGGAAGAATTTAAGGGCCCGGCTGTAAATATTGCGTTTAAAGACGGTGAACCAACCAAAGCGGCGCAGGGGTTTGCCCGGGGCAAAGGCGTTGATGTGAAGGACCTGGTTGTAAAGGATAATTATATTTATGCCGTGAAGCACATACAGGGCCGGGAAACGGCGGAACTGTTACCGCATGTGCTGCAGGAGATTCTGACCAACATTCCGTTCCCCAACCATATGCGCTGGGCGGATTTTGATTTCCGTTTCCTGCGTCCCATTCACTGGCTGGTTGCACTGTTTGGTACGGAAATCGTTCCTGTTTCCATTACGGATATCCGGTCTGACCGGTACACCATGGGACATCGTTTCCTGAGTAACAAGAAAATTGAAATTCCGGTGGCGGATGACTATGAAAAAATTTTGGAAGAGAATTTTGTCATCGCAGATCAGGATAAACGCCGGGAGATGATCCGGCAGCAGATTACCGAACTGGCCCGGGAAGAAGGCGGCGAGATTGAAATTGCGGCGGATCTGCTGGAAGAAGTCAATTATCTGGTAGAATATCCCACGCCGTTGTGCGGAAAATTTGAAGATAAATATCTGGCGCTGCCGGAAGCGGCCATCATCACGCCCATGCGCGATCATCAGCGCTATTTCCCGGTGCGTGGCAAAGACGGCAAACTGCTGAACAAATTTATCGCCGTACGTAACGGCGGCAAAGCGTTTCTGGAGAATGTGACCCACGGTAATGAACGGGTGTTGCGTGCCCGTCTCAGCGATGCGGAATTCTTCTTTAACGAAGACCGGAAACAGAAACTGGAAGCTTATGAAGAAAAAATCAAGACCGTTGTCTTCCAGGAAGGCCTGGGCAATATGTACGATAAGAGCCAGCGTCTGGAGAAGCTTGTGGAGATGATTCATTTCGGACAGCAGAGCCGTGTGCCGTTGGACGATCTGAAGCGCGCGGCCAGACTGAGCAAGTGCGACCTCGTTACCGGCATGGTTACGGAATTTACCGAACTGCAGGGTGTCATGGGCCGGGAGTATGCCCGTCTGGACGGAGAAAAAGCGGATGTCTGCGAAGGTATCTTTGAACAGTACCTGCCCCGGTTTGCGGGCGATATCCTGCCGAAGACGGAAATTGGGCGGATCCTGAGTATTGCGGATAAAGTGGACAATATTGTGGCCACCTTCAGCCGCGGCAAAGCACCGACCGGTTCCCAGGATCCTTTTGCGCTGCGCCGTCAGGCTCTGGGCATTATCAATATCCTGCTGGACAGCCAGAAGCATATGGACATGGCCAAGGTTGTGGGGGCTTCCATTCTGCTGCTGAAAGTTCCGATGGAAGATGTGAAAGAGCTGGCAACGCAGATCATCGAGTTTATCCGGCTGCGGTTCCGCAATCTGCTGCTGGATCAGAAGATCCGTTACGATGTGATTGATGCCGTGCTGGCGGACGAACGCAACAACGATCTGTACGATCTGTATCTGCGCGCGCAGGCGCTGAATGAATATGTTGCAGGGGACAAGGCGGCTGATATGATCCAGGCTGCAACCCGTGTGAATAACCTCAGCAGCAAGGCGGAGGTAGAAGTACCGATTAATGATGGGCTGTTTATCGAACAGGCCGAAAAGGATTTGTACGCGGTTGTGAAGAAACTGGATACCGGGATGATACCGTTGATGGTGCGCTGCGATTATAAAGGGGCATTGAATATCCTCAGCGAACTGAACGCGCCGGTTAACAAATTCTTTGATGACGTCATGGTTATGGATAAAGATGAGGCGATTAAGAATAACCGTTTGTCTTTGTTGTGTCTTGTAAAAGATTTGGTTAACAGTGTAGGGGATCTTTCCAAACTTGTTATGTGAGTGTTGATATTATAATTATTTCGAATTAAATACGGCGCCGGCATTTGCCCGTGAAATTCCCCTGCCATATGTATGGCGGGGAAGGGATGATGCCGGCGTTATTCTTTTTTTAAACTGCATTTCTTCATAGATTTTCCGGTACAGCTGTCACAAGCAAAATTTCACAGAATCTTCCTTGAATATCTGTAAAAATAGTGGTATAGTATATACTAAATAGGGGAATAATTTCTTTTTTTGCGTACAATAAATTTTTAAAAAAGGAGCAGACATTATGGAGAAAGAAAAAGAGTATTTATTGTGGTTTGAGCAGATGGAACGCATCCTCTTTGGGGGAAATGACGGCCAAAACAGACGTTCCTGTGCCTTACGGATATGCGACTACCGCGTATGCCTATCGGTATTTTATTGAAAAGACCGGCCTTAAAGAAAAAATGGCTGCGCTGATCGGACAGATCACTGACGTGGAGAATACGGCACAGTTGCGTGATATCAGTGCCAAACTGCGCAAAGCCATCATGGACGAAGAGATGCCCAAGGATCTGCAGGCGGCTATCACCAAAGCCTATAAAGAACTGGGGAAAAAAGTCGGTGAAAAAGAACCTTATGTAGCAGTACGGTCCAGTGCTACTGCGGAAGATCTGCCAGACGCCAGTTTTGCAGGTCAGCAGGATACCTACCTGAATGTTCAGGGCGCCAAGATGATTATTCAGAAGGTAAAGGAGTGCTACGCATCCTGCTTTACCGACCGTGCGGTATATTACCGTGAAAAACAGGGCTTTGACCATCTGGATGTGGCGTTGTCCGCGGTTATCCAGATGATGGTTTATTCTAAAGCGGCGGGCGTTATGTTCACGGTTAACGTGGCAAACGGCGAAGACAAGAACGTTTTGATCGAAGGCGCTTACGGTCTGGGCGAATATGTGGTTCAGGGGACCGTTACCCCGGACGATTACCTGGTTTCCAAAGATAAACTGGAAATTCTGGAAAAGACAGTGAATCCCCAGGAGATCAAACTGATCCGCAAACCCGGCGGAGACGTGGAAGAAGTTCCCGTCCCGAAGGAAGAAGGGGAAGCCCAGAAGCTGACGGACGAACAGATTAAAGAACTGGCAGGCTACGCAATTAAAATTGAAAAACATTATGGCTGCTATATGGATATGGAATGGGGCATTGATGAACGGGACGGCAAGATATGGATCCTGCAGGCGCGTCCGGAAACCGTATGGAGCCGCCGTAAAGCAAAAGAAACTGCAAAGACAGAAGAGAAGGGAGCGGTTACCACGGACAGAAAGGTTATTGTAAAAGGCGCGCCTGCAAGCCCCGGACAGGTTTCCGGCAAAGCGCATGTAATTCTGGAGCCGTCCATGATCGATGAATTTAAGCAGGGCGAGATTCTGGTTACGGAAATGACTGCTCCTGACTGGGTTCCTGCCATGAAAAAGGCAAAAGCAATCGTTACGGACAGCGGCGGTATGACCTGCCACGCTTCTATTGTCAGCCGCGAACTGGGGATTCCCTGTATTGTTGGCTGCAAGAGCCGGGGCGCTGCTGCTACGGCCTCTATTGCAAACGGTGCGGATATTACCGTTGACGCGACCCACGGCGTTGTATATGAAGGTATCCTGGAAGAAGCCAAACCGGCTGCAGCGGCGCCTGCTGCGGGCGCAACCGTAACTGCGGAATTCTTCCCGCCAACCGGTACGAAGATTTATATGAACCTTGGCGATCCGGAACTGGCAGAAAAATATGCGTCCCTGCCTTGCGACGGTATCGGTCTGATGCGTGAAGAATTTATCTGGACCACTTACATCCACGAACATCCGCTGTATCTGATCAAGACCGGTCATCCGGAAAAAGTGGTTGATCAGCTGGCAGAAGGCATCCGTCAGGTATGCCAGGCTATGGCGCCCCGTCCGGTTACTCTCCGTTTCAGCGATTTCAAATCCAGCGAGTACCGCGACCTGAAAGGCGGCGACGAGTTTGAACCCTATGAACCGTCTGCTTTGTTAGGCTGGCGCGGCGCTTCCCGTTACTATGATCCGAAATATATTGAAGCATTTAAACTGGAATGTCAGGCTGTACGGAAGGTCCGTGAAGAGTTCGGTTTAAAGAACCTGAACGTTATGATCCCGTTCTGCCGCAACATCGACGAAGCCCGCAAGGTAACCGGCATTATGGCGGAGCAGGGTCTGGCCCGGGGCAAGGATTTCAAAGTCTGGCTGATGGCTGAGATCCCGTCCAACATCATCCTGGCAGATCAGTTCAATGAATTCGTTGACGGTTATTCCATCGGCTCCAACGACCTGACCATGCTGATTTTGGGCTGCGACCGTGATAACGATACCGTTTCCCATATTTATGATGAACGTAACCTGGCAGTCCGCCGTGCGGTCCGTCACCTGATTGAAGTGGCACACAAAGCAGGCAAGACGGTTTCCATCTGCGGTCAGGCGCCCTCTGTATATCCGGAATTCTGTGAATTCCTGATCAAGAGCGGCATCGACAGCATGTCTGTCAATCCGGATACCGTCAAGTTCACCAAGAAGCTGGCGGCTCACATTGAACAGCGCATCCTGCTGGACTCCTTAACCGGAAGAGGCCGTCAGGAAGCGGAGGACCTTGACTGGTAAGAATGCACGGAAACTGATAACAGTAAATCGGGATTAACAGTTTTTCCGGAAATTTGAGTCAGGACAACCCCCTCATGTCCTGCATTAAGTGGTAACCTTAACGGGTTACCACTTTTTTTGTGAAAAATTGGAAAAATCGCCCTCTTATTGCAAATGAAACTATACACCGGTATCAATTCAGTGATATAATTACTATGTATGCGTATGCCAATTTACTACTATAAGATAAGAGTGGCAAAGGCTTCGCATTGAGCCAGATTTTCTTTTCACGGCAATGGACAGGAAACTATAGTTCTTGTTTTAAGGAGAGTTACCGTGAAAATACAGGTGTTGAGTTATTTTTTAGTCTCAGTTTTTATTTTCGGTCTGTTGACAGAGGCGTATGTAGATTTTCGCCAAAAGATTATTCTGGATGAGATTCTTCTTGTACTGTTGATAACAGGACTTGTGTATACCGGAGTCAGCGGGCATGTCTGGAAGGAATCTTTCATGGGAGCTCTGACCGGCAGCGGACTGCTGGGCCTGATTTATGCTCTCAGTAAAGGCGGGATGGGGTTTGGAGATGTAAAATACGCCGGGGTACTGGGATTGTGGACAGGCGTTCCGGGCATAATTGTTGCCCTGCACCTGGCGTTCCTGATTGGCGGTACAGTGGCGTTAATGCTGTGTATAACGCATAAAGCGGTCAGGAAGAGCCGCATTCCTTTCGGTCCCTGTCTCAGTGCCGGCGCTGTTCTCAGCTTTTTCTGTTCAACCCGTATCCTGGACTGGTACTGGTCTTTGTTTTTATGATCGGAGGCTGTACCGGGATGAATATCATAGAGGTTTTGTGGGACAGACTTTTTGGCAAGCCGGTCGTGCTGACGGTTATGGAAACCAGTGTCAGGATTTCTCAGGGCAGGAAAGCCCCGGAGTATGAACTTCCTAAAAACTGGCAGGGATATAAGTACCTGAATCATGCAGAGGAAATGGCAAACTGGCTCCAGGCAATCCTGAAGGAAGAAAAAATACGGATAAGGCGGTTCAGGATCGTTTTAGATTCCGGGCAGGTTTATCTGAAGACGGTGAAGCTGCCTTTTATGACAGCGCAGGAACAGAAAAACTGGGTGCGCTGGGAGGGCAGTCGTTATGTTCCTTTTGACCCCGGGAATTATCAGGCGGTTTTATTGCGCTTGAGGGATTCAGGCTTTTTAAGAACCGATCCGGAGGAAAAGGCTGTCGATACGGCAGAGTTGTCTGCACGATGGCAGGAAACAGAGGAAACGGGGTTACAGGATTTTTTAGTTGTAGCGGTTCCTCTGGAGATGATAGAAGTATTGCAGCAGTTTGCCGGTTTTTTAAAGGCAAAACTGGAAGCTGTAACTGTTATAGGACCAAAACAGGAGTTGTTGCCGGTAAATTTGCTGCCTTCTGCATCAGGGAAAGAAGTTATACTGAAGAGGGGCTATCAGATAGCCGCGGTTTCATGTCTGTTGATTTCTTTATTTTTGGCGGTTCAGGGTGTAATCCGCTGGCAACGCGCGAAAAGTGAGTGGCAGGAAGCTGGCAGGCAGCTAGTGCCGTTTCGTTCTGTTAAAGCAGCTTATGAGGACAGCAGGAAGACTGATTTCCGAATCAGGCAGTATCAGAGGACGCTGCAACATATCAACCTGAAAGAACCGGTATGGACTATGGCGCTGCAAACAATAGGAATGGTGATTCCGGAGGGGTGCTGGCTGGAAGAGATGCGGCAGAAACAACCACATTCCGGAATGTTGGAAATAAAGGGTTGCGCATTAGATTTAGACCGAATTTCAGAATTTCTGGAAAGGCTGAAACGGGAAGAGGCGTTTTCGGTAATCCGGCTTGTGGAAAGCGGAACCAGACAAATTAAAACAAAAGACGGAGAAGATAACGTCAAAACGGTCATTTCTTTTCTTATTTTGTCAGAGCTTGCGCCGGCGCAGGCGGAGGAGGAGAGACCGTGAAGCAAATGTTGTTGTCTCTTATAAAGGCGGAAACACTGTTTTCCCTGAAGAGGAGCATGACTGAAAACAGCAAGAATGCCTGTTGGCTGTTGTTTTCCGTGATCCTCCTGACTGGTACGGTAACGGGATTTGCAGGGCCGCTGGAGAACCGTGTGCGGCTAATGACTGAACAAACGGGTTTTATGCGGAAAGAAACCGCCCTTTACCGTGCATTCGCAGAAAATCAGGATTATGCGCAAAAGCAGGCACAGCAGCGGGATTTACTGGAAACGCTTCAGAAGCAGATTCCGGAAAAGCCCGAGCCGGAGGTAGAAATACAAAAGATTTACCATCTGGCTGGCCTGCATGGCATAAAAGTACAAAAATGTAAACAGGTATCCGTAAGTTCCGCTAATCCGGACAAAACCGGAAACAGGGTAAACAGATTTCTCTGGGATGCAGAATTTTCAGGAACCTGGCATGATTTGCTCAGTTTTTTTAATGACATAGAGACCCAGGGACCCTGCACACGAATAGAAACGCTGCAGATCCGTAAATCAGCGGAAAATAGAAAAGGCAATGCTGTTTCCGAAACCGTGAAACATACGGAGCTGGCTGTAAGCGGCAGAGTTTGTGTGTATTACAGTGCAAAATAAACACAACGTGAAACACAGTTGTTTTAGCGGAGAAAGCAGGCGTCATCATGAATTTTCAGGACAAAAGACTACGTATTCTTATCATTGGGGTCGTTATTATTTTAGGTGTCGTGGCGTTCCGTGTCATATCAAATATTATGGCCCGGAATGAGCAGGCGAACAAGAGCAACCAGGGACGTACGGCTGTCATTATGGCTGCCTATCCGAAACGGCAGGCCATTGTGCCGAAGTTCCGTTTTTCCGGTACGCTGGATCCTATCTGGCAGGCAGATGTGGCTGCCAAGGTGGACGGGCGTATTGAGCAGGTGCTGGTTCAGGAAGGCCAGGCTGTCGAGGCGGGCCAGTCTTTGGTCGTGCTGGAGCAGGTAGATACGGCGGCGAAACTGATGAATGCCAGAGGAGCTTATTTGGACGCTAAGACCAATTATGAAAAGGCCGAGTTGTTCTTAAAACGGTATCAGGACCTGTATGCCAAAGGCGCAGTGTCCAAAGAAGCCCTGGACAATATGAGTTTTGCCCTGGAAAACGCCAGAGGCAAGCTGGATGCGGCAAAAGGCGTGCTGACTGCGGCTGAATCGGATCTGGGCGGCACTACGGTGACCACGCCCCGGGCCGGCGTAATCCAGAAACGGTATTTCCAGGAAGGGTATTATGCCAAAGTGGGCACGGCTCTCTTCAATATTGCGGATATTTCCACGCTGTCCGCCAAGATTGATATTCCGGAAGGCTATGTGAACAGCGTGGCGGTGGGGGGAAAAGTTGAATTTACCATTCCTTCCATGAGCGGTGAAAACAAAAAGGTGGAGGGGACCATCGTCCGGATCAGCCCGGTGGCGGTGCAGCCTTCCCGTACCTTTGAGGCGGAAGTCGTGGTCGATAACCGGGATAACCGCCTGCGCGGCGGCGTGTATGCGGAAGCGCTGATTACCGCCATTCCCAAGGAGAATGTTCTGACGATTCCCATGACGGCCATT
>CADCHY010000027.1 GCA_902801365.1 uncultured Succiniclasticum sp.
TGTTATGTTTTGTGTGGTAACTTAATTTTAACAGTAAAGATACCAACATGGATTTTTATTTTCAATTTTTACTGTGCAACTTCATTTTACAATGAACCATTAAAAGATTTTGGTAAAAAGGATATAATTAATACATACAAAGCAGACACATATAAAAAGAAAGACACAGAATCTGTTCAAAGGAGGAAAATCTAATGGCAAAGAGCAAACCGAAAATCCAGAAAAGGCTGGCGAAGCTGGTGCTGGCTGCATTATTATGTACGGGAGGAGTGCAAACTTTTTTTAGTCCTTCTGTGGCGGAAGCGGGCTATGATGGTCCCATTTACGGCACGGTTACGAAAGATGGGGCGACATATAATATAACCAAAATAAATGGCACCAGTTATTATCATTATGAGGATTATATGTCAGGCGATTCAGTTGTCGCCAATGAAAAAGAACTATCATGGGACACATATTCCAAAGAGAATCCTGTTAAAGGATATGAGGCCACTTTGACGACCAGCGGTGATCCAGAAGACGCTCCTTCTTTTATCGGCGGTTACGGTGAATTCGCCGCAACGGAGGTAAGCGGTAATAAAGTTACGGTTGACGGCGAAGCAAACAACTGGACGGCCGTCGCAGGCGGTTATCTGACCGGCGGGTATTATTATGCGGGGGATGTGCTGGATACGGTTACCGTAAAAGATAATATCGTGACCGTTAAAAGCGGCAATGTGGGAGCTGTTATCGGAGGTTTTAATGCAGGCATCGATCCTGAAGACATGGATTACGTTCCCGGAACCACCACCGGCAATCAGGTGATTATCAATGGCGGTCAAGTTGGAGGCGCAGTCGGAGGTATGGCGGGAGAGAGTATGGATTCTTTAGGATACATTTCCTATACTGGTTCTGTCCCCCATGCGACGGTCGAGGACAATACAGTTACTGTCAGGGACGGATCGATCATGAGCGTTACGGGCGGCTTCGCGCAGGTGTCTGGAGATGGCGATACCTCAGTCAGTGGCAATACGGTAACAATCGAAGGGGGAACGGTGCTGCGAGCGATAGGCGGCGAAGTTTACGTCGACTTACCGGATAAAGAAGCGGAGCTGAAGGGAACCATAACCGCCAGCGACAATACGGTAAACGTGAAAGGCGGGACCGTAGGCACTGTTGTAGGTGGTATGAGTATACCATATTACGGTTCAGCCAACAACAATACGGTGAATATCAACGGCGGGACAATAGCTTTTATTAGTGAACGTGAAGGAATTAATCCGAGCCTGGATCCGCTAGATCCGGACGAAGCACCGGAGTCGGTAACAGTGCAGAGTGCAGGCATGATATATGGCGGCTCGTCCACGGTTGAGGCCAGCGGCAATACGGTCAACATCGGCAAAGACGCTAACGTAGAAAATGCCCTGATTGTTGGCGGTGGCCTCGATGCGGAGTATTCGTATGCTTATGCGTCTTCGGCATTACAGGAATCTGGGAATGAGAGCATTTTTGGCTCGGCAGAGGTTATGGAGTTTCTGAAACAGGCGAAGGCAGACAACAATACGGTGAATATCCTGGGACCTGCGAATGTGGCCGGGTTGTTCGGCGGTTTTCTGTTTACGGATACAGGTTTAGGCGGCGGCAAAGGCAACACGCTGAACGTGGCTGCGAAGAATGTGACGTCTTATACCGTGGGCGGTTTCCAAAACATGAACTTCTATCTGCCAAAGGATATCGCCAACGGGGACACCATGCTGACCATCAAAACACCGGGAAGTTGGAGTGAACTTGAAAAGGCGGTTGGCAGCGGTAAGCAGGGTGGTATGGTAGTGACGCCCATACTGATCAATAAATACGGAGCAGAGTTAATGGGTTTAATGATGAGTTCGTCAGTCTCTGGTTCGGGAGGCCGTATTGCGGTAGAAATTGATAAAAACGGTAATATTATAAATCCGGAAACCGGGGAAGTCCTGGTGAAACCCAGGCCGACCGATCTGAAAGGCGTAACTTTCGGCGTAGCGGCGTTGCAGGGTGTAAGCCTGAAAAAAGGCGACACGGTGAACCTGATTGTGGATAAAAACGGGCTGACCACGGACAGCAAGCTGAAAACGGCTGACAGTGCCACGCTGGCTAAGGCGGAATTTTTGGCGCCCCATAACCTGGCAACTGACAGCCAATATGAACTGAGCATCAAAAAGAAAGATGAAACTACGATTATTACCACGGTGGACGATATTAAGGAAGTGACGCCGGAACCTACACCTACGCCAACTCCCGGGCCGAAACCCACACCGGATTCCTCAGACCGTCTGAAGTCTCCGGTGGAAACCCGGATTGCGGCGGTATCGCTGGTCAATGCCGGGGCCGATTTGCTGGCAGGCCAGGGCTTCCGGAACGCGGCGGATGCAGCAGCAGACAGGAAAGCAGGGGGCGGTTTCAATTCCTTTGCGGCCGTAAGCGGCTCCAAATTGCGGGAAGACAGCGGATCCCATGTGGATGTGAAAGGCATAAATATGAATCTGGGCTTTGCCCGGGAACTGACGAACAGCAAGGGCAAGCTGGTATTTGGTCCGGTAGTCGAATACGGCAGGGGCAGTTACGACAGTTATCAGGACAACGGTATCCATGGCGACGGCAACACCCATTACTGGGGCATCGGAATGCTGGCGAAACAGGTTAATAACAGTGGCCTGTATTACGAAGGAAGCCTGCGCGCAGGCAAGACCAGTTCGGATTATGATGCGGACCTTTCGCCGGTGACCCATGCCAGTTATGACAGTGACGCGACTTATTGGGCAGCGCATCTGGGCATTGGCAAACTGCAGGATATCGGGAAAGACAACACCCTGGATTATTACGGCAAGTATTTCTACAGCCATACCGGCGGCGACAGCGTAACCATTCATGCAACGGCCGGCGACGAGACGATGGATTTCAGCAGTGTGAACAGCCACCGTCTGCGCGTGGGTGCAAGGGTAACGCATAAGCTGAATGAAAACAATAAGATTTATGGCGGTCTGGCCTATCAGTATGAATTCAAAGGAAACGCCAGGGCAACCTACAACGGCGGTTCCACACCGAGTCCCACTGTGAAGGGAAGCAGCGGGTTACTGGAACTGGGCTGGCAGGTGAAGCCGGGCAAGGGCCCCATGTCCATAGATCTGGGCGTAACCGGCTGGGTCGGCAAGCAGCGCGGCGTAACGGCGAACGTGCAGGCAAACTGGACATTCTGATGAAATTCTCCTGAGCGGATGTTACCGGTGCCCGGTCATATCCTTCTGTAATGGTCAGAGTGAAAAATTCCGTATAAACAAGGAGCCGGGCAAAAGGCAGTGAAGACTGCGTTTTGTGCCGGCTCCGTATCTTTTTCCACCGGGGGTTTCAAAAATGAATGCAAAACACCGTATTTATTCGATTCCCTATAACGGAACAAATCCCAAATGGTTTCTGCAGGAAACGGTAAAGCGAAAAAACAACATTGACCATGTGTACTGCGAACTGCCGCATGAGGAAATGCTTTCCCATGTGCGGTTCACTTTTGATGGTAAAAATGAAGAAAACGTAGACCAGGTAGACGCAAATCTGAAGCGCGCTGCCTATATAAAAAACTGCGTAGAATTTCTGCGTATTTCCAAAGGGCTGGTCCGCCGGATCTGTCCTGTCAACGCCATGTACTACCGGTTTAATTCACAGGAGGAACTGCATACCTTCGCCTTGAATCTGGCAAAGGCGGCGGTGCACTATCGGCTGGAAGGCCTGATTATTTCGGATTACCGGGTAGCGGCACTTGTCCATGCGCTATTGCCTGAACTGGAACTGCACACATCCTGCAATGCCTACCAGTGGAACCTGCGGCAAATGGAAATCTGGAGGGAAAAGTGCGGAATTACGGTGTTCAATCCGCCCCGGGAGATTTTACGGGTACCTTCCAAATTAAAAGAAATGCATGATGCAGGATACAAACTGAAATGTCTGGTTAATGAAGGCTGCCTGATGGGGTGCCCGAATACGTTCTGTCACCAGCTTTCCATTTCGCTGCGGTGCTACGCAGGTATCCGAAGCTGCAGCCAGAGCGGGATAGGGGATATTTTCCGCGGAAACTGGATTTTGCCGCGGTGGCAGAAATACTATGATGAATTCGTTGATATTTATAAAATCGCTGGCCGGAATTCCTATGGCAGTTACCCATTTACGACAATAGACGCCTATCTTGCCGAAGATAACGCGATGCTTCTCACCGATTTAATGATTTCGGGCACAGCCGGCTTTGCCCGGCATAGTCTTCCGCCGGAGATTTTGAAGACGATTACGCTGGATAAAGTTCCGGATAAGCTGTTGACCTGCGAGTGCAAGGACTGCAGTCGTTGTAATCTGTGCAATAAGGTACTGTCTTCTCTGATACCGCAGAAATATTGGGAAAAATTCAATTTTAAAATCAGGGTTGTAAAAGAATAATGATAAAGCAAACTTGCCAGAACGATGCTTTTGTTATGGTTTTTGCTGCCGGTTTAGGGCAGCGGATGGGAGAAATAAATGAAAATTGTCGGTCTTGCCGGCGGTATCGGCAGTGGAAAAAGCACTACAGCTGCTTATTTGAGGCAACTGGGCATTCCCGTGTTTGATGCCTCCCGGGCAGCGAAGAGCGTTACAGCAGCAAAAGGCAGCTCCAGTCTGCAAAAGATTGCAGACATTATGGGACCGGAAAGCATTCTTCCGAATGGAGAGATGAACCGACCCTGGGTAGCCCGGAAGGTGTTGCAGGACCGCGGGCTGCTGAAACAGTTTGAAGCGATTCTGCAGGAACAGGTTTTGCAAGACGCTCAGATTTTTCTGGAAGAACAAAAGACAAACGGCGCGCGTATCGTATTCCTTGATTTGCCGTTGATGATTGAAAAGGGCTGGCAGGAATTAACGGACTGCGTCTGGCTGATTGCAACGTCCCGTGAAACGAGAATCCAGCGGGCTGTACAGCGGGATCGCCATTTGCCGAAGGAAACAGTAGTGTCCCGCATCAACGCCCAATTACCGTTGGAGGAGTTGAAGAAGTATGCGGACGTGGTCATTGATAACAACGGCCCGTTTGAACACACAAAGGTTAAAATCCTTGAGGAGTTGCGGAAAATAGAGTTGTCTTCTTTGTAAGTTCCGGACCTTTGGGAAGAACAATTAAATAATTTCCGGGTTTTAGCGGATCAACTCAGTGGCAGCTTTCTCTGACAAAAAGATAAAATGTAGGTATGAGATGCTACTAAAAAACAAAGATAATAACACTGTCTATATATATTAACAGAAAGCAGGCTGGAAAACCGCGCCACGACTGGAGTTGCAAAAAAAATCCGGTCACTAAAGTGACCGGAAACAGAAGTTTCAGGTTTTGCAGCGTTGCTTTTTTAAGAAGATTATGTCCGCCCCGAGACACTTTTCTTGTTAGTTTATGGGGTATTGTCATCTTGTAATCATCAGGATAACGGAAAAAGCCGTGACAATCTGGATGAAGCAGTGAAAGGACTGGTCCGAAAACCGCCTGACAATGCGCAGACCGATGCAGGCACCCAGGCCCAGAAAGGGGAGCATCAGCAAGTTCAGCCGGAAGCTTTCAAACGTAATGTTATGCCAGACAAGAATCTGAAGGGGAAGCTTCAGAAGATTTACGACCATGAAAAACCAGGCGTTCGTACCGATAAATTCCATCTTCTCTTTGCGCATGGAAAGAAGATAAATTGCCATGACTGCCCCTGCGGCATTGCCAATCATGGTGACAAAGCCGCCCAGAAGACCGAAAAAGGGGGCGAACCACCAGGCGTGTGCCCACCGGTTCTGACTTCCCGTGAACTCGCTCCACAGCATAACCAGGAATACGGTCAGTAACGTGATGCCGAGGAGGAAACGGAAATCAGGGGCAGGAATCTGGTCATCAACCCAGATGGCGATAAAAAAACCGGCTACCGCAGCGGGGAGCAGTCTTACGACTGCTTTCCAGTCTGCTTTTTTTCTGAAATAGCAAACGGCTATGATGTCCGTCATACATAACATGGGTAAAATAATGCCCGTAGATTCTTTAGCGCCGAACGCGATGGCCATATAGGGAACGGTAAGGGCGGTAATGCCCTGGATCCCCGTTTTCGACATGCCAATCAGCACGGCGGACAAACAGATTGTGAGCCATTGTGTTACGGTGAGTGTTTCAATCATTTTTAACACCTGTCTGACAAGAGTATTTGTTTATAAGCGGACCTTCAACTCTTTATCTATTTTCATTTCATCCGGGGTGACCTTGCACGTAAAAGCTAAAAGGTGTACGCCGGCATTTTGGGCGTCGCACAGCGCATCCGCAAACTGCGGGTGCGTTTTTCTGTTGGGGATGAAGTACAGCGCGTGTTCCATTTGCACGACAAAAAGAACGTACGTCTCAAATCCTTCTTCAAGACACCGGATCAGTTCGCGGACGTGTTTTACACCCCGTTCCGTCGGCGCGTCGGGAAAAAGGACGACGCCGTTGTCTTCCAGCGTGACTCCCTTGACTTCCAGGAAAATTTTGCGGGGGTGGGTTATTTCATTTTCTGTCGGCACCGGCATGGCTTCCGTTTTTTCCGTTGAATTAGAAGAGACGCCTGTACGCTTCGTTTCTGTTTTGCATTCCAGATAAAAATCGAAACGGGAGTTGCCGTATTTGTATTCCGGTTTCAGGAAATCAATATTTCCGAAGGGAGACGAGCCGGACCGCAGCCATTCTTTTACGGCGGCGTTGGGAGCCTGCGAATCCATGTTGACAAGGAGCGTGCTATTCGTTTCAGGGGATTGTTTAATCTTTTGCGAAGGCGTTCCGGCGTTTGCAAAAACGGTCTGGCTTTCGATGATTTTTTCCACTGCAATCAAATCATATTTTGTTTTGCGCTGCGGGTTATCGCTTACGGCACAGTAAACGGTACAGCCGGGGATTAACAGTTCGCGGCAGCGGCCGGTGTTTTTCACGTGACAGACTTCTTCTTTTCCGCTGATAAGCACATGGGCGATGAAACGGTTGGGACGTTGCAGGAATGTTCCGGGCACAACCTGGTTGTATTTCATGGCACGTTACCTTTCTTTATTATAGTTAAAGAGTATGATATAATATAACGATAAGGCATTTAACAGAAAATGTAAAGGGCGTAATGTATCAGACAGTATGTAACTGCAACGTGCAGAGTAATGCAAGTTAACAGGAAACGTGAGGAAACTATGCGAAACTATCCGAAGTTTTATATAACAAAAAAGGGTGAGCGCGCGGCCCGGGGCGGGCATCCCTGGGTGTACGGGGAAGAAGTGACCCGGGTGGACGGCAGTTATGCCAACGGCGACCTGGTGGACGTGGTGACAGACAAGGGAAAATATCTGGGCACCGGTTTTGTCAATGATAACAGCAAAATCCGCGTGCGCATCCTCAGTACCAACACCAATGACAAATTTGACGAAGCCTTCTGGGAACGGCGGCTGCAATACGCGCTGGATTACCGCAAAACGGTGATGCCCGGGGATGATTTTAAATGCTGCCGTTTAATCTTCGGGGAAGCGGATCAGTTTCCGGGGTGGACGGTAGACCGCTACAACGATCTGCTGGTGATCCAAACATTGTCTCTGGGAATTGAGCAACGCAAGCATATGCTCATCCCGTTGCTGGTAAAGCTGTTGCGCAAAGATGGTGAAACCATTACCGGCGTGTATGAGCGGAACGATGTAAAGATCCGCCTGCAGGAAGGATTGGAAGAGGGAAAAGGCTGGTTTGCGCTGGAAGGCGAAGTTCCTCCCGCGTCCCCCGTGACCGCGATTTGTGAAAACGGAATTGTGTACGATGTAGATGTGGAGAACGGACAGAAAACGGGTTTCTTTCTGGATCAGAAATATAACCGGCAGAGTGTGGCGCGCATCGCGAAAGGCAAACGTGTGCTGGACTGTTTCACCCATACCGGAAGCTTTGCCCTGAATGCAGCCAAAGGCGGCGCGACCCATGTGACAGCCGTGGATGTGAGCGGCGAGGCCTGCCGGATGACAGCGCTGAACGCGGAAAAGAACGGCGTGGCGGATCGGATGGAGGTAGTGCAGGCCGATGTGTTCGCGCTGCTGGACAAACTGGAGGCGGAACACAGCCGGGACTACGATTTTATCATTCTGGATCCGCCGGCCTTTACCAAGAGCCGCAAGACGGTGCGGAACGCCACCGCGGGTTACAAAGACATCAACATGAAAGCCATGAAGCTGCTGCCCCGGGGCGGGTATCTGGCCACCTGCAGCTGCTCCCATTTCATGAAAGAAGAACTGTTTGTTGAAATGCTGCGCGAAGCGGCGGCGGAAGCCCATGTGCAGCTGCGCCAAATCGAAGCGCGGCAGCAGGCACCGGACCATCCTGTTTTATGGAACGTGCCGGAGACGAATTACCTGAAGTTTTATATTTTCCAGGTAGTGTAGGAGTTTATGCTGTTGGGGTTTGGCAAAACCGTGTTGTAAGAATGATTTTAAAAATTGGGCTGTGTAACTTTATGTTGTTATAGTATGCGGAACCGGTTCTGCGTTTTATATGTTGATGAGTTTTAAAAAGAAAGAGGAATATGTATGAAACTGATTTCCTGGAATGTGAACGGGTTGCGGGCCTGTATGACCAAAGGCTTTGCGGATTTTATGACGGCGGCGGACGCGGATATCTTCTGCGTGCAGGAGACCAAGATGCAGCGGGAACAGGCGACATTTGATTTCCCCAACTATTTTGAATACTGGAACAGCGCGGAGAAGAAAGGTTATTCCGGTACGGCTGTGTTCACGAAGAAAGAGCCGCTTAATGTTACGTACGGTCTCGGTATCGACGAGCATGACCACGAAGGCCGCGTCATCACCTGCGAGTTCCCGGAGTTCAATCTGGTAAATGTGTACACGCCCAACTCTCAGGACGGACTGACCCGGCTGGCGTACCGGCAGGTGTGGGAGGATGCCTTCCGCAACTATTTGCTGGAACTGGACGCGAAGAAACCGGTGCTGGTCTGCGGCGATTTGAACGTGGCCCACAATAATATCGATTTGAAAAACTGGAAGACCAACCGGGGCAACGCCGGCTTTACCGATGAAGAGCGGGGCAAGTTCACGGAACTGCTGGCTGCCGGCTTCACCGATTCCTTCCGCTATCTGTATCCGGATAAAGAAGGCATTTACTCCTGGTGGTCCTACCGGTTCAAAGCCAGAGAGAAGAACGCTGGTTGGCGTATTGACTATTGGTTGGTGTCCAACCGCTGGCAGGACAAGATTGAAGACAGCCTGATTTATACGGACGTGTTCGGCAGCGACCACTGCCCGGTGGGATTGTTGTTAAAGTGATTTGTTGCACATAATAGTATGTGACAGGGAAAAGATATGAGCAAACCGTCGGAAACGATTACGTAATTCCATGAGATGAAATGAGCCGTTGTGGCGAGACTGTTTGAGGAGCGAAGCTCCGAGTTTCGAAGCCACAGGCGAATGAATCCATGGAATAGTAATCATTTACGGGTTTGCGATATCTTTCCCTGAAGTATACTTTAGATACAGACGAACAGTTACAAAGAGGCACATATGGATTTTGCAATCAAGGCGCCATTCCAGCCCGCGGGCGACCAGCCCCAGGCCATTGAAAAACTGGCTGCAGGCATTGAGCAGGGCATGCGGTCCCAGGTGCTGCTGGGCGCGACAGGTACAGGAAAGACCTATACCATCGCCCAGGTCATCAACAAAGTGCGGCGGCCCACCCTGGTGCTGGCTCACAACAAGACATTGGCGGCCCAGCTGGCCAGCGAATTGAAAGCCTTCTTCCCAGACAACGCGGTGGAATATTTTGTTTCCTACTATGACTACTATCAGCCGGAAGCGTATATTCCCCAGACAGATACATATATAGAAAAAGATTCTTCTATCAACGACGAAATTGACAAGCTGCGTCACAGCGCCACCAGCGCGTTGTTTGAACGGCGGGACGTGATCGTGGTGGCCAGTGTCAGCTGTATTTACGGTCTGGGCGGGCCGCAGGATTATTACGATTCCGTGGTTTCGCTGCGGGTAGGGCAGGTCATTGACCGCAACGCGATTCTGCGCAAACTGGTGGAGAACCAGTACACCCGGAACGATATTGATTTTCATCGCGGCACATTCCGTGTGCGGGGCGATGTAATCGAAGTAATACCAGCCAGCTTTGGCGAAAAGGCTGTCCGCATCGAGATGTTTGACGATGAAGTGGAACAACTGCTGGAAGTGGATGTGCTGACGGGGGAAGTGCTGGCGAAGCGGACCCACGTGGCGATTTTTCCTGCGTCCCATTATGTGACCAGCAAGGAAAACATGGAGCGGGCCATGGCGGATATCCGCGCGGAACTGAAAGAGCGGCTGGCGGAGCTGAAAGCCAATGGCAAGCTGCTGGAGGCCCAGCGTCTGGAGCAGCGTACCAATTACGATCTGGAAATGATGGAAGAGATGGGCTACTGCACCGGCATTGAGAATTATTCCCGCCACATGGACAACCGGAAAGCGGGGCAGGCCCCTTTCACGCTGGTGAATTATTTCCCCAAAGATTTTCTGCTGGTGGTGGATGAGTCCCACGTGACCATTCCCCAGGTACGGGCTATGGCACACGGCGACCGGGCAAGAAAAGAAATGCTGGTGAATTACGGTTTCCGTCTGCCTTCCGCCATCGATAACCGGCCGTTAACCTTTGAAGAATTCTATGAGAGAATCAACCAGGTGATTTATGTTTCCGCAACTCCCGCGGATTATGAACTGGGCGAAGCAGCCCAGGTGGTGGAGCAGATCATCCGGCCTACCGGGCTGCTGGATCCCCATGTGGAAGTGCGTCCCATCAAAGGACAAATCGATGACCTGATGGGCGAGATCCGCAAGACCGTTGAACGGGGTGAGCGTATGCTGGTGACCACCCTGACCAAGCGGATGGCGGAGGACCTGACGGATTATCTGAAACAGAACGAAGTGCGGGTGCGCTATCTCCATTCCGATATCGCCACCATTGAACGGGCCCAGATTATTGACGCGCTGCGGGAAGGCGAGTTTGATGTGCTGGTGGGTATCAATCTGCTGCGGGAAGGCCTGGACCTGCCGGAAGTGAGCTGCATTGCCATTCTGGACGCGGACAAGGAAGGCTTTCTGCGCAGCGATACGGCCATGGTGCAGACCATCGGGCGGGCGGCCCGGAACGAGCACGGCCATGTGGTGATGTACGCAGACCGGCTGACGGATTCCATGAAGCGCGCCATCGACGAAACGAACCGGCGGCGGGAGATACAGGAAGCGTTTAATAAAGAACACGGCATTACGCCGAAGACGATATACAAGGAGCAGCGCCATCTGATTAAGCTGACCAAAGTGGAAGAAGATCTGGATACGAAGAAGGCTTATGATGAAAAGGCGCTAAAGAAAAGCAGCGCGGCTGCGTTGCGCAAGCTGGCGAAAACGCTGGAAAACAAAATGGCTCAGGCGGCAAAGGAACTGGACTTTGAAACGGCGGCGGAACTGCGGGACCGTCTGATTGTGGTGAAGGGACAGTTAGGGGAAAAGCTGCAGCCGGGGAAAAAGAAAAAATAACGAGGACTACTATGCAGGAAAAGATGACTATCCGGGGTGCGCGGCAGCACAACCTGAAAAATATATCGCTGGAGATTCCGCGGGAAAAACTGGTGGTGATCACCGGCTTGTCAGGAAGCGGCAAGAGTTCTCTGGCTTTTGATACGATTTACGCGGAAGGGCAGCGCCGTTATGTGGAAAGCCTGTCCTCCTATGCCCGCCAGTTTCTGGGACAGATGGACAAACCGGATGTGGATTACATTGAAGGACTGTCTCCGGCCATTTCCATCGACCAGAAGACCGCGGGCCGCAATCCCCGTTCCACGGTGGGGACGGTAACGGAAATTTATGATTATCTTCGTCTGTTGTTTGCCCGGGTGGGGGAGCCCCATTGCCCCAAGTGCGGGCGGCTCATTGAACGGCAGACGGTGCAGCAGATCGTGGACCAGGTGCTGGCGTTGGAGGCAGGCACCCGGTTTATGATTATGGCGCCGCTGGTCTACGGGCGCAAAGGAGAACACAAAGATATCATTGAAAATATGCGGAAATCCGGTTACGCACGCATGCTGGTGGACGGCGAACTGCGGACGCTGGACGAGGAAATCGTGCTGGACAAAAAGAAGAAGCACCGGCTTTCCGTTGTCATTGACCGCATGAGCGTGCGGGAGGGCATTCAGCAGCGCCTCAGCGATTCCGTGGAGACAGCGCTGAAATTGGCCGATGGCGTCATGGAAGTGCAGGTCATCGGCGGGGAGACAAAGGTGTATTCTGAAAAATTCTCCTGTCCCGACTGCGGCATCAGCCTGCCGGAGATTGAACCCCGTCTCTTTTCTTTCAACGCGCCGTACGGGGCCTGTCCAACCTGCGGCGGCCTGGGCATCAATCGGGAATATGACTGGGAACTGATTCTGCCGGATAAAAATAAAAGCTTTGCGGACGGCGCCATCGCGGCCATGTCCGGCAATCCGGCTTCGTTCACCATGCGTCTGCTGACTGCGTTTTTGCAAAAATACGGTTATACGGTGGACAACTGCTGGAACGACCTGAAGCCTGCCATGCAGGAAAAACTGCAGTGGGGCGCCGGGGCGGAAACGTTCCGGTTCATCTATACAAATCTCAACGGCGACACCAATGAATACAACCGGACCTGGGACGGTGTGATCCCCATGCTGAAGCAGCGTTACCGGGAAGCCTGGGGCGATGCCATGCGGGAAGAACTGGAAACCTTTATGAGCGGCAACATCTGTCCGGACTGTCACGGGAGCCGGCTGAAACCGGAAGTGCTGTCTATCCTGGTCGGCGGTAAGAATATCAATGATGTGACACAGATGACGGTACGGGACGCCTGCAGCTTTTTCAATTCGCTGCAGCTGACGCACCGGCAGCAGGTCATTGCGAAACAGGTGTTGAAAGAGATCAACGCCCGTCTTGATTTTCTGAATAACGTGGGACTGGATTACCTGACCCTGTCCCGGGCGGCGGCAACCTTAAGCGGCGGAGAGGCTCAGCGTATCCGGCTGGCTACCCAGATTGGGAGCGGACTCACCGGGGTGCTGTATATTCTGGATGAACCCAGCATCGGCCTGCACCAGCGGGACAACGGACGCCTGCTGCAGACCTTTTACCATCTGCGCGATCTGGGCAACAGCGTGCTGGTGGTGGAACACGACGAAGAAACCATGCGGGCCGCGGACCAGATTATCGACATCGGGCCGGGGGCGGGCGAACACGGAGGAACGATTGTAGCCCAGGGGACCGCAGCGGAAATTATGAAAGTGGATAATTCCGTCACTGGCCAGTATCTCAGCGGGAAAAAGTTTATTCCTCTGCCGAAGCGCCGGCGAAAACCGGATGAACGGAGTATCGATATTATAGGCGCGGCGGGGAACAATCTGAAAGATATCGACGTACAGATTCCTATCGGACTCTTTACCGTGGTGACCGGCGTAAGCGGCAGCGGCAAGTCTACGCTGATCAATGACATTTTATACAATGCGCTGGCGGCCAAACTGCACGGGGCACGGCTGCGCCCGTTAAAACATAAAGAGATTCGCGGGCTGGAGCAGATTGATAAAATTATTAACATCGATCAGAGCCCTATCGGGCGTACGCCCCGTTCCAACCCGGTGACCTATACCGGAACTTTCAATTACATCCGCGCGTTGTTCGCGTCAACCAATGAAGCGAAAATCCGCGGTTATAAACAGGGACGTTTCAGCTTTAATGTGAAAGGCGGACGCTGCGAGGCCTGCCAGGGAGACGGCGTTAATAAAATTGAAATGAATTTCCTGCCGGATGTGTACGTACCCTGCGAAGTTTGTCACGGCGCCCGTTACAACCGGGACACACTGGAAGTTCACTACAAAGGAAAAAATATTGCCCAGGTGCTCGATATGACCGTGACCGAAGCGCTGGACTATTTTAAGAACCAGAAGCGGATTGAAGACAAACTGCAGGTGCTGGAAGATGTGGGGCTTGGCTACATCCGTCTGGGACAGGCGGCTACCACCCTGAGCGGAGGGGAAGCCCAGCGCATCAAACTGGCAGCGGAACTGTCCAAAAAAGGAACCGGCCGTACCATGTACATTCTGGACGAACCCACCACCGGTCTGCATACCGCGGATGTCCACAAACTGCTCCAGGTGCTGCAGCGTCTGGTAGACAGCGGCAACACCGTTGTCGTGATAGAGCACAATCTGGACGTGATTAAGTCAGCAGACTGGCTGATTGATTTAGGCCCCGAAGGCGGGGACAAAGGCGGCACTATTGTAGGTGTCGGCACGCCGGAACAACTGGCGCGGAACAAGAACTCCTATACCGGCCAGTACCTGAAGCGGGTTATTGACGACGCTAAGAAGAGCGGGAAGTATCAATAGTTTTTGCTTTTGATTTTAGTATTTAATTAAGTAATGAAAAATAATAGAGCTTTCGGAAAAGACTGAGCAAAACATCGGGAACGATTGCGTTATTTCATGAGATGAAATGCGCCGTCGTGGCGAGACTGTCTGAGGGGCGCAGCCCCGAGTTTCGAAGCCACAGGCGCATAAGTCCATGAAATAGCAATCGTGTACGGTTTTGCGAAGCTTTTCTGAAAGCAGGGTATTTAATCATGGTTATCAGTGACAAAATCGAAAAAGCCCTTGCGGTTTTGCCCCATAAACCCGGCGTGTACCTCATGCACGACAGTACCGGCCGGGTCATCTACGTAGGCAAGGCAAAAAATCTGAATAACCGGGTCCACAGCTACTTCCGGGCGTCGGGCCGGCATTCTGTCAAAGTGGAAGCGCTGGTCAGCCATGTGGAAGACCTTGAAACCATCATGACCGACAGCGAAATCGAAGCCCTGATCCTGGAATGCAACCTGATTAAGAAATACCGTCCCCGTTACAACATCATGCTGCGGGACGATAAAACCTATCCCTATCTGAAGATCACCCTGCAGGAAGAGTTCCCCCGCATGTACATCACCCGTC
>CADCHY010000028.1 GCA_902801365.1 uncultured Succiniclasticum sp.
CCACCGCCTTCGGTGATTCTTCCCAGGCCCTTGCGGAAAACTCCCTGGCAGCCTTGGGCGGCATAGTGGAAAAAGATGCGACGAACAGTATTGCGATAGGCAAAGGGTCGTCCGTATCCAGTGCTGACAGTATTGCCATAGGCACAGGGCTTAAAGTCTCCGGCAAGAACAGCGGTGCTTTTGGCGATCCCGGTGAGGTCAGCGGCAGCAACAGCTATGCATTCGGTAACAACAATACAGTTTCCGGTGACAATACCTTCGTATTGGGCAACAATATAAGTACCGGTGCAAAAAATGCGGTTGTACTGGGCAACGGTTCCGAAGGCGTGGATAACGCAGTGTCCGTAGGTGCAAAAGGAAAAGAACGGCAGATTAAAAACGTAGCGCCCGGCACGGATGATAGCGATGCGACAACGGTAAAACAGGTCAAAGAGATGATCGAAGCCGGTGGCGGCGGCGCGGATTTAGCACCGATCAACCGCCGGATTGATAACGTAGACAGCAAGGTAAACAAAGTAGGTGCCGGCGCCAAAGTAGGTGCCGGCGCAGCGGCTCTGGCAGCGCTGCATCCGATGGATACGGACGGCAAGTTCAGCATGGCGGCGGGCTTCGGCAATTATCGGGATGCCAACGCCATGGCCCTCGGCATGTTCTACCGTCCTAACGATCAGGTGATGTTCAGCATGGGCGGCAGCTTGGGTAACGGAGAAAATTTGCTGAATGTCGGCGTTTCCTTCGCGCTGGATAAAGGCGTGACCACCAGCAAGGCAGCAATGGCGAGAAAGATTAATGCACTGGAAGAACAGAACAGTGCTATTTTGGAAGAAAACAAAGCCATTCGGGCAGAAAATGCAGAACAAAAAGCAGAAATCCAGGAATTGAAAGAAGCGCTGGCCCGTATTGAAGCGAAGCTGGCAAAATAAAACCTTTACCCATAATAATATGAATATCTGTTAAAAAACCGCGCGTCGGAGCATACCGGTTTTGGCGTGACAATCTCTTGCCCGTGTTTCAGATATGATTCCGGTAGGTACTAAATATTTATATTAGCTTTATGAAATAAATTCCCATTTGTCGTAGTAGCATACAACGTGAATAGAAAATATAATGCCGCAGCGTTTTGGCTGCGGCTTATTTTTTTGCAGAAACTGTTTCACCCTCAGCAAGGCCTTTATCAGTCCCGTGACGCCATTTTGACGTCGCAGGACATGTAATTGCCTTCGTTGCCTATTAAAATGCCATACAGACGATTTTGGAGCGTTTACGGGCATTTACTACATCAGCACCAGATGATGGAAAAGCAAAGCCGCATGCCGGAACATAATTGCCGGCTGCGGCCTTTTTTTATTGCGTATCCTTATTGCTGAACCGGTTCCTGCATAAGTACAGATAATGGCCGGTCAGTGAATCATAGGTGTAATGCCAGCGGAAAGTTATCTCACCGGGCTCTGTACCGGTTATACAGATCTTTTAAATCAGCAATGGTGCTGTCGTAGTTTGGGAACCGTTCTCCATCTGGCCCAACCAGATCATATACAGGGTGCTGCGCTTCGCCGATATCAACCATGGTAAAGTTATCGAACTCTGACGATACATGGGTCACGGCTTTTCCGTTCTCCATCCAGTTGTCTGTTTCCGGTATGCGAAGAGGCTGCAGCCCAAGGTTACGGATACGGTTGACGTAGCCACGGAACGTTCCTGCCGACAAACCGCCTACAAACAGAACCTGACCATGCCTGCGCTGGATAACACAGCCTTCCACGAACTGCTGCTCCGCCGTATCCATGTGTCTTGCCTGGGATATAAGATAGGCGGTCTCCATCAGCTTACGCCTCATATTTCTGCTTAACCCGGATTCAGCAACAGCTCTCTTAAAATAATAATCGGATACCCACTGCCCCCCGCCGATATGTTTATAATATTCTTCACGGAGCCGGCATGCACCCAGATCCTGGATAATGTACGGCATCATACCGCACAGGCTGGGCTTCGGTACGCCGGGCCGTTTTGGCGGCAGGTTCAGCCCGGTAAACTTAATCTGCTTCTTTCTGCTTTTACATTTGAAGACATATTCAATCCGCATTGTGTTGGCGGAGGCCCGTATTAATTCTTCGATGTTGGGTTTATTGTCATACCGGGGCAGCATCAGCTTCTTCTGCTTATCATAAATCACGATGCCGTCTACGTCTTTATTATAAGCGGCCAGGTACTTCCCCTTTGGCAGATACCGCTTACGCTTTTTGCGGTCATAATCGACGTAGGACTGCTGCACCAGTTTCAGATAAACTTCCGGGTATTCACAGTGGAAATCGGCCGTGTAGTCGCATCTGAGCACTTTTGAAGCCAGACCCAGATACGGCAGGGAATACAACCGGCGCCGGATATAATGCTTCCGGTCTTCTTTGTTATTTAACAGACGATAGCGGTATCTATCCTCAATATCCTGATTATGCCTTAATTCTTCCGCTGACAGCAGGTCGTTGCAGCCTTCAATAGGCCGGTGATCAAAAACGCAGGGAAAGAAACGATAGATCATCTCAGCCCAATGGCGCTGCAGGGCATCGAAGTTGTTTTCATTGCATTGGAAAAGGTTAAGCTGATAATTCTGCGTGATGAATACTTCCGGCTCGATCTTGAAGCGGATGTAGTAATCGGCTGATGTATCATTGATACGGAACTTGGTAAACTTGATGTGATGCAGCCCCAGGAACAGGTTCTCCATGTAAAAGAACAGTGATTTCCTGTTCCCTTTCAGGTATTCCTTTATCTCCTGCTGGCTTTTGTGCCGTACCCTGCCAAAGAGCGGCGAGTATGTCCTGGCTATGTAGTTCAATCGGTTTATACAGTATTTTGCGGATGACCTGTCCAGATCGTATCTCACTTCGAAGGTGTGGATCATCGTTTTACCTCTGGCTTTTTGTAATACCGGGTGATGGAACATGTCGGTTTCTAGGAAATATTTTGTTTAACGGAAATGCCTTCTTCACTTGGATTCATAAGCCATTTCCTACAAAAAATTTCAGCGAGAAACCGACATAATTATTAAGAGAATATATTATAACATTTTCCTTATTGGTTACGGTCAGATTTCTGTTTACATTTTATCAGAGATTGCTTTTTGCAGCAACTCAACAAATCGCTTTCGATCCATCCGCCAGGCATCCATATATACTACGGTGCCGTGATCGTGGTTCAGCTGATCCATTGTCTTCCATACCGTGATCCAGTCCGTCAAGATGTATTTGCCGGCGCCAAGGCAGAACAGGAAAATATCAGCTATAAAAACCTTGCCGTCCGGCAGCCGAAGCAGACACACAGCCTCGTCGCCACGGATATCATTGATACTAACGGAATATCCATTAACAGTACAACCATACAGAGAAAAACTGTCTTTTCCCCATTTTATAATCTTGCTGCCGTCAATCTGATTGATCCTGCCAATCCGGTTGCCGGTTTTTTTATATTCGCGCCGTGACAGCCAGGCCATGGCAGACTTGAACTCACTGGTTAGCAAAGTACGTACCGGGGACCTGTCTGACAAAATCCTGCCCTTACTGTTCCTGCTGGTTCTGATAGACATAATCGTAAAAACCCTGATCTTTCGTATACATTATAAAGGGAAAAATCAAATCATCATAACCGGGCCGTTTTGCCTCGGCCCAGATTTCCAACTCGCTTCCGGCCATATTGAAACCTATGATGTCAAGCCCGCCATCATTAAGCTTACGCAGAAGCGGCAACCTCTGCATCAGGCGATCCTTTTGCTCCGGGGACAGTGGTATTACCCTTGTCATGGTTCCGTCTCCTGCTTCTCTGCGCGCTCTTTTTCCAGCCGATCCAGGCAGTCCGTAAGCTTCTTCAGGTTTCCGGTTATTGCGCGGTCTGCGCGTCCGCCCACTGTCCAGTTCCAGCAGCTGCCGTAGCTTACACCGGCCAGTTCTGACAACGTATGTACACCTAACCCAAGGGCCATGCGGCGCTTATTTAAATCCGTTTTATCCATGCGA
Organism: uncultured Succiniclasticum sp.; assembly: GCA_902801365.1. GTDB lineage: Bacteria > Bacillota > Negativicutes > Acidaminococcales > Acidaminococcaceae > Succiniclasticum. The sequence continues at coordinate 4,008 of CADCHY010000028.1, forward strand.
TTACCTCGCTGTTATAAAAGTCAGCGGCAAGCACCACGCTTGCGCTGCTGACATAGTATTACGCATCAGAAGATTGATCTTAATATGTTTTCCGGAAAAAAAATATCAATGCGCTGACATATAGGTTTCAGACCTTTGTGACCTGCCGGCGGTACTGCCTCAGTGATTCTGTTTGATGAATCAAAAAATCCCGCCCTGGGTATCTATAGATTGACCGTCTGTGTTTCGACACAGGCGGCTTTTTTATTGCCCGGGAAGACGACGTTAATGATGGTATTGAAAGCGAGGTGCTGTATGAAAAAAGCTGTTAAAGATTACGTCGTATTGCTGTGGGCCAGCGTGTATCTGCTGGCAATGGTACTGACAGCTACAGTAAGGGAAATCAGGGACGATATCCGCGAGGTTACGGGTGAAGTTTCTCTGATCAGGTCGATTCTCTTCCTGTGCTTCGGTGTGTGTGCCATCGGTTACGCCGGTGTAGTTATCGCGTTGTTATCACATTAATCAGTTAATCAAATAAGACAAGGAGTGATCATCATTATGGAATTGTTTAATTATGAAGCACATCAGAAACTCTGGATGCTGTTAGCGGAAAATATCCATGCTGCTGCCAGAGAAAATTATGCAGGCGACGGCTACTATAACGCTTACGGCGCGTTAGATCGGCTCAAGAAAACACTGCTGCTAAAGCACTTCCCGGCAGACGAACAGAACCCGGAAAATCACTGCTTCGCGTGTCAGGCCGCCAAGCTTTATCAGGAAATGAACTGGGTTAACGACGAAGAAGTCCATTGCGACTACTGCCCATTACAGTGGGGGCAAGGGGGCTGTGAAGAATCCGGCTCGCTTTATCGCAAGCTGATTGACTGTCTGGAAATCAATGACATTACCAACGCTGCGGCTACCTGTATCGAGATAGCCAATGTACCACACTACAACACGGAAGAAGAAATATGGAAACATGTTTCAGAGAAAGGAGACCAGCGATGAATTTTAACGAAGCCGTAGAAAGAATTATGAAGATGATCGAGTCAGATAAATTTGGAAACCAGCTGGCTATTGAATGCATACGCAGGGCTCCGGACGACGAGAGCCCACCCTGTTGGTCTTACTCCCTGTTGAACCGGTTGCTCGTCGCTTTTTCCGGCAGCCAAGATGTCCGCGGAATAAAAACCTGGAATAAGCTGGGCGCCAAAATTAAACCCGGAAGCCATGCCGTAAAAATCTTGGCGCCATTGGTAAAAATGAGGACGGTTACAGATCCGGACACAGGCGAAGATGAAAAACGGCAGTTTATTACAGGTTTTCGCTGGGCCAATGTTTACAGGTATGAAGACTTGGAAAGCCCGCCTGAATTGATGATCCGCGACTATACGCCGAAAGAGATTCTTCCCTTTGAGGATGCATGCCGAAAGATGGGTCTGGACGTCCGATTTCGTCCTTTAACCGGATGTTATGGCTACTACAGTCCGTCACAAGGCGTTATTGTGTTAGGTGTGAATGAAGGCGCCGGCGCGGTTGTTACGATTACCCACGAACTCAGCCATCACGCTCAAAAGCTACTTGGCATGTTGGGAACCCGATCCAACGATGTATTGGAGGCCAGCGCAGAGCTGTCCGCGCAGGTATTATGCCAACTCTACGGATTTACCGGAACAGAAAAGCAGTCGGCAGAGTATGTTAAGGCCTTCCTTCACGTACGAGAGGGCGAACCGAAGGAGGTGTTGAAAAAAATAGGAGAAATCTTGGCCGACGTGGAAGCAATTGTCAACAAAATCATTTCAGTAAAGGAAACAATACAGCCTGTTCCGGAATATCAGGAACAGGCTTAATTATTTTTATTAAATTATCATAAGGAGGAAATACCATGTTACAGGTTGAAAACGCAGGAAACAAGAGCTATCGGATTTTGGCAGATCGGAGCCGTATGTCGAAACAACAATGGATTGACCTTAGACAGAATTATATTGGCGGTTCGGATGCAGCCGCTGTTATAGGAATAAGCAGATTCCGCTCTCCCCTTTCCGCTTATCTGGAGAAAAAGTCATTAGTTAAAAAGGAGCCTCCAAACGAGCGGATGTATTGGGGAATTAAGCTTGAGTCGTTGCTGAGAGACAGGTTCAGAGAGCTTACCGGCTATGAGGTCAGAGAGCTGAAGTATGTATTACAGTCGATTGAAAGCCCATTTGCTATTGCAAATTTGGACGGAATCGTTAACCTCGGTCCGGCAGAGGGTAACCAGTGGGCGTGTCTGGAACTGAAATGTGTCAATGAATTTACTGGAAACTCTGATGATTTCAGAGGCGGAGCCGCGGGGTACATCAGCCCTGAATATTATGCACAAATACAGCATTATTTATATGTTACAAATTTAAAAGTTGCTTTTTTAGGTATGCTCATTGGTGGAAATCGTTTCGTGTATAATCGCATTGCCAGAGATGATGAAGCCATTTCCAATATGATAAGACTTCAAAAGCACTGGTATGAGCGGTACTTTTTAACCAATACGCCGCCGCCAGCCGGAACGGGCGATGGCGATCTGCTCGGAAAGTTTTATGACCGCCCGGAGAGAAAGGAAGTACAGTTGCCAGAGTCCGCAACCGCTCTGGTAGACGATTATCTTTCCGCCTCGCAGGAAATCAAAAAATGGGAAGATAGAAAGAAGCTGGCCCAGGTTAAGCTGGAAGAAATGATGGGCAACAGTGGCGATACAGCTGTTGTTGGTCAGCACCGAATAAACTGGAAGCCGGTCGAAACAAAGCGGTTCTCTACGACCAGGGTCAAGGAACTGAATCTGCTCACGGAGGATCAAATTAATCAGTGTACAAGCGTATCAACCAGCAGACGGTTTTCCATCAGCACCATCAAAAGCAAATAACGTATATTTTTAAAGCCCGGCCATAAAGGTCGGGCTTTTGTATTTTTTACAAGGAGGAAGAAAAATGAAAGATTTCAGAATTAGCGAGACCATTGAAGCCATGCAGAATCAAGGACCTAAATCAGTAACTACGGAAGATTTGCTGACCATTATCCTGGGTAACCGAGAAAAAGCTGAACGACTGCTACGTACAGAATTGACACTTTTCTCAGGACAGAAAGAAGCGCTCCGAGTCCTGTCTTCAGAGGATTTTGACGGAATTAAATACCTGGGAAAACTGACAAATACAGAAGCTGCCCGCGTTCTGGCGAGTCTGGAAGTTGGCAAAAGGATAGCCCACATGCCGGCAACTGAGTGCCAACATATCAGTTCACCCGCTGATGCTGCTGCGTACCTTCAGAAACATCTGTCTTACGAGACTCACGAAAAATTCTACGTTTTGCTTCTCAATACAAAAAACAGGGTGATCCGTGTTAAACAGATTTCCGAAGGCAGTCTTACCAGTTCGATTGTAGGCATTAAGGAGGTTCTGTCAGCCGCCATAACGGCCCACGCGTCATCCCTGATAGCTGCCCACTCTCATCCATCAAGCTACCCCTCGCCCAGTACTTCCGACAGGGAAATGACAAAAGCCTTGGCACAGGCGTGCGAAACAGTTTCGATACCCCTCATCGATCACATCATCCTGGGCTGCGGCAGCAACAGGTATTACAGTTTCAAAGAACATGGCGATTTATAACAAGGAAAGGAAGGTAAAAAATAATGGCATCCATTCAACAAATACAGGCACTGATTCGTAAAAGCGCAGAAGAAAGCAGAAAACAGTACGCAGAAGACGGTAACACGGCCTTACAGCCTAAAGTAAATGAACCGGTCATACAGTTGCCCACCAATACGCCAGATCCGGTTATAAACACGGCGCCGGCAGCAACGTCACCGACCGTACAGGTCACACCGCAGCAGGAATTAAAATCGTGGATCCGTTCAAATTTGAAAGAAGGGCGTGACTTTGGAAAATTGCCATCTGTCCCCCGTCCAGTATTATTCCGCGAGGGCGCTTTACGGATTATGCATCATTTGCAGCTTAGGCCCCAGGTAACTCTATTGGACAACGCAGTAAGCGTCGACGGCACGTCTGCCGGTTATACAATAACAGTTAAAGTTACTCTGATTGATCCTGACGGCGCGCCAGTGGCTGAAAGCATCGGATCTGCCAGTACGCTGTTAGAACCCGGCCTTAAGAAAGCCAGCGTGAACACATGCGCCCAGCAGGCGCAGAAGAGAGCCTTGGTAGCAGCTATACGTATGTTAATTGTTTAAGAAATAATTAAACGCCTTCTTCACCGCTATTGGTGAGGAAGGCGCTGTTATTAATAAGGGCGAGGGTCTTTAGAAATAATGTCCGGCGGAATAATTCGCTTCATCGGCTTTGGTTTGTGGTCAGGCAGCAAAATCGTATCAATCATATGCAGGAAAGTGATTCGATAAGTATCTTCAATATAATTCAGGTAAGAATCGCGGATACCGGAATCAAGGAACGGCTTCAACACCTGTGTCATGTAAAAATCCAGGCAGTACTTTACAGAGTCCGGAGTCATGGATATCACATCAGGAAAAGAATCCGTATCAGGGAAAAATGAACGGATTGAAGTATTGAAGCTGTCAATTTCATTTGTATAAGCAGAAAGAGAAGACGGTAAGTTTGTTAAAACAGAACGCTGATAAAACAACAACCGGCCTAAAAAGACATCTTGTACAGTGGCACGTCCGATACGAAAATTACTGTCAGATTCAAGCCAGTCGCCTTTAAAAAGCAGAAAGGCAGTAGCCAGCTCTGCAGGAACAAATGGGTGGTAACCAACCCGGCGGTTATTACCGGAAACTCCAGTCAGCTTCTGCGGCATCAAGATAAAACCTAACTGATTATACCGGGTAAACGTGCCTTTGGTGATGCTGATATTAAAACGTTCCTTTATTAACTGGGTAATTTCGTCCTGATCTAAATACCTGTAATCCACACTATCGCCTCCCCTAATGAAAATAATATCATAAACAGCTAAAAAACGGAAGAAAAGATAAATTTATTTCTTTCTAACACTTGACATGGCAATCAAAACATTGTAAGATTAGATAAAGATAAATATATCTTAATCTAAAAGAAAGGGGCCAAGCCATTGAAGCTGATTATTAAATGCGATTACAAAAAGCAAAAACTCAGTATCACCAGCGACGTACAGCATATCCGTACCATCCTGATGATACTGGATGCCTTTAATCGGCCCAAGCGGAACAGATACCTATTCCTTTTGCTGCTCGGCCTCCTAATTGTTTCTGTTATGGATGTGAAACATGTAAACAACTTTTACGTTTGCTGCGAGCCAGTAATCGTTTTGGTTGTCATGCTTCTTGCCAGCTGCATATGCAGGCAGGGCCCGCCACTCTTACAGAGTATCGGCAGACGGTCCCTATTCCATTTATTCAGTTTTTAATGAGGTTTAAAATCAATGAAACAGAGCTTTCCAGAAATTTTGACAATTAAACAGGCTGTAGAATATGTCAGAAGCGTAGCCGGACATTATATGTACTGCGAGGCGTCACTTAGACGCTTTGCCCATATGGGCATTTTGAAATACAAGCAGGTTGATAAGAAACATAAAATGTTTCTTTTTAAAAGCGATATAAAGCTACAGCTATTAGATCCGTATTTATCATAAGGAGCAGAGTTATGGGAAAAAAGATTGATAAATTTAATGTTAAAGACAATAACGACGGAACGTATTCATGTCGTCTGAGCATTGGATACAGAAAAGATCCGTTAACTGGTAAAACGAAGCAGTACCGACCCACATTAACGGTGACTGCCAGCAGCGAATCTGAAGCAATAGCGCTTCTTACTTTGGAAAAAATAAAATTGTATAACAAGGGAAAAAATGTTGTAGACCAATTGACAATGTCAGATGTTATTAAAAGATATTATGAAATTAAAACAAGTCTACGCGCAAATACCAGAGTTAAGGACCTGTTCTATATTGATAAAATTAACAAACGATTTGGAACAGAAAACATTACAGATATCCGGTTCAATCATATTCTTGAATTTTTATACGCTTTAGAGAAGCATGGATACAGCAAAACAACATTGCGTAATTTTAGAAACGCTCTTAGGAAATATTTCAATTTTGCAACAAGGCAGAAATTAATTTCAGAAAATCCAATGATCCAGCTTACCGATTATGATATTGGAAAAGGCGAAGATACAATGAAGCACAGAAGCGAATCTGTTAGCGATGATGTTAAAAAGGTCATCCGGTACATAATGAAACAGAAAATATGTAGGAGCTACAGCTTAGAACACAGAGTATTAATCCTCTTGACCCTTGAGGGAAACCTCCGGCCAGCTGAACTTTATGGTCTGACATGGAATGATATCGATTTGACAGAAGCGTCCATGGAAATCAACAAAGATTTTTCATCATTTACAACGAAAGAGGCGGAAAAAGCTAATCTGCCGCGCACAGTTATCGACGATACCAAAACCCGCGGTTCACACAGGCTTCTTCCTCTTTCTTCGATAACAGTAAAACTTTTAACCTCTTTCAAAAAGGAATGCGATTCATTTTTGAAACGAAAAGGTGCAAAGAATCCTGGAAAATACTTATTTTTCCAGAAACAAGAAGTTAAACCCGGCATGGTTGTAAAAAATGCTTGCGGAAGCGGTCTTAAAAGCAAGCTTTATTACGCCAGTAAATATTTACAGGTTAAGCCAATTTCACCCTATGATTTGCGCCGGCTTGCCAGAACCGAAAGGGAAAACGAGCTGGAATTAAAGGACCGTGTAAACAAATACGTTATTGGCCATGTTAAAGATAACGATACGGCGGACCCACGGTATATAACTACAATGTACAGCGCCGCCAAAAAGTCGCACCCTATTTGGGAAAAAATCCTGATGTCCATCATAACAGAAAATAACGTAAATAAGACAGAATGTAAGACAAATTGATTATGTTACCGATGCAAAAAGAAAAAGCCCCCATGCGGAAAGCCGCATGGGGACTGAATCTTCAGTGGCAGGGGCAGAAAGAATCGAACTCTCAACACACGGTTTTGGAGACCGTTGCTCTACCAATTGAGCTATACCCCTGTGGAGCGGAAAACGAGACTCGAACTCGCGACCCCAACCTTGGCAAGGTTGTGCTCTACCAACTGAGCTATTTCCGCATGGCGACCCGGACGAGACTCGAACTCGTGACCTCCGCCGTGACAGGGCGGCATTCTAACCAACTGAACCACCGGGCCGTTTGTCAGTTCACCTGACGTTTTAGAATTATATCACAGGAAAACAAAATACGCAAGTCATTTTTTAACCGGGTTGTTTTTGCCGGTACTGCCCCGTTTGGTCAGTTCCACGCCGTCATGGCACAGAGGGCAGTCTTCTGCTTTAAACGTAGGTACGTCCAGATGCAGCAATGCTTCTGTCCGCACGCCGAAATCCACCTTGCCACCGCTGCGGTCTACCAGAAGACCCACGCCGATCACATTGCCTCCGTGTTCCCGTACCACATCTATTACTTCTTTTACGCTGCCGCCGGTTGTGACGATGTCTTCCACTACCAGCACCCGGCAGCCTTCCGGAATCTGGAAGCCGCGTTTCAGCGTCATCTTTCCGTTTTCCCGTTCCGTAAAGATGGCGCGGGTCCCCAGGGCCTTACCCGTTTCATGGGCCAGCAGGATGCCGCCGGTAGTCGGCCCTACCACCAGTTCGATGTTGTCACTGGCGTAGCGCGCGGCAATCTCCTTACACAGTTTTTCCGTGTAGGCGGGATGCTGCAGCACGTTGAACTTTTCCACATACATGGGGCTGTGCAGGCCGCTGGTCAGCAGGAAATGTCCGTGCAGGACAGCCTGGGTTTCTTCCAGTAAATGCAGTACTTCTTTTTCACTTAACATGAAAGTGCCTCCTCTATTTAATCTTCTTTATTTCTTCTACAATCGCTGCGGCCGCCAGTTTCCTGTCCGCCGCTTTCATGATGGGACGCCCCACCACGATATGGGAGGAACCGTTGGCAAAGGCCTGTGCCGGTGTGGTCACGCGGCTCTGGTCGTCCAGGGCGCTGCCCGCCGGACGTACGCCGGGCGTTACGATCAGGAAGTCAGGTCCGCAGGCTTTACGGATCTCCGCCGCTTCCTTGGGCGACGCCACTACGCCGTCCAGTCCGGCTGCGTTAGCCAGCTTTGCCAGGGACAGTACCTGCTCCGCAATAGTATTTTTGTAATTCAGATCCGCAAACTGCTCCTCGTCCATGCTGGTGAGGATGGTGACCGCCAGCAGTTTCGGACGTTCTATGCCAAGTTCCGCTGCTTTTTCCTTTATGGCAGCAGCCGCCGCTTCCATCATCTTTTTGCCGCCTACGGCATGGACGTTGATCATGTCCACGCCCAGTTTCGTTTCCACTTTCAGGGCGCTGGCTACCGTATTGGGAATGTCCTGAAGTTTTAGGTCAAGGAACACTTTTTTGCCATGCTCTTTCAGGAAACGGATCATCTCGTTCCCTGCCGCGTAGTACAGTTCCATGCCCACTTTATAATAACTTACCGCGTCCCCGATTTCCTCCACAGCCTGCTTCGCGGCTTCTGCCGTGGGAAAGTCCAGGGCGGCGATGAGTCTTGGATCACTCTGCATGTTGTCACCTCTTTTGTACTCAAAAACCGCACACTGCCATCAACACGTTTCTAAAAACCGGAATATCAGCACCGGCCCGGAAGCGCCAGCCCGATCAGATCCTGTATCTTTTTAATATTGTGCCTGTCCATGTACTCCAGAATGTCAAGGCTGATGGTCTCTGCAATGGCCGGGTTCACAAAGTTCGCCGTGCCCACAGCAATTGCGCTGGCTCCTGCCAGGAAGAATTCTATGGCATCTTCCGCGCACATAATGCCGCCCATGCCGATAATGGGAACCTTCACCGCCTGGGCCACTTCGTAGCACATGCGCACCGCCACGGGACGGATGCAGGGGCCGCTGAGGCCGCCGGTCACATTACCCAGCACGGGACGTTGACGGTGGATGTCGATCTTCATACCAATGAGGGTATTGATCAGGGAAAGAGCGTCTGTCCCCGCGTCTTCCGCTGCTTTCGCCATTTCCGTAATACTGGTCACGTTGGGGGAAAGCTTGGTGATGACCACCTTGGATGTATTCTCTTTGACTTCTTTTACAACCTGGGCCATGCTTTTGGCGTTGGTGCCGAAAACCAGACCGCCGTCTTTGATATTGGGACAGCTTACATTGATTTCCACCGCGTCCACGCCTTTTACGTCCAGCTTCGCCGCCAGTTCGCCGTATTCTTCCGGACTGGAGGCATCGATGTTTACAATAATGGGTAATTTGTATTTGCGCAGTTTAGGCAGCGTTTCTTTCAAAAAGTACTCGCTGCCCGGGTTCTCCAGCCCCACGCAGTTCAGCATGCCGGAAGGGGTTTCCACGACCCGCTGGCCTTTGTTTCCTGCCCGGGGCGCAAGGGTGGTACCTTTCACCGTAACGGCGCCCACCTTTTCCAGATCCAGAAAGTCCGTAAACTCCAGGCCGAAGCCGAAGGTTCCGGAAGCAGTGGTCACCGGTGTTTTCATTTTCAGCCCGGCAATGTCCACGGCCAGACGGTTATGATACAGATACCTTACCATTCCGTCACCTCCTCAGCCCGGAACACAGGTCCGTCCTGGCAGACCTTGACGCGTTTGCCGATACCCTGGCAGCTGCAGGACAGGCAGGCGCCCAGTCCGCAGGCCATGTATTTTTCCAGCGAGACCTGGCATTTAATTCCCTTTTCCAGCACGGCAGCGGAGACTGCTTTCATCATGGGCGCCGGGCCACAGACGTACACGCAGTCATAACGGCCCTTTTCCAGCATATCCGGTAAACAGGCCATAACGGTTCCTTTGGTTCCCAGCGAACCGTCGTCCGTCGTCAGGCCGATTATCCCTGCGATACCGTCATACAGTTCCTTCCAGAACAGGTCGTCCGCCGTTCTGCCGCCCATAAGCACGTCTGGCCTGATTCCTTCTTCAGCCAAGCTTTCCGCCAGATACAGCAGGGGCGCCAGTCCGGTGCCGCCGCCTACCAGCAGCGCATGTTTCGCGCCGCGTTCAAAGCCGTGTCCCAGCGGACCCACCACGCTGAGCCTGTCCCCGCTGCAGACGTCTGCCAGAATATTTGTGGCATCGCCCACAATACGGTAAATCAGGCTGATAGCGCCGTAGTTTTTATCCACCCCGGCCACGCCAAGGGGCCGGCGCAGCAACGGTGCGGTGCGCTGTGAGACCTGCACATTGACAAACTGGCCCGGAACTGCTTCAGCCGCAATCCGCGGCGCAATCAGGTCAATCTGTTTTGTCGTGGCGTTCAGGATACGCTGCCCCACGACTTTTGCTTCTTCTATATATTTAGTCATTCAAATCCTCTTACTTTTCGCACACGGTGCCGTCTTTCATGACAAACTTGCCGGCCACCACCGTCGCAACGGCTTTGCCCTTGCACTGTTTGCCTTCAAACGGCGTAACCTTGCCGACTGTGTAGAATTTTTTGGAGTCGACCGTCCATTCCTTATCCAGATCCAGAATGGTAATGTCTGCCGGGGCGCCTGCCTTTAAGGTGCCGCCTTTCAGGTTAAAGATCCGGGCCGGGCTGCAGCTCATCTTGTCAACGACCTGTTCCAGCGTCATCACGTTCTTATGATACAGATCCGTCAAAACAACACCGACAGACGTTTCCAGTCCGCAGAACCCGTTGGGAGCCTTGCGGAATTCCACGTCCTTTTCTTCCGGAGCGTGGGGAGCGTGGTCGGTAACGATCATGTCAATGGTCCCGTCCAGCAGGGCGGCCCGCATGGCATCCACGTGATCCTGGCTCCGCAGGGGCGGGGAAACGCGGGTTGCCGTGCTGTACCCCATGCAGGCTTCGTCCGTCAGGGTCAGGTGATGCACCGTGACCTCTGCCGTTACCGGATAGCCTTTGGCCTTGGCCTGACGGATGATATCCGCTGCGCCTTTGCTGGCCACATGGGCGATGTGGATATGGGCTCCGGTGTAACCGGCCACCAGCACGTCTCTTGCTACGGCGATGTCTTCTGCTACGGAGGGCACGCCGGGCACACCGATCTTTGCGGAAACCGCGCCTTCATGCATGTAGCCGTCCGCGTTCAGTTCGCTTTCAATGCTGTGGGAAACCAGCGGCGCCCCAAAGCTGGTCATATATTTGGCCGCGTTCATGAGAAGGCGGCTGCTGTACACATAGTGGCCGTCGTCGGAAAAAGCTACCGCTCCTTTTTCCAGCATATCGCCCATCTCCGCCAGTTCCTTGCCTTCTTCGTCTTTGCTGATGGAACCGATCACTTCCACGTTCACATAGCCTTCCTTCGCGGCCCGTTCTTTGATACCGCTGACTACGATGGACGTGGAAATTGCAGGTTTCGTGTTGGGCATGCAGGCGATGGTGGTAATGCCGCCGGCCGCTGCCGCCATGGTGCCGGTACGGATGCTTTCCTTGGCTTCCAGGCCCGGCTCCCGCAGATGGGTATGCATATCGATGAAACCGGGTGCTACTACTTTGCCCGCAGCGTCATAGGTCTCGTCGGCTTTGTCCGTTATATTCTTCGCAACTTTCGCGATCTTTCCGTCTTCTGCCAGCACGTCGCAGATTTCATCCAGTTTCTGAGAGGGGTCTACCACCCGTCCGTTTTTAATTAGCAGCTTCAATTTGTTTACCTCCAGTCAGTGTCAGGAATAACATCTGCACTTCGTCGCGGATCGCCGCCTGGTCGCAGTAGCCTACGTCCCAGGAAATTTCCAGGCCCCGGTTCATGGGACCGGGATGCAGTACTACACAATCCGGTTTCGCCAGTTTCAGCCGCGCTTCGTTCAGGCCGAAAATACGGGCGTATTCCCGGGGTGACGGGAACAGGCCGCTCTTCTGGCGTTCCAGCTGGATCCGCAGCACGTCAATCACGTCAGCGCCTTCGATGGCTTCTTCGATGCGTTTGTGATAGGTTACACCCAGACTTTCAACGGCATAGGGCATCAGGGGACGGGGTCCCGCCACATGCACATCTGCGCCCATCTTGTTCCAGGCCGCAATATTGGTACGGGCCACCCGGCTGTATAAAATGTCGCCCAGGATGACCATTTTCTTTCCTTTTAAATCTTTCAGTCCCTTTTCCCGCAGGGTAAACATGTCCAGCAGTCCCTGGGACGGATGGGCATGGGCGCCGTCGCCGGCGTTGATAATAACCGGTTTCGCCACGTCCGCTGCGTAAACGGCAGCCCCTTCAATAGGATGACGCATGACGATGGCGTCGCAGCACATGGACTGCACGGTGAGGATGGTGTCCCGCAGGCACTCGCCCTTTACCACGCTGGAAGAAGAAGTCGTAATGTTGACTACGTCCGCCCCCAGGTATTTGCCCGCCAGTTCAAAGGAAGTACGGGTCCGGGTACTGGGCTCGTAGAACAGGTTGATGATGGATTTGCCCCGCAGGGACGGCACTTTTTTGATGTCGCGTTTCATAATCTTTTTCATTTCCGCAGCTGTCTGCAGAACCAGGTTGATTTCCTCGACGCTGAAGCTATCCAGGTCAAGGATGTCCCTGCCCGCCAGGGACACAGTTGATTTTGCCATTGCAGTTCCTCCTGTCTTATGTTGGAAAACCCGCCCGCCTTTTGTTTTGTCATCCGGTCCTGTTAACAAGTCACCGGGACACAGGCGGTTTCTCAAAAAATAAAAGCCTTCTCGTCCCGCAGGATGCAAGAAGGCTTATGTTTTTCCATAAATACTACTTTGCTAAGTCACCTTACAGCCTCACAGGACCGATTTAAAGGTAATGCCTATTTAGTTTTGTTTATTATATCACGAACTGTCTGCCGCTTCAACTAAAAATTCTGTATACACATTGAAGATATGTGACGGTTTTCCCATAAGTATCTGTCCGGCACAGCACAGTGCTTTTCAAAACGCACCTGCCAGCAACATGAACTTATGAAACCAGTTTTATCAGTTCCAGATGCTTGTCCGATAATTGGGACGGGTTCACGACCTCCGCCATGGCCTTCCACTGTTTATTGCTTCTGGAAGGCTGGGTACTTTGCCAGTATTCCGCCGTCATCTGCATAAACTGCCGGACCTGTTTCTGGCGTTTTTCTTTGCCTGCAACAGCGGACAGCCATTCCCTCTGCCATGCAACATATATTTCCCATTCATCTTTCATCAGCAACCGGGCGCAGGCAGCCGCCATATCCCGGCCGTTACGCAGGACAAAGCGGATCATGCCCAAAGCTTTATCCTTTTCCTCCAGCAGTTCCATCTTCTGTTCCATCTGTCCCAGGATACCCGAATCCCGGGTTGCTGCTTCCACTTCCATCACTTTCTCCGACAGCAGTACATGGTTATAGCGGTTCATCCCCCAGTGCAACAACACCAGGGAAAACAGCTGACAGGGATAAAACAGCCTGAACGCGGTTTCAAAATTATCCCACCTGCTTTGAATCTGCATGTGGAGGGAAACATCCGCCATCACTCTTTTTATCAAAACATCGTCGCGCAGCGAACCTGAACACAGGCACAGATGCTTTAACAATAACTGACATTCTGCTTCCCAGCCGCGCTGGGCAATCTGTGCCGCTGTATTGCTCCACTCCATCGCAAAATGCTGCCGCATGACACGGTCCACCGAATCATGGCGTATTACACTCCGGCTTAACGAGCAAATTGTCTTTAAGGCGTTAATCTGACGTCTGTCTGCCGCCACGAACAATAAATCGGACAAAATGGAGATGAAACCCGGGGTGACCGCAACCCTGTAATTCTCCCAATACTGTTGCAAGGCAGTTACAATCTCCCGGAAATCCCATTCATTCCGCGTACGTACAGCTGTATCTGTCACGTTTTTAAACTGCAGATATCCCTGTTCGGTCAGTTCCCTGTCTTCCTGTCCGAGCAGACGAAGCCCACTCAAAATTGCTTCCCCACAGAGCCGTCCAAGCCGGGGCATACCCCGTTTAAAAGCCATGCAGCCCAAAAAGCCAGCCTGCTTTATCAGTTCCTCGCGGACGGTTGGATGCACCTCCAGCGTTTTACGGAAAATATTCATAAACCTTTCTGCGGATTCCTCTTCCCCGCTTCGCAGATAGTACAATCCTCCGTCCTTCAATTTGGATGCCAGGTCCTGAGAATACTCCCCGCTTTCCAGCATCTGGTTCAGCAGTTTAAAGTCCGGCGCCTGCAACAGCAGTTGCCGGCGCCGTTCTTCTTTTTCTTCTTCCAGTTCCTGATCAAGCCGCTGATCGAACTCAGTATATCCTTTTTTAAAAATACTGTTTTCCGGTTTTTCCATAAATTTCTTACCGTATCTACACTATTGGAATATCCGCTAAAGCCACCGGATGATACTATTCACAACCGGTTGGGTCCGTTCACGCATGAAAACCATGCTCCGCCAGCACTTCATAGGCCTCTTCCGCCTCCGAAACAGGGACTGAGATTTCAATGGAAGCAGCTTTGCCGTTGCGGCGTGTTCCCACTGCCTTCAGCTGGCACAGAAAACCGTTTTCCCCCAGGAGTTTCTTCAGTTTCTCAGCCCGCTCCTGCGTTGGAGCAATGTAAATTACTTTCCACACAGAACCGCACCTCAGGATTCCTTATAGGCTTTTATCTTTTCAATCAGCTTGGGAATCACTACATGCACATCGCCGACCAGACCGTAATGGGCCACTTCAAAAATCGGCGCGTTTTCGTCTTTGTTAATGGCTACGATGACTTCCGACTCTTTCATACCGGAGACATGCTGCAACGCACCGGAAATGCCGCAGGCAAAATACAATTTCGGAGCGATGGTCTTACCGGACTGGCCTACCTGGGACGCGTGGTCTACCCACTTTTCGTCCACCGCCGCGCGGGAACCTGCTAACGCCGATTTTTCAAACAGGGCTGCCAGGTCCTCCAGTACCCTGAAGCTTTCCCCGTCACCGAAACCACGGCCGCCGGCACAGACAACTTCCGCGTCTTCGATCTTCAACTTGCCGCCGGTTGACAGGGGCTCCTTCTTCAGGATCTCCACTTTGCTTTCCACTTTATTCTTAACAGTATAATTGATTACTTCGCCCTGGCGGCCGGCATCCGGTTCCATAGGCGCAAAAATCTTGGGACGTACGGAGCCCATCTGGGGACGGATGTCAGAGCAGACGATGGTGCCCATCAGGTTTCCGCCTAACGCGGGACGGGTCCATTTCAGGAGGCCGTTCTCGCCCATTTCCACTTCTGTACAGTCCGCGCACAGGCCCGTCTTTAACCGGGCTGCCACACGGGGCGCCAGGTCACGTCCGTCAATGGTAGCGCCAAACATGATGCCGTTGGGTTTGTACTCCTGTGCCAGTTCACAGATAGCATTGGTGTACAGTTCCACATTATAATCCGTATATTCCTCACCCAGCACGGTGTAAACTACATCCGCGCCCTGAGCGATAAGCTGTTCCGCATGTCCTTTGTTTTCTTTGCCAATCAGGATGACAGCGGTATTCTGTCCTACCGTGTCGGCCAGACGGCGGGCCTGCCCCAGCAACTCATAGGTCACGCCAAGGGTTTCGCCATTTTCCAACTGAGCTACTACCCAGATTGCATTTTCAGTCTTTGCCATTATTGAAATCCTCCCTCGGAAGAGTAATCGCGTCCATAGGACAATCATATATACAAGCGCCGCACTCCACACATTTCTGTTCCCGAACCGACGCTTTCCCGCCCGTTACGCGGATAGCGCCCGTCGGGCAGATGGCTGCGCAGTTCTCACAGCCTGTGCAGCGCGTAACTTCAACTTTAACTGCCACGATACACGGCTCAGCGTTTTATTACGCCGGCTTCAATCAGTTTTTCCACCAGTTTGTCCACAGCCACATCCACATCTTCTTCCTTGATGATCTGGGTGTCCACTTTATGCGCTTCCGGTGTAAATACTTTGATAACACGTGTCGGGGAAGCCTTCAGACCAACGTTGCTGACATCCAGTCCCAGGTCGGCCGCCGTCTTGACGGGGATTTCTGTCTTGCGGGCTTTCATCTTTCCGCGGATACTCGCAAAACGCAGTTCTTTTTCCGCACGGGTCATGGTCACCAGGAGAGGGGCGGGAACAGCCAGAGTCTCAGCCCAGTTTTCCGTTTCCCGTTCTACAACGAAGCGGCCGTCGTTAAATTCAATTTTCAAAGCAGAAGTAACCTGCGGGATGCCCAGATGTTCCGCCATTTCCGGTCCAACTTGCGCTGTGCAGCCGTCCGCCGCTTCCCGTCCGCAGAGAATCAGATCATATTCGCCCAGGTGTTTGACCAGAGCAGCCAGCGCCACACTGGTAGCCAGCGTATCGGAGCCGGCCACTACCCTGTCGGAAAGCAGGTACGCTTCATCCGCTCCCAGTGCGATGGCGTCTTTCAGAATATCTTTGGCCTGAGGCGGTCCCATGGTGACGACCTTAACCTTTGCACCGTATTTATCTTTCAAAATCAATGCGGTTTCCAACGCCTCCGCATCATAGGGATTTAAAATGTTCTCCACCCCGTCCCGGACCAGGGTTTTGGTCTCCGGATTCAGACGGATCTGCGTCGTATCCGGCACTTGTTTTACACAGACGATAATGTTCATGTGTGCCTCCTGCTTGTGTAGTCTTATTATACCAACAACGGTACAGTATATTATACCATAGTTTTACAGGTTTTCCAAATGAAAAGAGACCGCTGCGCCGCAACGGCCTCCCTTTCTGCAACATATCAGTAGTTTTCCGCATGAATCTCAAAATAGGCCTGGGGATGCGCGCATACCGGGCAGATTTCCGGCGCTTTCTCTCCAATCACAATATGTCCGCAGTTACGGCACTCCCAAACTTTTACGGAACTCTTTTTAAATACTTCCTGCGTCTCTACATTTTTCAGCAGCGCGCGATAGCGTTCTTCATGATGCTTTTCAATGGCTGCCACCATACGGAATTTTGCAGCCAGTTCCTTAAATCCTTCTGCTTCCGCCGTTTTGGCGAAACCCTCGTACATATCGGTCCATTCGTAATTCTCGCCTGCAGCCGCCGCTGCCAGGTTCTCAGCTGTGCTGCCGATTCCTTCCAGTTCCTTGAACCACATCTTGGCATGTTCTTTTTCGTTGTCAGCTGTCTTCAGAAACAGCGCGGAAATCTGTTCAAAACCTTCTTTTTTCGCTTTGGACGCGAAGTAGGTGTATTTGTTTCTTGCCTGGGATTCCCCGGCAAATGCCGCTTCCAGGTTTTTCTCTGTCTGTGTACCCGCGTATTTGTTTGCCATGATGATTCCTCCTCAACTTTTTTACAATAATTTATATGATTATTAGGGAAACCGTGAAAATGTAGTATAAAGGAATTATAAAACACTGCAAATCAGCAGCTTTCCTTTTATACAGATTAACGATACGTGTAAAATTTAATGATGCGTGCCGTACACCACTTCTACACCTTTGCTCTCCAGATAGTCTTTCATCTTTTCCACCCAGGGACAGCGTTTTTTCAGTTTCGGATTTTCTTTGTCCTTTTTGTTGGTACAGCTACTGAAATGCACCACGTCTACCGGCTCTTCCGCCAGACGGTCCAGTTTTTTCTTCAGCCCCTCGTCATTCTCCACCGTCTTACCGCAACCGTTACAGGTCAGGCCGGCAAACAGTTCCAGTTTCTCATCCCCGTAGCGTTCAAATTTAACGGTATGGTTGTTAAAGGATTTCATACAGGACGCGCCTACGCAGCGCATGCTTACATCCAGACAACGGATGATGGCAACTTTTTTCATTCTGATTCCTCCCTGACGGCGTTCTCTTTTTGAGGAAATCGCTGATTGTTCCATATGCACGCCGGCCAACAGTTTCTGGTGGTAAATCAGCGGTTCCATATTGTGTTATTCTGCCAAAAATATTATACCATAGTTATAAATTGTAATTGTGAAAGGTTAATGAAGAATGAAAAAGTGCAGCGGCATCTGGCCGCTGCACTTTGTAGATTTACTGTGGATTTTCATAACGTTTTTCCGGAAAGACTTCTTACAGGTTGTTGTCTTTCTTAAACTTGGCCAGCAGGTCCAGCACTTTGGTTTTCATGTCGCCGCCTTCAGCAAAACGTGCCGCATTGCCGTTCACACCGTCGATCATAGCCTGGGCTCGGTCTTCCTGCATCTGCATGATGTTGGCAACCGGTTTCACCAGGTCTGCATATTTACCGTTCATGTCGCCGTTGGCTTTTTTGATTTCCGCCAGGGCATTCTTGCCGAGGTCAAGCAGCGCTGCTTTGTCAATGGTACCGGAGTTGATGGAATCCGCTAATTTCTTCAGGGTTGCTTCGTTTTTATCCGCGAAAGCCACAAAGTCTTTCACAAAACCGGCTTTGTCAGCCGCGCCGGCTTTCGCCGCGTCACCTGCAACAGCGCCTGCTACAGCACCGGTCAGCTTCTTCATATCCCAGCCCTGGGGTTTCAGTTTTTCAAAAATACCGTTCAGATCCAGGCCTTCCAGACCTTTCACACCGTCGCCCCATACCAAGGATTTGATAGCTTCTTTCGCTGCCGCGAAGCTGAATGCGCCGTCTTTGTTTTCCAGAATGGCCTCTTTGTTCAGGGCAACCTTGCCGTTGGCATAGTCAAAGGCTACGTTTTCAAAGCCCAGAGCCTTTCCGCCTTCACCAATCTTCATGATCCAGGCATACGCTTTTTTGCCCAGGTCGTCCGTTACAACGTCTTTCGGATCATAGTAACCGGTGATTTTGCCGGCTGCATCTTTGATTGCTACCCAGCCGTTCTTTTCCATGTCTTCCAGCTTGAAAGTCTTGGGATCAATGTTCAGATTGCCTGCAGCCAGACCACGGCTGATCTTTTCAGATAACCCGGTGGCCTTGCCCATCAGGTCGGCTACGTCTTTTTCCGCAGCTGCATTGCCTTTTGCTGCTTCTTTCAGCTTGGCAATCTTGTCCATCAGGCCTTTGAAACCTTCCGTCGCCTTCTTGGCAGCATCGCCCTTCAGCTCATCGGCAGCCAGCTTATCCACATTACCCAACAGGGTGCCGATTTCCGTTTTGAGGCCTTTGATCAGCTCTGCCTTCTTGTCGCCTCCGCCGCAGCCCGCGACCATAGACAGGGACAGCAGCATGGCCATCACAACCATCAAAAATTTCTTCACAATACTTCCTCCTTTACAAATACATATTACAGGAACTTACGCTCAGGTTTCTGTAATTATATTTTACCATATCTGCAAAAAAAATGATAATGTTTCCTTCATTTTCCTGAAATATACAAACGTTCCCATAGTCCCCTTTTAAAACGGTTGCAATAAGCTTACAGTTTTTGCATTTCCGCGTCCGCCAGTTCGCAGAAAAGCTTCTTCCCTTCTTTGTAGGAAGAAAACCGGCCGGTCACGATGATCGGCTCGTCTATTTTCGGATAATTCTCCGGATAGCTGTGCCTTCCTTTTCTCGAAAACTCCATACCGGTAGAACAGCAGGCCGTCGCGTCCATGACTACACAGCCAAAATAATGCTTCCCGGTTTTTTCGTCATAATAATGACCGAAGGTTCCCTGCATCCGGACGACTTTTCCTTTATACTTATCCGGCGTCTTCAGCATGTTGTAAATCTGGGTGTACATCATGGTTTTTTCCATCCGGCTGAAGTCGTAATCCACTTTCGTATAAGTTGGATGCAAATCAAACACATCACGGCGGGGAGTCTTCTCTTCCAGTTCTTTCATCTTTTGTGCGCTGACGGGCGTACCGTTGCCCTGTCTGTTTTGTATGCCGGACGTCTCACTGCCTGTTTTTTCGTATTCATCTTTTTGTTTATCCACCGTCTCTTTTCCGGCACTCATATTTCCATTTTGAAGGTCTGCTTCCGCCTTTTTCTGCTGCAGCATCGCATCCACGCTGTTTTGTTTGGGAGGAATGAAAGTGCCTGCCTTTTTATCGCTGTTGGTTTCCCCGCAACCTGTAACCAAAAATGGCAGCAAAAACAAGATAAGCAGTACGGGAAAGAAATGTGCTGTTTTATCTTTCATTTTCGCACCTCCTGAAATGCAGCAAAGCTGCCGAAATAAGCCGTATCGTTTATAACACAGTTTTTCACCGTCCGCCGTTTCTTAAAGAGCCTATACCGTAAAACACCGCAAACGCCAGCATGTCGATCATAACGACGGTGGCTCCTACCGGCGTACCTGCCAGTATGGACAAAACGATGCCCGCAAATGCGCAGACCACGGAAAAAATGGCTGAGCAGAGGATGACCGACTTAAAACTGCTGAATACACGCATAGCCGACAGAGCCGGAAAGATGACCAGCGCTGAAATCAGCAGCGAGCCCACCAGGTTCATGGCCAGCACGATGATCACCGCGATCAGTACCGCCAGCAGCAGGTTATAGGTTCCCACCGGCGTACCCACCGCCCGGGCAAAGGCTTCGTCAAATGTCACCGCAAAAATTTTGTTGTAGAAGAGAACGAATACGCCAATCACTACAGCGGACAGTACGCCGCACATCCCTACCTGCATCTTTGTCAGCGTTAAAATGGAAGTGGAACCGAACAGGGTGGTACAAACGTCGCCGGAAACATTGGCAGAGGAAGAGAATACATTCATCAGAAGATAACCCACGGCCAGCGCACCCACGGAAATCATGGCAATGGCTGCGTCCCCTTTGATCTTCGCGTTCTGTCCCGTGCGCAACAGTAAGATAGCAAAGGATACCGTGACCAGAAGGATAATGGGCATGTCGTCGGTAAAACCCGTCACCGCCGCCACTGCCATGGCCCCGAAAGCCACGTGGGACAGACCGTCCCCGATAAAAGAATAGCGTTTCAGAACCAGTGTCACGCCCAGCATGGAAGAACACAGGGCGATCAGCACCCCCACGATCAGGGCATTGACCACAAAGGGATATTGAAAATACAGAAACAATTTATCTGCTATTGCGCTCATAAACACAAACCTTTCTCATTCCGGCTGCAAAAAAGCATTTCCAAAACGTGACCGGCGGTAATCCTCCGCCGTGCCGAAAAAGTATTCCCTGCCCATATGCAGGATATGCGTGGCATACGGAACTGCCTCCTGAACATCGTGGGAAATCATGATGACAGTAATTCCCATTTCCCGGTTGATTCGCTCCACCAGCCGGTACATCGTTTCCGCCATTTTGGGATCCAGTCCTGAAACCGGCTCGTCCAGCACCAGCATTTTATCCGAAGCACACAGGGCCCGGGCCAGCAATACCCGCTGCTGCTGCCCGCCGGAAAGATCCCGGTAGCAGGTCCGGGCCAGCGGCGTAACCTCCAGCTGCTCCATGGCATTTTTTGCAATCTGTTTTTCCTCACGGTTGTAAAAGGGCCGCAGACCACATCGCCCCTGACAACCGGAAAGGACCACTTCCCACACGGAAGCGGGGAAATCGCGCTGCACAAAGGTCTGCTGGGGCAGGTAACCGATTTCGTTTTGCTGCAGGCCGCCGCCAAATGTAATCGTGCCGGTCAGAGGTTTCTGCAGTCCCAAAATGGTGCGCAGCAGCGTACTTTTACCTGCGCCGTTTTCCCCTACGATACACAGGTAATCCCTTTTTTTTACGGTAAATGACAGGCCGTCCACCAGAATGCCAGAGCCATATCCTAATTTTAAATTCTCACAAGTAATCTGTGCTTCCATAATCTATTCCCAACTATTTATTTCACCTGCAGTGCTTCCCGCAACACGTTCAGATTCTGTTCCATGACCGCAAGATACGTAATGCCTTTTTTGATTTCATCTTCGGTTACAGACTGCATGGAGTTCAGCGTCAGCACCTTCTGGTTTTTTTCCTTTGTGTTTTCCACAATGGTCTGCGCTATCTTATGCTGCCTGCCTTCAATGGTAAGGACCGCAGGCAGTTTCAGTTCGTCAGTCTTCTTTGCCAGAAAAGCCACCGTTGCGAAGCTGGCTTCCGTTTCCGCCGAACAGCCGTTGAATGCCGCGTAATATTGTAAGCCGTAATCGTCTGTAAGGTAACGGAACGGAAAACGATCGCCGAAAAGTACCACTTTTACCGTTGACTTCGTTACTGTTTCTTTATACTTTGCATCTAAAGCCGCCAGCTTTTTACTGTAGGCTGCATAATTGGCCCGGTAGGTTTCCGCGTTTTTCGAATCTAACGCCGCCAGATTTTCTGTTAGAGCCTTACAAGCAATGTCTGCGTTTTTCAGGGACAGCCAGACGTGTTCGTCATACTCCGGCTGCTCATGGTGATCTTTGTCGTCATGTTTATCCTTGTCATGTTCCTTTTCGTGTTCGTGCTTCTCCTCATGCTTGTCTTTGTCATGATGCTTTTCATCGTGTTTATCCTTGTCGTGTTGCTCATGTTTTTCATCATGCTTATCTTTTTCCTGATGTGCCTGCCCATCCTTGTCATGGTCGTGATGGTCATGTTTTTCCATTCCTTCCACTTCTTCTTCTGCTTTTGCCCGGTCGCCCATCAATTTTATCAGGTTAATGACTTTCCGTTTCGGATTGCCGCCTTCTTTTAAGGCCTTGTCCACCCACTTGTCCGACTCGCCGCCCACATAGATGAACAAATCGCTATTTGCAATTTTCAGGATGTCCTCCGCGCTGGGCTGGTAGCTGTGCATGTCCACGCCTTTTTTTGCCAGCAGGGTAAGTTCCACATCTTTTTCATGACGTCCCAGCAATTCTTTCGTCCAGCTGTACTCCGGGAAAATCGTGGCCACGATTTTCAGTTTCGGCGCGTCCGTACCCGGCACCCCGGATTTTTTCGCAGCGTCATTTTTAGAACTTCCGCAGCCGGAAACACCAACCATAAACAACAGCACTAACAGAAAAAAAACAAAAATACGTTTCATCATTACAATCCCCCACACATTTGAATACTTCAGCAAATAAAAAACTGTCCGTAAAACAGAAGAAACCGCCGAAATCATTCGACGGTTTCTGAAACACATGCAGTGTTGCAGTACAAATAATTATACAGTTTTTTATTTAAAACAGCAGAAAGCCGACAGGACTTCATCGGCTTTCTTTAATCATATTATATCACTCTTGTCAAGACAACACGATTTGTATTTTTACCAGGCATTCCGTGTCGCCGTTTTCTGCCAGAGGGCGCGGTTCTCTTCCGTATCTTCCGGTTCGGACTGACCGAAGATTGCGGCAATCCAATGGCCGTCGGTAGGATTCGGCATAATAATGTATTTTGTCCCAAACAAATCCTTATCCATGGCTGTCATAAGATTCCGTTCTTCGAAATCTTTTTTGATGTAATACTTCCTCTGAAAATCATTCAGGCTGTCACCCAGCTTCACAATTACATTATATTTTTCCGCAATTTCTTTCTGGCGCGGCTCTTTGTTGGACGTATCCACCAGCACCGTCAGATGCTCTTTGTCTGCATACGGAAAGCCCAGGCTCTGCAAATTCCCCAATGCCATTTCATAGGTGCCCTCGCCCTGGTCACGGCTGGTCACATAAAAAACTTCCACGCCTTTTTCCTTGCAGTGGTTCAGAAACTCCAGCGCGCCTGGAGCCGGGAGCAGGCTGTTGGTAGGAATGTATTTATCCCAAACCGGGTCATTGAAAAACTCCTCGCCGTTAGCAATCAGGTGCGCCCAATACCGGTCATGGATCACTACAGTATCATCCATATCCGTGATAACCGCCAGCGGTTTGTCTTTTTTCTTTTTCTTTGCCACAGCTTCATCCACATATTTCTGCGCGATATTGAAGCCCTGATAATACAGCGCGCGGTATTCTGCTGCAGTCTGCTTCCAGACGGCAGCCATGGTCAGGATGTTGCTCTTCGTTACTGCCTGCGGCTCTGCCGCAGAAACCGCAGTCATTTCACTGCCAATGCCAAAACTTAAAACGGTTGCTGCCAATGCGGATGCTAATAGCTTTTTCATAGAATCTCCCCCTTGTGTTTACTATTAGTTTACCATGTTTAAAACAGACAGACTCTTACTGTAACCAATTAATGATTCCCTATTCCACCACGACATCCCAGTATTCGCAATTTCCCTTTTCATCTTCTGCTACAACCAGCGTCTTTCCGGCAGCAACAGCTTTTACCTTTCCTTCTTCTGCTTTCACAACATTTTTATCCTGACTTTTCCAGATAACTTTCCCCTGCAACGCGGTGTGTAAAGCGACGTGTGAATCGTCTGCTTTCATCTTTATGCTGTCAAAATGTATGATTCTGTCAAAACCGGCTCCGTAACAGAATACATTTACAATGCTCTTCTTCAGGTCTATTACAATTACACTAAAAGACGTCGACTTTGCGGTACCTTCCGTTTTATTGAACGTGTTTCCCTTTGCATTGCGGCGCGGGCAGGCATTGGGAAGACCGACGGTAACCATTTCATTCCGGGCTACATCTTTGAATCTATTACTTACGTTCATATTTTTTACCGGGTATACGGCAATACCCGCGCCGGCGTTATCCCCGAATAATCATATGCTAATTCGCTGCCTTTAATGTTAAGCGTTCCCTTATGTTTTTTCACATATTCGGACAGGAGAAATGCCGCATTGGTTTCCGTATTTTTCCATAATCCGCCCTTTGTCTGGGACAGGACCAGATGAGACACTGGCAGGATGTTCCATGCTTCCGGGCCTTCAATCCCCTTTAGCTTTAACGTTTCAATCAGCCACTCTGCCTGCCGCTTACTCATATTATGGGTTGTCGTCGTGTTTTTATTTTGATCCTTTTTATCTGGTACTACAGTTGGCTTCCCCTCATCCGTAAAGTCTGATGTATTCAAACATACGATCCTGATTTTCTTTTCCGGAATATCGATATAACCATAGTTCCCTTCCGGATTCACACTGTCGGTAACCATTTTTTCATTATACTTGAAAAACTGTTTCAACTCGCCCTTATCAAGTTCCATTGCGTTGGCGTCATGGTTTCCGGTTAAACGTATCTGATTGCCTTCGACTCCTAACGCTTTATTCAATATATCAGTTGCCGCTTGCATTTCTTCCACGCCGTCCTGAAAAATCTCAAAGCCCTTACCGCGGTAAATATAATCTCCAAAAGCGATTTTATAATCCACGGGCACCTGTGATGAAACCTCCTTTATCCCGAGCGCCATTTCGTTCAGAGCCCTGTCAACCTGTGTATCGCCTTTCAGGTAATGCAGGTCGCTGACACCGACGACCGTAAACGTGTGCGGATTCTGTACAGCTCGGACTAAAGCGGAAACCCGTTTTGCTTCCGCTTTTACATAAGCCGGAATGGTATCGGAAGAAGCTGTTGCCGGTTTCGGCCCAGGTTTGCTCTGAACTGTATTGGCACTGCAGCCAAACAGGCCAACTAACAGCAACGCCAGACAAAAATAAACAATCTTTCTCATTTTCTACGCCCCCAGCGCCCTATATTTCTTTCACCCGGAATGCATTGTCCCCTAACAGTTCCTTCAGTTCATCCTGCAGCGCCAAATCCTGCCCGTTCACATAGTAGCGAGGATCCAGACGGATGCGCCTCCGGGACCCCATCAGTTTCAAAAACACCATGGTGCTGCCGTGATGCTTCTGCAAGATGGCAATCAGCGCCCTGGTCACAATTTCCGATTCCCGTTCCGGCGTTATTACCAGTTCGATAATAGCGCTGACAGGAACTTTAATATGGCCTTGTTCGTCTCGATTTGGCGATATTCCGGCAACGTTTGCTGCCGTATCCCCTGTCGTGTGTTGCGAGAATGAATTTACAGTTTGCTGCACAACTGTGCTATACGTTTCAGGATTCTCATTGGCAAAGGTGTAAGCGGCTGCGTCCGTGTTTTCACTGTAATACGCGTTCCCTCCGTAATCATCATTTCCGCTGCGACCGGAAAAACTATTGGCGTTTCCGCGCCGGGTGTTCCGCTGTTGCCCTGCCAGCACCGGCGGCTTGCCTTCCTCCAGCAGCGCCAATCGCGAAGCAATGATTTTGCTGCCCCGCTCGTCCACATTGAAACGGCCTTCCACTTCCACCACCGCGTCCTCACGCAGCAACGCATGATATTCGTTGTAAGCCTGGGGGAACACCACCACTTCGATACGGGAACCGAAGTCCTCCAGTGCCAGCACCGCCATGGAATCACCTTTTTTCGTCACTTTGATATCGGTGCTGCTGATGATGCCGCCCACGTTGACAAACTGTCCGTCACGCACCGCCGGCGTGTCGCCCGTCAATGTATAGAGCGGTGTCAGCTTATCGAGAGCTTCCCGGTATCCGTCCAGAGGATGGCCTGTCACATAAAAACCGATAAGTTCCTTTTCATTTTTCAGTCTTACAGAGCGGCTCATCTCGTCCATCTTCGGCAGCGGCACAGAGTTCACTTCCGCAAAATCGTCGCCGCCGAACAGTCCCATCTGTCCGCTGTTGTAATCCCGCTGCTGCTGAATTCCCAGATCCAGTGCCTTTTCATACACTGCCAGCAGCTGGGAACGGTAGGCGCCCAGGGAATCCATGGCGCCGCACTTGATCAGGTTTTCCAGAAGGCGGCGGTTCAGAGTCCGGTAATTCACCCGCTTGCAGAAATCCAGAATGTCCCGGAACGGACCTCCTTCCTGCCGGGCCCGCACGATTTCCCGCACCGCGCCCTCGCCGACGCTTTTAATACCCACCAGTCCGAAACGGATGGCGCCCTTTTCCACAGAGAAACCTTCCTGGCTGGCATTCACATCCGGGGGCAGCATGGGGATGCCCCGGTCCTTGCAGACGGTGATGTACCAGCTCACTTTGTCGGTATCGCCCATGATGCTGGTCAGCAGTGCGGCAAAGTATTCCGCAGGCCAGTGGGCTTTCAGGTAAGCCGTCTGATAAGCCACCATGCCATAGGCTACTGAATGGGATTTATTAAAACCGTAACCGGCAAACTTCAGCAGGATGTCAAAAATTTCTTCACTCTTTTGCGGCGGAACACTGTGCAGTTTCTGCGCTCCTTCCACAAAGCGGTTTTTCATGGCAATCAGGTCTTTCACCTTTTTCTTGCCCATGGCCCGGCGCAGGATATCGGCTTCCCCTAAAGAGAAACCTGCCAGAATGGAGGCCGTCTGCATCACCTGTTCCTGGTACAGCACAACCCCGTAAGTGTCTGCCAGAATTCCGTCCAGCAAAGGATGAATGCTCTCCACTGCGTGATGCAGCTTCCGGCCTTCAATAAATTTATCCGCCATGCCTGCGTCCAACGGACCCGGACGGTACAACGCCACTAACGGAACCAGATCCCGCATGGACCTGGGCGCCAGCCGTTCCACCAGCCGGGTCATACCTGCGCTTTCCAGTTGGAACACGCCCTGGGTATCCCCGGCGCAGAGCATCCTGCTGACCGCTTCATCTTCCAGGGGAATGTTGTCCAGATCAATGACCTGTCCCGTGCTCTCTTTAATGAAACGCAGCGCGTCGTCCATGACGGTCAGGGTACGCAGGCCTAAGAAGTCCATCTTCAGGAGGCCCAGTTCTTCCACCTGGTTCTTGTCGAACTGGGTGGTAATCATCCGTTCCTGGCTGATGCCCGCTTCAATGTCGGCTGCTTCGTCCAACTGCAGGGGCACTAGTTCAATCAAAGGCTTCGGCGCAATCACCACGCCCGCCGCGTGGGTGCCGCTGTTGCGGGGCAATCCTTCCACGCTTTTGGCAATGTCGATGATGCGTTTCACTTCCGGGTCGCTGTCGTACATGGCCCGCAGGTCTTTTGTCTGCAGCGCCCTGTCCAGGGTAATTCCCAATTCCCGGGGTACCGCCTTGGCTACCCGGTCCGTCTTCGGCAGACTGATGCCCAATGCCCGGCCTACGTCCCTGACCGCCGCCCTTGCCTGCAATGTGCCGAACGTAATGATCAGTGACACATGGTCCGCGCCATACTTGCGGATCACATAGTCCAGCACTTCGCCGCGCCTGCGGTAGCAGAAGTCCGTATCAATATCGGGCATGCTGACCCGTTCCGGATTCAGGAACCGTTCAAAAAGCAAATCGAAATCCAGGGGGTCGAGATTTGTGATGTGCAGCAGATACGCCACGATGGAACCTGCCGCGCTGCCACGGCCCGGCCCAACCGGAATGGGGTCGGGTTTTCCCGCCGCGTCTTTGTGACTGCGACAGTAATGGATAAAATCCCACACGATGAGGAAATAAGCCGCATAGCCCATCTTCCGGATGATATCCAGTTCATAGTCCAGCCGCTGATTGATTTCCTCTGCTTTTTTCTGTCTTGCGTCCTCCGGCAGCTTCGCCAGCAACGCACCGTACCGCTTGGGTATTTCTTCTTCGCAAAGGGCGCGCACATAGGCATCCGCATCATTATGAAACTGCTCCGGAATCGGAAACTCCGGCAGCAGTAACTGACCGAAGGTCAGGTCCACGTTGCAGCGTTCCGCAATGGCATGGGTAGTCCACGTTTTTGTTGGTCTGGATGCAGAGTAGCACGTCCTGAGCCGATGCGTCTTCCCGTTTCACGTAATGGATGTCGTTGGTGACAACCAGCTTCACGCCGTATTTTTCCGCAAAGATATGCAGCTGCTGATTGACGGTCCGCTCTTCTTCCAGATCGTGGTTCTGCATCTCCAGAAAGAAATTGTCTTTGCCGAAAATATCAATATACTCCTGCAGCGCTCGTTCCGCCCCGTCCAGATTCCGCTGCAGGATCATTTGAGGAACTTCTCCCTGTATGCAGGCAGACAGACAGATGATACCCTTGCTGTATTTGCGCAGGATATCCTTATCGATGCGGGGTTTGCGGTAAAAGCCGTCAATAAAACCGAGAGACACCAGCTTCACCAGATTGTGATAGCCTTCCTGATTTTCCGCCAGCAGGATCAGATGATAACGGGGCTGCTTATCGATGCGGTCAAAGCGGCTCCCCGGGGTAATGTAACATTCACAGCCGAAGATGACCTTGAGGCCGGGTTTTCCCTCTTTCTCCGCTTCCTTATTTAATTTCTGCGCCGTCTGGTAGACGTCTACCGCTCCGTACATATTGCCGTGGTCGGTGATGGCAATGCTGTCCATCCCCAGTTCCATAGCGCGCTGCAACAGTTCCTTCGGTTTGGAGGCGCCGTCTAACAAACTGTATTGGGTATGCACATGCAAGTGCGTAAAAGGTACGTTCATGATAACTCCCTCATGTTTTACTAATTGCCTGCTCCGCAGCTTCCTCTACAATCCCCAGTACCCAGCTGGCTGCGTTGTACAAATCTTCCAGGGCGAGGCGTTCTTCCGTGGTATGGATCTTGTCCATGCCGGTTGCCAGCAACACGGTTGGCAGGCCCATACCGCACAAGAAATTAGCGTCGCTGCAACCACCGGTGAAACCCGTGCTGACCGGGAACCCCAGTTTTTCCGCTGCGGTTGCCGCCAGTTTCACCGTTGCATGGTCTGTGTTAAGGTTGACACCCGGCGCTACCTCTTTCACCGCAACTTCCACAGCTCCGCCTTTCGCTTCAACTACGTTTCGGAATATCTCCACCGTTTCATTTTTCAAGCGTTCCAGCTTCGTTTGATTGGGACAACGCATGTCAATGACAATCTCACAGGCCTCCGGCACAATGTTGGGAGCAAGGCCGCCGTCAATCATGTCCACACTCAGGGTTGTCTCTTCGTCGATCCGTCCGTAAGCAGGCAAAGCGTGCAGTGCGTCTGCTGCCAGCATGATGGCGTTGATTCCCTTCTCCGGTTCCAATCCGGCGTGGGCACTTTTGCCTTTCACCTTCAGTTTCAGGTTAATCGCTTTGGGAGACGCATTAAAAATTGCGCCCGGATGACCACCGCAGTCCATGCAATAACCCGCGTCGGCCTGAATCATAGTTTTGTCCATATATCGCACGCCGTAGCTGCCAGTCTCTTCCCCGATTGTGAAGCAGACCTGGATATCCCCGTGGGGCAAATCATTTTCTATGATGCATTGCATCGCTTCCAATACAGCAGCCACACCGCTTTTATCGTCGCCGCCCAAAGTGGTCGTTCCGTCAGAATACAACACGCCGTCTTTCTCAATAACATTCGTTCCGGTTGTGGGAGCCACGCTGTCCATGTGCGCTTCAAAAAACAGACGTAACGCGCCGGGCACGTCTCCTTTTAAAAAACCCCAGACATTTCCCGTGGTGCCGCCGCATTGTTCACCGGCCCGGTCCACCTTGGGTTCCATGCCAAGCTCCTGCAATTTTTTTACCAAAAGATCCGCTTCCTGTTTTTCATCACAGCTGGGACAGGGCACGCTGACCAGCTCGATAAACGTATTCTTCAAACGTTCTTCATTTATATTGATACTCATATTCATAGTTTGGTTTCTATCCTTTCTTAGTTCATTACAGCAAAACTATATCAGCAACACTAAACCACTAACTCTTCCAACAATTCCGGTGTCACCATTGTTTCCGAATACACCTTGACCCCGTGTTCCATAAGCAACTCTGCCGTAATCCCCTGCCCTGCAACTTTAGTTCCGGAAAACGTGCCGTCATATATGTAAAACCCTGAACAGGACGGGCTGTTTGCTTTCATGACAGCAGAAGTAATATGATGTTGTTTCACCAGCTCCAGTACCTTTTCCGCCCCCAGCAGGAACTGCTCCGTCACATCCTGACCGGCTTTATTGAAAACACGACGATTTTCAGGGCCGGCTCCGGAATCTGCTTCCCGGAACTGAATCTCCGCAGGAAGACGCGGCGTCGGCAACCCGCCCATCACCTCCGGGCAAACAAGCAGTACCTGCTCCTTATGCCGCTCGATCCACTCACAAAGCCAGGACACTGCATTATTGCTTCCAGTATATTTTACATTTCGGCCCGCCAGACAGGCGCTGATCAGAATCATACTCTTCCTCGTTTCCTAATGAGTACATTACACGTCAATATGTTTTCACTTTTATCTATTTTACCACAAATGGCAGGCTTACAATATAATTTCAAAAAACATAAACGTTGCAAAGAAAAAACATATAAATGTTCTTCTTTTGACACAAACCCATGTTACACTTTAGAAAACCAAAAATGAAAACCAACGTGATTTAATAATGTAAAAAATACTGCTTGCAAGGTTGCATTCTCAGCAGATGTATGCTATCATACATGTGAATTTTAAGAGGAACGGAAGGCACCGCAGGGTTTTACCGCAAATCCTCTGAGAGAATGAAGCAACAAAGTCTGATATCGCTTGGATCCGTAAAGACCGGGACGGGACGCAACAGTAAAATGTATCGCGCATCCGTTTCCGGGTGGGCGATTTTTAATTAGTTGCAAACCCCACGTTACAAAAAGGGAGGTATTTGTCATTATGAAACGCAGTGAACAATTCCGGCAGGCGAACCGGGAAGCCAAGACCACCGTGCTGGCCACGATTGTCGTCATCCTCTTCTGGATTGCGGCAGGTTTCGGTCTGGCCGATTCGGATATCGTCCTTTTCGACACCCCCATCTGGGTCATCGGCGGCTGCATCGTATCCTGGTTCTTTGCCGTTGTCGTAGCCTGGTGGCTGGCGGAATACGTCATCAAAGATGTTGACATGAAAGAAGACTCCACGGTGAAAGGAGGCGGTAAGTAATGGAAAATTTACTGAATCTGGCTCCCGCTCTTTTATTCCTGGCCGTGTTGCTTTACATCAGCTACTGGGTACAGCAGCAGTCCAGTGAAGCCCGTTCTTCCAACTTTGTGAAAGATTACTTCATCGGCGGACGTTCCTTAGGCGGCTTTGTCCTGGCTATGACCACGGTTGCCACCTACTCCAGCGTTTCCACTTTCGTCGGCGGTCCCGGCGTGGCCTGGCAGATCGGTTACGGCTGGCTGTATATGGCCATCGTTCAGATGGTGGTCATCTTCCTGGTCATGGGTGTTTTCGGAAAGAAGATATCCCTGATTGCCCGCGAAATTGACGCGGTCACCGTCATTGACATCATCCGCGCCCGGTACAAATCCGACGCGCTGGCCAATATGGCGGCTATCTTCATCGTCGCTTTCTTCTGCGCCACCATGGTTGCCCAGTTTGTAGGCGCCGCCAAACTGTTTGAAGCAGTTACCGGCTACTCCTACATGACCGGCCTCACCATGTTCGGCATCATCGTGGTCATCTACACCACCATCGGCGGGTTCAAGGGCGTAGCCATCACCGATGCCATCTGCGCCATCGCCATGATGATCGGCATGGCCATCCTGTTCTACTGCCTGCTGGATAAAGCCGGCGGTTACAGCGCCATCATGGCTCACTTCCGGGCAAACGATCCCGCCATGCTTGAGCCTCTCTCCCGCGGCAAGATGCCGGTTTCCCTCTACATCAGCCAGTGGCTGCTGGTAGGCGTCTGCACCCTGGCGCTGCCCCAGTCCGTGGTCCGCAGCATCAGCTATAAAGACACCAAAGCCCTGCGCAATGCCATCATCATCGGCACCATCGTCATTGGTGTAGTGACCATCATCGCTACCTGGGTCGGCGTACTGTGCAAAGGCGTGCTCACCAATCCGGACCTGGCCGCTTACGGCGGCAGCGTGGACAACATCATGCCCCGCACCATCATCAGCGTCATGAGCCCCTTCTGGGCCGGCGTTGTCATCATCGGGCCTATCGCGGCAACCATTTCCACCGTTTCTTCCCTGCTGCTCACCTCTTCTTCCTCCATCATCAAGGACGTGTATATGCGCCACCTGGAAAAGAGCGGGAAGTCCCTGAGCAACGAGGGTGTCAAACGGTTGAGCATGATCTTCACCATCCTTCTGGGCTTCGGGATCTACCTGATTTCCATCGCGCCCCCGTCTGTAATCTGGAAGATCAACATGTTCGCCTTCGGCGGACTGGAAACCGCGTTCTTCTGGGTGATGATCTTCGGCCTGTTCTGGCATAAAGCCAACAGCACCGGCGCCATCTGCGCCATGGCCGGCGGCGTGGCAGCCTACTGCATCACCATGGCCATGGGCTTCAAAGTAATGTCCCTGCACCAGATCACCATCGGCATCACCACTTCGCTGCTCTTCTTCTTTATCGGAAACGCAATGGGCAAAATGCCCGACATGGACACCCTGAAGCTGTTCTTCCCGGATAAATACGAAGACTAAAACCGATAAGCCTGCAATTAAAAAAACACGCACAATAGTAAAACCGGTATCACAGTAAAATGTGATACCGGTTTTTTGCTATTACGTCTGATATAAATTATAATTTCTTAACCTTTATTTGTCGCTTATATACCTCATAGAAGGAACGCCGCCTACGATACCGTTCTTATCTTTGAACTCACCAACCTTCTGCATCAGATCAAAGTAGCAGTCCCAGTAATCAGCGGACTTGGTCCAGACGCGGATTGTATAAACTACCGCATAGTCGGTATAACCGGAAACCCGCACGAAAGGCGCCGGTTCCATCAAAGCGGTAGGCGTATCTTTTACCGCTTCCAGTACAGCTTTGTAAACATCTTCAAACTTGTTGGCATAACCGGCCTTCGTCTCAATGTCCACCCGGCGCAGATCCTCGGAAGAGAAATTGGTAATCTTGCCGCCCATGGCTTCGGAGTTGGGAACGATGATCAGTTTGTTGTCAATAGTCAGCACTTTGGTGCAGAGCATACTGACGTCTTTTACAAAGCCTTCTATACCTGCGATACCAACATAATCGCCAACCTTAAAGGGCTTCGTAACTAAAATAAGAAATCCGTTGGCAACGTTGGACAAAGCTCCCTGTACGGACAGGGAAATTGCCAGACCTAACATGCCTACAACAGCCAGGACGGATGCAATCGGAATACCGATGCTGTCCGCAACCACACAAAGGGCCACAAAGTTCAGGATTACCTTGATAAATCCTTTGATAAATCCCTGTACCGTGGTTTCCAGTTTAAAGCGGTCCAGAATCTTGTCAATAATCGGTCCCATAATCATACTGATGATCCGGTTGAAGATGATCAGCAGGACCAGGCCCTGGATGACGGAGCCTACACTGATGTTGCCTACTTTAAAATCGAGTATTTGCTGCGCTGTGGCAATGATTTGATTCATAACTATTTACCTCCTGAACAAAAAATAAAGTATCAGTCTCCTGATACTTTATTATAACACATTCAACGCACCGTTAACATAAATACATTATTTTATTTTATGCTTTCCAGTATCTGTTCTGCCCGCAGAATCTCTTCCAGCTGTTTCAATACTTCTTTATTATAATGGTTCACTGCGGATTCCCGTTTTAAAATGGAAAATGTCAGTTCCCTGTCCTGCTTTTCCTTAAGCAATGCGGTATAGCGGTTAACAACCAGCGCCAGTTCCGCCGCTTTCAGGCAGTTCTGCCGCTCCAGTTCCGGGCGGAACGAATCGTTGTCATCCACCGGCGCGTTTAAAAAACGCAGCATGGGCTGCAGCCAGCGGCTAAGATACAGTCCGTCCGTCAGGGAAATGAACTGTTCCACTGTCAGGTTTGTCTTTTTTGCCAGTTCGACTGGCGAAGGAAACATAACAGCGATACGCGCTTTTTGCGCCATAGCCCAGTCCCAGTTCAGGGATTCCAGCAGTTTATTGCAATAAACCATATTCGGCGCATTGATATTCGTCGGCTGTCCCAGAAGAAGCTGTCCGAATCTCCAGAACGCTTTCGCTACGTTGCAGCTTTCTTCCAGCGTATCCTCGTAGAGTTTTTCTTTTAACAGTTTCTGGATGATTGCTTTTACTTCATTATAATTAATAGGCTTTACCAGAAAATTATCGGCTCCGACTTTGTAACCGTGGATACGGCTTTCCATATCCTCCAGAGCCGTCATCATAATCACTGCGATGGAATGGGTGCGTCCGTCCCGTTTCAGTTCACTGCACACCTCATAGCCGGATAAACCGGGAAGCATGATGTCCAGTAAAATGATATCAGGTTGCTCCTGCCGGGCAATTCCCAGACAGGAACGGCCTTCCGTGGCAGTCAGCGCTGTATAGCCCCAACTTTCCAGAACATCCTTCAGCATGCTGCTTAACTGTTCGTTATCATCCACCACCAAAATCTTCGGCATGGTTTTTGCTCCTTACAAACAACGCTAACGCATTATCGGCTCATTCGTGTTGTACTATGATATCGACGTTTTTATGCAATGTCTCTTCCTGTTCCAGCGGCAAAAGCAAAATGGCTTCTGTCCCCTTCCCCAGTTCGCTTTGAAGGGAAATGGTCCCGTGGTGCAGTTCCGTCAGTTTTTTGACTATAGGAAGTCCCAGCCCTGTACCGGACTGTTTTTTCGTCAAGGGATTCTCAATCTGTTCAAATTCTTTAAAAACGCGTTCCAGATTTTCCGGTGCGATGCCGATGCCCTGATCCGTTATGCTGAGCCGCATCTGTCGGGATTCTTCCATTTTTTGCACACGGATGGAGATCCGGCTGTCAGGAGGCGAAAACTTCAGGGCATTGGACAGGAGATTGTAAATAATCTGCCGCAGCATCCGATGGTCTGCCGTAATCTCAAAATCGTCCGGTTCAAAGAGCAGCTGCATTGAAATATTAGCATCTGGACGAAAATTGCGCATTTCGTTGACAATCGTTTCCACAAAACCGCAAATAGAAAAACATGTGAAATCAGCTTTTGTCTTTCCCGAACGCAGGCGGGTCAGATCCAGCAGATTATTGATCAGCGTCAGCAGGTGAGATCCGCATTCGGAAGCGTTGTCCACATAGCGGAACTGTTTTTCATTCAGCGTGCCGCCGTAGCCGCCCTTCAAGAAATCGCAGGCGTTGATGATGACGCACAGCGGCGTACGGAGCTCGTGGGTGATGTTGGAAAGGAAACGGTTCTTCGTTTCGTTCAGCTGTTTCAGTTCTTCCACTGCGGATTCCAGATCTTTGGTACGGCGCCGTACCAGCAGTTCCAGATGCTTCTGGTTCTGTCGTACCTGGGAAGCCATCAGCCAAATCAGCGGCGCGAAAAGCACGAAGCATAGCAGACCGATGACCATGGTCTGCTTCCGGTTATCCTCCACGATACCGGAAAACTGATCTTCCTGCAGACCAAAGCTGATATAACCCACCAGATCTCCGGAGTAATTCTTTAAGGGATGGTCAATGAACAGATGAGGAATACCCCGCAGAAAAATCTTGCCGGAATACGTCCCGTCATCGGCTTTGGAACTGGTAATGGAGCCGGCTTTATGTCCCACGATCCAGCTCCGGTCCTCCCCTTCGGTAGACTTGGTGGAAACATGGACACCGTCCACCGTCAGCACCAGAAACCCGTTGGTTGCTTTTGAACTGATGTAAGACGGAAAGTAGTAATCACTGTTACAGATACCAATCAGTACCATGCAGGCAATCACTCTGGCAGAATCCGCCGTATCCATGACCGGGACCATGGTCACTTCGCAGAGGGCCTGCTGCATGTACTCCCCTTCGCCGGCAATGCCCTGTTTCAGTTCCACAGTAAACTTTTTAAACTCTTTGCTGCCTTCCTCGAACAAATCGCTAAGAGGCATCTTTTCGTTGGCGTTAATGGGGGTCCCTGTCCGGCAGACGTCCCGGTTCATGCTGCCCAGCCTGCCGTTCGGATTAAAGCGGATATCAGGCCCCGACCGTGCGATAATCCGGCTGTCCGGGTCCAGCATGATAGCATAGTCTACCTTATTAAAATTGTTCCTCAGCAGGGCCAGTTTTTCCTCCAGCACCTTCGTATCCCGCTGTTTCACTGCCTGAGGCGTACTCACTTCCTGGGCGATACAGAGAGCCGCTTTCCGGATACTGTTCTGCCGCTGCTGCATTTCGCTGGTAGCAATGGCCAGCGTAGAACGCAGGTACTGATTCTGGTTCCGGCTGAACTGCTCCTCCAGGAAGCGGGTGGAAAAGAATGTAATCAGGATAATCGGCAGGATAACAAACAGGGAAACGGTAAAAATCAGCCGGACCGTTAAATCATGATACCATTCATTCAGCAGTCCGGATATGCGTTCAATCAGTTTCTTCATTATTATTCGTGTCTGACGCTTCCGCGCCGTTAATCTTATTATAGTAATAAACTACAATCTGCATCCGGTCATGCAGGTTCAGTTTCGCAAGAATGTTGCTGATATGGGTTTTGACGGTAGTTTCACTGATAAACAGCTGCCGTGCGATCTGTCTATTGGTATAGCCCTTGCACAGTAACTGCACGATTTCCTGTTCCCGCCGGCTGATGCGTTCGTCCCGAACGTTGACCGGAAGCGCTTCGTACTGCTTCTGTACCGTATCCTTCTGCGAAACAGTACAGTTCACATTCAGCAGCCGGAGCATGCTTTCCAGAAGCGTAAGGATGTTCCAGGTAGCTTCCTTGCTGTAGCTTGTAATATGAAAACGCTGTTTAAGGTTTTCGGGGATAGTGCTGTTTTCGTAAGTAAGTCCCCCGATTCCGGCAAAAGCGGTCAGTCTGTTATTAAAATAAACCGGGACATACAGACATGCTATCCCGAAAGGACATACGTGGATGAAGGATTCCCCTTTCTGCATGGTCTCCCTGTCCATCTGGAAATTCTCCTGACAGCGCACAGCATGTTCCTTTTGAATGGTAAAACAAAACAGGGAATTCTGGGAACCTACCGTCAACGGATTCCCATCCATGTCCAGAAAAATCATGCTGACCCCGTAGGCCCTGGCAAAATTATCCTGAAATGTCTGCAGTTTGTCTTTACCAATGAACTGAATCCACTGATCAACAGAACCCGTCTTCTTTTTCATGATGATGCTCAACCTCTTTTATACTAACTCAAAAAATAATTCTACAGTAGTATTCTTCACCTGCCACAAGTATATGCAATAGTTTCAAAATGCGCAATACATAAAGGGTTTAAGATTTTTATAAACCGTTTTGCTAATTCTAAAGTATTACTTCTTTGGCTTTAAAATCACAGTAATTATAAAGACTCATACTTGCGTTGTCAAAAATACACAGTAAGAACTACTCTCATAACGAACAGGCACATTCCCTTCCTACTTTCAGTGAATGCAGGATTACGCCAAACGTGTTACTTTATAAATGCAACTGTGAGACGCAAAGTATGTGGGACTCATTAAAAAGGAGGAGTTATTATGGCTCAGTCCACAAAATGTCTTATTCTTCTCGCGGTGATTGCCTTATTCTTCGTTACCGAAATCATTCCTCTGGCAGTTACCGCTATGGCCGGCTCTATCGCCTGCGGCCTGTTGGGATTTATCCCGGCTAAGCAGGTGTTCAGCGGCCTGTCCAACTCCACCGTTGTTCTGTTCGCCGGCATGTTCGTTGTAGGCGCTGCAATGTTCTACACCGGCCTGGCCCAGAAAATCGGTGAAACCGTCGTTAAACTCACCGGTACCGGTGAAAACAGCCTGATGATCGGCGTTATGCTGGTTGGCGCGGGGTTATCCTCCGTTCTGTCCAACACCGGTACGGCTGCCTGCTTAC
>CADCHY010000029.1 GCA_902801365.1 uncultured Succiniclasticum sp.
CACACCAATCTTATCACAGGAGGTTTTCTCTTGCGTTTACTAAAGTATTCTTTACCGACCCCCGGTTGAACCGGGGGTTTATTGGCGCTAAAGCCCCAAGAAAAACGCGGCAACCGGTTTTACGATGCCTTACCGGTTGCCGCGTTATTTTTTACTTTTCAGCACATGGAATAATGCTATCGTTTAAGATAATGTGTCTGCTTATAGACTGAAACTTCTCAATACGTTTTCAGTTCCGGAAACTCTTCGCTGAAATCAAAGGTTGCGAAATAATCCTTCGGTTCTTCCGCCCGGCGGATCATCTTCACTTCACCGTTTTCCTGCAGCAGCAATTCCGCGCTTCGCAGCTTGCCGTTGTAGTTATAGCCCATGGAAAAACCATGAGCGCCGGCATCGTGGATAAATAATAAGTCGCCTTTTTCAATTTCCGGCAGCTTGCGGTCAATGGCAAATTTGTCATTGTTCTCGCAAAGACCGCCCACCACGTCGTAAACATGGGACAGCTCCGCATTTTCTTTTCCCAGCACGGTAATATGATGGTAGGAACCGTACATGGCCGGGCGCATCAGATTTGCCGCGCAGGCGTCTACGCCGATATATTCTTTATAAATATGTTTCTCGTGGATAGCCCGGGTCACCAGTGCACCGAACGGGGCCAGCATGAAGCGGCCCATTTCCGTGAACAGGCTTACGTTGCCCATGCCGGCCGGCACAAGCACCTCTTCAAACACTTTGCGTACCCCTTCGCCAATAGCCAGAATGTCATTTTCCGCCTGTTCCGGATGATAGGAGATGCCCACGCCGCCGGACAGATTAATGAACGTGATATCCGCTCCGGTTTCTTCTTTCAGTTCCACTGCCAGCGTGAACAGCTGCCGGGCCAGCTCCGGATAATACGCATTGGTCACGGTATTGGATGCAAGGAACGCATGAATGCCAAAATGCTTTGCGCCCTTCTGCATCAGCATTTTGTATGCCTGCACCATCTGCTCCCGGGTCATACCGTATTTGGAATCGCCGGGGTTATCCATAATGCTGTTGGCAATGGCAAAATGGCCGCCGGGATTAAAACGGCAGCAGATGGTTTCGGGTATGCCCGCCACCTGTTCCAGAAATTCCACATGGGTCAGGTCGTCCAGATTGATGATCGCGCCCATTATTTTGGCCAGCTGCATGTCCTCCGCCGGGGTTTCATTGGAACTGAACATCACGTCACGGCCTGTCAGTCCCGCGGCATGACTCATCTGCAGCTCGGTCAGAGAAGAGCAGTCCGCGCCGCAGCCTTCTTCTTTTAAAATCTGCAAAATATACGGGTTCGGCGTAGCCTTTACCGCAAAATATTCTTTAAACCCTTTATTCCAGGCAAACGCCTTGTTCACCAGACGGGCTCTGTTACGAATCCCCGCTTCATCATACAGATAAAAAGGCGTCGGGTATTTTTGGGCAATCTGTTCTGCTTTTTCTTTTGTAATGTACGGTATCTTTTGGCTCATAATGATAAGTCTCCTTCTACAGTGCAACAGTAATTCGGCTGCACTCCCCTCAACATGCGTTCAAAGCATTCCGAACCGTCATAAACGAATTGACAGTTCTTACTTATCATATTATAAACTGCCCGCAGGGTCAATGTAAAAATCGGAAATAGCAACGAAATCCTTACAAGATTTTGTTATATTGCCGTCCTCTTCGGTTTTCATCCGATTATAAATGAAACGCGGATTGCACTTTGCCACTTTGTCTTATTTAGGATATAATAAACGAAAGATCATTTTGAAAGAAAGGCATTATCATGATCGACTTGACAAAACTGACCACAGAACAGCAGAATCCCAAAACCAAAGCCATCGACGAAGTCTCCGCGCTGGAAATTGTTAAACTGATCAATGCGGAAGACCAGACTGTACCGAAAGCAGTTAAGAAAATCCTCCCGGATATTTCCCGGGCAATAATTGTCATTGCCAACCGTCTTTCCCACGGGGGGCGCTTGTTTTATATCGGCTCCGGTACCTCCGGGCGGCTGGGCATTTTGGACGCGTCCGAGTGTCCGCCCACCTACAGCACGCCGCCGGAACTGGTGCAGGGCATCATCGCCGGCGGTACGCCTGCAATCTTTCGTGCGCAGGAAGGTGCGGAAGATTCCGAATCCGCCGGCGCGGAAGACCTGCAAAACCAAAAATTGACGAACCTGGACGTTGTCGTCGGCCTTTCCGCATCAGGAAGGACACCCTATGTAATCGGTGCGCTGAAATATGCACAGCAGACCGGCGCCTATGCCATCGCCGTAACCTGTACGGAAAACCCGGAAACCGAAGCACACGCAAACCTTTCCCTCACCGCCGTAACCGGTCCGGAAGTCATCACCGGTTCTACCCGCATGAAAGCCGGCACGGCGCAAAAGCTGATTTTAAACATGCTTTCCACCGGCAGCATGATCCTGATGGGAAAAGTGTACGGCAATTTGATGGTCGATCTGCAATGTACCAACAGCAAGCTGAAGGCACGGGCAAAACACATATTAATGGAAGCTTCCGGATGTGACGGTGAAACAGCGGACAAGCTGCTGGAACAATCCCGCGGTGCAGTAAAGCCTGCGATTCTGATGCATCTGGCCGGTATTGATTACGAAACAGCTGTGCAGAAACTGAAAGAAAACCAGGGACGCTTAAAACAGGCCCTGAAATAAAGCTGCGATAGTAACAATGTTGCAATCATAGAGGATTACATTTGATTCAACAGCAAAATCCAAAACGGAAAACCCATCGCCTTTTTTAAAAGATTAAAAAACTGCAAAGGGTTTGCTCAACCGTAATAGGAGTACAATATTATGAAATTAGGAATTTCCCTATATCCGGGACTTGACGCGGAACGGGAAAAAAGCCTGCTGCTGTTGCAAAAGGCAGCGGCCTTAGGTTACAGCCGCGTCTTTTCTTCCCTGCACATTCCGGAAAGCAATGCCGCTTCCCTGCGTGAAGACGCCCTGTATCTTTTTGCCTGTGCGGAGAGTCTGGGGTTGGATGTGATTGCCGATATTTCGCCGCTCACCTTGAAGATTCTGGACATCCCCGAACTGACACCGGCCCGGCTGAAACAGCTTCACATTACCACAGCCCGCTTTGACTACGGAATCGGAACCGAAACCATCGCAGCCTTCAGCCACGAAATGAAGGTCCAGCTAAACGCGTCCACCGCCCGTTCCGTGGAGTTACATGCGTTATTAAAGGCGGAGGCGGATTTTTCCCGCATCGACGGCCAGCATAATTTTTATCCCCGTCCCCATACCGGCCTCAGTTCTGAAACAGTTCAGCGGCAGAATGCATTGCTGCACCGGCACGAAATTCCGGCGGGGGTTTTCGCGGCCAGCCAGACCGGCAGGCGGGGACCGCTGTATGCGGGCCTGCCCACCATGGAAAGCCTCCGGGGTATTGCCCCCTGCGACGCCGCTCCCATTTTGACTGCCATCGGCTGCGACAGCCTGATTATCGGGGACAGCAATCCGACGCTGGCGGAACTGGAAGCCCTGGCCGATCCGGAAACTCTGGCCAAAGCCGACGCCCGTTATTCCCGCAAGGCCCTGCCGCCCAAAAAAGAATGGCAGCCGGATGCGCCGCTGCCATTACATATTCATGTTTTATCAGAGGCTCCCTTTATCAAAAGCCTTTTATCCCGGTCCTATACCAACCGCCCAGACCCGGCGGCAGATGTCAT
This sequence comes from uncultured Succiniclasticum sp., assembly GCA_902801365.1. Lineage (GTDB taxonomy): Bacteria > Bacillota > Negativicutes > Acidaminococcales > Acidaminococcaceae > Succiniclasticum. The sequence goes on from CADCHY010000029.1 coordinate 3,706, forward strand.
CCGTGCCAAGGAAAGCCGGGACACCGCAAAAGACATTACCATCGTACCGGAGCGGAACGAAAATAAACTCATCATTGAAATGCCGAAAGAATATGCCGCCGTATTCGCAGGCCCCCAACATCTGGCTAACGGGAAAAAATCTTCCCTGTTGCCGGTGGGAACTGTCCTGCTCGATAATAATACGTACGGACGTTACAAAGGTGAACTCCAGATTTTAACCGCGCCCCAGCCAATGGATCCCCGCAGCAATGTAATTGCCCAGGTCAAAAAAGAAGACGTACCGCTGCTGTCGTTGATCAGTGCGGAGATTCCATTCTGTTTTATAATAGAATAAAAGTTTTTCCCATAAAAAATTACAAGGGAAAATTTCTCGCAAAACAGTTCCCGTTTGCTATTTCATGGACTCATTTGCCTGTGGCTTCGAAACTCGGGGCTTCGCCCCTCAGACAGTCTCGCCACGACGGCAAATTTCATCTCATGAAATTTCGCAAACGATCACGATGTTTTGCTTAGAACTTTTCCCTTGCTGTTTCTTCTGTACAAACCTGTTATAAATACTTCAATATCTCTTTTGCATGGGGCAGAATAATATCCGGTTTCACCGGTCCCTGCTCCACATCCTCCAGTGTCGCTTCCCCGGTCAGCACCAAAATCGATAGAATGCCGTTATCCGTTCCGAACCGGATATCCGTCATCAGGCGATCGCCCACCATGGCGATCTCTTCTTTTTTCAGACCGGTGCGTTCCATCACCGTATCAACCATATAGCCGTACGGCTTGCCTGTTATATATTCCGGATCTTTGCCCGTAGCCGTTTTGATGCAGGCCAGAAAAGCACCCGTGTCGGGAATATACTCCCCGCCTTCGATGGGGCACCGCACGTCCGGATGGGTCGCAACGTAAGGCACGCCCCTGTCAATGAGACGACAGGCAATCGTCAGTGTTTCATAGGTCAGGGTCTGGTCAAACCCCACCACCACTAAATCCGTTTTGTCCTCCAGACGGGAAGAAAGTGTAAATCCGCCTTCTTTAATGGTGGCTTTCAGTTCCGGCGTACCCAGTACAAAGAGTCGCGCCCCCGGTTTACTGTGTTTCAGATGACTTACCAGCGCATCCGAAGAAATCAGGATGTTGTTTTTTGTCACCGGCACGCCCAAGGAGTTCATCTTCTTCACATAATGTCCGTGATCTTTGGAGGAATTATTGGTAACCAGATAGTATGAGCGCCCCGCTTCTTTCAGCCTGTCAAAAAAGCCTTCCATGCCGGGAATCAGTTCCATGCCCAGGTTGATGGTACCGTCCATATCAAACAAAAAACATTTTATCTGTTTCAACCGCTGTAAATTACCTGTCTTCATCTATGGATCCTTTCCGCAAAAGATTCGCCCATTCTTCTGTAAACATATGATTTGTTAAACCGGCTTAAATGCCGGTAACCATACAACTTATCCGTCCGGTTACTTTGCATTGATCCATTCCCGGATCAGCGCCTGCTTTTCCCCTGCCATCCAGCGAAGGTCATCGTTGGGAACAGTCCCGATATCGCCATACTTGTTTTTGTCGTTCAGCGCATCAGCCAGCGGGTTCATCCGGTAATCACGCATAATCTGCAGCGCTTCCTTTGACAAAAGATATTCCATGAGACGCTCCGCCTCTTTACGCTTTTCCCCGTTTTTCAGGATCGCAACCGCCGTAATCATGTTTTTGTTCCCGTCCCGCACCGGAACGGCATATAAAAACGGATGCTCCCTTTCCAGAGCGAGGGCATGGCGCAAGGACATGACCGCCACCGCCTTGTTCCCAAGATACACTTCATATCCTGCCTTCGCCTCTGTCGGCAGATACAGTACCTGCTGTGTACGCAAACTGCCTGCAAACTGCAGCGCGACATCCCGGCCACGCAGCTGCCATAAAGAAGTAATCAGCCCGTAAGGCGGTCCTCCGGTCGCCGGATCCGCCATAACAATTTCATTGTGCAGTACCGGCTGCAGCAGTTCGTCCCAGGAAGACGGGGGCTCGATTCCCAGTTTCCGCATATTGTTCCGGTTGCTCAGCAGCGCAATGTAGTCGATGGACAGGGGAACCCACCTTCCGTCACGGTCCATGTACTGCGGCGGGATATTGGCAGCGCCCCGGGGCAGATACGGAACCAGCATATCGCGTTCTGCTGCCATGTAATATTCCTCGGCAGAACCGCCCAGCCACACGTCCACTTTGCTGGCACCCAGCAAATCCAGGCGTTGGGATAAGGAAGTCGCAACCAGGGGATCAAATTCCACTACGATCCCCGTCTTGTTGGCAAAATCCTCCACAAGGGCTTCCGAAAGATTCCGGTTCATGCTGCTGCAGACCCGGACGACTCCTTCCGCAGGCGGATCCTGTTTTTGCGAACCGCAGCCCGCCAGAAGCAGCAGGCACAACATCGCTAATAATAAAACCCTAAACTTTTTCATGATGATTTCATAACTTTCGAAACATAAATGTGAAGCATCATAGATGAACTGACATTTGAAACCGCAATGAGTTAACTATTTGATTAAACATTTGGATAATAATCCGTAAGCCTTTACAACGGTAATACTATCCTGTAACAGCATTATACCATAAAAAACAGGGCGGTAACGTCTCTTTTGTTACTGCCCTGCTGTTATTATGGGATTGGAACTCAATAAATCATTCGCTATCTTTACTCATCTTTGGCAAAGGACATTACATTGTCAAAATCCAGATACACGGTTTCCCCGTCCTGATACGTATTGTATCCGGCGCCCTTCTGGATTACACGTACGATATGGTCTTTCACCTTTACTCTGTAATCCACGCTGTCGCCCATATAGAACCGGTGATTCATGACGCCTTCCACCATACCCCCGGTCTTGGAGAGGGTAATCTGTTCCGGACGCACAGCCAGCACAGCTTCCCCGGCCAACTTTTTGGGGTTCGGGAAAGAAATGGCTTCATCCCCCTGCATAAAGATCCGGTCGCCCTTCGCCGTGGCCGGAATAAAGTTTACCAGTCCGATAAAGTCGGCTACCATCTGGTTGGCAGGTTTTGTATAAATGTCATAAGGCTTGCCAATCTGCTGCACCTTGCCCATACTCATGACCACGATCCGGTCAGACATGGTCATGGCTTCGCTCTGATCATGGGTTACGTAAATGACGGTGATGCCCATTTCTTTCTGGATGGCGGAAATCTCAAAACGCATGCTTTCCCGCAGCTTGGCATCCAGGTTGGACAATGGTTCGTCCAGCAGCAACAGGCTGGGTTTGGCCACCAGCGCGCGGGCCAGAGCCACACGCTGCTGCTGTCCGCCGGACAGCTGACTGGGCAGACGTTCCGCATATTCTTTCAGGTGAACCAGCTCCAGCATTTCCATGACCTGTTTCAGCCGTTCCTCTTTGGGCACGTTCTGGATCTTCAGCGGATAGCCTACGTTATCGATGACATTCATATGGGGCCATACGGCGTAACTCTGGAATACCATACCGATACCGCGTTTTTCCGGCGCCAGGAAATATCCTTTTTCCGCATTGGAGATTTCCTGGTCCCCGATCATAATCACGCCTTCCGATGGTTTCTCAAACCCGGCGATCATCCGCAGGGTGGTAGTCTTGCCGCAGCCGGACGGACCCAGGAACGAAATAAATTCGCCGTCCGCCACTTCAATATTAAAATCCCCTACTGCGGTTACATTGCCATACCGTTTGTATATATGTTGAAGCTTTAACTCTGCCACGCTATTCTTCCCTCCGTTTCACCGCTTTACGGAAACACCGGTTTGTCAGCGTTTCCGTATAAAAATTATTCTTTCAGGAACCGGCGCCGCAAAACGTGTCGCCTCCGGAGCCTGCTTCCTGGAATTTTCTTGGAAAAAGCTGATCAGATGCTTACCTTTCCTTTCGTCACTTTATTCAAAATGATATTGCCGATCAACACGATCAGCAGGATGATGACCGAAAGAACGGAAGCGTTCTGCGTATCCGCATAAGTCTGCAGTTCGTACAGCAACACGCCGAGCGATTTCGTGTCCGAGCCATACAGCAGGTTGGACATGGTCAGTTCGTAGAAGCTGGGCATGAAAATCAGGAACCAGCCCGCTACGATAGAAGGCGCAACCAGCGGCATGATGATATCCTTGCAGGTTCGGATCCAGCTTGCGCCGGAACTCAGGGCCGCTTCTTCCAGGCTGATGTGAACCTGGCTTAAGGACGCGGCAATGGTACGGACGCTCATGGTCATATATTTAACAAGATAGGAAACGATCAGGATCCACATAGTGGAATACAAGTTGAGACCATAGTTACCGGAGAATGTGACAATCAGGGCCAGGGCGATAACGATGGAAGGGGTAGCGCCCCCCAGCACCACCAGCAGGTCCGGTATGCTGCGGCCGGTAATATTCGTCTTAACGGAGAGATAGGCAACGAACAGGGCCAGCACCGTACCGATACAGGCAGCCACGATACCGTATCCGATAGACCGCCATACACTTTCCATGTACTGGGAACTGGTCACTACCGGTATCCAGGCGTCAATGCCGAAATTATCCAGCGCCAGTCCCTTGGACATGCTCACCAGGAACGAGGTTACCACAATGGAGGACAGGGGAAGGATCACCGCGATGATGGCATAGCCTGCCACCACAGCGAAAGCCGGCCATTTCCATTTTCCCAGTTCCACCATGTTGGGGCGGGTACTTTTTCCGCTGATGGTAGTGTAATCTTTGTGGCTCAGCATCCAGCTCATGAACATCAGCAGACCGTTGGCTACCACCATCATGGAAACAGCAAGGGCCGTCGCGTCACGAATGCCTTTATCGTCACCCATATACAGGAACGTAACGATACGGGTCGTCATCACTTCGATATTGCCCGGCATGCCTACGATCGCCGGAATGCCGAAACAGGAAGCCGCCGCGATGAATACCAGCAGGCCACCGGCCACGATGGACGGCATCATCAGGGGCAGAGTCACATCCCACAGTGTTTTCAGCGGCGAAGACCCGGAGATCCGGGCCGCTTCTTCAAGGGTGGGATCCATTTTTTCCATGGCGCGTGAGATGGTGATGAAAGCGAAGGGTGAATAGAATAACGTAAGCACCCAGGCCAGCCCGCCCATGGTATATATATCGAAAGGCGCCTTCTGTAACCCGAAGATAAATTTAAGAAACTCATTCAGGTACCCGACGCTTGGGTTCAGCAGCTGGACCCAGGCGATGGCGCCCACATATGGCGGAATCATATAACTGGCAACCAGGACCGTCCGGAAGGTTTTCTTTCCCGGCAGATCCGTACGGCCCACCAGCCAGGCCAGCGGGAACGTAACAATAACACTGGCTACCATGACGATCAGCGAAAGCTGGATTGTATTGGTAAGGGCTTTCCAGTTGACCTTTTTACCGTAAACATCTTTGTAGTTGCTGATATCAAAGACACCGTTGATGAACAGGCTGTCGTAAATCAGCACCAGCAGGGGCATAACAATAAAATACAGCAGCAACAGCACAGAGATAGCAATTACAATAAATTTACTATCGAGGCGGGGCAAAGATTTCTTCACTTTCGCTCCTTTCCCCGGTTCTTCCGGTGAGAGTCGGGAAACAACTGAGCAGTTCGTCGGAATCTTTTCCGAAAAACAGATATACGTCCTGAATCAGCGCTTCTTAAGGAATGGGAAATCAGGGACCGCCAAAACGGCCCCTGATCACCTTCCTGTCAACTCAGATTTTTAATAATGCACACGTGCAATTCTTTTGTTAAACCGTTATTCCATAACATTGGTACGGAATGCTTCTTTGATCTTGCCTTCTTCAAATGCCAGTTTTTCCCAGTCGATCTTAATGGCATTCTTGTTCAGGTCGGCCAGTTTGATGCCGGCGCCGTTAGGCGGATTTACGTCGCCACGTACGGAATGCATCCAGCCGGCGGTAACGGCTTTCTGTCCTTCAGGGCTCAGCCACCAGTCAACCAATGCTTTGGCAGCTTCCGGATTTTTGGTGTCCTTGAAGATACCGATTGGCGAATTGATGATGATACAGCCTTCTTTCGGATAGCATACAGCCAAAGGTTCTTTCTTGGTTTCCTGCAGTTTCAGGATGTTTTCTTCCAAAATAACGGCGGCCATGTATTCGCCGGTCAGCAGTTTATTCTGGATAGCGGAGTTGCCTTCTTCTACCCGCAGGCCGTTGGCTTTCAGCTTCTTGAAATAATCCCAGCCGAATCTGGGATCCAGAGCCATAGCGCCAACCATTACATAGGCCGTACCGGACAGCATCGGGTTCGGCATGGCAATCTTGCCTTTATATTTCGGTTTGGTCAGGTCTTCCCAGCTGGTAGGAATATCTTCTTTAGCCAGTTTGTCCTTGTTGTAGGCGATGATCATATTGTTAACACGGACCGGCAGCCAGGTGCCGTCCGGATCGCTTGCCAGCACAACGTCTTTAAGCTGCGGCGATTTGTAGCTCATCAGCAGGCCCTGTTTCTTCAGTGCCAGATAGTAAGACGGATCCGCAACCATCAGTACGTCCGCGCCAATCTTTTTCGCTTTGATTTCGCCGGCGATCTTCGTCTTCAGTTTTTCCGTGCCGTTCTGGAACCAGGTTACTTTCAGGTTGGGGAAAGCTTTGGAAACGTTCGGTTTGCAGAGCTTGTCCACGATATCAGGATAGATGGAAGTGTAAACGCTTACTTCTCCTGACGGACCCTTTTTCGCGTCAGCAGCCGGCGCGGCCGCTTTTTTGTCGCCGCCTCCGCAGCCTGCAGCCATTACAGCAGCCATAGCCATTAATGCAGCAGCGCCCAAAAGTTTTTTGTTCATAACTTGATCTCCTTCTTTCCTTAAAATTTTTTCTATGAATGTGCGGATTTCCTCTTTATATAAAACATAAAGAAGAACTCCGGCAAGGCCCGCTTTAGCAAACACTACTTGATTATTTTTTCGATATTATGTTAATTATTCCTGCTTACAGTGGTACGCTTTTTTCTTTTATTTTACCATAAAATCGTAATAATTACATCAATTTTTACAACCTTTCAACTCTAAGCAGGTCCTGTCTTTCTCCGGCCACGCGGATGCGGCTTATTTTGCGAAAAAATTAATCTCCCATGCGGGCACATAGGGATGTTTCCGCAAATAAATCTTATAATCCGGCTGCAGATTCCATAAAAGCAGCGGCAGGGAAAAAATATCCTCATCGTGATGATATGCCGCAACCAGCAGTTTCGGCAAAGCCCCGTTACAGTCCGGCACAAGATGCCGCGCCGCCCCCGTAAGAGCTTCTTTCTCCACGCCTTCCACGTCAAACTTCATATAATCCGCGTGGTCGTTCCCCAGAACAGAATCAATAGAAACGACATCAACCGGTTGTGTTTTTACCTTTTTATGCCCGGAAGATTTCCGGAACGTTGACTGCCGGCCTCCGTTTCCGCTCAGTTCCAATATACCGCATTCGCTCCACACGCCCGCCTGCAGGCATCTTACTGTATTCAGTCCGTTCTGCCGGACAAATTCCGTCAGCTTCCTGAAATTTTTCGGATCCGGTTCCAATGCAAATATTTTTTTATAACGATGCCCCGACAGGTTCAAAAACTCCTGTACCGTATCACCGTCATAGGCTCCTGCGTCAACATAGGTTTCCTCTTCCCCAAATGAAAAGAGTTCCTTCAGGTCATCGTCCCGCTTTGTCGTACATTCCTGCAGGTAAGAAAGTTTTCCGCTTAGTTTGTAATTTAATATTGCGGCAAGCGTTTCCCGTGAAGCGGCGTCCGCCAGCCGGTCATAGACTGTCTGCAGTTCCGTTTCATATTTATGTATCCATTCCGGAGTCACCGCAAAATCGCCCGAAAAAACCGGCACATGAGGCGCGTACGTTTCATGAACCTGGGCCAGTTTATAAAAACGGTCCAGCATTTCCGGCAATTCACTGGCAAACGCAATCAGCACGATCACGTTTTCCCGAAGCGCCAGCAGCTCACTGTATTTCCGTACCGTAAAACCGTGGAACTGCTGTCCCCTCACAAATTCATCACTGGCGAATATTCCGGAAACTGCAGTTCCGTTTTCCTCCAGCCGGGTTATCACCTTATCCGCCCCGTCACCGGTTCCGTATAAAACGACCGACTTCTCCGCTGTTTTTAAATAATCCCAGAGAGTATTCTCTTCCTTTATAAAAGGCAACATGACATCTGACCATCCTTGTTCTTTCCGGCTAGTTCTATTATATCATCATTATACCACCATACCGGGTCACCGTACACAGATCCACCGTCTTCCCAAATTCACAGCAGACGGTTGCGTTAAACGTATTTCAATGCTACAATTTATTAAAACCTGATAATAATAATCCATCTGAATTATGAGGAGGAAATGATTATGGCGCTTCTGGAATCCGGTGAGAACTACCTGGAGACGATACTGATACTGCAGCAGCGTAACGGTAACGTCCGCTCCATCGACATCGCCACGGAAATGAATTTTTCCAAGCCCAGTGTATCCCGTGCCATGAGTATCCTGAAAAAAAGCGGTTATATCATTATGGAACCCGACGGGCGGATCGTGCTGACGGAAAACGGCCTGAAAAAGGCGGCCTCGGTTCTGGACAGACATAAAACGCTGACCGTTTTCCTGACCGATGTCCTGAATGTTCCCCCGGATACCGCGGAAAAAGATGCCTGCCGGATCGAACATATCATCAGCCCCGTAACCTTCGCCGGCATTAAAAAAATGGTAGCGGACCAAAAGAAGAAATCTTCTTCTGCAAAGTAGTACTTTATTTTACAGACTGTCCTGCAGAACTGCAGGGGAAGCAGCATGAATCTGTTTCCCCTGCAGTTTTTGTTTTTTCTGTGATAAAGCAGTTCCTTAAAAATTTTTGATTTTATTAATATCATTTACTATTAGTATTGCTTTTTTACTTAAAAAGATTTATAATTTCAGTAACCTTAGACCGCAAAACTGTGACTTGCCTGGTTCGCAGATTTGCCGGCCGCAAATAAAATACCTTTAATTAAAATTTTTAAAACGAGAGAGGTAATGCAAAATGAAAAAGTTTGGCAAAATGTTAACTGCCGCTGCGCTGGCAGCAAGCTGCCTGGCTATCTCCATCCCCGGTTACGCTGCTTACAGCCTGAGCGACGAAGTAAAAGCACCGACTCCTGCCTTAAAACAGGCTTCTGAAATCGGCGTTCGCTCTTACAGCAACCCCGCCTTGCAGGATCTGCCTGACAAAGACGCTATGGTAGTTATGTCTTTCGGCACCACCATGAAAGAAACCCGCGACAAAACCATCAACCCGACCATCGATGCCATTAAGGCAGCGCTGCCCGGCGTAAAAGTGGTTACCGCCTACACCTCCCATATCATCATCGACCGCGTAAAAGCCAATGAAGGTCTGGAAATCCCCACTCCGGAAAAAGCCCTGGAACAGCTGAAGGCTGAAGGCTATACCCGCATCGCCCTGGCTACCCTGGACGTAATTCCCGGTATGGAATACGAATACAAGACCGCTATCTACCGTCTGTATCGCGACAACTTCAAGAAAATGACTTTCGGCACCCCGCTGCTGTACTGGCAGGGTCAGGAAGAACAGCCGGATGATGTAAAAGATTTCGCAGAAGCCATGTCCACCCAGTTCCCGAAACTGGGCAAGGCTGACGCCGTTCTGGTTATGGCCCATGGCACGCCCCATCCGTCCAACGCTTACTACTCCGTAGTACAGGACCGTTTCAACAGCCTGAACAAAGGCAACATCCATGTTTACAGCGTAGAAGGCTGGCCTTCCCTGGAAGACGTGATTCCCAAACTGAAAGCGGAAAAAGTTAAGAACGTAACCCTGATGCCCATGATGATGGTAGCCGGCGACCATGCCAACAACGACATGGCAGGCGACGAAGAAGATTCCCACAAATCTATCCTCCAGAAAGAAGGCTTCAAGGTAACTCCTTACATCCATGGCCTGGGCGAAAACGCTGCGGTTCAGAAGATGTTCGTTGCCCACGCTCTGGAAAGCTGGGAAGCTCTGACCGGCACTGCCAAAAATCAAAGCACCGGCATGCAGCATTGATTTCGGATTCACCCTTTCGCACAAAACAAAATAATAAAAAGGACGCTTTCGGGCGTCCTTTTTTATTCTGCGCACTTGCGGGGTCTCAAGACGGATAAGAGAAATGCCAGCCGGCGTAGTATATTCACCTGGAATCTGCGGTGTCAAAGCCCCTCAGCCTGCCGGAACAAACCCCTGGCACCGATTCATGTAAATATACTATACTTTTATGAAATATTTACTAATAACTAAAACTAATGTATAATTAATAGAAGTAAATACTAATAAAATTGAAATCTTTCAGCAGGTTATAAGACGCGGCCGATACACACGTTTTCACTATTTCTTGGGAAAGAAAGGAGAAATTATTTTTTATGGATATGGATATAAAAATAATTTACCTGACTAACGATACCCGCCGCTACGCCGGCATGAAGAACGCCTGCCTCCAGCTGCAGGATGAAATGAAAATTTCCGACCTGTGCATGGCTGTCAAATTGGAACAGTCCAGCGAATGGAACTACGTATGGGAACGGAAGCTCAGGGGCAGCAGTCTGGTAGTGGCCAGGTTCTTCAGAAATATTTTTAAATCAAAGTTTTGGGAAGAATGCCGCGCATTTTTGGATGCGCACCGCATACCCTATGTCATAGACGCAATGGAATCCGCCTCCGCCGGGGACGGCGCCGGTGTAGAAAAAACTGTTGCCACACGGCTCAG
>CADCHY010000030.1 GCA_902801365.1 uncultured Succiniclasticum sp.
CGAGTTTGACTATTGCTGCGTTCATGCGGCCATGTCCCTGAAGAAGCTGGGCTTTGAGACCATCATTGTCAACTGCAACCCGGAAACGGTTTCCACGGATTACGATACGTCCGACAAACTGTATTTCGAACCCCTGACGCTGGAAGATGTGTTAAGCATTTACTACAAGGAAAAACCGGTAGGCGTCATCGCCCAGTTCGGCGGCCAGACCCCGCTGAACCTGGCAGACAAGCTGAAAGAAGAGGGCGTGAACATTTTAGGTACTACGCCGGAAGTCATCGACCTGGCGGAAGACCGTGACCAGTTCCGCATGGTTATGGACAAACTGGGTATTCCCATGGCGGAATCCGGCATGGCCAGCACCGTGGAACAGGCTATTGAACTGGCCCACAGCATCGGCTATCCGGTCATGGTGCGCCCGTCCTTTGTGCTGGGCGGCCGCGGCATGGAAGTGGTCCACGACGACGAGCAGATGAAAGATTACATGGCGGCAGCTATCGGCGTAACACCGGACCGTCCCATCCTCATCGACCGGTTCCTGCACAATGCGCTGGAATGCGAAGCGGACGCCATCTCCGATGGCAAAGACGCTTTTGTGCCTGCGGTGATGGAACATATCGAACTGGCCGGCATCCATTCGGGCGACAGCGCCTGCATCCTGCCCAGCCGGCAGATTTCCGAAGAAAACCTGAAGACCATTAAAGAGTACACCCGCAAGATTGCGGTAGAAATGAACGTAGTTGGCCTGATGAACATGCAGTATGCCATCGAGGACGGCAAAGTGTATGTGCTGGAAGCGAACCCCCGTGCATCCCGGACCGTGCCGCTGGTGTCCAAGGTCTGCGGCATCCGCATGGTACCCCTGGCTACCGATATCATCACCGGTTCTTTGACCGGGCGTCCGTCGCCGGTGCCGGAACTGAAAGAAAAACACATTCCGTATTACGGTGTCAAAGAAGCGGTGTTCCCCTTTAACATGTTCCCAGAAGTGGATCCCGTCCTGGGACCGGAGATGCGTTCTACCGGCGAAGTGCTGGGCCTGGCTGAAACCGTGGGCGAAGCCTATTTTAAAGCCCAGGAAGGCGCCAAGTCGGTGCTGCCTCTGAGCGGGACGGTGCTTCTCTCTATCAGCGACGCGGATAAGGACGGGGCTGTGGACGTTGCCAGAGCGTTCCATGAAGACGGCTTCAAAATCATCGCCACGGAAGGAACGGCGAAACTCATCAGTGAAGCGGGCATTCCGGTTGAGCGGGTCAACAAGATTTACGAAGGCCAGCCCAACATTGAGGACTGGATCATCAACGGAAAGATCCAGCTGATCGTGAACACACCGGCCGGCAAGACGGCGGCTCACGACGACAGTTACCTGCGTAAGGGCGCGATCAAACACCGGGTGACCTACATTACCACCATGGTGGCGGCCAAGGCGGCGGCGGAAGGCATCAACCAGATGAACAAGCACGGCAACAGCGAGGTGCTGTCGCTGCAGGAATGGCATGGGCTGATTAAGTAAAAATAGCAAAATAAAAAACGGCGTCCGTAAGGGCGCCGTTTTTGTTATGCTGTCTTACGCGAACTTCTTGCCGGTGAGCAGTTCGTAGGCTTCTTTGTATTTGGCAATGGTCTTTTCGATGATATCCTGGGGCAGGATCTCCGCGTTGTTGGCCTTCAGATAATCGCGGACAAACTGTTTGTCATAGGAAGGCTGGGATTTGCCGGCTTCGTAACCCTTCAGGGGCCAGAAACGGCTGTTATCGGGTGTTAGCATTTCGTCGGCCAGCACGACGTTGCCTTTTTCATCCAGACCGAATTCAAATTTGGTATCGGCGATGATGATGCCGCGTTCCAGCGCATAATCTGCGCACTTTTTGTAAAGGGCCAGGGTCAGGTCGCGCATCTTTTCCATGTACTCTTTGCCTTTGCCGGGGAAGAATTTCTCTACCCATACGATGCCTTCTTCCATGGAGATATTCATGTCATGTTCGCCCACCGGGGCTTTCGTGGAAGGGGTGAAGAGAGGTTCCGGTAATTTCTGGCATTCCTGTAAACCTTCCGGCAGTTCGATGCCGCAGATCTTACCTTCCTTTTTATAACTTTCCCAGCCGCTGCCGGTGATATAGCCGCGCACTACACACTCTACGGGCAGCATTTCCAGCTTCTGGGTCTTCATGCTTCTGCCTTCAAACTCCGGGGTCTGGAAAAACTCCGGCATATCTTTCGTATCGATGGAAATCATATGATTGGGCACGATATCCCTGGTAAAATCAAACCAGAACTTGGACATCTTGTTCAGGACAGCGCCTTTTTCCGGCACCGGGTCTTTCAAAATTACATCGAATGCGGAAATGCGGTCAGTGCAGACCATGACCAGGCTGTCTCCCAGATCGTACAGCTCCCGGACCTTGCCGGATTTAAAAGGTTTGTATTCTTTCATGTTGGTCTTCCTTTCTATATGTATTAAAAAACACACACTAAATTTTAGCACAAACCGGCCGGTAGTTACAAGGATTTTTTGACAATTGCGACTATAAGGTAAAAAATTATTGGTGTAAAGGTTTTATTTTTTCTGAACTTATGATAAAATAACTACATATATACGCTTTGAGCGAAGTAAGAAGGGATGTTTTATCATGTCGATTCAGTTGATGATCGTTGTATTGTATGTCGCGATGCTGTTCGCGATTTCCTTTTATGTGAAGAGGAGGGCAGAGACCAGCGCCACGGAATACCAGTTCGCGGGGCGTAAGTTTGGCGCACTGCTGATTGCTGTCAGCGTCACCGGTATGGCGGTGGGCGCGGCGTCCACTGTAGGCGTAGCGGAAAGCGCTACCCGCATCGGCCTGTCTGCCGGTTGGTACAATGGCGCCTGGTCCATCGGCGCCATCTTTATGGGCCTGGTGGCGGCAGGCAAGTACCGTAAACTGGAATGTACCACTGTGCCGGAACTCTTCGAGCGCTGCTACGATAAAAAGGCGCGCATCATCAGCGTAATCGGCCTGGCTATTATTTTATCCTGCATCACGTCACTGCAGTATGTGGCCGGCGGTTCCATCCTTTCCACCCTGATGCCTGATGTTTTTACCATGAAGACAGGCATGATTACCAGCGCCGTTGTGTTTATCGGTATTACGGTTATCGGCGGTATGTGGTCCTCGGGCCTGTCCAGCGTGCTGAGCGTGCTGATCATCTATCTGGGAATCATCTACTGTATGGTTAAAATCCTGATTCGTGACGGTGGGATGGCCGGTATCGTGGCAAAGCTGCCGCCCATGCCTTTTGACTGGGCGGATCCTTTCGGCGGTCTGACTATGGCCATGCTGATGGGCTGGATTATCGTCATGATGACCCAGACCGTGACCGGCGCGCCGGTACAGATTGCTACCAGTTCCAAATCGGAAAGCGCGGCCCGGAACGGGTTTATCCTGGGCGGTCTGATCATTTTCCCCATCGGCTTCTTTTCCGCTGTATTAGGTATGGCGGCCAAAGCCCAGTATCCGGGCATCAATCCTACGCTGGCACTACCCCAGATCATCATGAGCCTGGATCCGTTCTCTTCCGGCATTACCCTGGCGGCCCTGTGGGCGGCGGACGTTTCCACGGCCTGCACTATTTTGCTGGGGGCCGGTACCCTGATTGCCCAGGATATTTACAAGCGTTTCTTCAATCCGGACATTACCCCGGATAATTACATGAAAGCCAGCCGTTTCATCATCTTTGCGGTAGGACTGGTAACCCTGTGGATGGCCTTCAACGCCGTAGGCATCGTGAAGATGATGCTTACGGGCCTGAGCCTGACGACAGCGTTTACCCTGGTGTTCCTGACTACCATGTTCGCGCCGGATCTTTGCCGTCGTAATACCGCTTTCTACACGACTTTGGTAGGACTGCTGGGCCTGTTAGCCTGGCAGATGTTCCCCGCGGTGCGGATCCTGCCGCATCCCATTTACTTTGAATGGATCATCTGCACCATTACGCTGCTGGTTGTACGGGTCATTGATAAGGAACCCATTACCCCGCCGGCGATGAAGAAAGACGCAGAATGAATTCGCTTTTGACGTAACTCAAAACAAAAGAAAATGATAAATTAAAAAGAACGGGCAACGCAAAAACGGAACCGATTGCTATTCCATGGACTCATTCGCCCGTGGCTTCGAAACTCGGTGCTTCGCACCTCAAACAGTCGAAGCCACGGGCGTCTCATTTCGTCTCATGGAATAACGCAATCGGTTCCTACGTTTTGCTTATGCCTGTTCTTTTTCTTATTCCTGTTCTTTTGATTCTGCCTTTGCTTTTGCTTTCTTCTGCTCTTCTTTTAAAATCGCGTCCGCCTTGTCTTTGATCTTGCAGATGCGGTCTGTCCAGGCGAACAGCTCCGGCAGATCGTAATCGCCGGCGTGGCCGTAACCCCAGGCCACCTTGAAGTCAACCGCCTTATCATTGTTTTTCAGCTTTACGGCCAGCATAGCCGGAATAGCCAGGGCCGTATCCCTGTCCAGCGCACCGTGACGGATACGCCAGTGGGGCGCTGTTTGCACATCAGGATTTCCGATGTAACGCATGGGGTTCATCATTTTAATAACCCGTCCGTTTGCCATGTATTGGGAAAGGTCCAGTTTATCCTTTTCCATTTGTTCTTCCAGGTTGGCTTTCCGCAGCTGCCGCTTTTCAACAGGAGATGCCAGGTTGTACTGACGGGCCTTTTCTTCCGCAATCTCTTTTTCTTCTTCTTCTTTCGGAACTGTAACAAGCTGGCTGTGTTCCAGCGCATAGCGTGTAAAATGTTTATTCGGAATGTCATAGGTGCCGAACTCGTTATTCTCGCCTGATGTCATATCAAAGGCATCGAATGCGGGAACGCCTTTCAGCCGCTTTACCGTGGCAACGTATTTGTCAAAATCCATATGGACCGCAGTTCCGTCGCTGACGGTAAGCCAGGACGTTTTGCTGACATCTTCCCCGGTGTCGATGGCATTCTGGGCTGCTTCCAGATAGAGGGACTCAATGTATTCCCGGAAAAGACCGTATCCGTCCGGGGCCAGGTTCAGGCGGTTGCCGAGTGAATCGCGTAAATTCAGATCATTCAGATATTCTGTAAATTTTTCTTTTAATTCTGCAGAAATTTCTTTTTGTTCCGGCGTAATGGCAGTACCTTTGGCAGCTTCCACCGGTGCGTTGGCCGGACGGTCCTGTACTGCGCCAACGGGCGAAGCACTGTTGGCCGCGGGCGGCACTCTTCTGGCCGGGCCGGCGTTATAATATTCATTTGCGTTATGGAACATCCACTCGTACGCCATATCCGCGTTTTCCAGATTGGTGATGGGGCAGTAGGCCATGGAAGCGAAAATATCGTCCCGCTCTTTGGCAGCGCCTGCTTCTTTAAGATAGGGAACATAATCTTTTGCGTTTCCCGTAGCCCCTAACAGGGCAGACAATGCGCCCCCCGCACTGGTACCGCTGGAAATAATCTTTTCCGTATCACCGGCGGGGATGCGCCCGGCCTTGCGGTTGAATCGTACAAAACGTACGGCGGCTTTGTAATCGACAATCAGTGCAGGCGCTTTGCCGGTTTCATAGCCGTTTTCATGTTTCAGGGACCGGCCCCGGATGGCAGGAGATACAACAACATATCCGTTGCTCAACGCATATAAAGCAGCGTTGGCTCCGCCGTGACGGGATTCCTCCCGGGGTTCCTCGATTTGTCCCGGCATATAACCGCCTACGCCGTTGGGCATAAAGATGGGCGCGGTTTCTGCGGTAAACCCATTGATGGTTCCGCCTTTTAAATAAGCTTCCGGAATATAAATGCTCAGCATCTGGCTTTCCGGATCGTAAGGCTTTTTAACATACACAAGATGCTCGTAAGCGCGGAAAGTTACAGGTTCGCCGTTGGCATCCATTGTTTTTGTTGAATAATCATCCGGATTAAAAACGATACTGTATTCCTGCCGGTTTTTAAACGCATTGGTAAAAGCTTTCGATTTTTCTTCTTTTTCCTTTGCGCGGATTTTGAAAAACTCCTCGCGTTCCCGCTGAAGTATCCGGATATCTTTTTCCAGGCTGTCTATGGTTTTCCACTCTTCGTTTGAGAGGGATCTTTCATTCTGATAAGGAACCTCACTGCCGGGAATGCCTTCCCCCTCTTTCAGAAATTCATTCTGAACCGGTTTGAATTCGGCAGAATGGTCAATCTCATTCTGTTCGGTCGTGTCTGGCAGTGCAACCGTATTATCTGCCGCTTTGGCTTTGCTTTGCTTGGGTACCTGCGTTACCGTTGCTTCCGATGTAGATGTTTCCTGTGAAGCTGTTGTTTCACTGGTTGCGACAGCTTCAGCAAAAACGGGAGTCGCAATCACAACTCCCTGCAACAGGGAAGCGAAGACGGCGGCAGCCAGAACTTTTTTTGTCTTGGAATTACAAATATTGAGAAGCATTATTATTCTCCTTAGCAATTTATAATCAGGTTCGTTTTGTATGAATCAGATCACATAATCATTAATAATTTATTATACCATATATTTGAGACTGTCTCCATAATTCTTCGCGGACTCTTTCTAAAAAACAGATTGCGTTAAAGGAAAAAGCGACCGAAATAATAACAACAGCGACTGTACAGATGCACAGTCGCTGTTTTGTGTTTTGTTTAATATTACGATAATCTGATATCCTGCTTATTTAGCAGCAGTGTTCCGCTTTATTGCTTCTTCCAGTTTATCCAGGTACTGTTGAATCGTTTCAATAGTATCCTGTCTAGGAGCGGCGTCCTTTTCAATGCGTTCCAGATACTCACAGAAAGAAACCGTCATATCCTGTTCCTTTGTGAAAAAGAGTGTGGACGGAACCGAGGACCGGTAGAGGATCACGCCGGCCGTTTCATTGGCGATGACGGAAAAGGCCCGGGGGGACAGTGTCCCGGATGCAGGATTTATGCTGTCAGGCGAAAGCAGAACGATATGATAATCATCGGTAGTTTTGAACCGGCGCAGGGCAGCCGCCAGATGCATATGAAATTCGTTTGCCGTATAACAGAGCGCAGGTGAACCGAACAGATCCGCGAGGGGAACCGGTACAAAACCGCCAACTACTGCATCGATATCGGGAAGGGAGAAGATATCGGTGACCGGGCTTTCCGTTTTATCCTTTCGCAGGAACAGAATATCCCGGTAATTACGTACATATTCGTAAAACAATTCACATCCGGGGCGCAGGGACAGGCTTTTGCCCACGGCTTCCGGCATGGTAAGCCAGGAAGGCGTGACGTGAAACTGTATCGTCCTGCTGCCGGCAGCCGGGAACCGGGAAAGAGCATTTCCGATTTTCGCGAAGTTGGAAGAATTATAAATCTTCATAAGCGGGCGGCAAAGGGAGAGAAAATCGTGGAATTCCTTTTCCAGCGCATCCACAGCCCGTTTATCGTGCACCAATATATTGAGACGGTTTTTGCCGGCTTCACCGGTAGTATGGCCGAGGATGGCAACGTTTCCACTGCCGATGAATACCGTGCGTTTGAAAATGTTGTCCCGCAGCCTGGGGCAGTAATACGGTTCGATATGACCGGTGGCATACAGCGGCGACCACTTGGCGACTGCTTCCAGCATTTCGCCCAGGGACCGGCGCACGGTATGGACGATGACGATGCGGCCGCCTTTCTGCAGGATCGTTTTGAGCAGGATGGACCAGTTTTTTACAAAATCCGGATTTTCATACAGCCACAGCATGTCCTCTTCCGAATGGAGCAGTAACTTTGCCGGCTTGTCAAGCTCAGCCAGTTCCGTAAGAAACTGAATCGCGCATTCCCGTTTTCCTGCGTTGCCGTAATAGAATTCGGTCTTTTTTTCCTTAGAGGGGGACGCCAAGCTTTCAGAAGGCTGAAAGGAAAACCTGTTGCGGTCATATTTATTGGTTAAAGCATCGAAACCGGGTTCATCCTTCAGCCATTCCGCAATGAGCGTGATGGCGGCGTTGATATCTTCCGGCCAGCGTTTGCCGGGGCATATGGCTTCCGCTAAGGCTTCTTTCTGCGCTTTTGTCCGGATAACCTGCGCGAAAAAAGCCGAAGCAGGGTATATAAAGTCGCGGTGCTTCGGCACGCCCCGGGCGCCGGTACGGATGCGGCTGATATAAGAAGCATCAAAGGAAACCTCTTTGCCCAGCCGGGTATTTTTCGTATGGGTCAGCTGCATCAGGAAATTCAGTTTATCGCCAATGATCCGTTTCATAAGTGATACCTTTCTTGTTCTGCGGATACTTTCACAACTCCGGTTAACCGGTAAAAGCCTGGACGCTTATCTTGGAAAGAATGAAATGCTTCATTGTAAGTGTATCATACTTAGGATTCACAAAACAATAAAAAATGACAAAAATGACATTTTTAAAAGCGAAATTGGCAGTGCCAATTTGAAAAAGTATATTAAAAAACAGTATTACAAAAGTTATAATAAATATATATAAAAGGGAAGCCAATACACTACAGGGTTATCAGAATCATTGTACTGCAAAGGAGAAGCCACCATGAATAAGATTTACAAAGTGATCTGGAGCAAAGTGAGAAACTGCTACGTGGCGGTGAGTGAAATTGCCAAACGCAACGGCAAGAGCTGCACCAGTGTGAACTGCGGCGCCAAAGCGAACCGCGGGCATGCGGGGGTGGCGATTTCTGCAGCAGTGGGGGCAACGCTGCTGGCAGGCGTGTGTTCCGTATTACTGCCGGTGTGCGTTGCATTGGCTGCGCCGGTGATGCCGACGCTGGATTATAAAGGAGCATCTGCTTTTGTTACGATTGACGATAAGACAACGGCCAACACAATGAATATCACCAGTACGAAAACAAACAACGTGCTGAAATGGATTGACTTTTCCATCGGCAAGGGCGGGGCAGTTAATTTTACAGATGCGCATAATTACCTGAACTATGTAACCGGTCATGGTCGTTCGGAGATTGATGGAACATTGACGGGTGCCGGTAAAATTTATATTGTCAATCCTAATGGCGTTTTGTTTGGAGACAATGCACGGGTGGATGTAGGCAGCCTGTATGTTTCCACGCGTGAGTTGGGCGCCGCTCAGTTTAGTGCGTTTGAAGGCGGCAATAATCCGTTGACAGCTGGTGACATCAAAGGTGATGTAGTGAACCTTGGCAAGCTGAACGCAACTAATATCACCGTAGAAGGTAATAATATTTCTTTTAAAAATGTGGCAGATGTGACAAAGGGCGGCACACTGACCGATGGCACCATTACCGGCGGTACGGCACATAATGATAGCTCTGTAACATTGACAGCCAACAGCACGGGGGAAATTCATATCGGTTCTTCAGATGGAGTAATGCCGGGTTATTCTATGAACGGTACGAGCAAAACGTATATGTATAAGCTTGTCAGCACACCTAATGAATTGCAGGCTATTGGCAATGATGATGATACACTTGCCGGTAATTACATGCTGGCCAATGATATTGATTTTAATGATGGATCTTTCACAGCGAATTCATCTCACTTTAAACCGATAGGGTACGTACGTGTTGATAACGAATATGCTTTGTCCAATACGTCCTATAAATTCCAAGGAAAGTTTGATGGGCTGAATTATAAAATTAAAAATTTAAAGATTACCGATGAAACTTTGTCATTTTTCACGGGCGAAAATAGAGTAGATGAAGGAATAGGCTTATTTGGTTATAATAGTGGCACGATTGAAAATGTTGGAGTGGAAAATACTAATATAAATGTTAACAAGAATGGTGTCGGGGGTATTGTTGGTTGGAATGGGAATGGAGGAACAATCCGAAACGTGTACCATACAGGTACGGTTAAAGGGCAATATAATGTTGGTGGCATTGTTGGCTATTCAGGTTCAGGAAGAATTGAAAAAGCTTACAATACTGGTAATATAGATACCGTAACCCATCATTCTGGTGATGATCGGATTGGTGGTATTGTAGGGCGCGCTCAACATACAAACATTCACGAAGTTTACAATATAGGTAACATTGGTTCCGAAGGCAGGTTGTATGTGGGGGGGATTGTAGGTGAGTTTGTTTATACCAATGCTAATAATAATAAGTGGTCAATTGAAGACGCTTACAACGAAGGTTCAGTTACAGGCGTCCAATATGTTGGAGGCATTGCAGGAGGAGTCCATGCTTTGGGAGGTACCACTGAGTATGGTGAACATAGGAACACATATAATACTGGTGCTGTTTCAGGTTCCACTAATACTGGTGAAATTTATGGTCGTAGTTATGATAAATTCTATAATTCGTATTTTAGCAATGGGTATTTTGATGCAGAGGGTGTTGAGCATACGGATTCATCCCCGAATTTAAAAGCAAAGAATACTTTTACAAACTGGAGTATTTCTTCTACTGGTAGGGAAGATACAAGAACAACCTGGCGCATTTACGAAGGGCAGACTACACCACTGCTGACTGCTTTCTTAAAGACAAAAGATGTGATTACCGAAACGGAGTATAACGGTTCTGAACAGCCATTTGATGAGAATCTGGTAACGGGTGACAGTCATATTATTCCAACAGATGTAGGAGACTATGCGTCGGTAACAGACGCAGGAAAGCATGAAGGACTGATTGGAGGAAAAGTACTTTATTCTGATCAACAGGGTTATGACCTTGTTGATACGAAACTGATCATTCAGCCGAAGAGGGTGAGTCTGGTCAATGCGAGCAAAACATATGATGGTGAAACAGATGTAAATACTTCAACGTTAAATCTTAATACTGCCGAAATTATTGGCAGTGATGCAGTGGAGTTAGTCAATAGCAAGGTAATCGGTGTATATTCGGATAAAAACGTTGGCACCGATAAGGCAATAACTTACACAATTGCTGATGATGACGATGCGCTGACTGGTGCGGCTGCAGGGAACTACATCATATCGGCAGCAGGAACGGGTAATATAACAGCAAAGGAACTGACAGTAACGTTTGGGGATATCAGCAAGACATATGATGGAACCACATCTGCAACGGCAGGCGAAGGAACTCTTTCAGGTGGGATTATTTCAGGCGATACTGTAACGCTGGATACGGCCGGGATCACAGCAGAGTATGCAGATAAAAACGCTGGCACAGGAAACAAAACCGTAAATTACAGTGGGATTGCGTTGACCGGAACAGATGCAGGGAACTATAGCATCGCTGAAACGGCTCAGAACACAACGAGCACGATTGATCCCAAAAAATTAACGGTAACCTTTGCAGAAATCAGCAAGACCTATGACGGAACTCAAGAAGACAGGGACAGTGATGGAAATGCAGTGGAGAGCCGGACGGCGAGCGGAGTGGACGGCGTAGTTGCCGGAGAGACCATAAGTGTAACAGGCAAGGCAACATACTCGACTGCAAGTGCAGACGACGTAAATAGCCAGACCGTAAATTACAGCGAATTAACCCCGACCGGTACAACAGCAAGCAACTACACAGTTACGGTTCCGGAAGGTGGCATGACAGGTAGTGGAAAGATATTCCGTAAGGAGCTCACGGTAGGCAATATTACAAAGGAATACGACGGAACTGAAGATGCAACAATAACGAAAGAACAACTTATCGGCTTGGTTAATAGTGATACGGACTCAATTAGTATATCTTCTGGCGTAACCGCTACTTACATCAGCGATGATGCTTCTGTTAATCCTGCGGACGCGGGAACAGGAAAGAAGGTGGATTATTCAGGACTGACACTTTCAGGCAGTGCGGCGGGAAATTACACTATAACAGTCAGTGGGATAAGTACGACAAACAACAGCATTACACCGAAAGTACTGACAGCGAGCAGTGTGAGTAAGGTGTACGATGGAACGGATACTGCCACGCTGCATCTCAGTGATCTGCTTGGCACGGACGGGCTTCCCGGCGTGGTTGAGAGAGATGAAAGCGATTTGGTTTTAACTACGAATTCTGCAGCGTATGCAAGTAAAAATGCCGGAACCGGGAACGTAACGTTCAATGGCATTTCCTTAACCGGCGATAAAGCGCATAACTATACGATTAATGATTCAATAACCGTTTCGGGTACTATCACGCGTAAGGCACTGGAACTGGTAGCAGACAAAGTTACCATACATGAAAATGATGCAATGCCGTCTTCTTTTACCGGAAGTATTATCGGGTTTATTGCAGGCGAAGGTCTTGCTAACAATGATACATTAGGCTTTTCGCTTGCCAATCCGATGACGACACCTGTGGTTGGAAGCTATCGCATAGTAGGTACGCTGAATGGTGCTGAAAGCGGCGATTACGGTTCGAATTACACATTCCAGAATGCTGCGTCCAATGCAACAGCGTTTACCGTAAAACCGAAACTGGCGGTACTGCCGGCGCTGGATTTCCGGGGCGCTTCTGTGAATGTTACCATTGATAAAAGCGTGGAAAACGTATTGTCGATTGACAGTACGAAACTGTACAATACGCTGAAATGGATTGATTTTTCCATCGGAGAAAATGGAACTGTACAGTTCGACGACAAGAATTATCTGAATTATGTTACGGGGCACGGCCGTTCTGACATTGATGGCACGTTAACCGGCGGCGGCGCTATTTATCTGATTAACCCCAATGGAGTGTTGTTCGGTTCTACTGCTCAGGTAGATGTAGGCAATCTGTATGTTTCGTCAAGAACGCTTGACAGCACGGCGCTGAATGCTTTTGAAACAGATGGTACCAACCCGCTTGCGACACAACCGGTTTCAGCGACCGGGAATATTATCAACCGTGGTACGCTGAAGGCAGCCGGTATTACTGTGGAAGGCAATAATGTTTCGTTTAAAAATTATGCTGATGTTACTGCAACAGGCGGAATTAAAGTGCGCGCCGACGGCGAAGTGCATGTAGGGTTTTCCAACGGTGAGGAGGCTGCAGCTGTCAACGACACAGAATACAAAACCGTCAGTGAGCCGGAACTGGCAAATTGGGATTTCAAAAAAACTGATAACACGACTGCAGTTACGCCGGAAAAGTACATGCTTGTCCGCAACGCCTATGAACTGCAGAATATGAAAAACAATCTGTTGGGTAATTACATGCTGGCGAACGACATCGAATTTAAAAATGATAACGGTGGATATATTATAGGACAGTTTATTCCCATTGGTAGTTTGGGCGGTTGGACTGACTACAGGGAGGGAATGTTCAAGGGGAATTTGGACGGTCTGTATCATGTAATAAGGGATATTTATATTGATAACACCGCGATTACCCAAAATTCAAACAGATTAACCGATATTGGTATTATAGGAAGCAATGCCGGCGTCGTAGAAAATCTGGGAGTAATTAACGGTAACGTAAATATTACTAATTCCGGCGCAAGTGCCGTTGGCGGTATTGTAGGCGCCAATAAACCCGGCGGCATTATTCGCAATGTTTATTTTTCCGGGTCCGTTAAGGGCGGGAGGACCGGGACAGGCGGTGTTGCGGGTTGGCAAAATGTCAGAGGACTTACTGAAAATGCGTATGCTACAGGGACAGTAACCAGTTCTTATAGCAATCCTGATAGTATATTTGGCGTAATTGGGGTTACCGGTGGAAGTATAAAAAATGCTTATTTTTCCGGGAAAGTTCGGAACAATAACATGAACGAGTTATATAAAAGCGATGGTACCAGGCAAACGCTAACCAACACAAATATGATGAAGCAATTTGCTACGTTTGACAGTGAAGGCGCAGGCTGGGATATTACTGCGGACGGCAGCAAAAATGCGACATGGCGTATATACGAAGGAAAAACCACGCCGTTATTGACAGCGTTTCTGAAGACAAAGTCTCTGGTGACGGAGAAAGAGTATGACGGAACAGAGTGGGCTTTTGATCAGACGCTGGTGACCGGCAACAGTCATGTTATTGAGCTTGACAACGCGGCGTACTCGGCAAAAGGAACCAACGCCGGTGTGTATGACGAAACAAAGAAGTTTTATTCGGATAGTCAGCAGGGTTACAACATTGTAGATACAAAACTGGTGATTCAGCCGAAAAAACTAAGGTTAGACAATACCAAAGTGTATGACGGAACAACAAGCGCAACGGCATCTGCCATAGGTTTAAAATCGTCGGATATAATTGGTAATGATGTAGTTACGTTAGCTGATGGCAGTGTTACCGGCGGCCTTTATGCGGATAAGAATGTTGGCGACGATAAGGCTGTGACATATACAATTGCTGATAGCACGCTGGGCGGAACAAATGCAGACAACTATATCCTGACAGTTAAGGGAACAGGTACGATTACGCCGAAAGCGATTACCGCAACGTTCAGTGATATCAGCAGAGTCTATGACGGCAGTGTTGCTGCCACAGAAAACGGGAAGCGGCTGAATGATGTGGTAAGTGGTGATGACGTAGACTTTGCAACAGGAATTACCGGCGCGTTCGCGGACAAGAATGTGGGAACGGACAAGACCGTTACCTACAGCGGCATTTCGTTGACG
>CADCHY010000031.1 GCA_902801365.1 uncultured Succiniclasticum sp.
AACCGTTTTGACGCAGACCGCGCCGATGTAATGGCGCGACTTACCAATGATATGGAAGCGGTCATCACCCAGGGCACCACGTATGAATCGTCTGTTGCTTCTGTGAAAATGGCGGAGCAGTATGATTTTGTGTATGCCGCGGTGGGCTGGCACCCGGAAGATCTGGCCGGCATTAAAGATGAAAGCTACATTGCCGGACTGGAACAGCTGGCCCGGGAGCATGCAAAAGTGGTAGCCATCGGGGAAATCGGCCTGGATTATTATTGGAAAGAAAACGAGCCGAAGGAAGTGCAGCTGCTACGTTTAAAACAGCAGTGCGACCTGGCGTACCAGCTGGACCTGCCGGTAGTGATCCATAACCGGGAAGCCCACGGCGACTGCCTGAACTTTTTCCAGAATGAAGTCCCCAAAGAACTGAAGGTAGTGTTCCACTGCTATTCCGGTTCCCTGGAAATGGCGAAGGAGCTGTGGAAACGCGGTTACTATTTAGGCTTTGGCGGAACATCTACCTATAAAAATAACAAGAAGGTGCGGGAAGTGCTGGCAGCCTGTCCGGAAGAATTGTTTGTCCTGGAGACGGATTGTCCCTATCTGGCTCCGGAGCCTTTCCGGGGACGGCGCAACGACCCCAGCCTTACAGAATTTGTTGCCAAAAACGCGGCCCTGGTCCGGGGCACAGGTTTTGAGCATATTGCGGAGCAGACCACGAAGAATGCCCGCACGTTGTTTAACAAAATGTTTCGTGCGTAAAAAGATTTTGCAACAGCTATAGTTATTGAAAAAACACAAAAGAGGGATGAGACCATGGAGGATGGCGAAAAGAAGGTTTCAGCATCTGTATTGAAAGCAATCAAAGAGCGTCGCAGTATCCGGAAATTTAAGTCAGATTCCATATCTGAAATGGATCTGCACACGATTCTGGAAGCGGGCATTGCGGCTCCTTCTTCCAAAAACCGGCAGCCCTGGCATTTTACGGTGGTACGGGGCGATGCCAAAGAAGAACTGGCGCGGGTCATGGAACGGGGCCTGAATCTGGAAGTAAAAGCCCACGAACCGTTTTTGCCGGAAAGCATGAGATTTATCAACGGTGCTTTTAACAGCGTGAATGTGATGCGGGAAGCACCGGTGGTGGTGATGGTATCCAATGAACTTGGTACCGGGACAGATTTCGCTAAAAATTTATCCGTAGATGAACGGGTTGCGGAAATCTGCAATGTGCAGTCCGTGGCGGCAGCTGTTGAAAATATGCTGCTGGCTGCGCAGGAACTGGGCATCGGCAGCCTGTGGATCTGTGATGTCTTCTTTGCCTATCCGGAAATTTCCGAATGGCTGGACAAGAAAAATCCGGGGCACGGCATGCTGGTGGCAGCCCTTGCTTTCGGTTACGCGGACGAAGCGCCGAAAGCCCGGACCCGGAAGAGTCTCCATGATGTGGCGACATTTTTAAAATGAGATATGTTCGTCGAAATTAAAACGAACCGTATTGTGAGCAATTATAATTATTCATAAAGTATCCGTTTATGCGGAACGGACCAATGCCCCGTTTACAAAGTGGCGTAAGTGTCCAAAGGATACTTGCGCGCTTGAGCCGGGGTATTTTTTAGAGAAAGGTCTTTACGTTAATGTTCTGGCTGCTGTTTCCTTATGAATATGTTGACAGTGTGTTTTCAATCGATTATCAAAAATTAGTGCAAAAAGGCTATAAAGGAATCATATTCGATATCGATATGACGCTGGTTCCCCATGGGGCCGATTCCACAAAAGAGATCGATGCACTGTTTAAAACGGTTCATGAACTGGGTTTAAAAACACTTTTGTTAACGAATAACAGTGAGGAAAGAGTCAGGCGTTTTACTAAAAATATCGATACCCTCTACCTGTGCGATGCCAATAAACCGGAACCGGAAGGTTTTTTGAAAGCGGTAGAAATGATGGAAATACAAAAAGAGGAAACGGTTTACATCGGAGACCAGATTTTTATCGATATTTACGGCGCCAATAAATGCGGAATCGCCAATATACTTGTTCATTATGTGACGGCTGAGGAAGAGAAGAAAATCGGAATCAGACGGAATTTGGAAAAAATAATTCTTAAACTTTACAGAATAACGAAATTTTATCAGCACAGACTGGGAGATATTCAGAAGACGGAGGCTGTTTGAAGATGCTTTTTTGTGAAATCCATCCCGTTTGTTATGAAATTTCTTTGAAAAAAGAAATTTGCAAGCGGCATATCAGGGATTTGTTAAGCAAGGAAAAGTTTGCCAAAACAATCAATGATACATTGCTGCCTAACGTGGTTGCCAGTTACAGCTGCAATTTAATAAAAAGAGGCAAAGGCGTTGACTTGCGGCTTCAGGAAAACAAGGCGGTCAACATCCGGTTAGCCTGCCGGAAAATTGACGGTATTATGATTTATCCTGATGAAATATTTTCGTTTTGGCATACGGTTGGCAAAACTACCAAGGCAAAAGGGTACAAAGACGGACGCGTCATCATCCATAATAAGTTGATTCCCGGGCTGGGCGGAGGCCTTTGCAATCTGGGGAATACCATACATTACATGATTCTGCACAGTCCCCTGGAAGTAGTTGAATTCCATCATCATTCCGATGCGCTGGCTCCGGAAGAAGGCAAAAGGGTGCCCTTTAGTACGGGCACTTCCATCAGCTATAATTACATTGATTACCGTTTCAAAAACAACACGGACCAGAATATCCAGCTTCATGTCTGGTGTGATGATGAAAAATTACATGCCGAGTTACGGAGTGAAAAAGAATTTCCCTGGAAATATTCCCTTGTGGAGGAAGACCATCATTTTCAAAAAGAAAACGAAAAGTATTTCAGGGTCTCTAAGATTTACAGGGAAGTTACGGACCGTTCAACGGGTGAAGTGCTCAATAAAGAACTCATTTTAAATAATCATTCTGAAGTTATGTATGATTACGACCTGATCCCGAAAGATCTGATTATGGACAGGTAGTGGAAGAAAGGATTTAATTATGGGAAACGCACCGGAACTGATTGTCATGCTTACTCATAATGACCTCACTGTTACTGACGCCTATGAAATCTTCGACCAGTGTAAAACATCCAAAGCAAAATTCTGGGGATTCAAAGAAGAGCCCCTGCCTCTGGAGCAAATGCAAAAATTATTTGCGTATATGAAGGACTGCGGGAAAACCACGTTTCTGGAAGTGGTTTCTTATAGTGAAAAAGAATGCCTGGAAGGCGCCCGGAAAGCGGTTGCATGCAATTGTGATTTTCTTATGGGCACCACATTTTTTGATTCCGTGAATGATTTTTGCAGGGTAAACCATCTTAACTATTTACCCTTTGTCGGCAAAATTACCGGCCGTCCCTCCGTGTTGGAAGGCAGCCTGGAAGAGATGATAAATGAAGCCAATGCCTATATTGCAAAGGGCGTTTACGGTATTGACCTGCTGGGATACAGATATACAGGCGACGCCGCCTTTCTTAACCGGGAATTTGTTAAAAACATGGAAGTTCCAGTTTGCATTGCCGGCAGCGTAAACAGTTATGAACGGTTACAGGAGATAAAAGCTGTCTCGCCCTGGGCCTTTACCATTGGCGGAGCGTTTTTTGAGAATAAATTTGACGGAACGATGAAAGAACAGATTGATAAAGTATGTAATTTTATGAAAGAATAACTCATTTCACAGGTAACGTTACGGTTCCCTTTACAGAAACAGTGAAGAAACAACGCGGCTTCTGCAGGGGGAACTGTTTTTTATTTAGCAGACTGGTTTTTGTATAAAAATTGATAAAAATGTTACTTTTTTAACTGCAAATCTCCGTTGTATACACAAAACACGAAAAAACATTGACACTATTTTTTGTAATTAATATAATTTCAAGCAAATAGTTACAAAAATAAAAGTAAATCCTTTGCAAATGTACAGCAGGATAGGACGAAAAGCGAATTGTAGCTATAAAAGGGCAAGGAGGGGAAATTATGAAATTCACGAAAAAAATGTCCGGCGTATTAGTAGCAGGTATTCTGTTGGCGGCGATGACTGCAGGCTGCGGCGGTGGCGGCGGCGACAAAAAAGCGGCGGATAACAAAGGGGCGGAAGCCCTGATCGGCGCTAACTATGAGTTGACCGGCAACGTAGCAAGCTATGGCCAGTCCGCACTGTCCGGCTGCAAAATGGCTGTTGATGAAATCAACAAAGCCGGCGGCGTAAACGGCAAAAAACTGCGTATCGTAGAAGCCGATAACAAGTCGGAGCCTTCTGAATCCGGCAACGCGGCTACGAAACTGGTTACCCAGAATAAACTGATCGGCTTCGTAGGACCGGCTACCAGCGGCTGCACCATGGCTGCTGAACCAATCGTTACAGCTAATAAACTTCCTTCCGTAGCGCCGACTGCTACTGCGGATGCCATTACGTTTGACGCCAAGGCAGGCAAAGTACGTCAGTTCATTTTCCGCGCCTGCTTCATCGACCCGTTCCAGGGCAAAGTAATGGCAGCCTTCGCCCAGGACAAGCTGAAAGTTAAGAGCGTTGCGATCTACCGCGACAACTCCAGCGATTATTCCAAGGGCCTGGCTGACGCGTTTAAACAGAACTTCAAAGGCAAGATCGTTGCGGAAGAAGCGTATCTGGCAAAAGACATGGACTTCAAAGCCGGCCTGACCAAGATCAAAGCAACCAATCCGGAAGCGATCTACGTACCCGGTTACTATGAAGAAGTCGGCAAGATCGTAAAACAGGCCCGTGAAATCGGCCTGGAAGTTCCCATGATGGGCGGCGACGGCTGGGACAGCCCGAAGCTGATCGAAATCGCCGGCAAAGCCGCGCTGAACAAGACCTATTACAGCAGCGCCTACAGTGCGGATGATACCGATCCTTCCACCCAGAAGTTCATCAAAGCCTTCAAAGAAAAATACCAGAAGGATCATGGCCAAGACGAAAGACCTGCCGGTTGCCGGCGGCAAGCTGAGCTTTGATGAAAAACACAACCCGATCGTTCCCGCTTTGATCATCGAAGTAAAAGACGGCAAACCTACTTTCGTTGACAAGATTTCCTTCTAATCTATTGATGATTTGCCCGGATTATTTCGTGTGAGTTAATTCCGTAATGCCGGACAGGCAAAAGTTTTATAAGGCGTTTCAAAAAATGAGGGCTGCAGCACATTGCTGCAGTCCTTTTAATTTTGTCTTGGCCCGGACACTGTCCGCAGCGCAGGCAGTGTTTGCAGGGTTACTAATTATAAAACTTTCTGTGAAAAATATAATCATTTGTTGTTGTGTTACAGTTCCTTCCCAATATATTGTGTGACAGTGCGCATAATAGGGCATGGGGCAAGGGCTGCAGGTTTGCGCGGGTTGTCTTTTTATGATAAAATTAATACGCTGTTGGAGGAATACATATGAATAAGAAGAAAGAAAATAAAAACAGAACAATGCTGAAGCTGGCGAAGGGACTTACAGGCGCTGTATTTGCCGTAAGTGCTTTTATGCTGCCTGTAACCGGGTTTGCAGAAGAACCGGCGGCACCTCAGAAATATGTGATGCCCCAGGAACAGGTGTATCTGGATCCCAGCCAGGTGGAAGCAGCGAAAAAGCAGCTGGAAGCAGACGCGTTTTATAACGCGAATCCCCAAAACAATGTGCCGGTTGCCGCTGCAGAGAAAAAAGAAGTTGCAGAAGAAAATGCAGCCGGGATAAAGGAAGAAAAGGCGACAGAAACCGCGCAGCAGCAGGTGAATACTGTAGCTGCGGAACAGAAACAGGAAACACCGGCACCGCAGAAATATGTGATGCCTCAGCAACAGGTATATCTGGATCCCAGCCAGACGGAAGCGGCTAAGCAACAGCTGGCAGCGGACGCATTTTACAATGACCAGCCCCAGGCTAAAAATGTGGAAATTGTGTCCGGTGACAGGGTCATTGCGGACGTAAAAGTTATAGAAAAAGATGAAACAGAGAAAAATGTAACGGCTCCGCCTGTAGAAAATCCGGCAGAAAAACCTGTGACACCTGTGGTAAAAGATGTTAAAGAAGAACAGCCTGTAACGGTTCAGCCTAAGGAAACAGAAAAAGATAAAACGGAAACACCGGAAACGGCAAAAGAAAATGCAGCCAAACCGGAAACAGTTGCCGGTGTAACTGCGACCGATAATACAACCGGTAATAAAACCGAAGTTTCGCAGCCGCAGGAAGCTTCCAGACAGAAACCGATCCGTCTGCATCACTTTGGCCTGACCAAAGAATTTACGACCCATCAGGCTACGGTTGCAGGCGTATTGGAAGACGCGAAGATCAACATGGACGGCCGCACAGTCTATCCGCCGCCGGAAACAGAAATCACCGACGGTATGGTTATCCATGTGCTGGCCCGGAAGTCGTTCCTTTCCCGGGAAGAGGTGGAGGTGCCTTTCGGTACCCAGTTCATCGATGATCCGGAACTGGCCTTTGGCGATAAAAAGGTGGAAAAAGAAGGCGTGAAAGGCAAGGACCTGGTTATTTTCGAAAACATCACCCGTGCCGGTCACGAGCAGAAAATCGAGCTGGACCGCAAGCGTGTGACAGAACCGGTGAACGCTGTGGTACGGCAGGGCGTGGCCCAGTCTATCCTGACGCCGAATGGATATGTAAAATATAAGAAAGTTCTTTACGGGGAAGCAACGGCCTACACCTGGGGCGGCGGTGCCTCCGGTCATACTTCGGTAGGACTGTATCCAAAACGCGGCATCGTTGCGGTAGATCCCCGGGTAATCCCGTATTACACTAAGCTGTATATCCCCGGTTACGGCATGGCCATAGCGGGAGATACGGGCGGCGCGATTGTGGGTACCCGTATCGACCTGTTCATGGACTCGCTGCATGAATGCTACCAGTGGGGACGCCGGGACGTAGAGATTTATATTTTGGAATAAACCGTAAACATTGCCCAAGGAGCTCATTTTGTTAAAAGAAGTCATCATAGTAGAAGGAAAAATGGACACGGTGGCCGTAAAGCGCGCGCTGGAGTGTGATACCATTGAGACAGGCGGTTTTGCCCTGCGTCCGCAAACGTTAAAACAGATTGAAGCAGCGTACAAGAAGCGGGGCATTATCATTCTGACCGATCCGGACGGGTCCGGGGAACGGATCCGCAAGTTTCTGACAGAACGTTTTCCCGATGCGGGGCAGGCATTTGTACCCAAAAAGGACGCCCGGGTCCCCGATGACGTAGGCATCGAGCAGGCAAAACCGGAAGCGATTTTACTGGCACTGAGCAAGGTGCACCGTCACGAATACAATCCGGAACCGGTGTTTGACGTGGCAGACCTGCGGGACAACGGATTGTCCGGCAGCCCGGAGGCCAGCCGTAAACGGGACCTGCTGGGGGCGGAATTAGGTATTGGCTACGGAACCGCGAAAACGTTTCTGCGCCGGCTGAACACCTACGGGGTTACCCGGGAAGAGTTTGAACGCGCGCTGGAAAAAGTGAAAGAAGAATAGGAACGAAACACGCATGGAAGATATTCAGCCCATCATTGCCAGGCGGGAAGTAACGGCACGTATCCTGCAGGCATTTCATTTAAAAGCAGATAAAAATCTGGGACAGAATTTTTTAGTAGAAGAATCGGTGGTCAACCGGATTGCCAAAGCGGCGGAGCTGACCCCGGAGGACACGGTATTGGAAATCGGTCCCGGCATCGGCACCCTGACCCAGGCGCTGGCAATGACCGGCGCATCGGTTGTGTCCGTGGAATTGGACAAACGGCTGATCCCGGTGCTGCAGGAAACGGTCGGAGCCTATAAAAACGTACGCATCGTGCAGGGCGATATTTTAAAAGTCAATATTCCGGAAATCATTGCAGAAGTGAAAGCAGACCGGAAAACGGCAGACGCGGCAGGTGAAGTCGCAGAAGCAGAATCCGAAATAAAACAATCCGACACATTCAAAGTCTGCGCGAATCTTCCCTATTACATTACTACTCCCATCATCATGTACCTGCTGGAGCAGAAGCTCCCGTTGGAGCGGCTGGTAGTGATGGTGCAGAAGGAAGTGGCGGAACGGATGACCGCCGAACCGGGCGGACGTGAGTACGGCGCTATTTCCGTTGCAATACAGTATTACACGGAACCGAAAATTGCCTTTATCGTGAAGGCAGGCTCGTTCTTACCGGCGCCCAAGGTGGACAGCGCCGTGCTGGTATGTAAAAGAAGAAGCACGTCTCCGGTGGACGTTCCGGATGAAAAAACTTTCTTCAAAGTGGTGGCGGCGGCTTTTTCCGTGCGCCGGAAAATGCTGAACAACAGCCTGAAGAATATGGGCGGACTGAATGGGGAACAGGTGAAAGCCTGGCTGGACCGGGCCGGTATCGACGGCAGGCGCCGGGCGGAAACACTGAGCCTGGAAGAGTTTGCCATGCTGGCAAGAACGTGGGAAAAGAATTAAAAAGATTTCAGAGACATTAGAGGGGATTAGACGATGGCAGCCAAAAAACCGGTAATCGCAATGATGTACGATTTCGACAAGACCCTGTGCACCACGGACATGCAGGCGTACACATTTATTCCGAACCTGGGCATGTCCGCGGATGAATTCTGGACAAAGGCGTCTAAGCTGGCAGAAGAAAAAAAGATGGACCGCATCCTGGCTTACATGTATCTCATGCTGGATGAGGCCCACGTTCACAGGATTTCCATCCGCCGCAACGATTTTGTGGCCCTGGGCAAAGATCTGAAACTGTATCCCGGCGTGAAGGAATGGTTCTGCCGTATTAACCAATTTGGCAAAGAGCAGGGCGTCACCGTCAAACACTACATTATATCTTCCGGCCTGCGGGAAATTATTGAGGGATCCTCTATTTACAAAGAATTTGACGATGTGTTTGCCGGGGAATTTCTCTATGACGAAAACGGCGTGGCCTGCTGGCCGAAGAACGTGGTGAACTATACCACCAAGACCCAGTTCCTGTTCCGCATCAACAAAGGCGTGCTGGACATTTCCAACGACGACGATCTGAACCGTTACACACCGGAGGAGGACCGGCCCGTTCCCTTCCGCAACATGATCTACATCGGCGACGGACTGACGGACGTGCCCTGCATGAAGCTGGTAAAAGTGAACGGGGGCTGTTCCATCGCAGTGTACCAGTCGGGCAAGCGGGATAAGGTGGAAAACCTTATTCAGGACAAGCGGGTGGACTTCATTATGCCGGCCAATTACAGCGAGAATTCCACTCTGGATAAAGTCACAAAAGACATCATCCGGCAGATGGCCAGCGTGGAGAAAGTGAAAGCCCACACGAAAACACAACTGGCGGCGATAAAAAAGTAAAGAGTATCTTCTGTTCTGAAGAGCGTTATTCAGTTAGCATTGGGAAAGGAACATTTCCGGAGCGGTATCATGAAATCCATAAAAGTTGTGGCTGCGGTAATCTGCGACCCACCGGATAAAAAACAAAAAATCTTTGCCACGGCCAGAGGCTACGGGGAATTTAAAGGCCGGTGGGAATTCCCGGGAGGCAAAGTGGAACCGGGTGAAACGCCGCAGCAGGCTCTTGTGAGGGAAATCCGGGAAGAACTGGCGGCGAAAATCCGTGTAGGTAACCTGATTACAACGGTTGAATATGATTATCCCACGTTTCATTTGTCCATGGACTGCTTCTGGTGCGAAGTGGTAGAAGGCGAATTGAAACTGTTAGAGGCGGAAGACGCGCGGTGGCTTACGAAAGACAAACTCTACAGCGTAAAATGGCTGCCGGCGGATGTAACTTTGATCGCGGAAATTGAAAAATCAATGGAATGATCCGGAGGAAACATAATGGCGGAAATAACCTGTCCGAATTGTCATAAAACATTTACGATAAGTGAAGAAGAATACAAATCGATCCGGGCGCAGCTGCGCGACCAGGAGTTTGTTGCGGCATTGCACGAACGGGAGCAGGTTTTTGAGCAGAATCTGCAGAACGCGGTCAGGCTTGCCAAAACAGAAGCCGATGCGGAAGCCCAGGGCAAAATTGCGGAGAAAGAAGCAAGAATCGCGGTGTTGGCTGCACAGATTAAGGCAGCGGAAGAAGCAAAAAGTACTGCCCTGAATGAAATCGCGGCGCAGAAAGAAGCAGAGATTTCCAGACTGCAGGGCCAGATTGGCAGCAAGGAAAGCGAATATAAGTTAAAACTGCAGGAAGAAGTCGCAGAAAAAGAGAATGAGATTATTTCACTGAAAGCTCAAATTGAAACGAA
Organism: uncultured Succiniclasticum sp.; assembly: GCA_902801365.1. Lineage (GTDB taxonomy): Bacteria > Bacillota > Negativicutes > Acidaminococcales > Acidaminococcaceae > Succiniclasticum. The sequence continues at coordinate 10,212 of CADCHY010000031.1, forward strand.
ATCTGCGGAACAGGAGCTGTCAGTTAAAAATGCAGTGGCTGAGAAAGAAAAGGAAATCGCGAAACTGAATGCGCAGATTGAAGCGAATAAAACAGAGCAGGAACTGGCTGTACAGAAAGCTGTGTCTGAAAAAACCAATGAGCTCAGCCAGAAAGTAACAGAGATTGAAAAACTGAAGGGCCAGTTAGACAGTAAGGAAAAAGAAGCGGAGCTGGCGCAGAACACGCTGAAAGCGAGCTATGAGCAGCAACTGAAATTAAAAGACGAGCAAATAGGGCAGCTGAAAGATTTTAAGGCAAAGCAGTCTACCAAGATGGTCGGCGAAAGCCTGGAAGTGTTCTGCAAAAATGAATTTGACAGGATCCGGGCCATCGGCTTTCAGAACGCAACCTTTGAAAAAGACAATAAAGTCAGCGAGACGGGCAGCAAAGGAGATTTCATTTTCCGGGAAACCGAAGAGGACGTGGAATTTATTTCCATCATGTTCGAAATGAAAAATGAAATGGACACCACTGCCACCAAACACAAAAACGAAGACTTTTTCAAAGAGCTGGACAAGGACCGCAAGGAAAAGAAATGCGAATATGCCGTTCTGGTGACACTGCTGGAACCGGAAAACGACCTGTATAACAATGGCATCGTGGACGTGTCACATAAATATGAAAAGATGTACGTGGTGCGGCCCCAGTTCTTTATCCCCATCATCACCCTGCTGCGGAACGCGGCGCGGAATTCACTGAAGTATCAGAAAGAACTGGTGACGGTCCGGAACCAGAATATCGATATTACGAACTTCGAAGCAAAGCTGAACGAGTTCAAAGATAAATTTGACCGTGACTGCAGGCTGGCAGATAACAGTTTCGATGCAGCTATTAAAGATATTGACAAGACCATTAAGAAGCTGGAAGACATTAAGAAAGATTTGCAACTGACAAAGACCCATATGAATCAGGCCGATAGCAAATTGCAGGCTATCACGGTAAAAAAATTAGTAAAAGGCAATCCCACCATGGCTGCCAAATTCGAGGAACTGAAAACGAAACCGCAGGGTGAGGAGTAATCACTATATTGCCGGAATAACCATTTATGGAAACGTAGAGTTGCCGGAGCAAACCGTCCGGCAGCATTTTTTTTACAGCAGGAAAAGCGTAATGTATATCCGGCGCTGCACAAATCATTATTACTATAATTCAGGTAAAAACCGTAAAAACTATACAAAAATTGACTACAAAACACAAAAAACATACAATAAACCAAAATAGTCTTTGCTAATATTGTATTTACAGTTATAATAGATGCAAAGGATTCAAAAGAGCGTTTATTGTAACGGCGCTCCGTACATTTCCTTTCAGGATTTTGGAAATTAAAGGGGGATAGTTATCATGTTAAAGTCTAACTTTCAAAAGGGTATGTTCACCGTTCTGGTGGGTATCGTACTCTGGTTCCTGCCGGTACCGGCTGGCCTGAAGCCGGAAGCCTGGCATATGTTCGCTATCTTTGTGGCGACGATCATCGGCTTTATCCTGCATCCCATTCCGATCGGCGGCGTAGCGCTGATTGCGGTAGGTCTCACCGGGTTCCTGAAAGTACTGAAACCGGCCGAAGCCCTGTCCGGCTTCGGTAATGCAACCATCTGGCTGATCGTTGGCGCATACATGTTTGCCAAAGGCTTCATCAAAACCGGCCTGGGCCGTCGTATTGCTTATGTTATCATGTCACAGATTGCTACAAGTTCATTGAAACTCGGTTACTCCCTGGCTATCACCGACTTTATCGTTTCGCCGGCGACCCCGTCCAATACGGCCCGTGGCGGCGGCATCCTGTACCCCATCGTACGGTCTCTCTGCACCGCATTCCAGTCGGAACCGGATGACGGCACCCGCAAGAAAATCGGCAACTACCTGATGCTCTCCACTTTCGAATGCGACTGCATCACCTCGTCCCTGTTCCTGACCTCCGTAGCGCCGAACCTGCTGGTAGCGAAGCTGGCCAAAGACGTGACCGGGCTGGATATCACCTGGGGCACTTACGCGCTGGCCACCATCCTCCCCGGCATTATCGCATTGATCATCACCCCGTACCTGGTTTATAAATTAGCTACCCCGGAACTGACCCAGACTCCGGAAGCTCCGCAGCTGGCCAAAGACGAACTGCAGAAGATGGGTCCCATGAGCGGCGCGGAAACCACCGTGCTGATTGCGTTCCTGGCAGCGCTTGCCATGTGGGCGACCACTTCCTTCACCGGTTTGAACGCGACCATGATCGCCCTGGTCTGCATCGGTTTCATGCTGGTGCGCGGCGCGCTGGAATGGAATGATATCATCACCGAAAAAGGCGCGTGGGATACGCTGGTATGGATGGGCGGCCTGATGAGTCTGGCCACCGGCCTGGCAAAACTGGGTTTCGTAAAATGGATCGCAACGGGTATCTCCGGCAGCCTGAAGGGGATTGACCCCATGACCACCCTGCTCATCCTGTGTCTCATCAATATGTACGTGCATTACGCATTCGCATCCCTGTCCGCACACGTCAGTGCGGTATATGCCGCGTTCCTGGCAGTAGCAGTGGCCGCAGGCGCTCCCCCGATGCTTTCCGCTATCGCGCTGGGCGTTGAAACCGGTATCATGGGTTGCTTAACCCATTACGCAACCGGCCCGGCTCCCATTTACTTCGGCTCCGGTTACATTACCCAGCCGGAATGGTGGAAAGTTGGTTTCATTTGCTCTATCCTGTTCCTGATCTGCTTCCTGGGCATTGGCCCGATGTGGTGGAAGATGGTCGGACTCTGGTAATGCATTCAGACTGTATTGTAACGCAGGCGCAGCCTGGTACCAGCTAAAAAGTTTAGAAAGTCTGAAAGTTATAATATAAGAAGAGCGGCTCCGTTCCGGGGCCGCTTTTTATATAAAAAAGCAGTAGATTATTTTTAAATTCGCCTGTATAATAGTGGTAACTATTTTTAACCTAACGTAATCTGGAGGGGAAACAATGAAGACAAGAAACGGACTGTTTGCAGACGTCGCCGAGTCGGACTGGAATGACTGGCGCTGGCAGGTCATTCACCGGGCCACAACCGTAAAGGATCTTGAGGACTACGGCATTGTACTGACCGAGGAAGAGCGCAACGGGATCGAAGCGACCCTGGGGCGGCTCAGAATGGCGGTGACCCCTTATTATCTTTCGCTGATTGATCTTGACAATCCTTACGACCCTGTCAGGAAACAGGCGATTCCCACTGCGAATGAATTGAATTTTGCGCCGTATGAAGACGCGGATCCCCTGGCTGAAGATGAGTTCAGCCCCGTTCCGGGCGTGACCCACCGTTATCCGGACCGGGTTCTGCTCCTGGTTACGGACCAGTGCTCCATGTACTGCCGTCACTGCACCAGAAGAAGATTCGCGGGACAGCATGACCAGAACGTTCCCATGGAACAGATCATGCGGGGAATTGAATACATCAGAAATAATGAACACATCCGTGACGTGCTTATTTCCGGCGGAGACGCGCTGATGCTCAGTGACGCGGTACTGGAAAAAGTCATGTCGGAATTACGGGCCATCGAACACGTGGAGATTATCCGTTTCGGCACCCGGACGCCGGTGGTCTGCCCCCAGCGGATCACGCCGGAACTGTGCAACATGATCAAAAAATATCATCCGGTTTGGTGCAACACCCACTTTAACCATCCCAACGAACTGACCGACGAATCCCGCCGGGCCTGCGCCCGCCTTGCCGACGCCGGTATCCCCCTGGGGAACCAGAGCGTATTGCTGGCCGGTGTGAACGACTGCGTGCACGTTATGAAAGAACTCGTTAACGCCCTGGTGCGCGCGCGGGTACGTCCGTATTATATTTACAATTGCGATCCGAGCCTTGGCCTGAGCCATTTCCGGACTCCGGTTTCCAAAGGAATTGAAATCATGGAAGCGCTGCGCGGCCATACCTCCGGTTTCTGCATTCCGACCTTTGTGGTGGATGCCCCCGGCGGCGGCGGAAAGACACCGGTTATGCCGAACTACCTGATTTCCCAGACGCCGCGGAAAGTGATCCTGCGGAATTACGAAGGCGTAATCACGACCTACACGGAACCGGAAAATTACAAGAACGAATGCCACTGTCCGGTATGCGAAGGCAAGAAGAAGCCGCTGAACCCGCTGACCGGTGTGGCAGAACTTGCGTCAGGTGTTGAACAGAAACACCTGGATCCTGACAGGATGCTGCGCAGGGAACGCAAAGAGAGCTGGAGTAAAAAATAAAAAACTAAAAAATCTCCGTCAGTAATGGCGGAGAGTTTTTTGCTTGATTTTCATTCCTGGAGACCGGGTTTGTTTTGCGTTGAGTTTATAAATATATAACTCCACAATTCCCTGTTTTGCTTGAAACATTTTTATGTAAATGGTATTATTTAATTGTTGAAGAGCATTACGTTCCGACAGTTAATGATACCGGCGGATCCAGACCGGACCACGTCAGAAAAGAGGGATAAAATGAAATACGTAGAAATCAAGGCCATCGAAATTAATTCCATGGATGATGACATTCTGCAGGACAGCATCATCTTTGGCGTGGACGAAACCATCACAAAACCGGAAGAAGTGCCTGCCGTATTACGTAAGATCCTCAAAAAATACTACAACATTGCGTCGTTCGGCCAGGAAGTGAACAAAGATCCGATCCTCTTCGGAAAAGAAATGGACGAAATCGAAGAAAAATATCTGAACGAATACGGAATTTACACCCTTGACATCCAGGAAATCAAAGTCAACTGGGAAAACGGCATGACAATCTGAAACGGGTAAGCGTTTTTTGAAAGAGTTTTCATACTTTCGTACCATTTCTGCGTGTCCGGGCCTGGTACATAGTAACAATTTAATGTTTGTTTGCGCTGACAGCCGTAGATTTTTCTGCGGCTGTTTTGTTATAATAAAACAAAAGGATATTGCAGACGAAATAAGGACAACGCATTTCCCTGCAGACGATCCGGCGCCGTTTGTAATTGGTTAAGGAGGGGTACCCATGAAAAAGTTTTTAGCTGTTTTATTACTTTCTTTAGTCGTATCCTCCTCCGCCTGGGCGGGCGGAATTGAAACAACCACCCTGTTCGACAGGAAATCGAATCCGGACACGTCCATACTCGTCGGGGCGGACGCGGAACAGAAAGCCAGATACTTCCCGGACGGAAAGATGAGCGGGAACGTCCTGGCGTTTCTTGTGAAGATAAAAGGCCGCGAGATTCTGTTTGACGCCGGCCTGCCGGACGGACATATCGCGGAAGAACTGAAGAAAAACGGCCTGGCTGCCGGCGATGTGAAGACGATTCTGCTGACCCACCTGCACCGGGACCATTACGGCGGACTGGTAGACGCGGACGGCAAAGCCGCCTTCCCGAACGCGGAAGTTTATGTCAGCCGGGCAGAGCGCGCTTACTGGGTAGATGAAAAGAAGGATCCGAACGTGATCCGCGCCCTTGAGCAGTACGCCGGCCGGGTCCAGGTGTTCGAGCCCGGCGACAAGGTGATACCGGGGGTGAAGGCGCTGGACACCAGCGGGCACACGCCGGGCCATGTTTCCTTTTTACTGAAAAGCGGTAAGGATAAGCTGCTGGTGATCGGCGACCTTATCCACTTCTCCCGCATCCAGCTTCCGCTTCCCGAAGTCGCGGTGAAATATGATGTGGATCCGGCCAAGGCTGTTCAGGCCCGCAAACGGATTTTTGACTTTGCCTGCGAAAATCGTATTCCCATGGCCGGCATGCACGTTCCCTTCCCGGGGATGCTTAACCTGAAGAAAGCCGGCGCGGGATACGAGGAATATTGATCTGTCGCGGTTCACAAAACTTGAAACGCGCTGCGGCGCAGTGTAATGCGTTACAGCGCAGAAAGAAGGGTTCTGAATGTTACTGAATGATGTGTTCCAAAAGCATCCCGCAGAGAAAACGGCGTTCATTTTCAAGGATCAGTTTACGACCTACGGCGAATTCCGGAAAAAAGTGCTGGACTGGGCGGTGTTTTTACAGTCTCAGGGGGTGAAGCAGGGCGACCGGGTCGGGCTTTTCAGTAAAAATTCCCCGGACTTTGTGGCAGCGTATTTTGCCATTGTCAAAGCCGGCGGCATTGTAGTGCCTTTCAATTTCCAGCTGATTGCGCCGGAGGTGGCGTATATCGTCCAGGACACGGGGATGGAAATCCTGATTACCCGGTCGAAGATGGATATCGGGCAGGCCCTGCAGGACCTGGGCTGGGAAAAGGAATTAAAGCAGATCACCTTTGACGAGATGGCGGCGCCGGAGGGCGCGAAACTCATCGAATACGATATGAAGGAATCGGATCCTGCCGTTATCATTTATACCTCCGGCACCACCGGGCGGCCCAAAGGGGCGATGCTGAGCCAGGGGAACGTGGTGCACAACACGGAAGATTTCATGGCCATCATCCCGGTCAGCGAAAACGACGTGGGTCTGTGCGTGCTGCCCATGTATCACGGCTTCGGCTGGAACTGTTCAATCGTGATGAACCTGTACCTGGGCGCGACCATGGTGGTGCAGGAGACGTACCAGTTCAGCGAGTCCATGAACCTGATTAAAAAATATAAGATCAACTCCATGTTCGGCGTGCCGACCATGTACCAGATGTTCGTGAAAGGGGCGCAGGCGGAAGACCTGGCGCACTTCAGTTACTTTATCAGCGGCGGCGCCGCCCTGTCCCGCAACCTGTACGATACCTTTGCGGAAAAATTCGGCCAGCACGTGCATGAAGGCTACGGTTTGTCGGAAGCCTCGCCGGTGGTGACCTGCAGCCGCAGGAACAAAACGAAACAGGGTTCCATCGGGGAACCGCTCCCCAACGTCCGGGTGAAACTGGTGGACGAGAACTTCAACGAGGTCCCGGTGGGCGAAGTGGGGGAACTCTGCGTGCAGGGGCATAACCTTATGATCGGTTACTGGAACCGCCCGAAAGAAACGGCCTACGCGCTGCGCGACGGCTGGCTGCATACGGAAGACCTGGCGTACCGTGACGAAGACGGGATGCTGTTCATCGTGGACAGGCTGAAAGACATGATCATCAGCAGCGGTGAAAACGTCTATCCCCGTGAGGTGGAAGAAGCGCTGATGACCCATCCGGACGTAAAAGAGGCAGCGGTCATCGGCATCCCGGACAAACTGCGCGGGCAGGCGATCTGCGCCTACATTGTGCCGGAAGACGGCGGCATAAGAGACAAGCGGATGATCCGCAAGTATCTGCTCTCCCGGATCGCCGCCTATAAAGTTCCCAAGGAATATATTTTCTGCGAGCAGCTGCCCCGGAACAATACGGGCAAAGTATTGAAAAAAGTGTTGCGGCAGCAGGCGGTGGAAGATCTGATCAACCGGAAATGATTTTTGGTGCTGACGGCAGCATAGCGGTTTATGGCTGACTCCTGAACGATCAATGAGGTGGATACCGATGGCGGGAAATAATCAAAAGCTGAAACTGTTGTACCTCATAAAAATATTTACCGAAGATACGGATGACCAGCACGCTCTTACCCTTCCCCAGATTGTAGAAAAACTGGGCGCCTACGGGATAAGCGCGGAGCGGAAGACGCTGTATCAGGATTTCGAACTGCTGCGTGATTTCGGTTTTGATATCATCGGCCAGCAGGCCCGGCGGAATTTTTATTACCATATGGGCAACCGCAGGTTTGAACTGCCCGAGCTGAAAGCTCCAGCGGCAGGTCATTATTTCCGGGCGCATCAAGGCCATGAACGAAAGCATCTACTATAATGTAGACAAGCTGCACGAGGCCATCGGGACGGACCGCCAGATCCGGTTCAAATACTTCCGGTGGAATATAAAGAAAGAAATGGAACTGCGCAAGGACGGCGCCTGGTATCAGGTCAGCCCCTGGGCGCTGATGTGGGACGACGAGAACTACTATCTGGTAGGCTACGACACGGAAGACGGGAAGATCAAGCACTACCGCGTGGACAAGATGTGGCGGATCTCCGTGGCGGACAGGAAGCGGGAAGGCAAGGAACAGTTCAAAGCCTTCAACATGCCCCGGTACACGAAGAGCCTGTTCGGCATGTTCGGAGGCGAAGAGGTTAAAGTTACGCTGGAGGCGGAAAACGGCATGGTGGGGATCCTGCTGGACCGTTTCGGCAAGGACATTCCCGTCAAACCGGTGGACGCAGATCATTTCCGAACGTCTGTGGTGGTAGCAGTGAGCAGCCAGTTCCTGGGCTGGATCATGGCGCTGGGAGACGGCGTGAAAATTATCGGGCCGGACAAAGTCGTGGACCGGATGAAAGAAGAAATCAGGCTCATAAGCAAAATGTATGAAGACTGAAGCGGGAAAAGGAAACCGGCCTGATAAGTCAAATATATGAAGACTGAAGATTGAAAAGGAAATTGACCGGTAATTAATTTTCAGTGATTAATCAGTTGATGTACAGCTAACAGGTTATGAGAGATTTATTCGGTTATGCAAGGGTAATCGCCATCGGCGACATCCACGGCATGTATGAAAAGTTAACAGCGCTGATGGAAAAAATCGGATTTGACCCGGAGGAAGACCTGCTGGTTTTCCTTGGGGACTATATCGACCGCGGTCCGGATTCTGTCAAATGCCTGCAGTACGTGTATGACCTGCAGCACCGGAACCCGGATTCCGTCATCTGCCTGATGGGGAATCACGAGGTGATGCTTTCTTCCTATCTTATAGAGAAGCGGGGCATCTATAATACCCTGATCGGCGATTACTCGGAGTCCTGGCTGGAGAACGGCGGCTTCCAGACGCTGCAGCAGCTGAAGGAAACAGACGCAAAGAAACGGGAAGAACTGCTGGCATGGGTTACGGATCTTCCGGTTAAGTACCAGTATCAGGAGTTTTTCTTCTGCCACGCCGGCATTGACCCGGATGTGCCGCTGTCCGTGCAGAATGAATATGATATGCTCTGGCGGCGCCGTAAGTGGTGGGAACAGTATAAGGGCGCGGAAACCATCGTGGCCGGGCACACGCCCATACAGAAGATAAAAAAAGGGGCGAGAAGCGTGAAGCCGCTGTTTTTGCCGAATCGCGTCATCATGTGCGATACGGGAGCGTACATGGCCGGCGGGAAACTGAGCGGCGTGGACGTACTGAGCAGGAAAGTCTGGCAGACTTAGCACTTACCGAAGAGGTAAGTGCTTTTTTATGCAAAAAAATAAGAACCCGGTTTCTTTTTGCATTCAAAAATTTATTTAAACATTCAAATTTATATTTAAATGTTTCTTTTCGCCTGTGCGAGAGAGGACTTTTGGACAGATAATTTTTTATAATAAAGATGGAAAGTCAAATTGGGAGGAACAATCGGTTAAAAGAAAATATATTTAGAGGAACGATTGAAACAAAATTTTAGTAAAAAATAATCAATAAAACAAATAAATTATATAAATTTATAATTAAGTATTGACAATACCGCCGGTGATAAATTATAATAATTACGGAAAACGTTGAAATGATTCAGTAAGTTGTGACAGGAGGTAGGTAACCATGAAACTGGCAGAAGCGTTGCAGGAACGGTCGGACATCAACAAACGGATCAGCGAGCTGAGGCGCAGGCTGGAAAACTGCCTGCTGGTGCAGGAAGGGGAAGAGCCGGCAGAAGATCCGATGGACCTGCTGAACGAGCTGGATTCCTCGACGGAACGGCTGGAAACGTTGGTGGCATCCATCAACGAAACAAACTGCAATACAAAGGTAGATGGGATGAGTCTTACGGAATTGATTGCAAGAAAGGATGCTTTAACACTCAGACATTCTGCGTATAAAGAACTGGTTTATACCGCAGGAAACAACACGTACAGGGCCAGAGGAACGGAGATCAAAGTGAAAGCCGTCATCAAAGCGGCAGAGTTACAAAAGACAGTAGACAGCCTGGCGAAAGAGATTCGTCTGCTTGACAATAAATTACAGGAAACCAACTGGAAAACAGAACTAGTCGTAAATTGCAATAAGAAGTTGCACACTTCTTAAAAAATCCCATCAAACCATATAAATTCGGTCTAACTCTTTTTCAAACAGTTCGTTTGGTGTATGA
>CADCHY010000032.1 GCA_902801365.1 uncultured Succiniclasticum sp.
ATCATACACCAAACGAACTGTTTGAAAAAGAGTTAGACCGAATTTATATGGTTTGATGGGATTTTTTAAGAAGTGTGCAACTTCTTATTGCAATTTACGGTTTATTTAATTTTACGCTTTCTGTTTTTCCGCCCGGTTGATGGCGCACAGGATACCCAGCAGGGAAGCCACTACGATACCGCTGTGGATGCCTACGCCGAAAATGTGGTTCCCGTCCGGCTTCTGGAGTTCAATATAACAGATAGCCTTGGCATTGGAACCGACGCTGATTGCGTGTTCGTCGTAGTTGATAAATTTATAACCCGTCACGCCGACTTTCGAAAGGGCGTTGAAGAACGCGTCGATAGGACCGTTGCCTCTGCCGATTACATCTGTCTTCTGTCCGTCTACAGCAATGACACCGGTGAAAACCGTGGGGTTCTCCTGCGCGTCCTCCGACTGTTTGGCCTGATGGAAGTGTCGTTCAACCAGTTCATATTTTCCTTTCAGGTCCACAAACTCTTTGTTGAACAGTGAAACAATCTGTACTTCGTTCAGTTCATCGCCGTAAGCGTCCGCTGCTGCTTTGACAATATCGCCGAATTCGGGCTGCATGGACTTGGGCATACGGTAACCTTTCGCCTGTTCCAGTACATAGGCTGCGCCGCCTTTGCCGGACTGGCTGTTTATACGGATAATGGGGTCATACTGGCGGTTGATATCTTCCGGATTGATAGGCAGGTACGGAACTTCCCAATACTCCGTACCGGTGTTCTTCATATAGTCAAAGCCTTTTTTGATGGCATCCTGATGGGAGCCGGAAAATGCGGTAAAAGCCAGTTGTCCTACATAAGGCTGCCGGGGAGGGATTTCCATTTTTGTGCATTCCTCATATACTCTGCCTACAGATAAAATATCATGGAAGTCCAGCTTCGGATCCACGCCCTGGGTGTACATGTTCAGCGCTACCGTTACAATATCCAGATTCCCCGTACGTTCCCCGTTGCCAAACAGGCAGCCTTCAATGCGTTCCGCACCGGCCAGCAGCCCCAGTTCCGCACAGGCTACACCGGTGCCCCGGTCGTTATGGGGATGCAGGCTGATGATGGCCGCTTCCCGGTTGGGCAGATGCTTGATAAAATATTCTATCTGGTCCGCATAGGTATTGGGCGTACACATTTCCACAGTAGCCGGCAGGTTGATGATGACGGGGTTTTCTTTTGTGGCGCCCAGCGCTTCCATCACTTCATGGCAGATACGTACGGCAAAGTCCTGCTCCGTTCCCGTATAACTTTCCGGAGAGTATTCGTACCGGATGTTCATGCCGCTTCGGGCTATTTCCTCTTCCGTCAGCTGCCGGATCAGTTTGGCGCCCTGCACTGCGATATCCACGATACCGTCCATATCTTTCTGGAAAACGATTTTACGTTGCAGCGTAGAGGTGGAATTATAAAAATGAATGATAACGTTCTTTGCGCCTTTGACTGATTCAAAAGTCTTCTTAATCAGTTCCGGTCTTGCCTGCACCAGGACCTGCAGCGTCACATCATCCGGTACCAGATCCTGTTCGATCAGGGTACGGATAATTTCATATTCGGTTTCCGAAGCGGAGGGAAAACCGATTTCAATTTCCTTGAAGCCGATATCAATCAGCGTACGGAACATACGAAGCTTTTCATGCAGCTGCATAGGCGTTACCAGCGCCTGGTTGCCGTCCCGCAGGTCCACGCTGCACCATACGGGCGCCTTATCAATAATATGATCCGGCCAGTCACGGTGTTCCAGCGGAATCTGTGCAAACGGGATGTACTTCTTGGCAGGTGCTTTCATTTTCCAGTCCTCTCTTCTTCTCTAAAATAAAAAACCCCACTCCCATATATCTGCAAGGGGCGAGGAAATAAAACCACGCTGTACCACCCTTTTTCAACCGGCTGCCGCCGATCCTCTCAGCCTCCAACAAGGCCTTTGCCAATAACGCGGCATTGCGTCCTGCCCTACAGCTATTTCAGGCAGACAGCTCTGAGACCAGTCATCCATACAGGCGCTGTCACCGGTTCGCACCTTCCACCGGTTCTCTGGCACATACATCCTGTATCTTTTTCTCTTCACAGCTTTTAGGTGAAACAGTATTAACTTGTTATTTGAAAGACATTATATCAATTTGTAAAAAATAAGTCAATTTCTGTGGTGAAAATTCCTGAAAAAACAGTTTGCCGGTTATTTTTCTTCCTTCGTTTCCCCGCCGTTTCCGGTTACATGGGTAACGATTATTTTTTTCAGCCTGTGCTGGTCGACTTTTGAAACCTCAACTTTTAAATCCCGGTAGGTAAAAGTGTCTCCCTTTTTGGGGACTTCCCCCAGGGACTCCACGACCCAGCCGCTGATGGACTGGTTTTCCAGATTGTAAAGGTCAAAGTCCAGCTGGATGTATTCGAACAGGTCGCGCAGGCTGGCATTCCGGGAATTGCTGTCGCAGGAGACCAGGTACCGGTTGTCGCCCAGTTTATGGAACACGGACACGGCCTCATCGTGTTCGTCCCAGATTTCCCCGACCAGTTCTTCCAGTATATCCTCTATCGTAATTACGCCGGCAACGCTTCCGTAACTGTCAATTACCGCCGCCATCTGCAGTTTATTGTGCTGGAGATTCTTCAGCAGCAGGGAAATTTTTGTGGAACGGTGGACATAGGCAATATTTTTTAAAATCGTTTTGATATTGAATTTCGGATCTTTTAAATAGGAATTGTAAAAATCCTTGGCGTGGAGCAGGCCTATAATGTTGTCCTCTTCTTCATCGTAAACAGGAAGACGGGTGAAATGATTCGTCGTAAACATGCGGTAAATCTCCGCGTTACTGTTGGTCACGCTGCAGGCTACCATGTCAACCCGGGGGGTAAATATTTCCTTGACGCGGATGTCGTTGAACTCAATGGCAGACTTGATCAGATCGCTTTCGTCCTCACTGATGGTCCCTTCGTTTTCCACTTCGTCAACCATAACCTTCAGTTCGGCTTCCGTAATCGTAGGCCTTGCCGTTTTCTTCCCGGCCATATTCCGGCTGAGACAATCTTTCAGCTGTTTAAAAACATAATTAAGGGGAGAAAACAGCCTGGTATTCCACCACAGGAGCTTATGCACAGCCAGCAGAAACGGTTCGGAATACTCTTTCGCCAGGCTTTTCGGCGAAATTTCTCCCACAACAAGTATGACAACCGTAGTAATTGCCGTAGCTATGGACACGCTGCCCTCATCGCCGATCAGTTTAATACACAAAAGGGTAGCAATAGAGGCCGTACCTATATTCACAATATTATTTCCTACCAGAATTGTGGAAAGGACTTCGTCAAAATGATCCAGAAGCTGCAATATTCCGGCGGCATCTTTGTTCCCGTTCCGGGCCAGATGCTTTATACGGATTTTATTCACGGTACTGAGCGCCGTTTCCGATGCAAAAGAATCACCAGATACCGGTACAGTTCGTTTTCAACAATCATAAAACACTTTCCTTCCTCATTTGTGATTGCTTTTAACGTTACCTATGTTTTTATTTAAGGAGATGCTGCCGGAACAGCTTATGCAACCCGACAACAATAATGATGGACACCGCGCAAAGAATTACAACGGCCCATTCCTCTCCGTTCAGGGGCGCCGTACGCAGCACGCTTCCGCCAAACAGCGTCAGAAGATACTGGATGAGAACGATGCCTCCCATGACCTGTATGAAACCTTTATTATCCAGAATATGGTCAAACAGGTCCAGTCCTTCTACCCTGACGTTAAAGCCGTTGGCCACCGCCATGAAAATGTAAGCGCAGAAAAAGCCTGTGTAGGTGTAAATATGGTCCGGCGCGTCGCGGAAAAGGGAATCCACCCACGTGCTTTTATAAAACGCAACCGCCACCAGCGTCATCCATAACCCGCCCAACACAATCGTTGACATCATACCTTTGGAAACGATGGGACCGCCCCGTTCCTTGGGCCGTTCCTGCATATATTTTTCCAGCGCGGGCTCGCCGCCGAATGCTAAAGCAGCCAGCGTATCCATCACCAGGTTGATCCATAAAATCTGGATAATGGTCAGCGGTTTTTCCACACCGATAAAGGGCGCGATGAAGTTGATCAGCACCGCGGAAAAATTAATGGAGAGCTGGAACGTAATAAATTTGCAGATAGAATTGTAAATGGTACGTCCGTACAAAATCGCCTGCTTGATGGACAGGAAATTGTCATCCAGAATGACAATATCACCGGCTTCTTTGGCAACTTCCGTGCCGCTGCCCATGGCAAACCCCACATCCGCCCGTTTCAGCGCCGGGGAATCGTTGACACCGTCGCCGGTCATGCCCGTTACCAGGTTCATTTCCTGGGCAATACTGACAAGACGCAGTTTGTCCAGAGGCAGTGCCCGGGATACCACCCGGAGAAAAGGCAGATTGCGTTTTACCTCTTCATCAGTCATAGCCGCCAGTTCCTGGCTGGTCCATACCTGCTCTTCGGGCCTCTGCAGCAGTCCGGCATCTCTGGCAATGGCTACTGCGGTTTCTTTCCTGTCCCCGGTGATCATGACGATCTGCACACCGGCTTCATGCACTCTTTGAATGGCTTCCACCGCTTCCGGACGCACCTCGTCCCGGATCGCCAGGATTCCCGTCAGCGCCATTCCCTTTTGCGGCAGTTCCGGCCCGTAAACGGCTTTCGGGAATGTACATAAGGCCAGCATGCGGATGGCCCGTCCTGCCAGTTCCACCATCTTTTCTTCCAGAGACTGCTTCATGGCCTCCGTGAAAGGAAGGCAGTGCCCCTTATCATCCCAGTAATAATCGCAGTACTGCAGCAGTTTTTCCGGCGCACCTTTGGCCAGGGTATATTCACTGGCGCCCTGCACTCCCGCAAAGGAATATTTGGTGGCGCTGTTAAAAGGAACAAATGTATTCCGTAACGGCATCTGCAGCTTGCGGTAGTCGCCAATATACCGGGTCAGGGCCCGTTCCGTAATATTGCCGCCTACAATGGCGCCTTCCGCAACGGCGGCCGAGGTATTCAGGACCACGTTTTCATAGGCCATTTCCCGGATTGGGACAGGCAGCTGGTCAAAGGCTGCGTATTCCTTCAGGTCGCCGGTGATAAAGTCCACAACCTCCAGCTGCCCTTTGGTAATGGTGCCTGTTTTATCCGTAAACAGCAGGTTCAAGCTGCCTGCCGTTTCAATCCCGTTCAGCTTGCGGACCAGCACATGGTCGTTCAGCATCTTCCGCATATTCAGGGAAGAAACGATGGCGATCATCAGGGGCAGCCCTTCCGGCACCGCCATTACAATGATGATGACAGCCAGGATCAGGGCCTGCACTACATCGCTGAGGACCTGGGCCGTATTGGCAATATACAGTGACCAGCCGCCTGCCAGGAACATCTTGTGCAGCAATACCGCAAAAAAGATCAGCAGGCCCCCCGCATAACCGAAGTAACTGATCTTATCCGCCAGATGCTTCAGTTTCAGTTTCAGCGGGCTGTCCCGTTCCACTTCCTTCAATTCCTGAACCAGCTGCCCGTAGACGGATGCGTCGCCGACCTTCTCTGCCCGCATCAGTCCCTGTCCTTCCACTACGACAGAACCGCGATACAGGCTGTACGGATTCAGGAAATCCGTCTCTGTCCCCCAGGAAAAATCAGGGGGAGCAGGTTTTTTCTTCGCTTCTTCGCTTTCCCCGTTCAAAGCAGCCTGATCCAGTTTCAGGGAACCTTCCAGCAACAAACCGTCCACCGGGACCTTGTCCCCGCTTTCCAGCTGCACCGCATCCCCGACTACAATATCATCAATGCGCAGTTCCACAGGCTTCCCGTCGCGCCATACCTTGCAGGTGATGCGGCTGGCTTCTTCCTGCAGTTTCTGAAAGGCATTCTCGTTGCTGTATTCAGACAGTGTGGATACAAATGTCGCCAGTATGATCGCGACAAAAATACCCACCGTCTCAATCCAGTCCGCGTAACCCATATACACAAAAACCACATTGATGAGCAAAGCCACAATGAGAATACGGATGATGGGATCCTGGAAATTATCCAGCAGCTTATCTAAAAAGGTTTGTTGCGGCGGTTTGCTTAATGCATTGTTGCCGTATTTTTGTAATGACTGTGCAGCTTCTTCGCTGGTCAGGCCAATTTTCGTCATGAAATCTCCTAAAAATAATAGTATAGGTGCATAAAAAATATACACCTATACCGCATCATTCTTAATGTACAAGATGAATCGGGCTTTCGTCTTTTGCTTCTTCTTCCACATTTACGCCTACCGGGCCGCCAACTACGGCAGGCAGACGCAGCAGTTCGCTTTCCAGATGGGGCTGGATCACGTTCAGCAGCATGACAACGATTACTTCCGGATCAAAGGTCTCATCATTGGCAACCAGGCTGCAGTCCAGTTCCAGGTTTCCGTCCTGTGTCACAATATATTTGAAAGCACCAAAACGGTTGTTCAGCTGGTTAATGTATTCCAGCACTTTTGCATGGTTTTCTTCATTCACTACTTTATGACCGATCAACACCTTGATCATGCCGTAAATGGAATCGTTCAGCACTACCTGTACAAACTGCTGCTGTCCCGCGGTCTGCAGTCCACTGAAATATACTACCGTCCGGAACTGGTCATCGTATTCTTCCTTATGGAATCCGCTGACTTCGCGTTCCTTCATAAACTTATCAAACTTTTCCGCTTTCACCCGGGGCGGATTTGCGTTGCCCGTCTGATCCTGTAAACTTTCCAATGCCATGTTAAACACCTCTCAACATATAAAATTTTTTTAATAAAAATCTATTTCCGGTTGCCACAATGGTCATCCGGTTTAAAGGAGCTGCTGATCAGGCAGCGTCTCCTTACGAAACATAACTTATATCATATACAGTAATATTTATTATATCATAAAATAGCATTTTCCTGCCAGTACAGGGAATGCGTTTCCTTATCCAGATACAGCACTTTCTGATGATATTTGTTCAGCGTGCTGCGGTGCCCTACGCTCACCAGCGTAGTCTGTTGCGCCTCTTCCATCAGCAGCGTGTAGACCTTCGCTTCCGTTTCCTCATCCAGGGCGGAAGACGCTTCGTCCAGGAACAGCCACACCGGTTTGTAGATCAGCGCCCGGACAAAAGCCAGCCGCTGCTGTTCGCCTACTGAAAGCACGTGGCTCCAGTCCGCTTCCATGTACAGCTTATCGTACAGGTAGCCGATGCAGCAGTCTTCCATCAGCTGTTTCAGTTCTTCATCAGTCCGGCTTTCCGTTCCGGGATAAAGCAGGGATTCTTTCAGCGTGCCTAAAGGAAGGTACGGCCGCTGGGGAATGAACATCAGCTTGTTCTCCGCCGGGATCTCCAGCGTGCCTTTTACATAAGGCCAGATTCCGGCCAGAGCACGCAGCAGCGTACTCTTTCCGCTGCCGGACACACCCTTAATCAGCACATTAGTCCCGGGTTCCAGCGTGAAAGAAACACTTTGCAAAACAGCGGATTCATCCGGCAGGGTCACATCCATGTCCGTGGCTGTAATCGCATCCGTCGCGCCGGGCCTGCGTTGCAGATCCTGCTGCGCGTTTTCCTGCTTAACCTGCTTCATGTGGAGGCCGAAACCAGTGAGACGTTCGACAACCGCCTGCCATTCCGCAATGGAGGAATACATATCCACAAAATAGGAAAGGCTTTCCTGCACACGGCCAAAGGCGCTGGAAATCTGCATCAGGCCGCCCAGGGTGATTTCTTTGGCCAGATAACGGGGCATGGCCACTACCAGCGGAAAGATGATGGCGATCTGGGAATACCAGCTGTTCAGCCAGGTCAGCTGCTTCTGTTTCTTAATGATGTTCCAGAAGTTATTCAGCAATAATGTAAAGCGTTTTTTAAAGACGCTGCCTTCATGACCTTCACCACTGTAAAAGGCTACGCTTTCCGCATTCTCGCGCATACGCATCATGGCAAAACGGAAGTCCGCTTCATATTTCTGCTGCACGAAGTTGAGCCCTACCAGTTTGTTGCCCACCTTATAGGTCAGCCAGGTGCCGATCATGGAATACAGCAGGGCCGTCCACACCAGATACCCCGGAATGTGGATATCCATTCCGGCAAACTTAAACTGCAGGGGACCCGACAAATTATACAGAATCACTACAAAAGATGCAA
Organism: uncultured Succiniclasticum sp.; assembly: GCA_902801365.1. Classification (GTDB taxonomy): domain Bacteria; phylum Bacillota; class Negativicutes; order Acidaminococcales; family Acidaminococcaceae; genus Succiniclasticum. The sequence goes on from CADCHY010000032.1 coordinate 8,146, forward strand.
ACGTAGTAAACGCTTTCAGGATGCCGATGCCGAAGCGCAGGGTGTATTCCACGAACATCCGAACGTCTTCGCTGATACGCTGGTCAGGGTTATCGGTTGCCGTACCGAACATCTGCAGGCGGTAATAGGTCTTGTGGTTCAGCCATTCATCAATGTATTCATTGGTGAGCCAGCGGCGCCAGTTGATAATCAGCACCTGCTGCAGATAAAAGGCGTACACGGCCAGGATGATATAGATAAAAGCCAGCCAGCTGAAGTGGAACAGTTCCGAAAAGATTTTTTCCTTTTCGTAATTCTGCAGCGCGCTGTAAAAAATATTATACCACTGGTTGAGCTGCACCAGCATGAACACCACGCCCAGTGTCAGCGCGATAATGGCCAGCAGCAGCAGGTAGGCTTTTTTCTTTTCCTCACTCTGCCAGTATGACTTGGTCAGCGCCCAGACATTTTTTACAAAGCGGACGCTTTCATCCATCTTTTTCATCAAAAAACACCTTCACCACATTACATTATGTAAATTACATTCCTATTTTATAAGAAAGAAAAACGTCTGGCAAGTATTTCATACCTGCCAGACAAAATAAATTTTCAAGTTTTTTACAACTTTCCATAAATCATGCTTCTGTTGTTTCTTCCTTATGTTTGCCGCGGCTGAAGAACCGTTCCACCACTACGAACAGCACCGGGATCAGGAAGATGCCTACGAATGTATTGAAGGTCATACCGCCCACAACGGCGTTACCCATGGATACACGGGAGCCGGCGCCGGGGCCGGTAGCGATGGCCAGGGGCAGACAGCCTAAAATAAACGCAAAGGATGTCATCAGGATCGGGCGCAGACGGAGATGGGCCGCATTGATGGCCGCCGTCACCACATCCTGCCCGCTTTCCAGATTCATCTTGGCGTACTCCACGATCAGGATGGCGTTCTTGGCCGCCAGCCCGATCAGCATGATCATGGCAACCTGCATGTAAATATCATTCTGCTGCCCACGCAGGAACTGGGAACCCAGGCAGCCCATAACTGCCGGGGGAACCGACAGCAGCACTGCGATGGGAATGGTCCAGCTTTCGTACAGCGCGCACAGCACCAGGAATACAAAGACCAGGGAAATCGCGTACAGACCGTAAGCCTGGTCGCCGGCTTCCCGTTCGTCACGGCTCTGATCGGTCCATTCATAGGTGTAAGTTGTCGGCAGCACTTCGTGAGCCACTTCTTCCAGTGCCGCCATGGCCTGGCCGGTTGAATAGCCGTCTGCCGGGGAACCGGCAATCTTGAAGGCACTGGCACCGTTATACCGGGTAATAGAAGGAACTGTCATATCCGACTCCACGGTCACAAGGGAGTCCAGAGGAATCATTTCGCCGTTGTTACTGCGGACAAAGAAGAACCGCATATTCTTCACATCATCACGGTATTGGGGCTGGGCCTGCATAACTACTTTCCAGGTACGGCCGAAGTTATTGAAGTCATTCACTTCCATGCCGCCCAAAAATGCCTGCAGTGTGGTGAACACGCTGGCTACCGGAACGTTCAGGGATTCAGCTTTTTCACGGTTTACATTGAACTTATAGCCCGGAGTATCCGTGTTAAACGTAGTATAGGCAATTCCGACTTCCGGCCGCTGGTTGGCTTTCATGACAAATTGCTGGGCGTATGTATTCATCTGCTCAATGGAATCACCGCCCAGATTCATGATATACATGCTCAGGGAACCCGTGCTGGACAGACCCGGCAGCGCCGGTTCGTTAAAAGCCATGATATTCATTTCCGGAGTCTGGGCTGCCATGGCATATGTGCGTCCTATCAGTTCAAACGTGCTGGTGGAACGTTTATCATACTCTTCCATCATCACAGGGATGATACCGGCGCTGGACTTCGGGGCATTACTCAGAATGTCAAAACCGTTAATCGGCATTACATACCTGACACCCGGCAGTTCTCCCAGCTTGCGTGCAAAATCTTCCATCTGCTTCATGCCCCGGTTGGAAGACGCGCCTTCCGGCAGGTTGTAGGATATGATATACATGCCCTGGTCTTCATCCGGCACGTAACCTGTCGGGGTAATCTTAAACAAAAGGCCGGTCAGGATACAGATAACCAGCAGACCGCACATCATCAGTTTAGAGTAACGGATGCACTTGCCCACCTGGTTCGTATATTTTGCCAGGGTGTTGGCATACCACACATTAAACCGGTAAATAATTTTACCGATAACCCCTTTATTGGCTTCTTCACTTGCCGCGCTGGAATGGGGCTTCAGCAGCTTCGCGCAGAGCGCCGGGGTCAGCGACAGCGCAACCACGGCGGACAACATCATGGAAACGGAAATAGTCAGGGCGAACTGTTTGTACAGCTGGCCGGTAGAACCGCTCATAAAAGAAATCGGCACAAACACGGCAGCCAGTACACAGGCGATGGCCACAACCGGGCCGGACACTTCTTTCATAGCCCGGTAGGTCGCCTCTTTCGGTGACAGACCGGTTTCCTGAATGTGATGTTCCACGGCTTCCACTACAACGATAGCGTCGTCCACTACCAGGCCGATGGCCAGGATCATGGCAAACATGGACAGGGTGTTAATGGAAAAACCTAATAATACGAAAGCGCCGAAGGTACCAATCAGGGAAACCGGCACTGCCAGCATGGGCACCAGCGTAGCCCGGAAATTTCCCAGGAAAATATAAACTACAATCAATACCAGGACTAACGCTTCAAAGAACGTATGGGCCACTTTTTCCAGAGACTCTTTTACGAACTGGGTCTTGTCCTGGGCAATGATCAGTTTCATATCCGGCGGAAACCGGGTTTCCGCGTCCTCAAGCACCTTCCGGATTTCCGCTACGGTTTCAATCGCGTTGGCATCCGAAGTTAACGAAATCGGATATACTACCGATTCGCCGCCAACGCCCTTGTCCAGGAACAGGGAAGCCGGTGTATCCATACGTTCGCCTTCATAAATATCGGCGATGTCTTTTAATTTTAAAATCTGTCCGTTCTGTGCCCGGACAATAATGTTGCCAAACTCTTCCGGGGTTTTCAGACGGCCCTCGGCACTGGCGGAATATTTAAACTCCAAATCATTTGTCGTGGGTTTGGAACCGATGGAACCAACAGGAGCCTGGATGTTCTGTGTCTGAATCGCTGCGGCAACATCGGATGCAGTCAGCCCCAGCTGAGCCATCAGGTCCGGCTTCAGTTCCACACGCATGGAGTATTCCGGGCCATATTCACCTACGGAAGACACGCCTTTAACACGCTTGATCGGGTCTACCACGTTAGAAGCCCCGTAGGTTTTCAGGAACATGCCGTCGTAGGTTTTGTTGGGAGACGTCAGTACAAAATACATAATCGTCTGGGAAGACATCTTGGCCGTGGTAATACCGTACTGGGTAACCTCGGCAGGCATGGAGGCCTTGGCCTGGTCTACACGGTTCTGCACCTCTACAGAGGCAATGTCGCCGTTCTTTTCCAGATTGAAGTTAACATCTAATACATAACGGCCCGTATTGGTAGAAGTAGAACGCATATCGCGCATGTTTTCCACGCCGTTTACCTTCTGCTCAATAGCCTGGGCTATCGATTCTTCTACAGTGGAAGCGTTAGCGCCAACATAGTTGGTCTCTACTTCAATCTGGGGTTTTGTAATATTGGGATACTGTGCAATAGGAAGGCTGAACCCTGCAATTACGCCAGCAAAGACGATGACCAGGGAAAGGGCTATTGCAAATATCGGTCGGTCGATAAAAAACTTAGCCACTTAGGTTCCCTCCTATTGTTTGCTTTCGTTGCTCAGGTCGGCTTCCGTCATGGCGGCAGGCTTCACTTCAGACCCTTTATTCACTTTCTGGACACCTTCGACTACCAGCGTCTCATCGCCGTTCAGTCCTTTTTCCACCAGCCACAGCTTGCCGACGCGGGCGCCTAAGGTAACTTCCTTCATATCTACTTTATTATCGCTGCCTACAACGAATACGAATTTTTTGTAAAGCATTTCCCGGACAGCGCGCTGGGGAATCAGCATGGCATTCTTAACGGTTCCCGCATTGGCCTGAAGGCGGGCGAACATGCCCGGCATCAGCCGGTTGTCGTCGTTGCTGAACCGTGCCTTTAAGGTCAGGGCGCCGGTACCGCTGCCGATCTCCCGGTCAACCTGGTCTACAACACCGGCTCCGGTATAAATGCTGCCATCTGATAAAACCAGTTTCAGGTCTTCCAGGGCTTTGGCGCCGGAATCGGAATGGGCTTTGGAAAGCTGCAGGTATTCGTTTTCCGACATACTGAACTTAATCCGCACCGGATTGGTGTTGCTCATGGTAGCAAGCACGGTCTGCCCGGCCGACACGAAGTTGCCTACGGACAAATCGCTGGTACTGATCCTGCCGGAGAAAGGAGCCTTTACTTCCGTATCGCCCATGTCGATCCGGGCATTTTCCAGAATCGCTTCATGAGCCGCAACCTGGGCCTGGGCGGAATCCCGCTGGGCCATCACCAGATCATACTGCTGTTTGGACACAGCGTTCTGCTCATATAATTTTTTATAGCGTTCCGCATCCGCTGCCAGACGGTTATATTCTGTTCTTGCTGCGGCAAGGCCTGCCTGGGCATTCAAAAGGTTTGCCTTATACGTGCGCTGATCGATAGTGAACAATACCTGACCTGCTTCCACCCGGTCGCCGCCGTTAAAATACTTTCCGGTAATCTTGCCGGAAACATTCGCCGTCAGCTTCGCTTCCTGCTGGGCTTCCACAAAGCCGGTAAACTCATGGACGTTAGGCGTGTCCCTCTTTATGACCTGCATAGTTTTTACAGCTACCGCAGCCGGTGCTTTCTGCTGCGCCTTCTTGTTACCGCACCCGGCAAAAACCAGCAGCCCGGAAACCGCCAGCGCAACAGCTAAACTTTTTCCCCATTTCCCACGGAAATTTCGTAACATAAACCAGATCCTCCCTGAACCGACATGCCTTTCATTTTCTGAAAGAGCACCTTGCTTATCAACGATTGTATTATTAATGAAGCTTTCATTCTGAATGTATTGAACGGGCGCGTTCCCGTTTTTTCAGCGTCGAAATATTCTAACAAAAAATAATTAAAAAATCAAATTGAATTTGTTAAAAAGTCCGTTCCTATTCATCCAGAATCTTCTTATCCTTTACAAAGGGAAGCAGGTCGTCCTTTTCCACCACGGCCAGATGAATGGCCTCTTCATCCTGGAATCCAGCATCCAGCAAACGATCCTGCAGCACAAAATGTTTTCCGGTAAAATGCCAGAAAACCGGTTTCGCTTCAGAAAAACAGTTGTTGGGTTTTCCCACCAGGTTTATGACTTTTAGAAAATCAGGATTTTTGGTGTTAAACATCTCGTCCAGCTTAACAGGTTCTCCGTTCTGCATATTAAAATTATACAGTTCCCGGATCACTTCTCCTTTTTTATTCCTGCGCCCCAGTTCCAGGCTTAACAGATTCAATCCGGCGTATTTCACCTGAAACGCCCTTTCATCTTCTTCCGGCGCCTTGACAAACCATGCCTGCAGTTTATCATTGATTTTGTTCTGCAGCTCCGGTTTTTCCTCAACCGCCACAACCGGACGGCTGATTACCCTGTCCCCGATAAACGCCCTGCGTGGATAAAGCCTCCAGTTTCCTGTTCCGTCGGCCTGGTTCGCGCCATCCGAATCAGGCTTAAACAGGTCGTCCAGGGTATCTGTCAGGGTCATTTCCTCCGGAATCCATTTCGCTTCTTTCTGCTCCCACCGTACTGCCAGGCGACCCAGCAGATCCTGTCCGTTGGCAGACAGTACGTTTTGTTCCGTAAACAGACGCCCGCCCAACATTGTAAGGGACGCGACCTCTGTCACCTCCGGGTGCAGATACGGCTTGGCGATACTGCCGTCATCATGGTAAAGGCGAAAGACATTTTTTGCGTTGCCGGAAAAAGATACCGTTCTTTCTGCGCCGTCTGCTTCCGGCAAACTGCTTTCCACAGTAAATCGGTTATCCGGTTTATATTCGGCTTTTGCCGCTACGCCAAGACTGTCCGCGCCGGAAAACACTTCCTGCACCTGTTTATAGTCGGAAAAATCCAGAATCCGGCAGTTCACTGCCGCGTTTTTTCCCCCTTTCGCGGCCATCAGCAGGATCTGGTCGTGGGGTTTATCTGAAATTTTGGTTTTACTTTTCTCCTTATCTGTCCCTTCTCCTGTTGCTTCCTTTAAGGACTCCAGAAGATTATCAAACCGTTTCTCTGCGTCCTCTTTTCTGTCTTTTTGTTTTGCTTTTTTATTATCCTGTTTCCCTTTAGCGTTTACCGGCATTTTTTCCAGCAGGCAATAGTAACCGCCGTCCAGATTTGCCTTCCAGGCAGTCAGCATCTTTCCTTCTGCATTTTTCACCATGATCCATAAATCGGAATAATAATTGCTGCCGGGCATTTTCTTTTCACCGGTCAGCTCCACAATCTCTTTCTGATCGCTGCCGTCCACATCCGCTTCCACTTTAGCCAGAAGAGCTGCCTGCGCGGAAGAAAAGGGCGCTGCTATCAATAGAAATGCGCCGATTCCCGTTACTACACATTTCAACATCGTTATCCTCCATCCTGCCGGCTCCGTCAGGAGCCTTTCCATTATGCAACAAACTGTTCCTGCTGTCGCATTTTTGCTGTTGCAATCTTACAAATTCGGATATCAAATTAAACTATATTATCTGTCATCCCTTATAGTCCGGCGGAACCGCCGTCAGCCACTGGCGTTCCTTTTCTTTTTCACGGAACAGACGGGCATCAAACCACATATAATAGAAACGCGATGCGGAAACAATGTTGTATCCGTCCTGGGTATGATCGGTGGTATCATACGGATCCGCTAAAATCAGCACATCGTTCATCTCATTTTTATCGCCCAGCGTATCGAGACCGATGATCACCCGCCAGTGACCGCCCCAGTCAACATTTTCCACCATGATGGGGATGCCCCGCTTCAGATTGTCTTCCACAAAAGCCAAAAACTTTTCGTAAGTTTCCGGAGACCCGTCTTTTAACGCATTCTTAACCTTCCAGCCTTTTTGTTCAAAATAGCGGCTCATGCCCCGGGTGTTGGTGCCGGGGTCTTTTACACCGGCCGGATGCGTCCCCATAATTTTCGCCATTTCCATTTCCGAATCAGGCGCCTTGCCCAGAAAATACTGCACCACCGTCAGCGCCGCAGCAGGACCGCAGGTGTAGTAAGTATGCTGCTGATGCGTTTTATATTTTTCCAGAAGCAGCAGGTTGCCGCCGGACTTCATATTATATACATCAACCTTCTTAAAATATGGTGAGTCCTTCACGTCTGACTGGCCCTGCACAGAAGCCGGACCGCCTCCGTCCTTTTGCAGCAGCAGAACCATTTTGGTTGTAATCTCATCCAATACACCGGATTGTTCTGCATTTCCGGTGTGTTTTGTACCGGTATAAAAGTTAAATACTGCAACCGCAATCAATGCGGCAGCCAGTAAAATGGCACTTTTCTTCACGGTATCACCTTTCTTTTCGCTTCTTTTTATGAAACGTTTTAACAGGTTTGTCCTTATTCCGCTTTGGTAATCTTCTCCAGCTTTTTTGCCAAAGCCTGCAGCAACGCGCCTCTTTCGTTGGGAATGCTGCCACTTTGTACACGGGCCAGCAGATATTTCATAGCATCGCCTACGGTAAGCGGCGGTAAAACAAGTGTGTACGGGCATCCGTTCACGGGTAATTCGCACGGCTTCTTCTCCCAACCGGCGGCCTTCCTCCATCACCGGTTCCTGCAGCACGCCGGCCCAGGTAGCCCCCATATCCGCTAAAAATACTTCTGTAAGCTGGGAAAAGGCTTCCGCCATTTCCTTTTCTGTGCGGAACTCACCGCCTGTGGCTTCACTGCGGATCCAACGCAACAGTGTATTGTTTTTATGGATCATCATAGGAGCAAAACGCATATGCTTAGCCACCAGCCAGCTCACCCTCCGCACAAAAGGACGGGGATAACGAAGACGGGTAAGTATTGTCTGCGTCATTTTCGCGCTTTCTTTTTCGTGGCCGTGATCATTTGGATAACCATCAGGCGTGGACCCCCGTATCCCCGGCAGGCCTTTCGCCACATCATGCAGCAACAGAGCCCAGCGCAAAGTTAATTCCCGGGGCCCTTTATCCACTGCCGCCAGGATATGTTCCCACACATTATAACAATGAAAGCGGATATTCTGGGGCAAAGCCGGTAAATGCGCCAGTTCCGGCAATACATCCACAAACGTTTCGCTGCCCTTGTCCCTTACCCTGCACTGCGCGTTCGCCAAACCGCTGGAAAGGAACAGCGCCAGACCTTTTCCGGCCGCTTTCCCCACCAGCATTTTATCCAGTTCTGTTTTGACGCGTTCCAGGGAAAGGTTGCGGCACCGGCTTATGTCAAAAACATAACGTTTTTTCAGGTAGTACTTTGTACCGGGCTGCCCGAAAGGCAGGCCGGCTGCCGTCCCATCGTCTTGCAACAAACCGTCCCGGGCCGAACCGTCTGATCCGGTAACTGCCGGGCCATGGGTCAGCTGCGCATCCGGACCCATGGTTTTCATGTTTTCCGGAACGGTCTTCCCCGCTTTTCCGGAACGGTCTTCCCCGCTTTTTCCATGGCAATCCGCAGATTTTGTTCCACGCTGAGTGCTTCATCATAGCCGCCCCGGACATCTTCTGGCGCGTCATTTCCTTCCACATAGGTAAAATCCAACTGCGCCACAAAACGGCAGGCCCGGTACATACGTAATGCGTCTTCCGCGAAACGCTTCCGGGGGTCGCCTACCGTACGGATCACTTTCGCTTCCAAATCCTTTTGCCCGCCATAATAGTCATACAGATTTCCCCTGCTGTCCATGGCCATAGCATTCACCGTAAAATCCCGGCGTGACAAATCCTCTTTTAATGTATCGCAATACCACACTTCCGACGGCCGGTGGGCATCGAGGCCATAAGCATAGCGCTCATTACGGAAGGTGGCGATTTCCAGCGAACGGCCTTCAGTTACAGCCACCACCACACCGAAATTTTCACCCAGCTTTTCTGCCAGCGAATAACCGGCATTACGAAGAACCGCCGCAACCTGCTCCGGGCGACCGTCAGTCGCAATATCGTAGTCCCCGGGTTCCAGCCCCAGCAGCTGGTCCCGCACTGCGCCCCCCACCACATAGGCTTCATACCCGGCCGCATTCAGTATATTCAATGTTTTCGTCACATAATCGGGAAAGCTCGTTTGCATGCTAAAATTTTCCTTAAAATCATTATTTATTTATTATATCATATGATTTATGTAAAACACAAAAAACCGCCAGTATGAACTGACGGTTTTGATTGAAGCTTATGCGTTATTAACCCTGAGGTTTATGCTTCCAGAAGCGCTTTGGCAACCAGCTCTCCCATCTCCTGGGTGTTGACCTTCGTCATGCCCTCGCCAAACAGGTCTGCCGTGCGGTAACCCGCTTCATATACTTTGTCAACAGCTGCCTCCACCGCGTCCGCAGCTGCCTGCTGGTCCAGGGAATAACGGAACAGCATGGCTGCGGAAAGAATGGTGCCCGTGGGATTGGCGATGCCCTGTCCCGCGATATCCGGCGCGCTGCCGTGGATGGGCTCATAGAGACCGGTGCCGTCGCCCAGGCTGGCGCTGGGTAAAAGGCCGATGGAACCTCCCAGCACGGACGCTTCGTCCGACAGAATGTCGCCGAAAATATTATTGGTCAGCACCACGTCAAACTGGCCGGGATTCAGCACCAGCTGCATAGCGCAGTTATCTACATACAGATGGTTCAGTTCGATTTCCGGATATTCCTTCGCCTGCATTTCCGTAACGATGCGGCGCCACATGCGTGATTCCGCCAGCACGTTGGCCTTGTCCACGGAAGTTACCTTGCCCCGGCGCACTTTAGCCGCTTCAAAAGCTTTCCGGGCAATCCGTTCTACTTCCGGACGGGTGTAGAGGTCGATGTCCGACGCAGTTTCCACACCGTCAACCATAGCCGCTTCGTTATGGGTGCCGAAATAAATGCCGCCGGTGAGTTCCCGGACGATCAGCAGATCCGTATTGGCTGCCCGTTCCGGTTTCAGCGGAGACAGATGCGCCGTAAATTTGCTTACTTTCATGGGACGCAGGTTGCAGTACAGGCCTAAATCTTTACGGATGCGCAGCAGGCCTTTTTCCGGACGGATAGATGGATCCACGTTATCCCATTTGGGTCCGCCTACCGCGCCTAACAGCACCGCATCCGCCGCTTTGGCGGATTTTTGCGTCACTTCCGGATAGGGATCGTTATAGGCGTCAATGGCGCAGCCACCCAGCAGCTGATGGTCGTATTCCAAGGCAAAACCGAACTTTTTTGCCGCCGCGTCCATAACTTTTACAGTAGCAGTTACAATTTCCGGGCCAATGCCGTCGCCCGGCAATAACGTAATTTTCATAAACGACAGTCTCCTTGTCTTTGTACTTTTATGTATGCAGCCAGACAGCGTAAGGCAAAGCCGGGATGACTTCGCCTTTGCTTTTATTATGCCTGTGTTTTTGCGTAATTAACCAAGCCGCCGCAGTCTGCGATTTTCTGGCAGAAATCCGGCAGCGGTTTTGTTTTGATGACCAGGTTTTTATTCACAATTCTGATTTCGCCGGTCTTCAGGTCCACTTCCACATCGTCGCCCTTTTCAATCTTTTCCACCTCTGCGCCAATCTCCAGAACCGGCAGGCCGATGTTGATGGCATTGCGGTAGAAGATACGGGCGAAACTGTCCGCGATGATGCACTTGATGCCTTTTACTTTGATCACCACGGGAGCGTGCTCACGGGAAGAGCCGCAGCCGAAGTTCTTGCCTGCCACCAAGATTTCATCTTTTTTCACATTGGGGGCAAAAGTTGTGTCAATATCTTCCATGGCGTGTTCCGCCAGTTCGTTGAAATCAGAAATATTCAGGTAACGGGCCGGGATAATAACGTCCGTATCCACATGATCCCCATAACGCCAGATCTTGCTCATCCTAATACCTCCTCTGCCGAAGCGATGTAACCTTTTACCGCACTGGCTGCCGCCGTGTAGGGACTGGCCAGATACACTTCACTGTCCACATGACCCATACGCCCGCGGAAATTCCGGTTGGTGGTGGAAACACAGCGTTCGCCTGCCGCCAGGATTCCCATATAGCCTCCCAGGCAGGGGCCGCAGGTCGGTGTGGAAACCGCCGCGCCTGCATTGATGAAAATATCCACGTAGCCTAAGCGGATGGCTTCCTGGTAAATTTCCTGGGTCGCCGGGATGATGATGCAGCGGACGTTCTCGTTCACTTTATGGTCTTTTAGCACTTCCGCAGCCTGGGCGATGTCTTCCAGTCGCCCGTTGGTACAGGAGCCTACAACCACCTGATCAATCTTGATATGGTGGGATTCACTGACGGGATGGGTATTTTCCGGCAGGTGCGGATACGAAGTTACGGGTACCAGTTTGGACAGGTCAATCTGTACGACTCGGTCATATACTGCATCCGGATCTGCTTCCACAGCCGTCCAGGGGCGGGTCACCCTGCCTTTCAGGAAGGCTTCCGTCTTGGCGTCCACCGGGAAGATGCCGTTCTTGCCACCTGCCTCAATGGCCATGTTGCAGATGGTGAAACGGTCGGACATGTCCAGTTCCGCTACGCCGGGACCGGTAAATTCCAGACTCTGGTAACGGGCGCCGTCCACGCCGATCATGCCGATGAGGGTCAGGATCAGGTCTTTGCCTTTTACATATTTGGGCATTTTGCCGGTAAGTTCCACCTTAATGGCAGCAGGAACCTTGAACCAGGTTGTGCCACTGGCCATGGCGCAGCCGATATCCGTCTGGCCCATGCCGGTAGAAAGAGCATTTAATGCGCCGTAGGTGCAGGTGTGGGAATCCGCGCCGATGACAATCTCGCCGGGAGCCACCAGCCCCTTGTCCGGCAGCAGCGCATGTTCGATGCCCATGCGCCCCACTTCAAAGTAATTGGTAATGTTATGCTTTCTGGCGAAATCACGCATCTGTTTGCACAGAGTAGCGGATTTGATATCCTTGCAGGGAGAAAAATGATCCGGCACCAGCGCGATTTTATCTTTATCAAATACCGGACGCCCGATTTTTTCAAACTCATTGATTGCCGGCGGGCCGGTAATGTCGTTCGCCAGAATCAAATCAACCTGGGAAACCAGCAGGTCCCCGGCCTCCACAAATTCCCGTCCTACATGCATGGCGAGAATTTTCTGTGTCATTGTCATGCCCATAAGAAACCCCTCCTCAAAAATTATAATTAAAAATTGAAAAGCCCCTGCCTGTTTCCAGACAGGGGCGAATTGTATCGCGGTACCACCCTGATTTATCACTCATTGGATTCCGGTCTTTTCAACCGGGCGGTTAACGCACGCTGACGTTGCCCGCTACTTTTTTCACAGGCACTGCTCCCGGACGAGATGGTCTTTATCCGGGAAAAGCTCGCACCAGCCGCTTTTTCTCTGAACGCCTTCCAAAAACCAATTTCCGTTCATCGCATTTAACACATTATTCATGTTAATGTACTATTTCATTATCCTAAAAATGTAATAATAAGTCAAGGCTTTTTTAGCAACGCCGGTTAAATCAGCACATATTTCGCGATAAAGATAACAGCCAGTATATACAGCAGCGGGCTGACACGGCTGGTATGACCGGTCAGCGTATTCACGATTACGTACGAAACAATGCCAAAGGAAATGCCCTCCGAGATGCTGTATGCAAAGGGCATGGCGATGATACACATGTAAGCAGGGATTGCTTCCGGCAGATTACCGAAATCAATCTGGGCAATGGAGGAAACCATCAGGAACCCTACCATGACCAGAGCCGGAGCTGTCGCAAACGCAGGGATCGCCATAAAGAAAGGAGCCAGGAACAGCGACAGGAAGAACAGCACAGCCGTGGTAACGGCTGTCAGTCCGGTACGCCCGCCTTCGCTGACACCGGAAGCGGATTCCACAAACGTCGTAACGGTACTGGTGCCCATCAGCGCGCCGGCCACCGTGCCCAGAGAGTCAGCCATTAAAGCGCCTTTAATGTTGGGCAGCGTGCCGTCTTTGCGCAGCATGTTCGCTTTGGACGCAACACCCATCAGGGTACCGAGGGTATCAAAAAAGTCCACAAACAGGAAGGACATGACGATAACCAGGAAATCAACGGAAGCTACCTTACTGAAATCCAGTTTCAGGAATATGGGGGACGGATCCGCCGGCAGGAAAGAAGCCAGGCCTGCTGAAAAATCCGGCAGTACACTGAAGGCCCCCACTTTGGGATCCGGCACGTACAGACCGGTCACTTCACAGAGTATGCCCAGAATCCAGGTAGCCAGGATACCCCACAGAATACCGCCTTTCACGTCCCTCGCCAGCATGATGCCGGTGATGACGATACCGATCAACGCCAGCACTACAGTAATACCTACCGTATGGAAGGTTCCTCCCAGGACAGACTGTTTAAAGTTAAACAGGGCAATTTTGGTTGCCGGGTTGCCCACGATGATCTGCGCATTGAACAGGCCGATCAGGGCAATGAACAGACCGATGCCTACGGATACAGCCCGTTTCAGGCTGAGGGGAATGACATCAAATACCGCCTGCCGTATATTTGTCAGGGACAGGACAATAAAGATGATGCCTTCCACGCAGACGGCAGCCAGCGCCATCTCCCAGGAATAACCCATCTGTTTGACCACTGTAAAGGCAAAAAAGGCATTCAGACCCATGCCTGCGGATAACGCAAAGGGATAGTTGGCAAATGCGGCCATCAAAAGCGTTGCAAAACAGGAGGCCAGCGCCGTAACCGTCAGCAGCGCTCCCTTATCCATACCTGTCACACTCAGAATCGACGGGTTAACAGCCAGAATATAGGCCATGGTCATAAATGTAGTGATACCGGCCATGATCTCTGTTTTTACCGTGGTGCCGTTCTCCCGCAGATGAAATAGTTTTTCCAATGTTCCGTCCTGCATGATTACCTCCTATTCCTTTAAGAGCAATTCCACAAAAACAGAACGGCTGATGACCCCCAGAAGATGTCCTTCTTCTGCCACAAAAACGCGCTTCACCTTATCGTCAAGCATAACCCGCCCGACAGTTTCGATCGTATCCTCAGGGCTTACACAGATAGCTGGGGCCGTCATGGCGTCCGCCGCGGTTTGCGCATTCCAGCGGGTCAGCGCCTGGCGGTATTCCAGGACTTTATCGCTTGGCGCAAAGGCCGCATGGTACAGCAAGGTCATGATTCCCGGTTCGTTTGGCCTGACGACCTTATTGATCAAATCGTTTTCACTTATCACGCCTACAATTTCATTATACTTGGTAACCACGGGAATGGCAGAAATCTTATTGTCAATCATGAGACGCGCTACTTCCTTTACCGGCGTCTCCGGCAGCACGGAAATGATTTCGGTTGTCATTACTTCTTTAGCCAAAACGTTCCCGTTTGTATTCACCGCATTTGCATCCATAAAAAAACCTCCTTAATATTTAGGATACAGAACAGAAAACTAATTAATAGGTAATTAAATTACAATATATTATACCATTTTATAAAAATCCTGTGAACTGAATTTTAAGATTATAAAGGCAGCGAAGAAAATGAATTCTGCGCAAATTGGCTAAATATACCAATCACCTCTGGAAATCTTTCATTGAAATAGATTTATCCGGTTTCCGTTTCTGTATGAGAGAAGTACAGACGAATTACAATTCAGCGCCTCGTAATAATTTTTGGCATCCAACACAATAAAGCTGGCCGGTTTTCCGGGTTCAAGACCATATCGGTCAGACACATTCAGCGTTCTTGCGGCATTCGTTGTAATGAAACGGTAACTGTCCATGATATCCTGATATCCCATCATCTGGCACACATGCAGCCCCATGAATACCACGTCCCGCAGATTACCGTTACCCATCGGATACCAGGGATCGCAGATATCATCGTGTCCGAAGGAAACGTTGATGCCTTCCGACAGCAGTAATTTTACGCGGGTTACGCCCCGGCGTTTCGGATACGAGTCCGCCCTTCCCTGCAAATGCGTATTCACCAGCGGGTTCGCCACAAAGTTGATACGGCTCTTTTTCAGCAGCCGCATCAGCCGCAGCACATAAGCGTTGTTATAGGAATGCATGGCTGTGGTATGGCTGGCGGTAACCCGGTCAAACAACTCCAGTTCCAACGCGCGGGCAGCCAGCGTTTCCAATCCACGCGAGGCTTCGTCATCAATTTCATCGCAGTGCACATCCACCAGAAGATCATACTCCGCAGCCAGCTGCAAGGCAAAATTCAGGGACTCCACGCTGTATTCCCTGGTAAATTCAAAGTGCGGAATGGCACCTACCGCATCCGCTCCCATGCGCGCCGCTTCCTGCATCAGCCCCCTGCCGTCGGGATAACTGAAGATGCCTTCCTGAGGAAAGGCCACGATCTGGATCTCCGCAAAGTCTTTCAGTTCTTCCCTGAGTTCCAGCATGGTTTCCAAAGCCAGCAGCGAAGGGTCGGTCACGTCAACATGGGTACGGATATACTGGACGCCATGAGCCGCGTACATACGGACCGCCCTGATGACCCTCTCCCGTATATCGGCTTTATTCAGCTTGCTCTTCCGTTTAGCCCAGCATTCAATACCTTCAAATAATGTCCCGGACTGGTTCCAGACCGGATCACCCGCAGTCAGGCAGGTATCCAGATGGACATGAGATTCAATGAACGGGGGAGAACCAGCCTGTCCTCCAGGTCCGTCACGGTTTCGCCCTGTTCAGGCAACAGCTTTGTTCCGATTTCCAAAAACAAGCCGTTTCTGATCCGGATATCCTGTAACGTTGTTTTATTTTCAATACACGCGTTTGTGAATAACATGGCACTCTCCTGTTTCATCAGATCACCTCACCGGCGTGTTGCTTTATCATAAACCAGATAGCAGATACAGCCTGCGAGCATGGCATTGATACTGGCAATGCCGGCATGGATGAAATTTCCGGCCAGCGCGCCGGCAACAATCAGCAGCAGCGGGTTTACATGAAGCACTTCTGCGGCAGGAAAGGCGAACATGGCAACCCCCACGCCGAACCAGCCAATCTGCGTTAGGCTGATCAGCAGGGAGGGAAGGCGGGAACCAGCCACGCCAAAAGAACGTCTGGCCAGCAAGTCAAACGAAAGCCCGGTTCCGCAGCCGATATATCCTAAAACGCCGGTATATATAGCAAGAATTATGCCGCCGGCCATGACGGAAAAGATAAACTCAGGAAGATCCAGCCCGTTACCCATGGTGGCGCCTACTGACATGCTGGCAGAAAAAAAGGTGAAGCCCAGCATGATGAAAAACATGGACCAGAAAGTCTTTCTGGCATACAGCGGAACGGATTCAAAGCTGTAATCTTTGTCTGTATGCGGCCGCGTATTGGATGACATGGCAAACCTCCCCCCTCATGCTCTCCTGTTTGTCTCATCATTGGTCAGTCTTGTTGATTATATTCTTTGCCAACCTGCATCCATTATAACAAAACAGCTGTAAAAAAATCTACGACCATAAGAAAAATCTTGATTTGGGTTTAATTATTTGACTTTCTCTGATTCTTTAAGAACTGACTGTTAAATCAGTGTTTCCAAAAAAAGAAGCGCAGATT
>CADCHY010000033.1 GCA_902801365.1 uncultured Succiniclasticum sp.
CTATCGCAATACTGTTCGTCGCATCTTTTTCCACTATGCCGCCCAAGGCTGCCAGGGAGTTTTCCGCAAGGGCCTGGGAAGAATCACCGAAGGCGGTGGCATACTTGCCTTCTGCAATTGATTTATAACCCCAAGCCGTGGCGCCTTGACCGCTTGCTTTTGTCTGAATACCGAACGCCGTGGAAGCATCGCCGCTGGCCGTACCGCCTTTATAATAATTAGTACCGTCGTAATACCCGCCCCAGGCGGTGGAACCGTGACCTTTTGCTGATGTCTGCACGCCAAACGCTGTAGAGGCATTACCAGTAGCTATTACAGGAGTTTCTTTCGTACCAATGCCCCATGCTGTCGGAGCATAACTCGAGGCAGTTTCTGTGTGCCAGCCAAACGCTGTTGCAGATAGCCCTTTAGCTTTAGTATAATAACCGAACGCAGTTGCTTCACTGTTGCTGGCCTCGGTATGAGATCCAAATGCAGTCGCATCAATCCCGCTCGCAACAGTATAGGAACCCCATGCAGTCGTACCGGTACCCCCACTTGCCTCAGTATTATAACCCCATGCAGTAGCTCTTTTCGAACTGGCTGTGGTATTTTCGCCCCAGGCCGTAGAAATGTCACCGCTGGCCGATGTATTCTGTCCAAACGCCGTGGCAACACCGCCGCTGGCTTCCGTCCCAACGCCAAACGCCGTGGATGCATAGCCGATGGCCTTTGTCTTTACGCCGAACGCCGTGGAGCCTTTTCCAAGTTTGGTCAGTTTGCTATTGTCGAAAGCATCTTTATAGGAGGCAAAACCTGTCCCATTGTTATTATCTAATACATAATTCGGATCAGATGCATCCAGATTTGCATCCACAATCCTATATTTTGTTACACCCTCTTCTGTATAACTCTCAATAGTTGCCTCTATTTTTTCTGTACCATAGAGCAGCTGCCCCGCCTTTGTATTTGCCCCGAACGCCGTGGAATTATAGCCGCTGGCCGTTGTACTTTCGCCGAACGCCGTGGAGTTTTCACCGCGGGCTTCTGTCGACCAACCGAACGCCGTGGACATGTCACCGCGGGCTATTGTTGCAAAACCAAACGCCGTGGAATAATCGCCGCTGGCCCTTGTTCCTGCGCTTCCAAACGCCGTGGAATAATTGCCGCTGGCCGTGTTCGCCCAACCGAACGCCGTGGAGCCTACACCTGTGGCCCTTGTTTGATTCCCGAACGCCGTGGACATGTCACCGCGGGCTATTGTTGCAAAACCAAACGCTGTGGAACTGTCACCGGAGGCTTCTGTACCCTTGCCCCAGGCAGAGGACGCATTACTGCTTATATCTTCTGAGACATTAACGCTCGCATTAGTCGCACTTGCGCCCCACGCAACCGGTTCACCGTACCCGCCTGTCAGATACGTTCCCAGCAATAACGTGCACAGCACCCGCGCCGCCAATTGTTTCTTATTGGTTGTCCGGAAATTTTCCATGGCTGTACCTCCTGTTATTTGAAAAAACGCTACATTATAATTATGAATATAATACTTCAATTTAATTATATTTTATCTTCACAAATAGCACAATTTTTTTAACATTTTTCTGGAAATGTATTGTTTTCATCCAAAATTATGTTTCGTATGTGACAATTCATTAAGCGGAGCCTTTTTCTAACAGCGCATGATTCAAAGAAACAATTTACAGGAAAAGTTTTCCAAACCTCACACAAATTATTGAATCATTTTCGGGCATGCGTTATAATTATAGAGTAAGCTTTTATAAGTTTACATTACCTTTATGATAATTTTAAAATCGTATTAAAATTTTAAAAATCAAGGAGGAGAAGTTTTATGAAAAAAACGTATGATGCTGGTTATGGCTCTCATGATGGCCGGTTGCGGCGGCGGGGACAAAAAAGCTGACGCCCCGAAGAAAGACGCTCCGAAAGCGGCAGCTGCCACCGATACCGTAATGCTGTATTCGTCCATGCAGGAAGACCAGCTGAACGCGGTTAAGAAAGCCTTTGAGAAGAAATATCCCAACATTAAGATGGATTATTATTTCGCAGGCACCGGCAAAGTTAAAACCAAAATCTTCACCGAAGCAAAAGGCGGCCAGGTTGCGGCTGACGTAATCTGGGTCGGCGACCCTGCCGACTATATCGGATTCAAAGCCGACGGGAAGATCCTCCAGAAATATGAATCCCCGGAAGCCAAGAACATCGATAAGGCCTTTATCGATCCGGAAGGCTTCTACACCGGCGCCCGTATGATGAACATGGGCATCGCCTACAACACCACCAAAGTAAAGAAAGAAGAAGCCCCCAAGACCTGGAACGATTTGCTGGATCCGAAATGGAAAGGCCAGATCGTTATGACCGACCCGGGCACGGCCGGCACTACCAAATACGCGGTTGGCGCGTTGATGGCCAGCAAGGAATACGGCCCTGCTTTCTTTGAAAAACTGAAAGCCAACGGCACCGAACTCCAGTCCGGCACCACCGCTTCCCACAACCAGATCGCGGCCGGCGCTTACAAAGTCGGCATGTGCCTGGACTATGTTACCAACAACCTGAAAGCCAAAGGTTCCACCATTGACTTCGTATATCTGGACAAAGACATCGTTTCCATTTTCAGCCCCGTGGCTCTGGTTAAGGGCGCCAAGAATGAAAAGAACGGCAAACTGCTGATTGACTTCATCCTCTCCAAGGAAGGCCAGGAAGTTCTGGTTGCCAACAATCTGCTGTCCGTCCGCAAAGACGTAAAACAGAAGGGGGAAAGCGCCGAAACGATTGCCAAACGCGCTATGAAGGTTGATCTGCAGGCACTGGCAACCGGTTCCAAAGATATGCTGAAACAGTTTGACGGTATCTTCAAGAAAAAATAATCCGTAACGTTAATTGCAAAGGGCAGCAAGTTAGTTGCCGCCTATCCGACTCTAAGGAAGCACTGATGTAACAAGTGTCTCCTGAAACCTCATGGTGAAGACAGGGGATAACCTGCCTTCACCATTTTTCTATTTCACCATCAGGAGGAAGACCTATGGCTGATGTCCGTTTTGAAAACATCACGTTCCACTACGGGGATAAATGCATCCTGAAGAATTTTTCCCTCACCGTGGAAGAAAGCCAGATCATGTGCCTGGTAGGTCCTTCCGGCTGCGGCAAGACCACCCTGGTGCGCTGCCTGCTGGGGTTTATCAAACCCGAGACAGGCGCCATCTATGTAGGTGACCGCTGCGTGTTCAGCGCCAAAGACCGGATCGACGTGCCCCCCGAACGCCGCCACATCGGCGTGGTGTTCCAGGATTACGCAGTCTGGCCCCATCTGACCGTTTTGGAAAATATCCTGTATCCTATGAAGAAGATGCGGATGAACCGGGACGAAATGGCCCGCCGGGCCAAACATGCCCTGGAACAGGTCCGCATGGTAGGATATGAAAATCATCTGCCCAGCCAGCTTTCCGGCGGGCAGCAGCAGCGCGTGGCCATTGCCCGCGCGCTGGTAAGCAGCGACGAAGTCATCGTCATGGACGAACCCATCACCAACCTGGACGCCAAACTCCGGGAAGAAATGCTGCAGGAGATCCGGGTGATCCAGCACGATATCGGCACCACCATCCTGTACATCACCCACGACCAGGAAGCGGCGCTGCAGCTCTGCGACAGAATGGCGATCATGGATTACGAAGGCAATCTGTGCCAGCTGGGCGCCGACGAGGATATCATCCTGCGTCCCGCCAACCGTTTTGTCTTTGAGTTTATCGGCGTGTCTAATTTCCTTTCCCTGGTACAGCAGAACGGCCGCGCCTATATCGACGTAGGCGAAAAGTATCCGCTGGATGACTGCCCCATGGACATTTTCGCCGGCGGGCAGAAAATGGAAATGGGCGTGCGTTCCAACGATATCGCTTTCGACAACACTTCACCCATCCGCGCCAAAGTCCGCAGTTCCGTCTTTCTGGGCAGCGAGTACAACTACTTTATCCAGTTAGGCAACCGGGACCTGCGGGTACAGCAAAACGCCCTGGACGTAATCCAGCACGGCGAAGTAAAAGAAGGACAGGAAGTCGGCCTGCGTTTTCTGCAGCCCCGTTATTATCCGGCTAAAGAGCAGAAAGGAGGCAACGCATGAATATCGGCAAATCACGCAAAACGTCAGACTTAGCTGCTCTGGACGGCGCAACCTTCGGACTGGATAAGGCCATGACCCTGGTCAGCTTTGTCCTGCTGTTCGTCATCGTATTTATCCCCATCTTCATGATCGTTTACAATGCGTTCTTCTTTGAAGGACGGTTCGACATTGAAATGTTCCAGACCGTCGTGTTCAGCAAAGACAATGTGGAAGCCATGACCAACACCGTCATCATCGGCGTTGCGGTGACCATCTTCGGCACCATCGTGGGCCTGTTCTACGCCTGGCTGCTGGGCCGCAGCGACATCCCCTGCAAAGGCCTCATGCGGGCCCTGTTCATGATCCCTTACATGTTCCCGCCTTTCTTCGGGGCCATGGCCTGGGACATGCTGCTGTCCGGACGCGGCGGCTATGTAAACACCTGGCTGATGAACACCTTCGGTTTTGAAACCGCCCCGCTGAACATCAACTCCCTGTGGGGCATCATCTTCGTGGAAGTTTCCTACTACTTCCCCTTCGTGTTCATGCAGGTAGTTTCCGCCCTGGAACGCATGGACCCCACCCTGGAAGAATCCGCCCGTATCGCCGGCGCCTCACAGGGTACGGTTATCCGTAAGATCACGATCCCGCTGGTAACCCCGGCCATTTCCGCCGGCGCCCTGCTGATCCTGATCTCCTCCCTGGCACACTTCGGTGTTCCGGCTATCTTAGGCTTCTCCAAACAGATCTACACACTGCCCACCGTAATTTACGCCTGCATCGACCGGGCGGGCGGCAGTTTTGAAGGCATCCGTCAGGGCGCGGCCCTCTCCATCCTGCTGGTATTTGTCGTAGCCATGGCGCTGATTTTACAGAAGATCGTCCTCAGCTCCGGTTCCTACGACATCATCAAGGGCAAGAGCATGCGTCCTACCCTGATCAAACTTCGCGGCGCAAAATATCCGCTGCTGTTCTTATCGGTCATCACCCTGATCGTCATCGTACTGGTTCCTCTGGTAATGATCTTCCTGGAAGGCCTGGTCAAAGCCTATGGCCTGCCGCTTATACCGGAAAACTTTACGCTGGAAAACTTCCAGAATCTGGCAACCAGCAAGGCGACCATGGATTCCATCCGCAATTCCCTGTTCCTGTCCATCTCCGCCGGTGTCATCTGTATGTTCCTTGGCGTTATGGTGGCGTATGTTGTTATTAAGATCAAACCCAAAGGGAAAGAAATTCTGGAAATGCTCTCCGTACTTCCGTACTCCATTCCCGGCACCGTACTGGCCATCGGCGTAATCCTGGCCTGGTCCGGCGCGCTGTGGGGCATCAGCCTCTACAACACGATCTGGATCATCCTGGTAGCCTACATGGCCCGTTACCTGTCCTTCTCCATGAAGAGCGCCTCCGCCTCGCTGCAGCAGGTGCATCCTTCCCTGGAAGAAGCAGCAAGGGCCTGCGGCGCGTCCCATACGGAATCCCTGAAAGACGTAACGCTGCCGTTGATCCGTCCCGCCATGGTGGCAGGCTTCTTCCTGATTTTCCTGCCCTCCATGCGCGAGCTGACCACGTCCATCCTGTTGTACGGTCCTTATACCCGTACCCTGGGCGTGCAGATCTTCGCACTGCGTGACTCCGGTCAGATTCCCCAGGCATCCGCGCTGGCTGCCATCGCGATCCTCATCATTATCGTCTGCAACTTTATCGTAACCCAGATTACCAAAGACAGAAAGGGTGTGTAAAACATGGCTGAAGATCAGATTATCTTAAAACATGTAACCAAACGTTTTACCACCAAGACCCTGGGCACGGTAACGGCGGTAAACGATTTCAATCTCAATATCCACGAGGGCGAATGCTTCTCGTTCTTAGGCCCCTCCGGCTGTGGCAAGACTACGACCCTGCGTATGATCGCGGGCTTCGAAGACCTGTCGGAAGGTGAAATCCACCTCTGCGGCCAGCCGGTTTCCATCAAAGAAAAGAACCTCTACGTTCCCCCGGAAAAGCGGGGACTGGGCATGGTGTTCCAGGCTTTCGCAGTCTGGCCACACATGAATATTTTTGATAACGTGGCCTTCCCCCTGCAGATCAAAAAGGTTCCTCACGACGAGATCCGCAAACGGGTAAAGGAAGCGCTGCATCACACCAGTCTGGACAACATGGAAGACGTGTATCCTTCCGACCTGTCCGGCGGGCAGCAGCAGCGTATCGCCTTAGCCCGGGCCATCGTCACCAACCCCAAGGTCATGCTGCTGGACGAACCGCTGTCCAACCTTGACCCTAAACTGCGGGAAAGCATGCGTTTCGAAATCAAGGCCCTGCAGCGCAAGTTCGGTTTCACCGTTATCTTCGTAACCCATGACCAGAGTGAAGCCATGGCCATCTCCGACCGTATGATGGTCTGCGACATGGGCAACATCATGCAGATCGACACCCCGTCCAATCTGTACAACAAACCGGTGAACCGTTTCGTGCACAACTTCCTGGGCCAATCCACCTTCCTGCACGTAGTGCTGGATCACGGCCATGTCTACGCCCGGGGCGACATGCAGAACCCGCTGCCGCTGGCCATTCCGGAAAAGGCTGACAGGGAAATGGTGGTAGCCACCCGGCCCAACGCCATCGACCTGAACCGGGACCACGGCTTCAAGACACACATTTACAGCCGCGTGTTCCTCACCGATACCACCGAGTACCTGGTGCCCATCGGGGACCAGCTGCTGAAGATCCAGACGCCCCACCGCATCACCTTCGGCAAGGGCGAAGAATGCTATGTGGACTTCACCCACGTTATGTGGTATCCGGAAGAAGATGAAAGCGCCGAAGCGGAACGCGCAAAACGGCAGTTAGTGTAAGTTGTGACACATCGACACCTTGCCTGACAAACTTCCTTGACTAAAATGTAAGTGTCGTTCTGCAGCTTAATTAAAAACGTATCCCCCAATTACAATCTGTAATTGGGGGAATCTTTTTGTAATGCTATTAAGTTTTGAAATTGCAATGCGTAATACGCAGTTACCGTACGGAATTACTACAGTTTAAACCGTTTATTTGTTTTCGTAACCGTGGGCAGCGTCATATGCTTTGTTCGCTTCCAGTGCCGCTTCCTGGGTCTCTTTGTCTTTCGCTACTGCTTCCTTCCAGCTTTCATCCGCCGGAGCGGCAGCTTTCTCAACCGCAGGGGCTGCCGCGGGTTCAGCCGGTGCGCCGTTTGTGTAACCGTGGGCTTTGTCGTAGTCTTTGTTTTCCTTTACCGCTTCTGCCTGCGTTGCTTTATCCTGCTCCCAGGCGGCATTCTTTGCAGCAACTGCCTGTTCCGCTTTCTTTTCTGCCGCTTCTTCTTTCAGCACTGCAGGAGCTTCATTCGTATAACCGTGGGCCTTGTCATAATCCTTGTTTTCCTGTAATGCCGCGGCCTGGGTCGCTTTATCCTGTTCCGGAGTCGTCGTTACCGTTTGCGCGAAAGCCGTGGAAGCAAACAGACAGGCCAGAACGCCTGCAACCATCATGGATTTTTTAACTACATGTTTCATAAAACACACCCCTTTCAGATTTTCAATATTACGCTGAGAACTTTACAAGAACTCTTTACTAAATTATATCACAAGTCAGCATAAACGAAACGGTTATTTTATGTAATACTTGTTATTGAAATAAAAAAATAACCACGCAAGCCTGAACCTGCGTGGTTACTGATTTCTAATTGGTGGCCCCGGAGGGATTCGAACCCCCGACCTTTTGGTTCGTAGCTATCCGAATTAGATTCTGCATTGTAATTGTGTAACATTATTTTATTTTTTAGCGAGAATTGTGGTGAAAATTCAGAAATACTGTAAACTAAAACACCCGAAATACTGTAATGAAAATAATGAATTCAATAGTTTGCTTGCTATTTACTTGCTTTTTATCGTGCTTTATCAGATATGAATATGCAATGTCCAAAACACCCAAATCTTTCTAAAAAATAAACTCCAAAAAGGTTTCAAATGCAGGTGGGATCTAACTTAAAGTTACATTCACAGGTACAGCAAAACAACCTCAAAAAGTCTCTCTGAAAAACACTTCTGTTTTGAGCTTGTCTTTAGATTTACAATTCATCTTGTTTTTATAAAATGAAATGTTAACCTATGGTAATAGTGCTCCAAAATAAGGATGTTATAAGATATAGATGCTTTTAATCTTTTGCCGAACTAATACTAAAACTAAAAACCGCATTTGCTTTTTTTACATATAACAATACAATACCTCACAGACATTGGACTTATTGACTGTTTCTATTAAAGCTTTCTTAATGGAATAGATATTCTGGAATTACACCTCTATATGTCAAGAAGAGCACAAATAACATTCCGATCGCCAAAATACCAAATAGAAAACTAAATGTCTCCGGAATGTTCGATTCTCTTTTAGAATAAGATGAATAATCAATGGTTTTTCCATATTCCCATTCACCTGCAAATATTGATGCCGGCAGTTTTTCTTCAATCTTATTTAGGACTGTATCCTTTCGCTTACTGTTTTTGGATGCCATAAAGAAAACGATTCCCAACAGTGCAAGAATCGGCGTAAATGACGACGGTTTTAACAGTTTAACGAAAACATTGTTGCTCTCGATCCCGGCAAGGCTCAAAATCCATGCCGTTACAGTCGTACCGATATTTGCTCCCATAATGACATTGATGGACTGCTTCAGGCTCATTAGCCCTGAATTAACAAAACCAACCAACATGACTGTGGTCGCCGATGAACTTTGTATGATGGCCGTAACCCCCAGTCCTGTTAAAAGACCGGCAAATCGATTAGTCGTCATGCGCCCCAGGAGTGCTTTTAACTTGTTGCCCGCGCGGCGTTCCAACGCCTGCCCCATTATTGTCATACCGAACAGAAACAGGCTTAAACCGCCAATCAGATTCAATACATCAAACAAATCCATAAGATACTCTCCATTCTGTTTTTTCTCAGTTACATAATAGAGAGTCAACATCAAATCCGTTATCGCGCTTCTGTAAAAACCATGTAATGCGCACGAATTAAAAAGCAGGGGCCACCTGTGCCCCTGCAAAACGGATTTTCTTATATCACTTCCCGTCCTCAGGTTTATTCGGTATCGACACGATAAACTCAGAGCCTTCACCGAGACTGCTGTTGAGTCTGATTGTTCCATTATGGATCAGGACTGCATGTTTAACAATGGAAAGTCCAAGTCCTGTACCGCCTGCCTCTTTGCTCCTACTTTTGTCCACACGATAAAATCGTTCAAAAATACGTTCCTGCTCCTCTTCAGGAATACCAACGCCCGTGTCTCTCACGGTAAGCACTGTATATCGTTCGCCTTGCGATACAGATATACTGACACTGCCTCCTCGGTGATTGTACTTAATCGCATTTTCACACAAGTTATATGCTATGCTGTACAGCAGCTGCGGGATTGCTGTTACAGGAGCCGTTTCTCCGCTGAGGGTAAAACTGATATCCATGGCAGAGGCAGCAGTCTCCACCGTATCAACTGTATTTTCGACGATACGGTAAAAATCACAGTTCTCCCATTTCATTTTTGTGCCGCCATTATCCAGTTTCGTCAGGTCAATAATATCCTCAATCAGTCTAGTCATACGTAAAGATTCCGCATGAATCTTTTCCGCAAAAGGCTTTATGTCCTCTTCTTTAACCAAACCGTTTTCAAGGAGCTCCGCATATCCGGAGATCGCATGAAGTGGCGTTTTCAATTCATGGGAGACGTTTGCGCTGAATTCCTGCCTAATCAACGCTGCCTTTTCAATTTCCTCCTGATCGCTCCTTAACTGAGCCTGCTGCGCAGCAATATGACGGAGCAGAGGCTCTATCTCCTCATAGTTTTCCTCCCCATAGTATCGGTTTGGTTGTGTAAGGTCGAGCTCATTGATTGGCTTTACGATCTTTGCAGCAATCCGTGAAGCCAGTACATAGGAAAGTATCAGCGCGGCAAGGACCACAAAACAGATCGGCTGGCCAAAGCCAAAAAGAAGACTCCATACGGACAGCTGTGCAACAGACATGCGGAGTACAGATCCGTCAGGAAGCCGTTTAGCCGCATAATACTGTTGGTCTGCCAGGGTATAGGAATGCCTGACAGCTTCTCCGTATCCCTCTTTCAGCGCCTGCTTTATCTCTGGGCGCTCCATATGATTCTGCATGGTCGAGGTGTCCGCCTCATCATCAAATAAAACGTCTCCCTCCGGACTGACCCAAGTAATTCGATAATTGCCGTCATTCAATCCTTCAAAATATTCCGCTCCAGAGAGTGCGACACCCTGTGCAGCCAGTTCGGTCTCCACGCGAAGCTGGGTCTTCTGTATGGAAGAAAAGTAGGCATACAACGACCCCATGATCAATAGTAATGAAGCCAGAAAAACCAAGAGGGCAACGGTCCAGATCGCCTTAAAAATCTTACTGCTCATTTTCCGCATCCATCTTATATCCAACACCCCTAATGGTCTTGATATAATCCTCAGCTTTTTCAAGCTTGGTTCTAAGCGTACCGATATGAACATCTACCGTTCTTGTTTCACCGCAAAAATCAATGCCCCACACGCTCTGGAGGATATTATCTCTCGTGAAAACCCTCCCGGGATTCTCCATCAGAAGTTTCAGCAGCTCATATTCTTTCAAAGTCAGCAAGACAGGCTTCCCGTTCACGGTTACAGTATGCTTGTTTTCATCCATCGAAATCATCCCGCAGGATAAAACCAAGTCCTGATGATTGCCTGCACGGCGAAGAACCGCCTTTATGCGCGAGACCATTTCCATCATTCCAAACGGCTTCGCCAGATAATCGTCCGCACCTGAATCCAGACCAATCACTGTGTCATACTCGCTGTCTTTTGCTGTTGCCATAATAACAGGAATATCCGATGTAACAGGAGACAACCGCAGTTTTCGAAGGATCGTCAGCCCGTCTTCCCCAGGCAGCATAACATCCAATAAAATCAGTTTCGGCCTTTGCTCTTTCATGGCTGCCCAAAAACCGGTATCATTCTCAAACCCCATTGCTTCAAATCCGGATGCTCTCAGTGTGTAAACCATAAGATCCCGGATGGCACTGTCATCTTCAACACAATAGATCATGTGGAAACCTCCTTTGACACTCTCAATATAAACGCAGATTGTAAGCCCTGTAATCGGTGAACTGTAAAATCTCAGTAAAGTCAAAAACCGGATTGCTGTTTGATGGGCAGTCCGGTTTTGTCAGATGTTCTAAGATCGATATGGAATTCACAAGTTTTCTGCTTCGAGATCCTTCTGATCATCTAATTTCCTGATAGGCAGCCTTGCTCTCTGCCGCCGTCGCATCCATCTCATGCATATCCACCTTCAGCTGCTGTGATTCTTTGCTTCAGAAAGTTTGGACAATAAGCCTACAGTCTTAACATACCTCAAATTAAAATTTGAATGGTCAGCGTTTTAAGTAATTATACCACGCAGCAGACTTCCCTGTCTGTTAATTTGCCGGGCTCCTTTTTTCCGATGTCCCGGAATATATGTCGATATACGCATCCTGGAACCGGTAAAGCATGCCCTCTTCCTTCAGGTACTTTAGCAGACCGGATACCTGGTTCGAGAGGCTGTTCAGCTGCTTCTGCTCTGTGGTACTTACCCTGCAGTAAATCCCCACGCTACCGTTATTCACATCGTCCTCTTTCTTGTAACGCTTGAACGGGTTTGCAGGAATCACTTGCACCTTTGGTTTCTGTTCATCCATACCATCGCCTCCCATTTTTGACTACATATCATTATATCACGGTTTGCAAAAATGGAGACAAAAAACGCGTCCTGACAAAGCTGATTGCCAGAACGCGTTTTAGCGATTCCGATTATTTATTTAGTGAGATAAACGTGAATTTGCCTATTTATTCCATCTCCATATATGCTTCCAAAAGGTGACGGGCTTCCTCAATAACATCCGCTTCGTTGTCGGAAATCATTACCTCCTGAAGCAATTTTTTTAATGGTTCATATAACTCAGTCAGATCGTTCTGATAAAAGGGATCGAGATACTGATCAAGGTAAAAGAGAAGCCGCTTTTTTGCACTGCTGTTTTTCCCGTACAAAACCGTACGAATTGCTTCAATTCCGTGCTTAACAAGTTCCTTTTCCTCTTTTCCATAGAGGTAATCCTTATCGAGTTTCCAGATCATCGACGAAAACTGATCCAACCATGGGGAGACAATCCTGAGGTCCGGACGATAGTCAAGCTTTCCTGCAACTTCTATGGTCTTTGCCTTCTCAATTATCTCCATCATAAATACAACATCTTCAGACAGTGTATCTTTACTCCAGGGCATTTCATCTATATTAAAGGACGCTGTTCCGGGAGCTGCCAGATTTTCCTCCCTGCAATCTTTCAAAAACCCAATAAGTTTTCTTTGGTTGTTCGTCAAATTCTTTTCAGCTGCAGCCATCTCTAATAATTCCAGGAAACAGTCCGTTCCCTGATTTGACATAGAAATTTTTTCTTTTCCAAAAACAGCTTTACTAAAACCGATAATATTGCTCATAATCTTTACCCTACAAACTTGAATTTATGTGTCTAAGTTATGCTGTCAGGCAAAGGCATCGCAAACCCGTCACCGATTGCTATTCCATGGACTCATTCGCCTGTTCAGACATTTGCTTCTTGAATGAGGAAGCGTAATATACGATCTTTGTAATCCGGAGCGGTATCATACGATGCGTGCCCATAACCGTCATACATATAAAGCGAAAAATCCCTCCGCCTGTTCAGACGTTCCGCAATCCGCAAAGTTGCATCAGCGCCCAGAATCTGATCATCCTTCGAACCGATTGCCAGTATCGGGCAGGCAATCTTTCCCAAATCCTTTGTAATATCAAAGCCCTTCATGCTTTCCGCCAGTATAACAAAGCGATCCAAATCCTCATCAGTCACGCATTTTGCAGCTTCAAGCAAAAGTTCCCGCGACTGTTCAAACACATCCCGCGGGTAAATGGCCTCACCAAAGGCCAGATACAAATCCGCCTTGTTACCACTCTTCGCCATTTGAATCCACGTTTCAACTGCCTGATACTGCGCTCCTTCAATACAGGCAGACGTGGAACCAAGAACGAGCTTATGTATAAGTTCCGGTTGTTCGATTGCCAGCCTCATAGCAATCATGCCGCCAAGGGATGCGCCAAAAACACATACCCGGTTAAGACCCAACGCCCGAATTGCTCCTGCCGTATCCTGTGCCATCTCATGCATAGGGTAAGCAATCGGCATTTCTTTTCTGTAGTCAAATACATAGATTGTAAAATCGTTTGCAAGCCTCTGGTATGCTTCCGCGACAGCATCCGCAAAAACCATGACGCTCTGCACACTAAGCCCCGGCAGGATCACCAGTGTTTCTTTTCCATGCCCGAACCGGAAAAAATCCATCGAGAACGATTCCGTTCTTACTGTTTCAATTTGTACCTTTGTCATTCCCAACCTTTCTTCACAACTCCCGATTTGTCGATGAACCTTCTGTAAGAAATATTAACAAACCCCGGATGAATTACCAGTTTCCCTTCGGATCATTTTTGTCTACGGGAATCGTAATTTCACACGCATAATCTTCCGTATATGCTTCCTTTGTTTTCCTCAATTTCCAGTAATCCTTCCAATAATCCCACCATTTCTTAGAAGCAGTTTCTATTTTCTCTCCTGTATATTTTCCTTTTTTCCCTACAACTACTATCTCGTCTCCTCCAACGATAAAGCCAACTTCACCACATCTGGCACAGAGGAGATGTTTTGCCAGAATCATCATTTCTAAGGCGTTCATACCATTTATCTTCAGCCAGATTATCCAGAAAAACCGCGAAGGCATGGTTATAGAACCGTACAGCTAAAACATCCGTCGTATGTGTTTCCTTTTCCGGTTTTGATTCATCGTAAAGCTGAATATCACAAAACTGTATATGAACCATGTCGTCTTTTACATACCACCAATGCCATGACCCTACATCAGATATGGCATCCGCCAGTATGTTGAGCGTATTTATATTCATAATACCATCCCATCCGTCACTCTGTTAAAC
>CADCHY010000034.1 GCA_902801365.1 uncultured Succiniclasticum sp.
GCACATTCATCTGGTTCGTTATTCAGTTCTCAAGGTTCCGCCGTCTTTCGACGACTTGGTTATAATAGCACTTCTTTTTCCCTTTGTCAACACCTTTTTATAAAAAAATAAAAGATTATTTTTTTATCGTTCTCATTTCCGTAAAAGCCGGGCAAAAAGCATAAAAAAGAGAGGCTCATGCCTCTCTTAAAATACATATGTTCAGGATCTTTACCGCTAGTCAGCTGCAAACAAACTTGTTCGCCTGTTTATTTGCTTTCCTCAGCGTCTTCTTCGTTTTCCGCTTTTTCCTGCGCCAGCGGTTTCATGGTCGGGAACAGCAATACATCACGAATAGAAACAGCACCTGTCAGGAACATGACCAGACGGTCAATACCGATGCCCAGACCACCGGTAGGCGGCAGACCATGCATCAACGCATTGATAAAGTCTTCATCCATCATACCGGCCTCTTCATCACCGGCAGCGCGCTCTTCCATCTGTTTTACAAAACGCTCCCGCTGGTCGATGGGGTCGTTCAGCTCGGTAAAGCCGTTGCACAGTTCACGGCCATAAATAAATCCTTCAAAACGGTCTGTAATCTCAGGATCCTCCACACTGCTCTTGGCAAGAGGCGAAATCTCTTTGGGATACTTGTAAATAAAAATCGGCTGGATCAGCTTGTCTTCTACGAATTCATCAAAGAAAGCGTTAATAATCTTGCCCACGCCCCAGGATTCTTCATATTCCACATGGGCCTCATCAGCCATCTTCCGTGCCGTTGCAAGATCGGTCACGCCGTTAAAATCTGCTCCGCTGTATTGTTTTACCGCATCAATCATGGTAACACGGGGCCAGGGACCAGCTAAATTAATCTCCTGCCCTTCGTAAACGATCTGCAAAGTACCTAATACCTTCTGCGCCGTCTCCGTTACAATCTTTTCCGCAATATCCATCATGGTATCCATATCGCCATAAGCCTGATACAGTTCGATACTGGTAAATTCCGGATTATGTTTGATATCAATACCTTCATTTCTGAAAATACGGCCGATTTCGTATACCCGCTCCAGACCACCGACAATCAGACGTTTCAGGTTCAGTTCCGTAGCAATACGCAGATACAGCTGGATATCCAGAGCATTATGATAGGTAATAAAAGGACGGGCTGTGGCGCCGCCGGAAATCGTGTTCAGAACCGGCGTCTCAACTTCCAGATAGCCTTCGTTGTCCAGGATTTCACGGATGCTCTTGATGATCTGGGTACGTTTGATAAATACATCTCTGACATCCGGATTAACAATCAAATCCAGATACCGCTGCCGGTAACGCAGGTCCACATTGGTCAGCCCATGCCATTTTTCCGGAAGCGGTTTCAGCGCTTTGGACAGGAATTCCAGATTCTCAACACGGATAGAAGGTTCGCCCATGTGGGTTTTAAACACTGTGCCCGTAACACCGATAATATCGCCGATATCCATCAGCTTAATAAGGGAGTAATTGTCTTCTCCCAGAATGTCTTTGCGGGTATAAAGCTGGATCTTCCCGGTGCTGTCCTGCAAATCGATAAAGCTGGTTTTACCATGGCCACGAATCGCCATAACACGGCCAGCCGCCTTGACAACGGTTCCGTCCGCTTCCATCTGCTCTACATTATCGTAAATTTCTTTTGTATGATGGGTCCAGTCAAACCGGTGACCGAAAGGGCGGATACCACGCTCTTCCAGCTTGTGCATCTTGTCGATGCGGTTCTGCATCTGTTCATTAATGTCCATTACCGGAGCCTGCTTGCCCTGAACATTCTTCTTGTCTTCTGCCATTCTGTTTCTCCTGATTATTTAATCTTAACTATCTTATACTGATGATCTCCCACCGGAGTTCGTACCGTAACTACCGTGCCAACCTTCTTTCCCATGATAGCAGCGCCAATGGGCGACTCATTGGAAATCCGTCCCGCAAAGGGATCTGCTTCCGTCGTGCCAACGACGGTATAAGACTGCAGGCGGTCTTCTTCAAATTCCGGAGCAAGATCTTCAATATCAACAGTTGCGCCTAATTCAACTTTTGTTTTCCGTTTTTTTGTATTATCAATTACCTTGGCCGTGTTGACCATTTGTTCCAACTCCAAAATGCGGCCTTCAATACGGGCCTGTTCATCTTTCGCAGAAACATATTCGGAGTTTTCGCTGAGGTCACCGTGAGCAATCGCTTCGTGCAGGCGCTCTTCATTCTCCAGGCGCTTGACAGTACGAAGTTCTTCCAGTTCAGCTTCCAGTTTTGCAAGACCTTCGGCAGTCAATATTGTTTCTTTTGATGTCATGATCATTCCTCCAATGTTACACCATACTAAAAGTACCGGCCTCACACCGATACCGTAAAAACGGTTAGTTAATATTATAAATTCTTATATTACCCTTGTCAAATAGAAAGAAACTGTGGGCTAATTCGTTTGACCTTCCTCTTCGGCTGAACAGGTTCGGCAGCCCGGAATGCCCTCACCGTTTCACATTTCCTTTTATCTTTTCTATCATTTCCAGAGTTACCGCATGCTCGAAATTGCGGAATCCCGCCAATGTAAAATCGTGTTTTTTTGCCAGTGTAGATATCGTATCAATCTGAGCCGGATTCAGGTTTCTCCCCAGTGTAAAATTCTCATACCTGCCTTCCAGGGCAAGTATCATGGTTTCCGCCATACAGGCAAAACAGGTTTGGGGCGGAAAACCGAAGTTAAACCGGAAATCCACATTTCCGGGGACATGAATCACGCCGCCTTCGATCACCAGCACATCATTCCGGAGCGCAGACACATTCCGGGATACATTGCGGGGCCGGGCCACATCACATACCACGGCGCCGGATTTCAAATCAGAGGGATCAATAATAAAATCAACTGCGCTGGTAACCGCAATAACGACATCCGCTTTATGCAGGCTTTTTTTTACATCCGAACTCACTGAAAACGTTGCTACATCGTGCCCGTTCAGTTCCTGCGCCAGTTCTTCCAAAGGACCGATACGTCTGGCGACAAGATTGATATGGCGCACCTCGCGGGACAGGATACGGGCACAGGCCGAACCAATCGAACCGCTGGCCCCGATAATCGCTACTTCAGCATTCCGCAGGTCTTTTCCCATGAGACGGGCAGCTTCCCGCGTTCCTTCCAGTGCTGTTGCAACCGTATAACTGTTACCTGACGTTACCGCAATATTTAAACGTTCTGCTATTGTTATACCGGCATCGCCCACAATAGAAGTAAAGGCCCCCAGGCCGAGAATCTTTGCTCCCAGTTCTTCCGCGACCTTGCCGGTTTCCACAATCCGGTCAATAACAAACTCTTCCGGAAGTTCCATCATCTGCTTTGCCGTCAGCGGGCAGCCGACAAACCATCCTTCCGCTTCTGCATAAGGGCTTTTAACCCCGGTGATATGGGAGACTTCAAACGGCTTTTTCTTCTGCAACATATATTCCAGCAGGAAATCAGGAACATACCTGACAAAAGGTGAAACCATCTGCATATCCTCTAATGAAAGGGGATGCAGCACAAACGCAAATTTCTCCATTCTTTCCTGCTCCTTACTGAAAATGCTCTACCGACGGCAAAATCTCATGCTTTTTAATGAACGCTTCGTATTCTTCCGGTTGCAGCGCCTTCTTACTCCCGGAAACAGCTACGATTGCTGCTTCCAGCACATTCGTACCAAAACTCCGTCCCTGCAGACATGGCGTAGTCGTAACCAGCGTTTTAACACCGGCATCTTTTAACATCTGCCGGTCTGTTGCAGTTACTGTATTTGTAATTACCGTTTTCCCTTCAAGACGGTAAGGCATAAACCGTTTGATAAACAAAAAATCCCCTGCAATGATATCGCTGTTTATAAAATACTCGGGATGTCTGCTTATGTGGGAATCCTGTTTTTTCCCTGTAGGGTACATCCACTTGACCGGCAGTCTGGTAATAATAGGAACAAGCACCGCTGCCCAGCGTCGCAAAGCCCCCAGACTCCTTATGGGAATATTGCACCCCAGTCCGTAAATAATATCACCAAACAGGACCTTGCAATTCTGTTCTGCCAACGCTTCCGCCATACCGAAGCGGTCTACTGCACAGACCAGCAATACACTTTTCTCCGTAAAATCAATGATCCGCTTATCTGCCAGATACCGGACAGCCATACGCTCCAGTGTGTTTTTCAGACCGCTGCCATCCAAAACCGGGGTATATCTGACCTGTTTTATCAGCTTTTCAGATTCTGCGAAAACATACCGGTGTTTACCGGCTACCAGGTACAGGTCCGTTCCGCCTAATCCCATCGCATCCACTTTTCCGTCATAAAACTGAAATAACCGGGCTGCCTCTTTAATATCGCCGTCCGTACCCTTTCGTTCCAGCGTGACTTCTGTCTCCCCTAAAAAAAGACTGCCTTTGGCATCACGTTTGGAAGAGCCGATGCTGATACTGATTACGCTTTTCTTTTGTCCAGATTTCTGTAGTTCTTCTGAATCCATAAACAAGCATACCTGCAAAGATATTTTTCCGAAAGTGTATTGTATCACATTGCCGTAAATAAAACAATCAAACTACAATAATTTTTAAGAAACACTCACGACCGCATACTGTTATTCAACAGCATTCCTGTCCGAAAGCATTTTACCTGCTGCTTTGCAAAAAAGCACCGTAAGAATTCACCAAATCTGCCATTTCCCGCAACGTCTCAAGTTTATGAAACTTTTCCCTATATTCGGAGGCACGGGGCAGACCTTTGATATAAGCGGAAGCGTGGCTGCGCATCTCCCGTATGGCAACCTTCTCTCCTTTAAAACCCACAAGAGCAGTAGCATGCAGTATAATCTGCCGCAGTTTTTCTTCAGCTGTTACTATTGGAATATCTTTTCCTTCCAAAGCCGCACGCAGTTGGGCAAACAGCCAGGGATTTCCGTAGGCGCCTCTGGCCAGCATTAAGCCGTCGCAGTTTGTTTCTTTAAACATGCGCAAGCCATCATCCGCAGTAAAAATATCTCCATTGCCAAACACGGGAATCCGAACCGCTTCTTTCACCCGTCGGATGATTTCCCAATCGGCTCTCCCCATATAAAACTGATCCCGGGTCCTGCCATGAACAGCCACTGCCGCTACGCCTGATGCTTCGGCAATCCTTGCTATTTCCACTGCATTCCTGTGTTCTTCGTCCCAGCCGGCACGAAACTTAACCGTTACAGGAATCCGTACAGCCTTGACCATGGCTTCCAGAATTTGACCCGCCAGATCCGGAGTCTTCATTAATGCGGAACCTTCTCCGTTATTAACCACCTTAGGCACAGGACATCCCATATTAAAGTCGACAATGTCTGCACCCCGGGCTTCCACAATTTTTGCCGCTTCCGCTAGTTCTTCCGGAACCGAGCCGAAAAGCTGGATGGCTGTGGGGCGTTCTGCTTCACCGATTTGCAGCATGGCAAATGTTTTTTCGTTTTTATATAACAGTCCTTTGGCGCTGACCATTTCCGATACCGTAAGACCGCAGCCAAATTTCCGGCAGATGACCCGGTACGGCAGGTCGCTGATGCCAGCCATAGGCGCCAGGACAACCGGCGAGTCCAGTTCTATGTTTCCAATTCTCATGATTGTTTACCGCAAGACAAAAAACAATACGGACGGAAAGATGCTCTCCCCGCCCGCAATAGGTTCTGCTGTTTATTTCTTATTCTTTTCAAAAATAAGGCGCAGACCTTCCAGAGTAAGCATCTGATCTACTTCGTCAATGCAGTCCGTACCCTGGGCCATGGTATTGCCGAAGCCGCCGGTAGCAATGACCAAAGCGTCACCGCCCAGTTCTTCTTTCATCCGGGCCACGATTTCCTTGATCAGGCCATAATAGCCGAACATAATACCGGAACGCATGGCATCCACCGTGTTGCCGCAGATGGCTTTTTTAGGCGGAATCAGTTCAATACGCGGCAGCTTTGCGGTCCGTTGGAAAAGAGCCTCCGACGAAATCCCGATACCGGGACAGATGGCGCCGCCCAGATATTCGCCCGTAGGCAGCAGGGCACAGAACGTCGTAGCCGTTCCAAAATCAATAATAATCATCGGCTTTTTCAGATAGGCATATCTGTCATAAGCAGCCACTGCATTTACAATACGGTCCGCGCCGATTTCCTTCGGATTTTCGTAACGCAGCTGCAGACCGATCTTCAGCCCCTGTCCGACTACCAGCGGTTTGATTTTAAAAAACCTTTCACACATATGGCACAGCGGGACCAACACCGGAGGAACTACGCTGGAAATAATAATATCCGTTACCTGCTCCTTCTTCAACCCGGAAAAGTTCAGCATACTGTTCATAAACATGCCGAACTCATCAGCCGTTTTGGAACGGTCTGAAGAAAAGCGCCAGTTATCTACCAGCTTTTTCCCGTCATACATACCGGCTACCGTATTCGTGTTGCCTACATCAATTACCAGTAACATATGTTGCCTCCTTACCTGCTAAAAATTGCATATTATATACATACATCCGGCACTGTAAACCAAGTGAACCTCAATCACATTACAAGTCAGGAATACCGTTTTCCTTTAGCCTTCGCCGGGCGGATGGAAACATCACCTGCTATAACTTTTTCCATCGTTCCATCCCCTTTTCTGACCACCAGCAGACCTTCCTCATCAATATCCACAGCCGTACCAAAATAGGTCTTATCCGGGGCAATGACTTTAACCGCCTGTCCGATGGTATCAGAATACTTCCGCCACTCATCCAGCACAGGCCCAAAACCGTCCCGTAAGACAGTCTCATACAGGTCCTCTATATTTTTCAGGTAATCAGCCAGTATCTGTACCCGCTGAACCGGCTCCTGTGCCACATCCGCCACGGAAATCGCCAGTTCTTTCAGCTCATCGGGAATAATGGACCTGGGCACATTGGTATTGATGCCCGTGCCAATGACGATATAGTTGATCTTGCCAAATTCGGCGCTCATCTCCGTCAGGATGCCCACCATCTTTTTCCCTTCCAGCAGGACATCATTGGGCCACTTGATCTTCGCATTGACACCGTTATATTTATTGATGGCCTTAATAACAGCTACCGCTGCCAGCAGAGTACATTTGGACGCTTCCGAGGGCATGAACGGCGGACGCAGGACAACGCTGCACCATACCCCATAACCCATAGGGGAAAACCAGCCACGGGAAAGACGCCCCTTGCCGCGGGTCTGTTCTTCCGCCACAACGACCAGACCGTCCGCACAACCCTGATCCGCCAGACGTTTTCCCACTTCATTACTGGAACTGGCTTCTTTTAAATAATGGATATGATGCCCTACCCATTTTGTTTTCAGATGCGCAACGATTTCCTCCGGGCTCAACAGATCCGGCGCCTTATGCAAAATATAACCCTTCTTGGGCACCGATTCAATATCATATCCTGTATTTTTTAACGACTGGATATGTTTCCAGACAGCCGTGCGGGAAACTCCCAGCTTTGCGGAAATCTCCTCTCCCGAAACCGGTTCCGGCATCCTTTCACGCAACAAACCCAGAATTTTGGCACGCATGACAACGCCTCCGCATATTACAATGATTAAGCAAATACTGATTACTTCATATACAGCCGGCCGGTTCGTTTGGCGACCGGACGTCAGCCCGGCTCACCGACAGGCTGCTCTGCTGCCTGTAACGCCGGTTCGTCCTCTGTCAGATATCCCTGGCTCATGAGTTCCTGCAGCTGTCTCCCATCCAGCGTTTCTTTCTGCATAAGAGTTTCTGCAATCAGCACCAGTTTGTCCATATTTTCCCGCAAAAGCTTTTCGGCGCCTTTGTAGGCCTCGTCCATCAGGCGACGGACTTCTTCGTCAATAACAGCAGCCACTTCATTGCTGTACTTTTCCCTTGCGATATCTCTGCCCAGAAAGACTTCTTCTTCCGGATGTCCGAACGTCATGGAACCCAGACGGTCACTCATGCCGTACTGGCAAACCATTTTCCGGGCCAGTTCGGTAGCCCGCTGCAAATCACTGCTGGCTCCGCTGGAAATATCTTTCAAAACAATGGCTTCCGCAACCCGGCCGCCCAGCAGCATCTGTAATTCATCCAGCATTTCCGACTTTGTCTGATAATTCCGGTCTTCTTTGGGAAGGCTCATGGTGTAGCCGCCTGCCCGGCCCCGGGGTATGATCGTAACTTTATGTACTACGCTTACATCATTGTGAAGCAGCCCGATCAGTGTGTGTCCGGTTTCGTGATAGGCCGTCAGCTTTTTCTCCGGTTCACTCACCAGGTGACTGCGGCGTTCCGGTCCCATCACAACCCGCTCCGCGGCTTCATTCATGGCCTTCATGTCTATCATAGGCACATTGCGGCGGGCTGTCAGCAGCGCAGCCTCATTGACCAGGTTTGCAAGATCCGCCCCGGTGAAACCGGTTGTCTGCTTGGCAATGGTAGTCATATCCACATCCGGAGCCATGGGCTTGCCTTTGGCGTGGACGTTCAGAATCGCTTCCCGTCCCCGCATATCCGGACGGTCTACTACGATCTGACGGTCAAAACGGCCGGGACGTAACAAAGCATGATCCAGAATATCCGGACGGTTTGTGGCCGCGATCATGATGATGCCCTCGTTGATGCCAAAGCCATCCATCTCAACCAGCAGCTGATTCAACGTCTGTTCCCTTTCATCATGGCCGCCGCCCACACCGGCGCCGCGCTGCCGTCCTACCGCATCAATTTCATCAATAAAAACGATACAGGGCGCATTCTTTTTGGCCTGATCGAACAAATCACGTACACGGGACGCGCCGACCCCCACAAACATCTCCACAAAGTCCGAACCGGAAATCGTAAAGAACGGGACGCCGGCCTCGCCTGCCACAGCCCGGGCAAGCAACGTCTTGCCGGTGCCCGGAGGTCCGTACAGCAACACGCCTTTGGGAATTTTGGCACCCAGCGCATTGTACCGCTGGGGATGTTTTAAAAACTCCACGACTTCCTGCAGTTCCTGCTTGGCCTCATCTGCCCCGGCCACATCTTTAAATGTAATCTTGTTTTTGCTCTCGTCATAACGGCGGGCATTGCTCTTGCCGAAATTCATCATCCGGCTTCCGCCGCTGCTCTGGTTCATCAGCACAAACCACAATCCAACAATCAGTACCATGGGGAGCAGCGTGCTCAGAAGTGTCGCCCACCAGGGGGTCTGGGGCGGCAGTTCCGCCTTGATTTCCACGTCCCGGGAACGCAGCGTTGAAATGAGGGTGGAATCATTAGGCGCAACCGTCGTAAAAGTCTTGCCGTCTTTTAACAAGCCCGTAATCGAATTCTCACTGATTGTGACAGAGCGGACCTCATCCTGCTGTACATGTTTCATAAAGGCTGTGTAAGAAATGTCTGTTTTCGCCGTATTGCCGGCCGAATAATGATCCATTGCCCAGATTGCCGCGATCACTATCAGTAAATAAAAGGCAACGTTTTTAAAGAACTTAAACAAAAACGTTTCCTCCTTTCCAAATTAATCGAATAACACGAACAGGTAAAACGGAAAACCGGTTAAGCCCGGGCATAAACCGCAGGCTTCAGTACACCGATAAAGGGCAGATTGCGGTAGTCACCCGCATAGTCCAGGCCATAACCCACCACAAACTCGTCCGGAATGGTAAATCCCACATAATCCGCCTCCAGACCATTCTGCCGTCTGTCTTCCTTATCGCACATGGCAACGGTTTTAATGGACGCCGGCTTTTTGGTCTCCAGCAACGTCTTGACCCGGGCAAACGTCAGCCCTGTATCGATGATATCGTCAACCAGCAGGACATGCATGCCCGCAATATCGTCCTTTACGTCCAGACGCACAGCCACGCTGCCGGAAGTTGTAGTGCCGTCTCCATAGGAAGAAGCCACCATGAATTCCATCCGTACCGGTATAGACATAGCCCGGCTCAGGTCACAGGCAAAGAACGCCGCGCCTTTCAGCAGGCAGATCAGGATCACCCGTTTCCCGGCATACTCTTTGGAAAGCTGTTCTCCCATCTCCTGTACTCTCTTTTTAATCTGCTCTTCCGTAATCAGAATCGATTTTATATCTTCATGCATAACAAACACCACCCTTATTTAATATTTATAAACAGCCAGCCCTGCTCCCGGGCCGGATCTTCTGAGCCGGTCAAGCCTGTTTCCCACCGGGCATTGGCAACGCCGGGAACCCACACGACCTCATTTCCCACTGCCGCAACTACCAGTCTGTCCCTGTCTTCCACAGGTACCCTGCAATCTATCAGATACTTTTTCAGCGTTTTATGCCCTGTTCCTTTCAACGGAAATATCCTGTCCCCTGATTGCCTGTACCGGAATTCCAGTATCTTTCCCTTTCTTTTTAACTGGCCAAGAGGATAAATCATCTGCTCCCGGTACCGGTAGGCCGGCATATCTTTTGTAATACATAACTGCGCGGTCCGATGATCCGGGAAATGCACCTCTGACAGCTCCGTTCCGTCATCAGACAGTGCTCCGGGAAGCCGTTCCAGATCAACTGCATATTTCCAATTTTCATTTTTCCGCAGGCTCTTTAAATTCTCTTCAGAGAATAATATTAGTTTATCATAAGAATACAACGCTTGCCAACTGCCCGGCAGCAAAATTTTTTTCCCGCTGTTATGATTACCTGTTAATTTCCCTAAATCGTCCAGATTGATTCCCGACAATTCTTCCCGGGCTCCCGAATGATGCCAGAACAGCCGCAGCACCCTGAACCGCAATGCCGCAGGAACTTCCTCCCACTTCCTTATCTGCAGAACACCGTTTTGGTTTTCGCCAGGGGTTCTCCATCGTTTCCGGAACTCCGTCAAAGCCAGTTCTTCCAGAAACGTTTCGTCAGTCTGAAGATGTTCTGCCGTCCTGCATAAAATGTCCGTAACCGACGGGGAAAACCCCTCTTCCAGGAAAGGAATCAAAACTTTGCGGATCCGGTTACGGGCATAATACAGATCTTCATTTGTCACATCTTCCCGCCAGGAAATCCCCCTGCCTGTACAATATTGCCGTAATTCCGCCGCCGAAAGGGAAAGTAACGGGCGCAGAACAATGTCCTGCCGGAACCGTATGGCTCCTAAACCCCGGGTGCCTGAACCGCGCAACAGCCGCAACAGAAAAGTTTCTGCCTGATCGTCCTTCTGATGCGCTGTAAGAATGAAATCAGCCCCTGTTTCCTCCACACACTGAAACAGCGCCCGGTAACGAAGCCGGCGGGCGGCGTCTTCCAGCGACAGTTTCTCTCTTTTCTGTAATTCCTGCGCGTCAACATGTTTGCAACAAAATACAATACCTCTCTGCCTGCAAAACTTTTCTACATAAGCAGCGTCTTCCAGGCTTTCCTCTGCCCGGATGCCATGCTCTATATGACACACGGTAAAACGGAACCCGCAATGCTGCAACGCATCTGCCAGCGCAAGGGAATCAGCACCGCCGCTGACTGCGGCTACATATTGCTTTGTAATATCCAGTTTTTCCCGTAAAATGCGGGGCACTTTCTCCAGCACCGTTTCCTTCATGACCATCCCGTA
Organism: uncultured Succiniclasticum sp.; assembly: GCA_902801365.1. GTDB lineage: Bacteria > Bacillota > Negativicutes > Acidaminococcales > Acidaminococcaceae > Succiniclasticum. Next base: position 11,527 of record CADCHY010000034.1, read on the forward strand.
CCCGTCTTCTGTCAGTTTGTGTCACAAAACACCCTTAAACAACTGTATTCGTAAAATAAAACAGGCACCCTTACTGAGTGCCTGGATTTTATCGATCACGGCTCGCGCCGCGGCCTCCGCGCTTGGATTCCGTATTTCTGCGCAGATCCAGCAGACGGTCGTCGCTGTCTTTCATAAACTTGGATAATTTATCTTCAAAAGACAAAGGACCCGTCTGGCGGGGAGCCCGCTTTTCCACAACAGGCGCCTCTTTAGGTCTGACAGGTTTTGCAGGAGTTTCCGATTTTTCTTCAAGCTGTTTCAAAGAAAGTGCAATCTTACCGCGGGCATCAATCGACAATACCTTTGCTTTCACCTTCTGATGCTCTTTTAAGAAGTCATGAATATCCTTTACATAAACATTGGATACCTCGGAAATATGAATCAGTCCGACTTTTCCCTCGGGAAGCTGAAGAAACGCGCCAAAATTCGTA
>CADCHY010000035.1 GCA_902801365.1 uncultured Succiniclasticum sp.
ATTTCTTTGACTCTTTAGGTCCGTCCCCGAAGGGACTGACCCGCACATTCATCTGGTTCGTTATTCAGTTCTCAAGGTTCCGCCGTCAACTGACGGCTTATATATAATAGCATCCGTTTCAATTCTTGTCAAGCGCATTTCTTTGTAATTTACCAAAATAAAAACAGATTTTTTCTCCCCCGTCCATGGGTTGAACAAAAATTCTTCCAATGCGTACTTTTTATGTAAAGTCCGCCAGTTTTTAAAGCAATAATCCGGCACATATTTACGCACCAGTCCTTCATTTCGCCAAAAGGCAGTGGCCTTTTCATAATTCATTGCCGTACGCCACATCAGCCAGTCCGGTTTAAAGTTCGGCAGATACTGCAAAACATCCAGGCGAAGCAGTTCGCGCAGCGGGAACAGTAATTCCGGCTGTCTTTCTTTAACATATGTGAACAACATACCCGCTATTTCCATGACGTTATGCCCCAGACCGGCCAGCCCTTTTTGCCGGTACCATTCCGTCAGTTCCCGGTAAAATCCAAAAGCGGATCCTTTTCCCACCTGCTCTGCCAGATATGAAAGCGTAAACGGAAATCTGCCGCTGTTGTACGTTAAATCAAATACTTCTTCCAGTATTTTAATGAAACGCATCTCTTTATAACTCATACAGTTGGTAGATAATATTTCATAGGGAGGCTGATCCATGTAAACAAGCCCATGACGGCCGGAAACTCTTTCCATTTCCGTACCGGACAGCACCTTTAAAAATCCCAGCTGCAGCGCATGGGGATGCAGCCCGTACACGTCATCAAAAGACCGTGCAAAGCTTTCCATATTTTCTAACGGAAGCCCTGCTATTAAGTCCAGATGAAGATGCATATTACCGCGTTCCCGCAACGTTGTCACATTCTCTTTTAGCCGTTCCCAGTCATCTTTTCGCCCAATCACCCGCAATACATCCGGATCCGTACTCTGCACACCGATTTCCAGCTGGAAACGGCCTTGGGGAACCGTCTGCAGGAACTTCACAACCCCGGGACTCAGGATATCGGCTTTAATCTCAAAGTGAAACGTGGTTTTGGTGTCTGCCGCCGCCAGATACTTCATCATGGGAAGATAATAATTCTCATCTAAATTATAGGTGCGGTCTACAAATTTCACCAACTCGGCCCCGGCCTCCATAAACCGGTCCATATCTTCCAGTACCAGTTTCTGGCTCCGCCTGCGTACCGAGTGCGAAATACCGGACAGACAGTATGCACAATGAAAGGGACAACCCCGGGATGCTTCATAATAGAAGATTTTATGCTGCGCTGCCACTTCGTCCAGATCAGGATACGGAAACGGCAGGCTGTCCAGATTTTCCATCACCAGCGGCTTATCGGGCGCACTGATTCGTCCCGACTCGTCCCGGCAGGCAATCCCTTCCGGCAGCAACGATTTCCAACGGCTTATATTATCCCTGGCAATTATCTGTACATCGCACGATGATACGTTTCCTGCTTCTTTCTGTCCAAAATTATTCAGAATTTGCAAAAATTCCGCTGTGGCTTCTTCCCCTTCTCCGCAGACAATAAAATCCGCAAAACGGGCTTCCTCAAAAGCCTTAACCGGTTGAAACATAACCTCGGGACCGCCCAGCATCAAAAAGGAGTCCGGAAAAACTTTCCGCAGCAGTTCTCCCAGTTCCAGCACGAACCGCCGGTTCCATATATGCACGTCCAGACCAATCAGAACCGGCTCATTCACCGCAACGCTGCAAGCCTCAATCTTTTCCGTGATACGGGTCAGGACGGAAAGTACCGGCTCATTCACCGTTGCTTCCAGCATATGGGCCGCAATTCCCCGCTCACTGCAGTATTCCGTCACGTAACGGATTCCCAGCGCCGTATGAATATATTTGCTGTTAATTCCTATAAAAAATGCATGCATAACCATTTCCCTGCTTAAAAAAACATGATTTTTCGTAACTCATAGTGTTATAATAGTAAAGAATTGTGTAAAATGCAACAAGAATTATAGGAGGCATTATGAACACACCACCCCACGGAAGTAACATCGACAGAAAAAGCATCCCTGCTGGCTGCCAGTGGAACATTCACGACATCTACACTTCACAGGAAAACTGGGAAAAGGCCTGTGCCGGTTTAAAGGAACTGATTGCAGACCTGGAAACGTGCCAGGGAAGTCTGAAAGAACCGGCTACACTGTTGCAGGTTCTGCATTTACGCGACCGGCTGTCCCAGGAGATTGATAAGATCTACGCGTATGCCCGGCTTCAGCAGGACGCCGACAATGGCGACACCAATGCCCAGGCCCTCTCCGGAAAAGCGGAAGGGCTTCTGGCTTCCTTTTACAATGCGGTTTCGTTTATCGATGCCGAGATCACGTCCCTTACGAAAGAACAGCTGGAACAATTGAAAAGCGATCCTCTTTTTGCCGACTATGACTTTTATCTGAAGGATCTGGAACGGATGCGGGAGCATGTCCTGCCCGGTGAACAGGAAGCAATCCTGGCTCAAAGCCAGCTTGCCACGGGCACCGGCGCCTCTGCGTTCCGCGCGCTGGTGTCTGCCGACATGGAGTTTCCTCCCATTAAAGACGGAAACGGCAATAACGCCATAGTGAGCGAAGGCTGCTATATGCTGAACATGGCCAGTGATGACCGGGTTTTACGCAAAAACTCATTTACCGGCCTGATGAACACGTACCACCGTTACCGGAACACCCTGGCCGCAACCCTGACGGGAACCTGCCGCAGCAGTTTCTTTTACGCCAGAGTACGCGGATACAAAGATACCCGGGAAGCCAGCCTGGCAGAAGATAATATTCCCGTCAGACTTTACGATAATCTGATCCGGATCATACATGCCAATCTGGAACCGCTTCATGAATATATCGCCTTGAAAAAAGAAACGTTAGGCTATGAGGAATTCCATCCATATGATCTGTATGTCCCTTTGTCACAGGAGGGCGAAAAGAGTTTTTCCTGTACCTTTACCGAAGCCTGTGAAACAGTAAAAAATGCACTGCAGCCGTTAGGGCAGACCTATATTGAGGCGCTGCAGAAAGGTATGACAGAGGGCTGGATCGACATCTATGAAAACAAAGGAAAACGAAGCGGTGCGTATTCCTGGGGCGTCTACGGCGTTCATCCCTATGTTTTGCTGAACTTCCAACCCCGTTACAACAGCATCTCCACACTGGCCCATGAACTTGGGCACTCTCTTCACAGTTTTTTCAGCAGCCAGGCCCAACCATATGCAAAAAGCGAATACAGCATCTTTTGCGCCGAAGTCGCTTCTACCACCAACGAAAATCTTCTTTTGGAATACGCGCTTGCCAACGCAGATAAAGCGCAGAAAATCTTTTTGCTGAACCAGTTTCTGGAAGCTGTACGGACCACGGTATACCGGCAGGTCCAATTTGCTGAATTCGAAAAATTCATTCACGGCAAAATAACCGCGGGAGAGTCTTTACAGGCAGAAACACTGGAGCAGTACTGGCTGGAAAGCAATCAGAAGTATTATGGCCCCGCCCTGACAGTCGATAAAGAGTTAGGCAGTGAATGGAGCCGCATCCCCCATTTTCACACACCGTTTTATGTATATAAATATGCAACGGGTTACAGCGCCGCAACGGCATTCAGCGAAGCAATCCTGAAAGAAGCTGATCAAAAACACAAACCTGAATCCCGGGTTACTGACAAAACAAAAAGTATGACAGCGACCTGTCAATCAGGTTCAGCAGTGGAAAAATATCTGGCCTTTTTACATGCAGGCGGCAGCGATTACAGCCTGAATCTTTTAAAAGATGCGGGCGTAGACCTGAACACGCCACGGCCGATACAGGTCACGCTGGACAAATTTTCCCGAAAACTGAAAGAACTGAAAGAACTCTTATAAAAACAGAAAACGAAAGACAAAACAGCACCGGAATGTTTTCCTTCCTCCCTGCAACAGGATACGGAAAACTACCGGTGCTGTTTTTTGATTGTAATGCAATAATGCCCTTTGATAAATAATAAAACTTACCGCATCATATCCGGCACATCAGGGCGTACAGTTCTTTAAACATGTCTTCCCGCATCCGTTTTGGCATCATTTCCATATTGTTTAAAACCGTATACCGTTCTTTACGTACTTCCCGGGCGAAAAGCCAGGCCCTGACAAACATAACTTCCGTAATGCCCCGGTGTTTCGGATTAATGTCAATCCCGTATTCTTTCAGGAATTCCAGCAACATCCGGTAATCGCGCTTCTGCAGCCAGGCAGCGCCAATCGTGCCGATGCCGACCACTATACCGTGAGGCAGGCCATGATCAAATAATTCGTCTAATGCATGACAGAACAGATGGTCTGAACCGCTGCAGGGGCGTGAACTGCCCGCGATTTGCATGGCAAGTCCCCCCAATACAAGGGACTGGGCCAGCATTTTTATACCTTCCGGACTGGTAAATGATTTTATATTGGAATACAACAGCGCGTTCACGGCCCTTTCTGACAGCATATACGCAAAGTCATTAGGCTGTCCGTGGTTGTATTTGCAATCCAGTTCCCAGTCATACAGGGCAGTATAGTTACTGATAACATCCCCGACCCCGGCTTCCTGCAGCAAACGCGGGGATTTTAAGACAATATCCGTGTCAATAAGAAGCCCGTCCGGTGTTTTCGACGTGAAGGAATGGGTTCTGTTTCCTTTGGAAAAAAGTACGGAAACAGGGGAACATACGCCGTCATTACTTAATGCCGTGGGGATGGCAATATATGGCACATTCGCCACAAAAGCAGCGTACTTTGCCGTGTCCAGCGCAGTGCCTCCGCCAAAGCCGATAATCATCCGAACGCCTTCCATACTGATCTTTTTGGCAACAGAAACAGCATAATCGTAAGAACTGGACTCTACGGTAACCACTTCATAGTCTTTCAACTGTGACAGCATGAGAGTGACCTTTTTTTCCAGCATTTGCAGCAAGCCGTCTGTTGTTAAAATCAAAATCCGTTTGCCGATAACATCCGGGAAATACAAATCCAGGTTATCTTTCAGCTCTTTTAGGGCATCCGGTTTTACTTTCATAAATAAAGGAAGATTAAATTCTTTCATGTCGGCAAGGTCCTCTACTCAGTACTCTATTCAATACTGCAATAACTTCAATACGTATTATTTTAAATTAAGACTGCGCACTTTATCCCGCAGGGGCAGCACGCTGGTTGCGGAAACAGAAAGCTCGTCGATCCCCATCCGCAGATGCCCACCCAGATACCGGCTTTGTGAGCATTTTTCGCCGTCATCTCAATGAGCCGCAAAACAGCAGGATGATGAGGATCAAAGAAATCGTCCAGTTTGGTCTGCTGCCTGTCGATGGCCAGGGTGTACTGGGTCAGATCGTTAGTACCCAGGCTGAAAAAGTCCACTTCTTCCGCCAGCGCGTCACTGACCAGTGCAGCCGCAGGAGTCTCAATCATGATGCCTGTCTCGATTTGCTCCGCACAGGGAATCCCCTCTTTTTTCAACTGTGCCATCACCTCAGCCAGCAGAGCTTTAGCCTTCCTTACCTCTTCCACCGAAATGATCATGGGGAACATGATGGCCAGCCTGCCATACACGGAAGCCCTGCACAGAGCCCGCAGCTGGGTTTTAAACAATTCAGGCCTTGTAAGGCAGATGCGGATAGCCCGAAGTCCCATAGCCGGATTTTCTTCCGGATCCAGATCAAAATAATCAGCTTTCTTATCTGCACCGATGTCCATGGTACGGATGACAACGCGCTTGCCTTCCATGGCCGTCAGCGCCTTTTTATAAGCTTCAAACTGTTGCTCTTCCGTAGGATAATCATCATTTTCCAGATACAGGAACTCACTGCGGAACAGACCGATGCCTTCCGCGTCGCTGGCAACGACGCGAGGCAGGTCGGCAGGATTTCCTGCGTTGGCATAAATCAGAACCTTCTGCCCGTCCTGTGTCACGCTTTCCTTACCCCGGACGTTCTCCAGCCGTTCCCGTTCAGCCTGCGCCTGTTTCTGTTTTTCCTGCATAACTGCCAGCGTAGCCTCATCCGGATCCAGATACACGGTTCCGGTAAAACCGTCAACGACTGCCATTTTACCCTCCAGGTCCGTATGAATCTGGGTGCCGGTGTTGACCACAGTAGCAATGCCCAGGTTCCGGGCCAGAATGGCCGTGTGGGAACTGGCACTGCCGCCGGACAGCACAAAGCCTAATATTTTTTTCGTATCAAGCTGCATAGTTTCGCTGGGAGCCAGGTCATCCGCTGCCAGAATCACCTGATCATACTGGGAAAAGTCAATCGCCGGGCCGCCACTTAAAATCTGCTCCACCCGGCGGGAGATATCCAGCACGTCCGCTGCCCGTCCCTGCATGTATTCGTCATCCATGCCCCGGAACATGGCGGCAAGTTCCTGGGCTGTCCTGTCCACAGCCGCTTCCGCATTCAGCATCTCTTCCCGGATATGACTTTCCACCCCTTCAATATACTCATCGTCTTCCAGCATCATCTGGTGAATCTCAAAGATGGCGGCGTCTTCTTCCCCGACTGTCTCCAACGCTTTTTCATATAATTGCCCCAACTGGGCCGCAGCCTCTTCCCGTGCTGACTGAAAGCGCTGCACTTCCGCTTCCGGATCTGTTATCGTGCGGACAGCCGTAGAAATCGTATTGCGGTGGAACAAAGCCAGCGGTCCGATGCTGATGGCCCCATATACGGGTTTTCCTGTAATCGTAAGCATACATTTCTCCTGTATAGCAATGACAAGAAGACCGGAGAACTGTGGCTCATTGATGCCCTGCAGGACTGTGCCTCCTTCCCCGGTCTGTTTTTAACAGTACATTAAACAGTACAGATTATGGAAACGCTAATCTATCCGTATTTCTATAAATTAGCTTTCAGGAAAGCTTCTACAGCAGCTGCAGCCGCTTCTTCATCCGCGCCTTCCACATCTACGGTGATCACTTCTCCCTGTTTTACACCCAGGCCCATTACAGCAAACAGTTTTTTCAAATCAGCCTTCCGGGCGCCTTTGGCCACCGAAATCTTGCTTTCAAATTTTTTGGCTTCCTTGACCAGCAAGCCTGCGGGACGGGCATGAATGCCGGCAGCATCGGTAATGGCATAGGTAAATGTTTTCATACGTTATTCCTCCCTTTACACAAAATTTAATAACTCTAAATTTGTAAACATCTATTTTTTTTTGATAACAAACTCATTCAACGGCATCCTTGCGGGTAAATCCTAAAATGAAGCAGGCCACCAGAGCCCCGACGAGCAGCGCCACAAAATACATGGGCCAGTTGGTCACTACACCGAACACGAACAGACCGCCGTGAGGCGCCGGCACGGTGCAGTTAAACAGCATGGACAGAGCGCCGGCCACTGCGGAACCGATAGCACATGCCGGAATCACATGCAGTGGATCGGACGCCGCAAAAGGAATCGCCCCTTCCGTGATAAAACTAAACCCCATAATAAAGTTCGTCACACAGGAAGAACGTTCCTGCTTCGTAAATTTCTTTTTGAACAGCAGTGTGCAGAGAGCGATGGCAATGGGCGGAACCATGCCGCCAATCATAACGGAAGCCATGATGCCAGAAGAAACGGCCTGGCCGGAAGCCCCGGCAAGGGACGCCGTGCCGAACACATAAGCCGCTTTATTGATAGGCCCGCCGAAATCAATAGACATCATGCCGCCCAGGATAAATCCCAGAATCACTTTGCTGGAAGAAGACATACCGGCCAGTACACCCGCCAGCCATTTGTTGAACATAGCCGTAGGCGGGTTGATGATGTACGTCATAATAATACCCATCAGCAGCAGTCCCAGCACCGGATACAGCAACACCGGCTTGGTTCCTTCCAGAGCCTGAGGCAGGCCGGACAACACTTTTTTAAGCCAATTCACCAAATACCCGGCAATAAAGCCGGCAAACAGAGCGCCGAAGAACCCAGAGCCCCCGTTCACCGCCAGGAAGCCGCCTACCACGCCGGGCATCAGCGCCGGACGCTCGCCGATACTCATGGCGATGTAACCTGCCAGGATCGGCATCATCATGCTGAAGGAAAGGCCGCCAATGTTTTTCAGGAAAGCTGCTAGCGGGGTGCCGGAGCCAAAGTTAGCCGTGCCAGCATTGCCCATATCAAACAGGAAAGCCAGAGCGATGAGGATACCACCGCCGATAACGAAAGGAAGCATGTGAGACACGCCGTTCATCAGATGCTTGTAGATCTGACGTCCTACGCTTTCTCCTTCTGCCGCCGCGGCAGCCGGTTCATCAGAGGGCGCACCCTCTCCGCTGAAGACGGGAGCCTCCCCTTTCAGAATGGTATTGATCAGATTTTCCGGTTCCTTGATACCAGCGGACACTTTTACGAACAATACTTTTTTCCCGGCAAACCGTTGCACCGGAACATTCTTGTCACAGGCTACGATAATACCTTCGGCTCTTTCAATATCAGCAGCTGTCAGGGTGTTTTTCACGCCACCGGAACCATTGGTCTCCACTTTGATATCTATTCCCATAGCAGCAGCTTTCCGTTCCAGGGCTTCTGCCGCCATATAGGTATGGGCAATACCGGTAGGACAGGCCGTCACAGCAGCCACAAACGGTTTACCGGAGTTACTCGCTGCCCCGGCGACGGCTGCTGCAACACCCACTGCCGCTGCACCTGCGGTTCCGGCGCCCTCACCGGCTCCGGCTGCTTTTTCCGCAGCAGCTGCAGCCTGTTCCGCTTCCGCCTGTTTCCGTTCCTCTTCTGCTTCCGCTTCTTCCTGCTCTATCTGGATTTTCTCTGCCTCATCAATGATTTTCAGATACTCTTCCGGCGTCTTGGCGTTCATCAACGCTTCGTGGAACTCATCGTCCATCAGCATCCGGCTAAGCCGGCTCAATACTTCCAGATGAACATTCTCTCCGCCTGCGGGAGCCGCAATCAGGAAAAACAGGAATGCCGGTTCTTCATCCAGGCTTTCGTAGTCCACCCCGGCCCGCACAATCATGCTGGCCAGCCCGGGAGCTTTCACCGCTTCCGTCTTTGCATGAGGGATAGCAATCCCTTCCCCGATACCGGTGCTGCCTTCCGCTTCCCTGGCCAGCACCCGTGCTTTGTACAGAGCCTTGTCAGCCAGATTTCCACCGGCCTCCATAAGGTCCACCAGTCGCTCCACTGCCGCCGGCTTGTCAGCAACTGCAGCATCCAAATCAATGCTCTGCGGTTTTAAGAGGTCTGTAATACGCATAGCTCTTCCTTTCCGCCGCCCTGTTACAGTCGGCACATCTCATATTCCGGCCAGCAGCGCTTCGATTTCCTCCCGCTCCGCCAGCCAGTCTTTAAATGCCGTGGCACTGCCACTGGCAATTCCATATCGTAAAGCTTCCGACAAATTTCCGCCGCTGCGTTCATACCCTGCCAGGAATCCGGCCACCATGCTGTCTCCGGCTCCTACCGAATTCACCAGGGCGCCTTTGGGTGACTGACAGCGATATGTCTTGCCGTCCTCCCCTGCCAGAAGGGCCCCGTCGCCTCCCAGAGATACCAGCACATTTTGCGCTCCCTGCTGCCGCAGTTTTTCGGCGCAGGCAGCCACCTCTTCGTCGGTACGGAGTTCTACTTTAAAAAGTTCTTCCATCTCTTCTTTATTCGGTTTTATCAAAAAAGGATGACAGGGTACGGCACTGGTCAGAAGTTCCCCTTCCGCGTCCACCACCACACGAACCTGTTTCCCGTTCATCCGTTCCAAAATCTTCCGGTAAGTATCCGGGGGAAGTCCCTTGGAAATACTCCCGGACAGCACAAGTATGTCTTCACTGCCCAATGTTTCAAACTGCTGAAACAGCAACTGCAAATTTTCATCGGATATTTCAGGTCCTAACCCGTTGACTGCCGTTTCCGCTCCGGTTTCTGCCAGCGCCGCTTCTATACCAGCCGCTTTTTCCTCTCCGGCCAGCACCGTTTTGCCGGCGCCGATCTTCACATTAATCCGGGACAGTCCTTCCTCCAGATGGATAAAGTCACACTGGCAGCCTGCCAGACAGGAAAGCCGTTCGATTTCCGCTCCGGTAAAGCCGGCCACAAAGCCCAGCAATCTCACTGGAAGCCCCAGACGCCGGAGAATAATACCCACATTAATCCCCTTTCCTCCGGGATAAACAGCTTCCTGAACGACACGGTTGATGGTTCCCGCCCGAAACACCGGCATGTGCACCGTATAGTCCAAAGACGGATTAAAGGTTACGGTATATATCATGAAACCCCACCTCCCAGAAAATCCGGTATTTGCTTTCCACAGCACCCGTAAAAAACTCTTAAAAGAATATGTGCGCCGTCCAGCGCGAAGACAAGCTAACTGGCACTTTTTTATATCTGAACCCCGGACACCGGCAGCAGGAAAAAATAAAGGATGAACATGACCAAAACCCCGGTGACCACATGAAGCCATACAGCCATTACACCATCTCTGTAATACAGCAGCGCAATACCGATGCCGGCTCCCATCATCAGGATCACCAGCGAAAGCACCAGGGCTACGAACAAAAGCTCCGGCATATGTTGCACAAACAACACACAGCCTGCGGCAGCCAGCAAACAGGTAAGCACACTGGCCCGAGCCCAGCCGGTAAAGCGGTTCCCTTCTTCCCGCAGCATACGGTCAATGTTCCAGCCGGTCAGCATGGCAAAGGCCGGAAAACTCAGCGCCAGACCAAGAACCCGCTGCACATGAAACCAACCGGCAACAGTCAGGGCCGTCACACCCCATAACAGCAAACACAGATTCCGGCGCAAATCTTCTGTCCGGCTTTCTGAAATACCGTCCTTGCAGGATTTCAACAACAGGCCTGTCCAGGGAAACATGCCTGCCAGCAACGTGGTACCAACAGACCAGGTCAACGGTTCAGCCGGTGTGACCAGGGTTCCGTATAAAAACAGTACGCTGCTGAACAATACCAAACCGGCCCAGAGCAGAACCCCTCCATTCCACCGGTTCATTCCGCGGGACCTTTCTGGTTTGTATTCTTTTCCGCAATGGAAAGCACGTTGGAACCAAAAGCACGCAAGGTGATGAAAGCTCCTAAGACGAAAGGCAGATACTCTGCAGTAAATCGCCATAAAACAGCCAGAATCCCTACCGTACCACTGGGCACCAAATGATTAAAGAGAGCCACAAACCCTGCTTCTGCAATGCCGCTGCCTCCAGGCGTAGGTGAAAAATACAGCACCAGATTCAGAAGATACATACGTCCCATAACCTGAACCAGGTCAAAGGGGAACTGCAGGCCCAGAAAATAAGCGGGAACTGTCATATAAATGAAGGTCAGGCTGACGCCTGACTCGATAAATGCCCGCAACACCATAACAGGCTGTTTCCCCATGATATAGACCGCCTGGCGGAAATCATAGTACAAGCGGAAAGCCTGTCGCCGGCGTTCATGCCTGAAATACCGGGAGAAATAGTAGATGATCCGTTTCGGGTAGTTTGTACGCATCAGCGCAACAGCCGCAACGGGAATAGCGATAAAAATCACTGAAACTGTCATGATGACAGGCATGGGGACCCAGCTGGTGATGGCTTCGTCCTGCTTCATAAAGATGGGCAGCATGACAATCAGAAAAAAGATGGACATAATGGTCCGTACAAGGATGATTACGGTAGAACGGGCCACCGACACACCGGCCCGGCGCATAAACATAACCTGGGCGATTGCTCCGCCGGTTGCACCGGGAGTCAGCACCGCCAGAAAGTAATTACTTAACACCACTTTAACCACATCGGGCAAAGGCAGATCTTCCCCGGTAATCCGGGCCAGGGTCAGAAGTCTCGTGCCGTCAAAGAACAGCCCGATGGCCAGCGCCCCCAGAGCGCACAAAACAGACCATGAAGAAAACATGGTCAGGTAATCCAGCGCACGGATATCAAATGTAAAATAGATAACCGCCGCCGAAATAGAAAGAACAAATATAACTACCAGCGCAATCCGTTTATACAGTTTATTACGATGCATTTTCCTTGGTCACCAATTTTCCTGCTGCGTCATCTTACGCAACATGATATATGTTACCCGTTGTTACAGCTGTTATATCTTTTGCGTATTAGCAAAGTGCAGTTTCACAAAATTTTCCAATACTTCTGTTCCTTTTTTCTGTACCAGGCGCCGTGCGGCATTGGTCGCAGCTTCTCCTCCGCCCTTGGGAATCTTTCCGATGCCGGCTTCCCTTCCCATATCCTGTATCGTCTGCAAAAAAGCGGCCCGGGCCAGCACACTGGCCGCCGCTACCGCAATATCCTCTTCTGCCCGGGGTCGCTGCCAGACCTGCATCTCCGGAGCAAAAGCGCGGACTCCTTCAGGAATACTGTCGTTTTTTGCAAACTGATCCACCAGAGCCTGCCGGCATTGCGGGTATTTCTGCCAGGTCTGTTTCAGTGCCGCAATATGCCCCAGTGCCAGCAGGGTATTCAGATTCCCGCCCTGCTGCTGCACCTGTCCATACCGTATATTATACACATGGGGTTTCATAACAAGGACAGTATAAGCAAGCGCTGTTTCTTCAATCAGTTCTCTCAGCGCCAAGATTCTCGTGTCCGTCATGGACTTGCAATCTCTTACGCCCGCAGCCACTAAGGTGTTACCGCCTGCTATGTCAAGACATACTGAAGCTACTACCAGCGGTCCGAAAAAATCTCCTTTTCCGCTTTCGTCGCTTCCCATCCAGATGCCGGAAAAGCCCGTTTCGTCAGATAAGAGAATACGGGTCTGCCCGGAACTCATATGGATTTGTTCAGTTTCATTTATGTGCCATGCCTGACTCACGTCTGATATGCTGTCAGCTGAAGGTGATTTTGTCGAATTTGTCCCGGTGCCATTTCCGGAAACAGTAACTGCACGATTAGCCAGCCCTGCATTTCCGAAATGGATTTGATGCACCAGATCCATGGCCCGGGTCTGCAATTCCGAATCCCCGCCACCCCAGACGAGACGGATTCCTTTTTTTCCGTTATAAATATTGAGAGTAACTTTTTTAGCGGTATCGGTCAGGATAATCTGAACGCCGTAGTTAATGTCTTTCGTCTGTACATTTCCCAATGGGCACAGCGTTTCTTCGATTGTGTTAACGTATTCTTCAAAGTCCAAAATGGGTTCCTCGATTTCTAAATTTGCAGTTCACAGCCAGATGAGAACAGGAGATAATTATTCTTTAAACCGTTAAAAAACCAAATCACTTTTTATTGTTCAATGCGGCAGCCTCCACTTTTTTCAAAGGTTGCCCGCTTTCCTGCGCTACACGTTTACAGTCTTCAAATTCCGGAACAGAATTGATTACCTGCCCATGCAGCAGACCTTCCTTAACACGCACACTCCCCCAGGGCGTATCTGCTTCCCGCCAGCGTCGCTCTAACGCGATACGCGCAACCGGATATCTGCGAATCCCCAGCGTGGTAGTTTCCGTAAACATAATTTGCTGCAACTTTTGCTGTACCGGTTCCCGGCAAAGCACCTTCAACGTCTGGGCCGGACGGCCTTTCTTCATGATAACAGGCTCCAGCCAGGCGTCATTAGCTCCCGCTTCAAATAACCTGTCCAACACATACGGCAATATTTCCGGATTCATATCATCAATATTGCACTCCAGCATGATCAGTGTTTCGAGCCCTGTATCCATTCCTCCGGTCATGCAGCTTTCTTCACAGGTACCCACATTAACGCGCAGCACATTAGGGATGGAAACATCGCGGGTGCCTGCTCCGTAACCAATCCTGGTTACGGTAAAGCCGGCAGGCACTTCCTGCACCGGAACAGCCAGAACTTTTAAAAGGGCAGCCCCGGTAGGCGTTGTCATCTCTTTATCTACAGTTCCCCTGTAATGCGGCATTCCCTGCAAAAGTTCCGCTGTAGCAGGAGCCGGAACCGGCATTTGGCCATGGGCGCATTCCACAAAGCCGAATCCGGTATTCACCGGGGCAGTAAAAATTTTTTCAATTCCCAGATACTGCAGAGCCAGAATATTCCCGACTACATCAATAATGGTATCAATGGCGCCGACTTCATGGAAATGAATCTCTTCTACCGTACTGCCGTGTACCTTTGCTTCTGCTTTGGCAATTGCCAGAAAAACTTCTTTGGCTTTGGAAATGACTTCTTCAGTGAGTCCGGAATGCTCCAGAATCTCTTCAATATCATGAAGATTCCTATGTTCGTGGTGATGATGATGTGTATGGTGGTCCTGTTCATGCTCATGATGATGTTCGTGCCCGTATTCATGATGATGACCATGATCGCAGTTTTCTTCGTGGATATGTTCATGGTCATGACTGTGGGCTATACCGTGAGCATGCATCCAGGCGTGGTCATGCTCATGATCGTGATGATGCCCGTGCTCATGGTCATGGCAGTGTCCGTGAGTATGTTCGTGTTCCTGTTGTTCCGGCAGCAGCACATTGAAGTACCGTGCCTGGATTCCGCTTTTATTCACACTCTTAAAAACTAACTCATAGTCTCCCAAATGCAGTTTGGCAAACTCTTTCTGCAGATATTCAAACGGCACTCCTGCATCCAGTAACGCTCCTAACAGCATATTGCCGCTGATACCGGCAAAAGGTTCCAGATATAAGGCTCTCATGTTCCTCTCCAAATTACTGCTGCCAGACTCTTGCCCGGTACAGTATGTATTTCGGCCTCCGGCCATTTTCGTTTCCAATGGTGATTTTTGTTCTTCAAAACGTCTTCTGACGAATGCAACCGGACTTCCGGCCGCATGATAACCGTACTATCTCAGATGATTGATGATACTGGCCATGCGTCCGGCTCCAAAACCGTTGTCAATATTGACAACAGCTACCCCCGCACTGCAGCTGTTCAGCATACCCAGCAACGCTGACAAGCCTCTGAAATTGGCGCCGTAGCCAACGCTGGTCGGCACTGCGATGACAGGCTTGTCCACCAGCCCGCCAACTACGCTGGCCAGCGCGCCTTCCATACCGGCAATGACGATAATCACATTCGCGCTGCGGATTTCTTCTACCTTTCCCAGCAACCGGTGGATCCCCGCAACGCCCACATCGTAAATGCGTATGACTTCGTTCCCCATAATTTCCGCTGTCACGGCCGCTTCTTCCGCTACAGGCACGTCACTGGTCCCTGCAGTAATCACCGCAATCTTACGGTCAGGATCTTTAGGCAGAGGTTCTTTTTCCAAAACAATCAGTCTGGCCCTTTCATAGTAGACCGCATCCGGTAAATTCGGCTTCACCGTCTCATATAATTCCTGCGAGGCTCTGGTTCCCAGCACATTCTTGTGGCGGGAGGCCAGCACGGTTAAAATCGCAGCAGCCTGCGGAATCGTCTTTCCCTCACAATACACAACCTCCGGGAATCCCCGGCGCAAACTCCGATCATGATCCAGCTTGGCAAACCCAAGATCGGTCATATTCAACTGATGAAAACGCGCAATCACTTCTTCGTCAGAAAAGGTACCGGCTTTATACGCTGCCAGTGCTTCCTTAATGTCTGTTTCATAGCTCATATATAATCACCTTAAACAGTTATAAATAATTCTCTTCCTCTGATGTCCGGGCCAACAAAAGACATTATCAGGCTTCGCCCTTCGCTGCCGCGCGTTTTTCTTTGTACTCTTCCGTCAGCATGTAAATCAGCGGGACTACCACCAACGTCAGTAAGGTGGAAGTCGTCAAACCACCAATCAGTACCACGCCCATGCTCTGCCGCAGTTCGGCACCGGCGCCGATACCCAGTGCAACAGGAGTCATACCCAGCATAGTGGAAAGAGTGGTCATGAGGATAGGACGCAGACGTAAGGAGCAGGCCTCCAGGATTGCTTCTTTAATCGGCATGCCTTTCTCTCTCGCCTGGTTTGCATAGTCAACTAACAAAATTGCGTTTTTGGTTACCAGACCCAGCAGCATGGTTGCACCAATCAGGGACATCATGTTACCGGTCTGATTGGCCACCAGCAGACCCAACACGGCGCCGATGATGGCAAAAGGCAGACTCATCATGATAACAAACGGCTGAGAGAAACTTTCAAATTCCGCTGCCAGCACCATGTAAATCAGAACAATGGCCAGGATAACGGCCTTGACGATCTCTCCGAAGATACGGCTCATCATATCGGAGTTACCAACAAGCCGGTAACGGTACCCGATATCCATATTCAAATCCGGGATCAGCTTGTCTTCAATAACTTTCAGTAAATCACCGGTAGAGATACCCACTGCATTAGAGTAAACAGCAATCTGGCGCTGCCTCCCTTCCCGGTCGATACGGGTGGGGCCGGAGCCTAACCTGACTTCTGCCACGTCCCCTAACCGAACGTAGCCTCCCGATTCCGTGGAAACCATCAGATTAGCCACGTCCTGAATGGTGCGGCGGTCTTCCTTGTCCATCTGAATGATGATATCGTAGTCATTGTTGCCAATCGTATAGGAGTTGCCGGTACTCTTACCCTGGAACGCATACTGTACAACCTTACCTACGGTCGTGTTATCCAGCTGGCTGGCCTTGGACTGGTCCAACCGTATCATGATTTCCGGTTCCGGATCGATACCGATGACTTCCACGTCGGCAGAGCCGGGTACCTGGCGGATCTTTTCTGCCAAATCGTTGGCATACTTTGTCAGCCTTACCAAATCACTGCCCCGAAGACCGATCTGTACAGGCCGGGGGTCGCCCCGACTACCCTGATTGGTCACGACCGCCACCTGCATGTCGCCAACGTTTCTGAACTTTCCGCGCAGGTCAGCCATAATATCCAGCATGCCCCGCTTCCGTTCTTCCGCCGGTTTCAGCTTCACTTCGATAGCGCCTTCATTGACCGCTGTGCGGACACCGCCCAGGTGCATGTTCTCAACCCGGACTTCATCTTTCATTTCCATAAGGACCTGCTCTAAAGGCCAGGTCCATTCCGCCATCTGGTTCAGACCGATACCGGGCGCGGCTTTCACATTGACCCGGAATTCACCGGAATCATAAATAGGCTGCAGTTCCGTGCCTACAAAAGGCAGCAGGAACAGATTGAAGACCAGCGTCACCAGAGAACCCAGAATAATCTTTTTCGGATGGCGGACAGCAAAAGCCATCAGCTGGTCATACAGTCCCCGGACGTAGTCAAAACCTGCATTGAAGATTTTTAAAGCTGCGTCCACAAACCGGGGGCGATATGCTTTATCCTCTTCTGTCCCCGGAGCCTTCAGCCAGTGTGCCGAAACCATGGGGGTCAGGGTATAGGCGGAAATCGTAGAAAAAGCCAGAGCAAAAGCTACGGTTAGACCAAACTGCTTGAAAAACTGGCCGATGGTCTCGCCCATGCTGCCGATGGGTACGAATACTGCCATCAGCGACATGGAAGTGGCCAGGATTGCCAGCACCAGTTCTTTGGTAGCATCCGCCGAGGCCAGGAACGGCTTCTTCCCCATCTCCATGTGCCGGAAAATATTTTCTACCAGCACGATGGCATCGTCGATCAGGAAACCGACGGCCAGGGACAGACCCATAAGGGACATGTTATTCAGGGTAAAGCCCATAATGTCCATCATGAAAAAAGTAGCAATAATAGATGTAGGAATCGCCAGACCGCCGATAATAGTTGCCCGGAGGTCACCCAGGAACATATAGGTGATGAGCAGGGCCAGAAAACCGCCAAAGAGGATTGTATTCCACACGTCAGCTACGTTCTCACGGATGTACCGGCTCTGGTCCCGGACGATGTACATCTTGATATCCGGGGGCAGGTCATGCTCCATGATCTTTTCCAGTTCTTTGTTGACCACGTCAATGACCTGGACCGTATTGGTACGGCTCTGTTTGCGGATGGCCAGCATCACGGAAGGAACCCCGTTGGTGCGGGAATACGACTCCGCGTCTTCCCAATCGTCTTCCACGTCTGCAATCTCCGTGAGACGGATGGCCTTACCATCTTTGTTGGCCACAATAATCTGTTTAAAGTCGTCCACCGTATTCAGCTTGCCGATGGTACGTACGGTAATTGTATTGTTATTGTCCCGGACTTTGCCGCCGGGTGTGTTGATGTTGGCATTGTTAACCTTGGTCAGTACCGTCTGGAAAGAAATTCCATACTGCTTCAGCTTTTCCGATTTCACGTGGACCTTGATGGCACGGTCGGCAGCGCCGTACACCGAAACGTCGGCCACGCCTTCCAGCATCTGCAGACCGTCGATGACCACGTCGTTCAGAATGCGGCGGACTTCTCCCGGGCTCCGCTTATCGGACGAAAAGGCATAGGTCGCAATCGCCTGAGACGCCATGTCAAACCGCTGCACTACCGGTTCATCAATGTCATCCGGCAGACGGCGGCGCACACCCGCCACTTTTTCACGAACCTCACTGGCCATCTGGCGGGGATCCGTACCGATTTCAAACTCCAGCACCGTCTGGGAATACCCTTCCCGGATGGTAGAGGTGATCGTCTTGATGCCCGAAACCTGGCTGACGCGGTTCTCAATGGGTTTGGTAACCAGGGTCTCCATCTCTTCCGGCGCCGTGCCTTCATAGGTTACCGTAACGCCAACCATGGGCAGGTCCACGTCCGGATACAGGTCTACGCCCAGTCCCGGATAGGAACGGATACCGAAGACGATCAGCACCAGTATGAACATGGTGGTAAAGACAGGCCGTCTTATAAATGTTTCAATCATTCTTTATCCGTACCCTTCTCTGAAACCTTTACACTGACGCCTTC
>CADCHY010000036.1 GCA_902801365.1 uncultured Succiniclasticum sp.
GCGTTACGGATATTCCCCGGTTCGTTCAGGCCCTGAGCTTCATCCGCCAGTGCCGGCTGTGCAGCGAACAAAAATACACAGGTTAACAGTAAAACGATTTCGGTCAACACATGTTTCATTTTTTTCATAGAGATTTCCTCCATCTCCGGACTTCCCTTCATAATATTGATGCGGAAAACAACGATTTGTATCACTGCCATCATTATAACAAAACAGCCGCAGAAAAATCTACGGCTGTTAGAAAAACAACAATTTACAGTAACATCCCAAATAACATGCTTTTCACCCAATACTTCTTTTTGTAACGCAAAAGCCTGTTCCTGTAATGGCAACGCTTCTTTATATCGACCTGACAACGATAATAAACCGGCTAAACCTAAAAGCGCGCCCCGTTTTTGCCGGAACGCACCTTAATAATTATAAACCACTTTTTTAAGATTTTCCGGAAAAAATTGACGTGTGTACGGTTCTTTTGCATCCTGCAACATAGTTTCACTGAAGAGTTCTTCAACGATTCGACCTGTTTCCATTACATAAACACGATGAGACAGCAGACGTACTACAGAAGAATTATGCCCAACAAATATAAGGGACATGTTTCTTTCTTTGGCGATTTGCGAAAGCAATTCCAAAATGGCCCGCTGAGTGAGAATATCTAAAGCGCTGGTCGGTTCATCCAGCAAAATCACTTCCGGATTCAATGCTAATGCCCTGGCGATGACGACTCGCTGCAGTTGCCCACCGGATAGTTGATGCGGCAACCTGTCAAGAAATGTTTCATCTAATTCAACATGTTTTAAAAGGGCAACAGCCTGCTCTCTTCCATCCCCTTCCAGTCCTCCGAAACTGCGAAGGCTTTCCAGCAAATAAGTCTGAATCGTCATATACGGGCTGAATGTTGACATGGGATTCTGAAATACCATTTGGACTTTTCTATGATAATCCCGCAGGCTTTTCCGGGAATCAAAATCTAATGTCTGCCCACGAAACTGAACCGTTCCCGAAGCCGGAGTTTCCAGTCCGGCCAGAATACGCAATAATGTACTTTTTCCACATCCGCTGAGACCGATGATGCCAATCGATTCTCCGGAATGAACCTTTACGGAAACACCTTTCAATGCCTCTAAACGGTCTCTTCCTTTACCGTAAATCTGCCGTAACTCCCGTGTTTCCAAAAGAATATTGTCATTCAATAAGACGCGCCTCCTCCATCGTGGGCATAGATCGGATCAGTTCCTTTGTATAATCGTTGGAAGGATAGTGTAAAACCGTTTGGGTATCTCCTGATTCCACAATTTTTCCGCTATACATCACGCTAACAGTATCAGCCAGCGTTTCTGCAACTTTCATATTGTGCGTCACCATCAGTATGGCTGTACCGGTATTCTTATTCAAAACTTTTAATTCGCCCAGGATTTTTGCCTGTGTAACAATATCCAGCGCGCTGGTCGGTTCGTCTGCAAGAAGCAGTTTCGGTTTTGTCAGCATCGCCATTGCGATTGAACTGCGCTGTAACATTCCGCCAGACAGCTCAAACGGATACAGTTTTAACAGGCGTTCCGGATCATCCAGCCTCATTTCCCGCAAGGCTCGGGCAGAAACCTCCAGACATATTTCCTTTTTCATTGCAGGATTCCTGTACTGCAAAAATTCCACAAACTGATCCCCAACTGTCATCAGAGAATCAAAATAGGATTCCGGATTCTGGAAAACCAGGGCGATGCGGCTTCCTAACAACTGCCGCCGTTTCTTTTCATCCAGCGCCAGCAGATCTGTATTGTCAAACACAATCGTACCGGCAGTAATATGAACCGCTTTGGAAGAAATCCCCGCTATTGCGTGAAGTATGGTGGATTTTCCGCTCCCGGTCCCTCCTACCAGGCAATGAATCTCACCTTCGTCAACGCGCAGCGAAACACCTTTAACGGTGGGTTTGTTTCCGTATGAAATTGACAGATTGGTAATATCAAGCAGTTTCTTCATAAGTATTATGACAGCCTTTTTAAAAAGGCCATACCCGGTTAAAAGTATGGCCTTTCGGATTACATTTTTTACATCGTAGTGTCCTTACTGATCAGATAATAATCCAAAGGATACTTTTTCAGATTCTTAACGCTGTTTTTGGTTACGATAATCGTCTTACCGGATACCAGGAACAGATCCGGGTTATCCTGCAGCAGGATCTTCTGGGCTTCCGTTTCCAGCTCGACGCGTTTGGCTGCGTCAAACTCACCTGCCAGTCTGACAATAACGGCATCGTATTCCGGATTGGAGTATTTGCCGTAGTTGTCCGCGCCTTTGGTGGAGAAGTTCTGCTCCAGAATACGCTGACCGTCACCGGTAACAGCGGTAATATAGCTGTTCAGAGACATATCAAATTTGCCCTCTTCCAGATTTTTCTGGGTATCGTCCATCTGGCGGATATTGATTTTGATACCGGCTTTGGCAAGCTGGGCCTGCAGGGCTTCCGGAATTGCCGTCTTCTTGAAAATCTGCAGATTCAGTTCAAAAGGCTTTCCGTCTTTCTCAATGACGCCGTCGCCGTTAGTATCCTTAAAGCCTTCCTGAGCCAGCAGTTTCTTGGCTTCTTCCAGGTTAAAGGTCTGTTTGTTCAGTTTATCAAAACCTATGCCAGCAGCTTTTGGGAATACAGTGCCGCAGGGTTCACCGTTGAACAGCTTCGCCATAGCGTCGCGATCCACTGCCATAGCCATGGCTTTACGGACATTGGCGTTCGCGAGGAAGGGGTGTTTTAGGTTCAGGAAAGCGAATTCAAGCCGCAGGGAAGGAACTTCCAGAGTGTTGAATTCACTCTTGCCTTTGAACAGGTCGGCACCTGCTTTGTCCAGTTTCTGTGCAATATCAATTTCGCCGGACTGCAGCGCCATCGCGCGGGTGTTATCGTCTTTAATCAGTTTCACGGTAATGGAATCCAGTCCCGGCTTGCCACCCCAGTAATTGGGGTTTGCTTTTAATTCGATCACTTCGCCTGATTTAAAGGACGTAACCATGTAGGGAGCAGTGGTTACCGGAGTTTTGGCTATCTCTTCCGCCGGTTTGGAAGTATCGATGATGGTAAACAGCGGCTCAGAAAGGTTATACATCAGGGCGCCGTAAGGGGCTTTTGTCTTATAGATGATGTTTTCACCGTCAACTTTAATGGAATCCAGGTTCGCGTTGGCCGCCGCCCGTTTGTCCTTGCCTACGGCGCGCTCAATGGTCTTCTTTACATCTTCCGGGGTCATTTCCTTGCCATTGCTGAATTTAACACCTTTACGGATGTGGATCTTCCAGGTCACCGGATCCACCTGTTCCCATTTGTCAGCCAGCACAGGGGTCAGCTTCATATTTTCATCAATGGTCGTCAGGCATTCGGAAGCACCTGCACGGGCCAGACTCCAGGCATTCCAGCCTTCTGCGGGTTCCAGGCTTTTATCCAACCAGAACAGGGCAATGTTCATATGCTTTGCCGCTGATTTTTCCGTTTTGGCCGGAGCCGGTTTTTCCGTTTTTTTGTCCCCGCCGCCGCAGCCTGCAATCATGAGGACTGCCGCAAGCAACGACAACGCGCACAGTAAAAGCTTTTTCATTCGTTTTCCTCCCTTAATAAACATATAATTTATCTTTTATCAGGTCTCCTTGGGGTCAAGGATATCCTGTAAACGATCGCCTAATAGATTAAACATAATCACATGGATAAAAATCAGAAACCCCGGGTAGAACAAAAGCCAAGGCGCCCGCTGCATAAACTGCTTGCCTTCACTCAGCATATAACCCCATTCGGGAGTGGGCGGCTGCGCCCCCAGACCTAACAGGGACAAGGAAGAAAGCAACAGCAGCTTATCGCCAAAGTCCTGGGTAGCAACAACGATAATATGAGGAAATACATTGGGCAGAACATACTTGAATAAGATACGTACGGATCTGACGCCCCCCATATGCGCCTGTTTTATAAAATTGCTTTCCCTAAATTCCAGCACCAGGGAATGGGAAATCCGCGCATAGGTGATCCAGCTCACCGACATAATAGCAATCGTCGTCGTAACAATGCCGTTGCCGAAAATGCTGACCATAACAAGAACCAGAACCATGGACGGAATAGCAAGAACAACGTCAAGAAAACGCATGAAGATCTGTTCTGCAGCCCCGCCTGCCAGGGCCGCCATAATTCCCACAGTTGTACCTGCAAGAGAGATAAAAACTACAATACCGATCGTCATTAGCAGGGATGACTTCCCGCCATATAAGAGCCGTGACAGAAAACAGCGGCCAAGCTGATCCGTTCCCAGGGGATATTGCCCCGATGAATCCAGGAGCGCATGATCCGCATGAATCTCAATCGGACTATTGGGAGCGAACTGAGGCGCAAACAGGAAGAACACCACCAAAAGGATGTTAAGCGTCAGTAACAGGCAGAATATTTTGTTCTCTGTAATTTTCTTTATCCAGATATTCATACTGCTTTTTCTGTTAACCGGACTTTAGGGTTGATCAGGCATACCAGCATATCGGCTGCCAGATTTACAAATGTATAAATGATAGCCATCCAGACAACATACGCCTGCAGAACCACATAATCACGGTAGGCCACTGCTTCCAAAGCCACACTTCCTATACCCTGCCAGCCGAATATGACCTCAACAACCATGGAACCGCCAAGCAAATCGCCAATAGACAGGCCCAGCATCACAAGAATACTGATGGACGCGTTTGGAATAATATGGCGAAGATAGATTCTTGTATTGGAATATCCCCTGGCCTTCAAACCGGTAACATAATCTTTATTGATCTCCGCCACAATACCGGAACGGATCCGTCTGCAATATAGGGCAATCATCCAAATCGCAAGCGATGTTGCAGGCAAAACCAGATGCTTAAAATCGCCGCTTCCCATTACAGGCAAAAGGCGTAATCGTACTCCCATCCAGTACATCAGTAAAAGCCCCAGCCAAAATGTGGGCATGGCCGTACCCCAAAAGGAGAAAAGGCGTATCGCGTAATCAATCCATCTGTTACGGTAGACCGCTGCCAATATCCCCAACGGGTAAGCAAAAACAAGCATAATCAACACTGCTGAAAACGTCAGCAATACTGTGTTCGGAAGTTTGCTCTTCATGATTTCAGCTACCTGCTGATTTGTATCGTAGGACGAGCCCCAGTCGCCCCGCAGTGCCTTAGTAAGCCAGTTCGAATACTGTTGAACAAAGCCCTTGTCCAGGCCTAATTCAGCTTTTTCCTGGGCAATGACTTCAGCCGGCGGCATCTCTCCCCGTTTTGCATATTTCATAGTAATGGGATCCGATGGAGCCATATATAAAAGGGCAAAAGAAAACACTGATACGATAAAAACAACAGGAACAAGAGCAATAACCCGTCTAAAAAAATACCGTAACATCTTTTTTCCAGCTCCTTCACAGACTCCCAAATATTAATATTTTATGTTTAATAATATCATTTACTATTATATAAGTCAACCTAAATTGTCTTCATTATTGACAGATTAACCCCTTTTACAGAATTGCGCAATAAAAAAACTATACAAAAACAGCCGCAGAAAAATCTACGGCTGTTAGAAAAACAGCAATTTGTAATAGTACTTTTCGTTTTACTGCTTTTTGTAAAAATCATGACTGAAAAACCTGCCTGATAAACCGGAAAAGCCTGGTTTCGTCACTGTAAACAGGCCTGTCGCGACGTGTCACAATGCCTGTATGAATCGTTTGTACAGGCTGAACAGACAGCGCTGCAATATTATCTTCTTTACGTATAGCCTGGCGCATCAGAAACGTAGAAGCCACTCCGGATTGCACAAGATTTTTTATCGTATGCAGCTGGCCGCTGTATAACAGCACTTTTGGCGAAAGACCGGCCTCCTGAAAGATTTCATTAATCCTGCGGGTAATGAAAAAACCGCCATTCAACAAGACCAGCGGTTCTTCCGCAATTTCATCAACGGACACGGATCCTTTATCCGCAAGCGGGTTGTTCCTCCCCGTACAAAAACAAATCTCACTGTTTCCTATTTTGTGATACCGCAGGGAAGGAAGATAATGATCGTCATAATTGGTCACGGAAATATCAAGCTCGCCACGCTCTATCATCGGCAAAGAGTCGATGCCTCCTGCTTCCACAATATCAAACGTAATTTCAGGAAATTCGCGCCGGAATCCGGTAAATAGAACCGGCAGAAGTTTCACCCCGATCTGTATCGGCACTGCCATCCGTATATGGTTCTTACGGTGGGCCAGCTCATTTACTTCCTGATCCAGCTGGTGAAACCGGTCAAGCAGCGGCGCAATTTTAGCCAGCAGGATATGACCGTCCTCTGTCAGAACAATCTGCTTACCGAAACGGTAAAAAAGGCGGAGTCCTGTTTCTTTTTCCAGCGTCTGTATGGCGACGGAAAGAGTGGGCTGCGAAACGTGCAAAGAGTCGGCCGCCTGACTGATGTTCTGATATTGTCCTGCCGCATAAAAATAACGAAGCTGTGTCAGTGTCATAACGCCCTCCGGAGTTTTATTCTGCCCTTATTATATATTCTCTTATAGCAAAAAGCTATAAGTTTATTAAAAAAGAGTATTTTACAAAATTGCCCGGAGGTTGGATACTTATATTAAAGAAGCCCTATAAGTATTAACTATTATTACAAGACGAGGAGGAATCGCTATGACGATTGATGAAAAGTATTTTCCCGGATTCACGCAGAAGTGGATTGAAACAGAACCCGGTATTGTAATCAACACTCTCATCGGCGGCAGCGGGAAAGAAGCTGTCCTGCTCGTTCACGGGCATCCGGAAACGCACCTGATGTGGCGGTTCCTGACTCCGGAACTGACGAAGCATTACACCGTCGTGATCACTGACCTGCGGGGCTACGGCGACAGCAGCAAGCCGGAAGGCCTGCCTGACCATTCCAATTATTCCAAGCGGGCGCTGGCAGACGACCAGGTTAAAGTGATGCAGACGCTGGGATATGGCCGTTTCCATGTGGCCGGTCATGACCGGGGCGCACGGGTGCTGCACCGGATGATCATGGACCACCCGGAGAAAATCAAAAGCTGCACTCTCATGGATATCATCGCAACGTATGACATGTACAAGGAAACCAACGAAGAGTTCGCCACCAAATACTGGCACTGGTTCTTCTACATCCAGGGAAAGGGCTTCCCGGAAACAGCCCTTTCCGCAGACCCGGACCGGTTCATCAACTATAACCTGAACCTTAAAATCGGTCCTGCCGCCCGGGCCAATTTCCCGCCGGATGTGCTGGCCGAGTACACCCGCTGCTTCAGCGACATCCGTACCGTCCATGGCATCTGCGAAGATTATCGCGCCAGCGCCACCATCGACATGCAGCTGGACGAACCGGACCGCAAAAAGAAGATCGAAACACCGCTGCTGCTTTTGTGGGGACAGAACGGCGTGGTCGGCAAGCTCTGGAATGTAATGGAAAAATGGGAACCGCTGGCCAGCAATATCGAAGGCGCAGGCATCCCCCGGTGCGGCCATTTCGTGCCGGAAGAACAGCCTGAGCTTGTCCTGGAGAGGATGCTGCCTTTCCTGGCAAAGCACAGCGCCTGATCCGTACTCAGAGCCGTCCGGATTTTCATTTTAAATAATCAGAAAGGAAGGGATTTCCACCATGCACGCCATTGAAAAAATCCTGGCTAAAAAAGCCGGAAAAACATCGGTCCACGCGGGCGAAATCGTGAATTGCGACGTGGACATTGCAGGCATTAACGATTTATATTATCAGACCGTAAAATCCTTTTACGAAATGGGCGGGGAAAAGGTCTTTGATCCTGAAAAGGTCATCCTTTTCTTTGATCACTACGCTCCCTGCGCCACGGAAAAACAGGCTGACAATCATAAAAAGTTCCGTCAGTTCACGAACGAACAGGGTATCCCCCATCTTATGGATATCAACGAAGGCGTCTGCCACCAGCTCATGGCGGACTACGGGTTCTCCCGCCCGGGACAGATCATCGTCATCACCGACTCCCATACTACCACCCACGGCGCGTTCGGCGCCTTCGGGACCGGTGTCGGCGCAACAGATCTGGCAACCATACTGGTAACGGGAAAGCTCTGGTTCAAGGTGCCGGAGGTCATCCGCATCAACCTGACCGGGAAACTTCAGCCCGGTGTCTACGCCAAGGACGTCATCTTATATGTCATCGGCAAGCTGAAAGCGGATTACGGCGTTTACAAAGCCGTGGAATTTGCCGGTCCTGCCATAAAACAGTTCAGTCTTTCCGAGCGCATGGCCATGTGCAACATGTCAACGGAAATGGGCGCCAAGACCAGTTATATCCAGCCGGATGAGGTCACCATGGCGTATCTTGCGGAGCACAACATTACCGATTATACAATATATGAAACCGATCCGGATTATGTGTATGACGCCGACCTGACCTTCGATGTTACGGAAATCGGCCCGCAGCTGGCAGCACCCTTCAGCGTGGACAACGTGGATGACCTGACCGCCTTCGCGGGACTGCATGTGGACCAGTGTTACCTGGGTTCCTGTACCGGCGGACGTACGGAAGACTTTGCGGTTGCCGCGAAGATTTTAAAAGGCAAACATATCGCGTACGGCACCCGCATGATTTTGGTGCCGGGTTCCCGTTTTGTTTTGCAGGAATGCCTGGAGAAAGGTTACATCCAGACGCTGATGGAAGCAGGGGCTGCCCTCACCGCCCCCGGCTGCGCCGCCTGTCTGGGCATCCATCAGGGGCTCTTGGCGGAAGACGAAGTCTGCGTGTCTTCCACCAACCGCAATTTCCCCGGCCGCATGGGGCATGTAAAGGGACGCATTTATCTGGGTTCGCCCGCCAGTGTCGCGGCTGCCGCGCTGAATGGCAAAGTGACAGACCCGCGTCCGTATCTGGAAGGAGGTAACGGCAAATGAAAACCATCGCTGAAGGCACAGCCTATCTTTTCGGCAATAATATTGACACCGACCAGATCTATCCGGGCAAATATGTGGAACTGACCGAAATGGAAGATATCCGGAAGCACGCCATGAGCGGCAGCGAAGAACCGGACCTGGCAACGTTTTTCCAACCCGGCGATATCATCGTGGCCGGAACAAATTTCGGTTGCGGTTCTTCCCGCGAACATGCGGCCATGACCCTGAAAGGCATTGAAGTCGGCGCGATACTGGCGGAGTCCTTTGGCCGCATTTTCTATCGCAACGCCATAAACCTGGGCATACCCGCCATCACCTGCAAAGGGATCCATGCCCTTGTAAAACGCGGTGATAAAGTCCGCATCGATTTTACCACCGGAGAAATCGTCAACGAAACCACCGGCGCCAGAGCTAAGGCGGAACCGATGAACGATTATATGATGGGCATTCTGCAAAACGGCGGTATCAAACCCATGATCCGCAAAATGCAGGAGGAGAAGAACAAGCAAGGATAATTATAGCTCAGGAATAAACTGAATCTTTATATACTAAAACAACAGCCGTGGATGTTGAAGTCCACGGCTGTTGAATCATTTACTGTGCAAAATGGGAATTTGTTTACTTATTCCATCTCCATATATGCTTCCAAAATGTGACGGGCTTCCTCAATAACATCAGCTTCGTTTTCGGAAATCATTACCTCCTGAAGCAACTTCGTTAATGGTTCATACAACCCGGTCAGATCGTTCTGATAAAACGGATCGAGATACTGATCAAGGTAAAAGAGAAGCCGACGTTTTGCACTACTGTTTTTCCCATACAAAACCGTCCGAATTGCTTCTAATCCTTCCTTAACAAGTTCCTTTTCCTCTGTTCCATAGAGATAATCCTTATCCAGCTTCCAGATCATCGACGAAAACTGATCCAACCATGGAGAGACAATCCTGAGGTCAGGGCGATAGTCAAGCTTTCCTGTAACTTCTACTGTCTTTGCCTTCTCAATTACCTTCATCATAAATACAACATCTTCAGACAGTGTATCTTTACTCCAGGGCATTTCATCTACATCAAAGGAAGCTGTTCCGGGAGCTGACAGATTTTCCTCCCTGCGTTCTTTCAAAAAAACAATAAGTTTTCTTTGGTTGTTCGTCATATTATTTTCAGCTGCAGCCAATTCTAATAATTCCAGAAAACAATCCGTTCCCTGATTTGACATTGAAATTCTTTCTTTTCCAAAAACAGCTTTACTAAAACCGATAATATTGCTCATAATCCTTATCCTACAAACCTCAATCTATACGATTAATGTTGATTTACTTTATTATAACAAAACAGCCGCAGAATTCCACGGCTGTTAAAGAAAACACGAATTTGTCTATATAGCCCATTTCAACTTTATAGGCGATATTTCGATTACAAAATGTTCCTCCTCTATACCAGTCACAGGATGCGAATCAGCCATGTCGATATCAACACCAGAAACAACTGCGGCTTTAAAATCGGAGTGATTTCCCATGACTATATATTGGACAGCAATATATTCAATAATTCCTTCATATGGGTCAAGAGGCATTGTTTCAAATGGTTTTTCAATATCGACTCCCATCCCTGTTAAATAATCTGACAGTATAGGATATGTTTTCTTAATCTCTAAACAATAGTTTCTGCAATAATCACAGGAACAAAGACTGTTTTTATCTAGTTTTCGATAGTAATTCACTGTCTTTATAATATCCATAGCAATCTCTCAAAAATTCTGATTTGTAAGATTATCATCGACTCACTTTATTATACCAAAACAGCCGCGGAAACATCTACGGCTGTTAGAAAAACAACAATTTGTAATAGTACTTTTCGTTTTACTGCTTTTT
>CADCHY010000037.1 GCA_902801365.1 uncultured Succiniclasticum sp.
GTAGATCCAGGAATCCAGTACGGACAGACCGTAGATCAGCCCTTTGGGATAGGTTCCGAAATCTGCTTCCCGCAGTTTGAACTCCGCGCTGTTAAGGGATGCTTCCAGCAGTTCCTTGTCGATGCCTTCCATGGAGATCTTCTGCAGGTTATGATACAGCGCTTTCACAAAGGCATCTTTCTGTTCCGGTTCGCTGCCGCTGGCACGTACGGAAAAAATATTCTGCAGCATGCTGCCGCTCATACTGCCTGAAATATCTTTGGCAACGCCTGCGTCCAGCAGAGCGCGGCGCAACGGTGCCCCTTCCGATTCAAGCAGCACGTTTTCCAGCAGGCGCAGTGCCATGATGGTCTTCTGGTCCCGCATATCCCCCGCCACGATCTGCACTTCATGGAACGTCATTCCTTCCGTGGGAGAACCTTCCGGTACCGGATAGGTTCCGTCGAACTCCGCCGTTTTGGCCAGAGGCTTTTGCAACGGAATTTCGGAATGTACCGTCCCCGTTTTCGGAAACTCCTTCAGATAGCTGTCCAGATGGGCCAGCGTTTTTTCAATATCCATATCTCCATACAGATAGATATAGGAATTCTCCGGGCTGTAATATGTCTTGTGGAAACGGGTAAACGCTTCCTGGGTCAGTTCCGGAATAGCGGAAGGCAGACCGCCTGATTCAAAACGGTAGGTCGTATCCGGGAACAGGATCTTCTTTCCATAATATTCCAGGAAAGCATCCGGAGCGGAATACGCGCCTTTCATCTCGTTGTACACAACGCCGTTGTACTGCAGCGGGTCATCGGCATTCTCCAGTTCGTAATGCCAGCCTTCCTGCTTCAGGGTAAACTTGTTTTCATAAATCAGCGGATAAAACACCGCGTCCAGGTACACATCCATCAGGTTGTGGAAATCCTTGTCGTTGCGGCTGGCCACCGGGTACACGGTCTTGTCCGGGTACGTCATAGCGTTTAAGAAAGTATTCAGGGAACCTTTCACCAGTTCTACAAAAGGCTCTTTCAGATGATACTTCCGGGAACCGCACAGGACGGAATGCTCCAGGATGTGGGCCACGCCGCTGTCATCGGAAGGCGGCGTGCGGAAGCCGATGGTAAATACCTTGTTATCGTCGTCATTCGCCAGATAGAAAAGACGGGCGCCGCTCACCTCATGCTCCATGAGGTACGCCGCAGAGTTTACTTCTTTTATAAATTCTTTTTTACAAACGCGGAATCCGCTGTATTGTTTACCTGTTTCCACTGTCTTTGCTCCTTTGATGTAAGAAAATCTGTGTTTCATTGTACCATATTTTTCGCGGTAAAACAAAAGATATTACAATAGGTATGAACGCTTTTTTCAAAGAGTTCACAAAACCGGATATTTTACATTCTTGCTATTGATTTAACCGTGTTTCTCATTTATAATATCCTTAAAGATGACATTGAACTGATGTCACGCTTTCGGGAGGTATCTGCTATGGCTTCTATGGAACAATACCGTTTTACGTTACGCATCCATCCGCTGATCATGGAGAAAATGAAATACATCGCGGAGACAAACGGACGCTCTGTGAATAAAGAAATTGAACAGATTTTAAAATGGGTCATCAGCGATTACGAAAACAAACGGGGCCGCATCCATGTGGATGAACAGGACCAGCCCGGTTTCCGCGGCACCCGCACCAACAAAGAAGAACTCCGCCGGCTGGAAGAACAGGCAAATATGCGGAACAAACCCATCAGCCCTGCTTTGTTTAAAATTAAATAAGAATATAAAAAAAATAAGGGAAACTGCGGTTGCGCAGTTTCCCTTTTATTTTCGAGGTGAGTGTTCAATAAGCCGAGTTCTGTTCCGACAAGCGGTGGCAATCATTTATCTATTCCTGCGATTACTCGCAAGATACAGCGACACAACCCGGAAGGTTCAGCGGGCCGCTTCATCCCTTCCCTATTTGGTCTTACTCCGAATGGGGTTTACCAAGCCAAGTAATTACTTACTTGCTGGTGCGCTCTTACCGCACCGTTCCACCCTTACCAGATAAATCTGGCGGTACACTTTTCTGTGGCACTATCCCTAAGGTTTCCCTCGCCGGACGTTATCCGGCATTCCGCCCTATGGAGCTCGGACTTTCCTCACCGCCTGCAAATCCGAAAACTCACAGGCGCCGCGATTGCCTTTCACACTCACGTGTGTATCGTAGCACAGCCTTTTTCCCTTGTCAAGGCTGTTTGAATTATTTCAAAGTTTCGCCAAAGTTTTGTAACAAATTCTGCCGGCAAAGCCCTGTATGCTTTGCCGGCAGCCGAATTTCTGCAATAATTCTACTACTACATATAATTTATACTAAAGGTTTCATTTCACCATCAGATAACGCTTCATCATGTTGTTAAACTCCCAGGGGGATTTGCTGTCCTTCACATCGAACTGGTTCATGATGGAGTTCACTTCGTCCGCGTAGTGCACAATAAACGCTTCTTTGGTCGCGCAGGCCACAGGTGACCCTTTTTCCTGGTCGCCGTGATGGGACAGGATGACATGCTCCAGCTGCTGCAGGGCCGCAGCCGGCATCTTCAGTTCCGTCGCCGCTTCCCGCACCATCAGCGCAGACATGGTGATATGCCCCAGCAGCCGGCCTTCCGTGGTATACGGAAAGCCCATGCCGGCGGAAATCTCTTTTACTTTTCCGATATCGTGCAGCAGGGCCCCTGCCGCGATCAAATCTTTA
This sequence comes from uncultured Succiniclasticum sp., assembly GCA_902801365.1. Lineage (GTDB taxonomy): Bacteria > Bacillota > Negativicutes > Acidaminococcales > Acidaminococcaceae > Succiniclasticum. Next base: position 2,717 of record CADCHY010000037.1, read on the forward strand.
TCAGTATTACCGATGGTTTCCGCCATGGCCAGCGCCAGTTCGGTCACGTCCACCGAATGCTGCAGCAGTCCGCCCAGATAGGCATGGTGCAGTTTCATGCCGGCCGGATTCTTGCAGAACTCCTCATAAAAAGGACCGCTGAACACTTTCTTCAGCAGCGTGCGCAGACTGGGTGTCTTCACGCCGTTGATCAGCGCCTCCAGTTTGTTTTTATAGACTTCCAGATCAAAACTGCCGGTGGGTACCAGATTGGAAATATCGTCCTCCGGCATGATGTTGTCCAGCTTCTGGATCACGACCTGCAGCGCCAGCGTAGACGAGTATTTGACAATGTCCACCGGACCGGAGATCATAAATGCTTTGGCCGCGTCCAGATCGCGCAGCCGGTTCACGATTTCCCGGTCAAACGCGATGAACTGGATTTTGCCGCTGTTATCTTCTACCGTCCCCCTGGCAAACACGCCTCCGTTGGAAGAGTTGCCCACCTTCTGCAGACGCAGCAGCACCGCCTGGGTCATCCGTTCCCCTGCTTTTATGTTTTCAATCATTTGTATCTCCTCTTTACCGTTTATATAGTGATTGGCTTACATAATTTGCAGCAGCTTTGTTTCTTTTGCCACCAGCACCTTCGCCGTGTAACCTTCCCGGCTCAGCCGCAGGGCCAGCCGGTCGGCCAGCTCGTTCACCACCGGCAACTCCGTTCCCTGATGGGTCGCGTCGATCAGGTTAATATGTTTGCCCTTTGCCTCCTGGGCGTCGTGGTATTTTATGTCGCCGGTCACGTAGGTATCCGCCCCGGCCTGCACCGCGAAATCCAGGAAGTCCATGCCGCTGCCGCCGCAGACGGCCACTTTATGTACCGGGCGCCCTGCCGGGATCACGGTAATATGTTCCAGCTTCAGCGCATGCTTTACCTTTCCGGCAAACGCTTCCAGATCCGTCGCTTTTGTTAATGTACCGATCCGCCCTATGCCTTCCAGCGTATCTTCCCCGGAAAGCCCTTCCACATTTTCCAGTTCCAGAAGGTTTGCCAGCACATCGTTCACCCCGCCTGTCACGCTGTCCAGGTTCGTGTGGGCGCTGTAAACGGCGATATCATGCCGGGCTGCTTCCAGCAGCAGGGCCGTGCGCCAGTCGGCATCGGTGAACTGTTTTATGCCGCGGAAAATGGCAGGATGGTGGGTTATAATGATATCCGCGTGAAGCTGTATGGCCTGCTCCAGCACTTCCGCAGAGAAATCCAGCGCGCATAAAATAATCTTTACTTCTTTATCGTTATGCCCTACCTGGAGCCCTACGTTATCCCAGTCTTCCGCCAGCCGCGCCGGCACCATTTCGCTCATGATCCTGGCAATTTTCGCCACTGAAATATTCATTGCGTTTCCTCTTCCGTCAACTGATGTAAAACCGCCGGCCCGCTGCATTGTATTTGCAATACGTTCATCCCGGCTGACCGAAACAATTTTATTATGTACAGATAAATTATACTGATTTATGGATCAGCCCGTCAACTTGGGCGAGCAGTTTTTTCAGGTTATTGTATTTTATGCTGTTCACTGCCGCGGGGCTGGCCGCCATCTGCCGCAGCAAACGCCGGAAATGCTCCGCTTTCCCTTCTATATATTCCTGCCACAGGGCAGGCCTCTTTTCCAGAATACAGGGGCCGAATTCCTCCTCCAGAGGAGACAGTTCCTGTTTTCCTTCCCCGTGGACCGCTTTGATGATACTGTAGATATGTTTATTCTCTTTGCAGAGCGCTTCTTCCGCAATATGATAGCCGTGCTGCGTCAGCCACCGGCGCAGCAGGCCGGCCGCGTTCATGGGCTGCAGCACAAAGGTGGTGACGGATGCCGCGATTTCAGGGGATTCTTCCAGAATGCCCGCAATCGTCGCGCCGCCCATTCCTGCAATGACAACGGTTTCCGCCTCCCCGGTGCGCAGTCCCTGCATCCCCGGCGCCATGCGGACTTCCATCTCGTTATACAGTTTATATTTGTTTCTGGTTTCTGTGGCTGCCTGGCAGGGGCCTTCCGCAATATCTGAAGCGATCACGCGGCGGCACTGCCCGGACAGCGCCAGACAGGCCGGTACGTAGCCGTGGTCTGTGCCGATATCCGCCATCGTGTGGCACACCGGCACCATGGAAGCCACTGTTTGCAGCCGTTCACCGATTCGAAGCATAGTTATCTCCGCCTGTAACGTACGTAAAAACGGTCTGCCTGTGTAACAGACAGACCGTTAAGGGAACAGGAATTATTTTTTCGCTTTTTTAGCTTTCGCTTTTTTAGCCGGTTTAACGTTAACAGCTTCTTTGAAAGCTTTGCCAGCTTTGAAAGCCGGAACCGTTGCGGCAGCGATCTTAATTGCAGCGCCGGTCTGCGGGTTTTTGCCGGTACGGGCAGCGCGTTCGCGGGCTTCGAAAGTACCAAAGCCGATTAACTGTACTTTGCCCTTTTTGGCAACTTCTGCAACGATAGCTTCGTTGATTGCTTTCAGTGCTTTTTCTACATCTTTCTGAGATAATCCGGAAGCTGCAGCAGCTGCTACAATAAGTTCTTTCTTGTTCATCGTAAAATCTCCTTTGCGAAAATTTTTATTCAGATGCAGTATTTCTCTGCATCTATGTTAATCATATCAGTGTTTATCAGTGTTTGCAAGCCTTTACGACAATTTTTTTGCTGTTTTTTCACTTTTTTCATGATTTTTTTAATAAAAAACCGTTTTCAACCGTGAATTGTGCGTAAAAACGGCTTTTTTCCTGCAATTTAATCATCCGGGCCCGCATATAAATTAGCAGATTTTCTTGACACTGCCGTAAAGTTCGGTTAAAATAAATGATGTTGAAAACAACGGGCCCGTAGCTCAGCTGGTCAGAGCCGGCGGCTCATAACCGCTTGGTCGGGGGTTCGAATCCCTCCGGGCCCACCAATACTGTAACCGGCACAAAAACAGCGCAGAATAATGCTGATACGCACCGGATTGCAATTAAAGACTGTAATAAAGCGCAACCCGCTTCAGAAGCGTTTCTGAAGCGGGTTGTTTTTTATATTCTTTATTCCTGTTGAAGCGCAGCTGGAATCAGTCCGCCACAAAATCACGCAGCTGCGTGCAACGCTTGCTGCGGAGCCGGCGCAGGGCTTTGGCTTCGATCTGGCGGATACGTTCACGGGTCACCCCGAAATGCTGGCCTACTTCTTCCAGCGTACGCTGCCGCCCGTCTTTCAGGCCGAAGCGCAGTTCCAGCACTTCCCGTTCACGGCTGCTCAGGGTGCTCAGCACCTCGTTCAGCTTTTCACGCAGCAGCGCGAAGGAAGCGGCATCTGCCGGAGCCGGGGCATCGTGGTCTTCGATGAAGTCGCCCAGATGGGAATCTTCTTCTTCGCCGATAGGCGTTTCCAGGGAAACCGGTTCTTGGGCAATCTTCATGATTTCCCGTACCCGGTCTTCCGTGGTTTCCATCAGCTCCGCGATTTCCCTGGGGGTCGGTTCCCGTCCCAGTTCCTGCAGCAGCTGCCGGGATACGCGGATCAGCTTGTTGATGGTTTCCACCATATGGACCGGTATCCGGATCGTCCTGGCCTGGTCGGCAATGGCCCGGGTAATCGCCTGGCGGATCCACCAGGTGGCGTAGGTGCTGAATTTAAAGCCTTTATTATAATCGAACTTTTCAACGGCTTTGATCAGGCCGAGATTCCCTTCCTGGATCAGGTCCAGGAACAGCATGCCGCGGCCCACATACCGTTTGGCAATGCTCACCACCAGACGCAGGTTTGCTTCCGACAGACAGCGTTTTGCCTCATCGCCCTGCTGTTTGATGGCTTTCAGCATCGCCGTAAACTGTGTTTTGATATCCGCAAGGCGCTGGGCGTTCTTTTTATCCGCCCGGTAGACTTTGCTTTTCGGGCTTAAGGTTTCCAGGCGTTCTTCCAGCCAGCTGTCAGAGGCGTCGATCAGCTTCCTGATCTCACCGAGATTATGGGGTTCAGGACCGTTGTCTTCCTCCCGTTCGGGACATTCCTTATCCCAGTCGGCGCATTTGAATTTTTCTTCTTCCAGTAAACCGATCAGGCGGCTCCGTTCGTTTTTCGTAAACTGGGCAGTATCCGCGACAAAATCCGCGACGACATATTTCTCCCCGTTTTTCCGTTTTTCATCAAACTTACGGAATGCAACGGGAACGGAACGCATGTCGGTTGCCGACTGTTCTTCATCCAGCAGGGCATTCAACTTTTGGAACGCCTCTTCGAATTCCTTTTTCGTTTTGAATTTCAAAGGTTCGTCCGCAGTTTTACTGCCGCTTTCCATCCGCTCGATCTGTTTGCTCTTATCCATGCGTTTGGCCAGTTCCACTTCATCTTCGCTCTGCAAAAGGGGAACGCGGCCGATTTCTTTCAGATACATGCGCACCGGGTCATCGATGCTGATGCCGTCTGGCACTGTCATGGAAGAGGCGATTTCCGCTTCGGTTATTTCTTCCGCTTCTTCATCTTCCGCAGGAGGCAGCATGTCTTCGTCTTCCTCATCCTGGGGATAAATGATGTTGATTCCCCTGCTCTGCAGGTATTCCATCATGAAATCAATGGCTTCCGGAGAAGTAACAGAGGCAGGAAGGATATCGTTCACTTCGCTGTCCGAAAGGATGCTGCCGTTGGCTTTGGCCCGGGCTTCCAGTTCCAGCAGCTTTTCCACAGGAAAGCCTGCCGGCATCAGGGCAAGCAGTTCTTCACTGGCTTCCAGAACCGGCTGCGCCGCTTCCGGCTTACCGGCTTCCGGTGTTTCCGCTTTCGGCTTTTCAGGCTGGGGTACAGCCTTCTTTTTATTATTTTTCTTTGTTGCTTTTTTATCTTCAGGCGCGCTGTTTTGAGGCGCACTTATCCCTTTATCCGCTTCAGCGGTTTCGTTTGCAGAAGATTTCTTTACGGCTTTCTTCTTCTCAGGCTCCTTACTGCCTTTGGGGGCAGTATCTTTCGCTGCTTCTGCCGGTTTGGCTTCCGCTTCGGCGGCTGATTTCTTCGTTTTGGCTTTCGCTGCAGGTTTCTTTTCTTCTGCCGGTTTGGCTTCTGCTTCAGCGGCGGTTTTCTTTGCTTTGGCTTTCGCTGCAGGTTTCTTTTCTTCCGCCGGTTTTACTTCTGCTTCAGCGGCAGCTTTCTTTGCTTTGGCTTTTGCTGCAGGTTTCTTTTCTTCTGCCGCGCTGATTTCGTCTTTAGCCGCAGGCTTCTTTGTTTCGGCGGGTTTGGACTTTACCTTTGCTTTCACCGCGGGTTTCTTTGTCTCTGCAGCGATTTCCGGTGTTTTCTCAGAAGGTTTTTTTGCCGGTTTGGTTTCTTTCTTTGCAGTATCCTTCTTTGCGGCCATTTCCGGCTCTTTTTTGGCTTTTACCGCCACTGCGGCCTTTTCTGCTGCCGCCTTTTTCTTTTTGCCGTCTTTCTTTTCCGCGTGTTTCGGTTCTGCAACAATCTTTTCTTCTGCGATTTCCGTATTCAGTTTTTTGTTGGATTTCTTTTTGTCAGTTGCCATACAGATTTGTAATCTTCCCTCTTAATTCATTGCAAATTTTGATTTCATCTTCAAACCTGGGATCGTTCATGCCTGCATACATATCTGCAAGCCGCCGGTGATCCTCGTAGGCGCGTTGCAGGAACTCCCGCTGCATCCTGCGGACGTAACCGTCTGCGATCTGCTTCAGGCCTGCTTCGTCAGCAGCGAAATCTTCCCCGGCTAAAATTCTCGCGGTCTCCGCATTGGTATCCTCGTCCCCCGCTGCAAACAAGCTCTCTCTGACTGTGGAAAAATCAACGTTTCCCAGCTTGCATATTTTTTCATAGATGCTCTGACGGACAGGTGACGCGAAACCGGTCTGCTGTAAAGTATCTTTGTACGAATCTATCAGCCCGGAATACCGGAAGAATAACAGTAACAGTTTTCTTTCCGCCTGCTCCAGTGCGCTGGGCACCGGCTGCGCGGACTGTACAGGAGTCCGGATAACGGGATTTCCGCCGGAAAAACGGTTTGCTGCTTTTTTCCTGTACTCTCCCATGATCAGGCCTTCGTCGATGACCAGTTCCTTCGCCAGGAACCGGATATATCCCTCGGCCTCAATCTCTGTTTTGCACTCCTGCAGGTAAGGAATTATATTCGACACGCACTGCACTTTTCCTGCCAGTTCCGAAACATTATTTTTCGAAATTGTATAACGGATCTGGAATTCCGTGCCGTCCCATGCGTTTTTCACAAGGTCTTCAAAGGCGTCCCTGCCGGATTTCCGGACAAATGCGTCCGGGTCTTTCCCTTCCGGCACATT
>CADCHY010000038.1 GCA_902801365.1 uncultured Succiniclasticum sp.
GAATTCCGTGCCGTCCCATGCGTTTTTCACAAGGTCTTCAAAGGCGTCCCTGCCGGATTTCCGGACAAATGCGTCCGGGTCTTTCCCTTCCGGCACATTAAGCACTTTGACGGAAAGGCCGGCCTTCTTGGCGATGCTGACCGCCCTGACCGCGTTGCGCCGTCCTGCATCATCACTGTCATAGGCAAACACAACATTTTCCGTAACCCGGTGCAGCAGCTTCGCATGCTGTTCACTGAAGGCAGTCCCCAAAGACGCGACGGCCCGGTTGATTCCTGCTGCATGGAGGCTGATGGCGTCCATGTACCCCTCCACAATAATGGCTTCTTTTGCTTCCCGGATCGATTTGAGCGCCACGTCCAGGCCGAACAAGGTTTCCCGTTTCTGGAAAACATCGGTCTCCCCTGTATTTAAGTACTTGGGCAGTCCGTCATCCATCACGCGGCCGCCAAAGGCGATTACCTTACCCCGGGGGTCTTTGATGGGGATCATCACCCGGTTGACGAAAAAATCACTGTAAGAACCGTTCCTTTCCCGGATAAGCCCTGCGGCCGCAAGCTGTTCCCTGGTACATCCCTTTCTGGTCAAGTTGAACTCAAGGGCGTTAAACGACGGCAGGGAATAGCCCAGGGAAAAGCGCTCGATTACGGCATCGGTAATGCCCCTGTTATGAAAATACTCCAGCGCCACTGCGCCAGGCCTGGTTTTCTGCAGGCAGGCGGAAAAATAACGGCAGGCCAGCTCGTTGACCGCATACAGGTCTTTGCGCCGTTGCTCCCTGCGCACATCCGCCTCCGTCCGGTGTGTTTCAGGGACAGGAATGTTCGCCCGTCCCGCCAGAGTCTTAACTGCTTCCGGGAACGTACAGTTTTCTATCTTCTGCACAAAAGTAAACACATCCCCGCCGGTATGGCATCCGTAACAATAAAAAAACTGACGCTCTTTGTCTACGCTGAAAGAAGGCGTCTTTTCCCCGTGAAATGGGCAGCACGCCCAGTAGTAACGTCCTTTTTTCTGCAGCGAAATATAACCTGCGATCACGTCGACAATATCGGAGCTGTCCTTTACCTGTCTTTTAAAATCTTCATACTGCTGGTCCATCATTAGCTCCTTATCATCGGACTTCAATCCAAGAACTTCAATAACTTATTCTCTGTTTCGGGAAAAAATCCTCTTTTTCGTTTTAAAAATACTTGACACTTTAGTTTGTAAAAAAATGAGAGCGGCTTACCTCTGTTTCAGCCGCTCAGCATTGACTTGCATAATAAAAACCGGTAAAGACCCTGTTTAATCTGTTTTTGTATCTGCGTATGTTTTGGATCCGCGGATTTCCGCCTCACTCGCTTACCTTCGGAACAAAATACTGGTTGAACATCCTTACGGCGCTCAGGTCCGTCAGACCTGCCACATAATCCACGATCGCCGTCATTTTCCCGAACCGCTCAAAATTCAGCCGGACTTCCTCAGGCAGCAGCCGCGGTTCTTTTACATACAGATCCAGCAGGCTCGTGATCACGTGTTCCGCTTTATGATGTTCTTTTTCCAGTGACGGGCATTCATATACATAGGCAAACATAAAGTTCCTGAACTCTTCTACCGCTTCGTCATAATAGGGGTCCAGGATAATCTTGCTTTGCCCCGTGGAACACTCTACAATATTATGCACCAGGATATCCAGAATCTGGGTTGGCTCCGTGCCCAGACGCATGGCCACCATTCCCGGCAGTTTGTCCGGCCCCACAATCCCTACCCGGATACCGTCATCCAGATCGGAACACAGGTAGCAGATACGGTCACAACGTCTGACGATGGCGCCTTCCGGCGTGCCCGGCAGCTTATTCCCGGTATGGCACAGAATTGCATCCTGCACCTCCGTCGTAAGGTTAAGGCCGCGCCCCTGCCGTCCGTAATAGGTTACTACCCGGATGCTCTGCTCATTATGGGTAAAATGCCCCGTGTATTTATTGATCGCCCGCTCCCCGGCATGCCCGAACGGCGTGTGCCCCAGGTCATGCCCCAGGGCCGCGGCTTCAATCATGTCTTCGTTAAGGCGCAGCGCCCTGCCGATCGTACGGGAAATCTGGGAGACCTCCATGCTGTGGGTCAGGCGGGTACGGTAATGGTCGCCGGGCGACAGATATACCTGGGTTTTATGCTTTAACGCACGGAACGCTTTGCTGTGGATGATGCGGTCCCGGTCACGCTGGAACGCGGTTCGCAGATCATCCTGGGCTTCTTCTGTCAGCCGGTGCGAGGCCGCGCTTTTGCAGGCCCAGGGCATCAGGTTCTTCTGTTCCTGGTCTTCAGTGTATTCACGAACATTCATAATCAATAATTCTTTGCTCCTTACCGGCGGGCAATATTGTTTTTGTAATAATAATCCAGGATGATGCCGGCAGTTTCTTCAATCGCGCGGTTAGATACATTGATGATCATGCAGTGCACACGCCGCATGATTCCCTTTGCGTAATCCAGTTCTTCGGTAATACGCTCCACATCCGCGTACTCGGCATCTTCGGAAAGCCCCATGGCCTTCAGGCGGGTCATACGGATATCCGTCAGCTTGTATGGGTCAATAAGAAGCCCGATGATCTTGTGGTGCGGAACCTTGAACAGTTCCGGCGGCGGAACGATTTCCGGCACCAGAGGAACATTGGCCACCTTGAGCTGTTTATGGGCGAGGTACATCGACAGGGGAGTCTTGGATGTCCGGGATACACCGATAATCACGATATCCGCTTTTAAAAGGCCCAGCGGATTTTTGCCGTCATCATACTTAACGGCGAATTCCACAGCCTCCACGCGTTTAAAATATTCGTGATCCAGCGCATGGATCAGACCGGCCTGATTCTTGGGCAGCAGACCGGAATTTTTCTGTATCGCGCGCAGCATGGGTCCCAGAACGTCTACCACCTGAATCTGCAATTCCACCGCCCTGTCGGCAAGATGTTCGCGCAGGCGCGGGTTTACGATTGTATAACAGACTACAGCCTGGTGCTGCGCCGCTTCCTGCAGCGCTTCATCAATCTGTTCCTTGTTGTTGATATAGGGAATCCTGATTACATCAAATTTAGTTTCCGTGAACTGGCTGATTGTAGCCTTGATAACAGATTCCGCCGTACCGCCGATAGAATCTGACAATGCATAGATAATCGGATTTGTATTACTTATGATGACCCACTTCCCTTCCTTCGGCAATATCTACAAACAGACGGGTAAAGTTCGTTTTGGTAATGCGGCCGATCACTTCATAGTCTTTTGTCTTCTCATTCACGCACCTGACTACAGGCAGGCTGTCGATCTGATTGTCGATTACCTTGCGGGCAGCAGAAGACACCGTTGTATCCGGGAACGCCATCACCATTTTGGACAACGGGGTCATTGCCATGACAACGGGTATTGTTTTCATATCCCCGTTAGTATTAGTTGCCAGCTTCAGCAGGTCCTTACGGGAAACAACACCGACCAGCAGATTTTTTTCATCAACCACATAAATCGAGCCGACATCTTCTACAAACATGCTGATGATGGCCTCGTACGCGCTTTTTGTGTTCTGAATCACAACCGGCGTGGACTGGATATCAGAAACCAGAATATCAGATACTTCTTCCGTCAATAAGCCCAGGGTGCTTATACGCTGCCCTGTGATAGGACCTTCGGCCCTGACGATTTCCGCAATCTGTTTCTGTCTAGCTGTTAAGCCCATTTGTTTCCGTCCTTTCCGGTATAAAACGCAATCCCGTCCTTATGCTGCATAAAACCATATACCTCTCATTATCGGGCATCCGGATTCACATCAGTATATAGTGCCTATACTGTTAGCAATTATTATACACTAATTATATTTCTTTTTTGTAATTTTGTAAACTATTAAAACGTATATCAATCCTATAGTAAGATGATGAACAGAAAATAAACGGGGCTTACTCAGATTCCTGCCTGCTCTTTTAACGCGGCGGCCTTATCGGTATGCTCCCAGGGAACGTCGATATCGGTACGACCCATATGCCCGTATGCCGCGGTCTGTTTATAGATAGGACGGCGCAGGTTCATGTCGCGGATGATGCCTGACGGGCTTAAGGAAAAGTTTTTGCGCACCAGTTCCGCGATTTTGTCGTCCGCAATCACGCCGGTGCCGAAGGTATCTACCAGAATGGAGACCGGCTGTGCTACGCCGATGGCATAGGCAAGCTGGATCTCGCAACGCTTTGCCAGACCGGCCGCCACAATATTCTTGGCTACATAACGCGCCGCATACGCTGCCGAACGGTCAACCTTGGACGGATCTTTGCCGCTGAAAGCGCCGCCGCCATGCCGGGCCATTCCGCCATAGGTATCCACAATGATCTTACGCCCGGTCAGACCGCTGTCGCCCTGAGGCCCGCCGATGACAAAACGGCCGGTGGGGTTGATAAAATATTTTGTGTTTTCATCCAGCAGTTCTGCAGGCACAACTTCCTTAATAACCAGTTCGATCATATCCTTCTCGATTTGGTCATGTGTGGCATCCGGATCGTGCTGGGTGGAAATAACAATCGTATCCACACGGACAGGCTTTCCGTCTTCGTATTCCACCGTAACCTGGGTCTTTCCGTCAGGACGGAGATAAGCCAGAGTTTTATTCTTGCGCACTTCGGTAAGTCTGTGGGCCAGTTTGTGAGCCAGGGAGATCGGCAGCGGCATCAGTTCCGGTGTTTCGTCACAGGCGTAACCGAACATCATGCCCTGGTCGCCGGCGCCCATTTCGTTTTCCGCGGCGGCGCCTTCCTTCGCCTCCTTGGATTTATCCACGCCCATGGCAATATCGCCGGACTGTTCGTCAATGGAGATCAGGACGCCGCAGGTGGAACCGTCGAAACCGTATTTTGCCCTGTCATAGCCAATGCCCAGGACCGTGTCCCTGGCGATTTTGGGAATATCTACAAAACAGGTCGTAGATATTTCTCCCACGATATGAATCTGGCCGGTAGCCACTACCGTTTCACAGGCCACCCTGCCTTCCGGGTCCTTTTCCAGAATTGCGTCCAGGATGGCGTCAGAAATCTGGTCGGCAATTTTATCCGGATGACCTTCCGTAACAGATTCAGAGGTAAATAATTTGCGCATAATACATGCTCCTTTCCTTAAAAAAAGATGCCCTCGCGCACGTGAGAGCATCTTAATTACTTTTATGATCTCATCTTGCGATTTCTCGTAAGGACTTAGCACCGTTTGACAATCCTGCGATTGCAATGGTTGCTGCGGCTTCACTGGGCCAGTTCCCTCCACCGCTCGTGATGAGCTTTATTCAATTATCGTAACTATTATAACAGAATTTTACAGCAATGCAACTGTTTCACACTAATTTCACAGCAGGAAATTTCTCCGGCTCCAAAACGCGCAACTTTGGGCAAAGCCGTTGCGCTCTTGTTAATGCTTCCGGAACTACTGTTTCCGTTTTGCCATGACACGGTCCAGCAGAATTGAAGCCACCTCATCTTTGGAAAGGATCTCCAGCGCTTCCAACGTTCCATCCGGATACAAAAACTTGACGATGTTGGTATCTGTATTGAAGCCGGCGCCCTTCAGGGAAACATCATTGGCGACGATCATGTCCAGATTTTTCTTTTTCACTTTGTTGGCCGCATTTTCCAGCAGGTTTTGCGTTTCTGCAGCAAATCCCACCAGGAACTGCTGTTTCTTCATACCGCCCAACGTTTTCAGAATATCCGGGTTCTGGTCCATCACGATGGTCATCCCGTCTTCCGGATGGATCTTTTTGATCTTCTGGTCCGCCACGGAACGCGGTTTAAAATCTGCCACCGCGGCAGCTTTGATCACAACGTCCGTCTCCGGATACACGGCGAGACAGGCGTCCAGCATCTGCTTCGTGGTTTCCACGCGAACCACCTTCGCATAGGGTGGCGGCGTTAAGGCGGAAGGCCCGGTGATCAGCGTCACGTCCGCGCCCCGTAACAAGGCCTGCCTGGCGATGGAATACCCCATCTTCCCGCTGCTCCGGTTCCCGACAAACCGTACCGGATCGATGGGCTCGCGCGTACCCGCTGCGGTAACCATCACTTTCAGGCCGCGCATATCGCCTTCCCTCTGTGCAAGAAACCGTTCCAGATACGCAATGATTTCCGGTACTTCCGGAAGCCTTCCGGCGCCGGTCGTGCCGCAGGCCAGTTCTCCGGAAGCCGGTTCCATTACGGCAATGCCGCGGCCGGCTAACACTTTCAGGTTTTCCTGCGTCGCCACATTTTCATACATACCCGTATTCATGGCCGGGCAGACGATCTTCGGGCAGGGAGCCGCCAGCACTACTGTGCTGAGCAAATCATCCGCCAGCCCGCAGGCCATCTTGGCCAGGATGTTCGCCGTGGCCGGCGCCACCAGCAGCAGATCCCCCCAGTTTGCCAGGGCGATATGCTCTACGTTAAACTCATCCCTGCCGTCCCACATGGAAACGGCGCACTTATGTCCGCTGATTTCCGCAAAAAGCAGCGGGGAAACAAATTTCGCGGCGTGCTCCGTCATGACGACACGGACCTCTGCCCCCTGCTTGCGAAGCTTGCTCACAAGATCTACCACTTTGTAAATGGCAATGCCGCCCGTTACTCCCAGTACGATCTTTTTCCCTTTCAGCATAACTCCATCTCCATTATTTTTTACGGGTATAGGTAATTTTTTTCTCGCCTACCTCTTTCAGTGCGATGCTGACTTCCTTTTCCGGAAGGGTCTGCCCGGGCTTTGTCAGTTCACGGGCCCGTTTGGCAGCCAGGATCGCCAGGGTATACTTGCTGTCGACCATCTCCGCCAGTTTGTCGATGGAAGGATTTACCATGCTCATTTTGAATTGCCTCCTGTATATAAAAATATCTGATTAAATATTATGCATTCTGCCCGAGTATCTTATCAATCAGGTACCCGTTCCGCTTTGCCCGGTACCGTTCCGCTTCCAGCAGCGTCAATACACGTTGCGTCGCTTCTTCGGCTACATCATTGACAATGATATAGTCATATCCGCTGGAGCTCTTCAATTCGCTTGCCGCCGCTTTCAGCCGCTTTTCTATCACTTCTTCCGTATCTTTTCCCCGTTTGTAAAGCCGGGCCCTTAACTCCTCCAGGGAAGGCGGCATTACAAAAACGAATACACCGTCGGGAAACACTTTCTTGATCTGAAGGGCGCCCTGGATATCAATTTCCAGCAAAACGTCCTTCCCTTCATTCAGAAGATTCATCACATAAGGCTTCGGCGTCCCGTAATAATTCCCGTAAACCTGTGCGTATTCCAGCAGTTCGCCGCGGAATATCATATCCTTGACCTGGGCGACGGTCTTAAAAAAATACTCCCTGCCGTCTACTTCCCCCTCCCTGGGTTCCCTGGTTGTGACAGAGACCGAATAGGACAGTTCCGGCAGCTCCTTACGCAGCAAACCGCAGATTGTTCCTTTTCCGGCGCCGCTGGGACCGGACACGACCAGCAATAATCCCTGGGGTTTATCAGATGTATTTTTCATTGTGTCTCCATTCCTTCCATATCCGGGGTAAAACGGTTGGCAACCGTTTCCGGCTGGACAGCCGATAAAATTACATGACTGCTGTCTGTTACGATGACAGCGCGGGTCTTTCTTCCATATGTCGCGTCAATCAGCAGTCCTTTGTCCCTCGCTTCGGAAATTATGCGTTTGACCGGAGCCGATTCCGGACTGATGACCGCAATGATACGGTTGGCGGAAACAATATTGCCAAAACCGATATTGATCATTTTAATGCTCATAACTGCTCCTGCTTATTATTATTCAACGTTCTGGACCTGTTCCCTGATCTTTTCGATTTCCGCTTTTACATCCACCACGATTTTTGCCAGTTCAAAATCATTGGCTTTGGAGGCGATGGTATTGGCTTCCCGGTTAAATTCCTGGATCAGGAAATCCAGCTTGCGCCCCACCGGCTGCGCGGCATCCATAATCACGCGGAACTGACGGATATGGCTCTTCAGCCGGACGATTTCTTCCGTTATGGCAACCCGGTCTGCAAAGATTGCGACCTCCTGCAGCACGCGGTCCGGGTCCGCGGTTATTTTTTTGTCTGCCAGCAGCGCATCCAGCCGTTCATTCAGCCTTGCCTGATACTCCGCCACAACCTGCGGGGATCGTTTTTCGATTTCCAGCACGTTCTGTTCGATCAGATCCAGCCGTTTATGGAAGTCCGCCCCGATATTTTTTCCTTCCGCTTCACGCATGGCCACCAAGGCTTCCACGGCCTGGTCCACAGCCTGTTTGATCTTCGGCCAGTAAGCATCACAGTCGAACAGGCCCTCTTTGGTCGTGATCACCTCAGGACAGCGCGCCAGATATAAAACTTCCGCCTGTTCGCTGATAGATGGCGACGGTATACCGATTGCGTCTCCCACTTCCCGCAGGGCATTATGATAAGCCGCCGCCAGCGCTTTGTCAACCGTAACGTTCACCGCGTCCTGATTCGTGTATCTGGCGGTTACAAACACGTCAATACGTCCCCTGGACACAGAAGCCAGGATTGTCTTTCGGATCTTGTCTTCCAGCGGGTTCAGGAAATGCGGCAGACGGATCGCCGTTTCGTTATACCGGTGATTGACAGTTTTTATTTCTATTGTAACCGAAAAGTTTTCTTCTTCATAACATCCCCGGCCAAAACCGGTCATGCTTTTAACCATTGTATGGACCTCCCATCTTACCGGATTGCTGCCGGATCCACTTCAAAGCGGCGTTCCCCGCAATATTTATCAGAGATTAAAACCGTATAGGGCTGCGCCGGGTTGAACTGGGAACTGTCAAAATAAAACTGCATTTCAAGAACCGCGACCTTCTCAGTCTTTGCGGTATTGTCATCTTTATTTTCGTTCCTTGTCAGCTGTTTCCCGTCATCTGCCTGGCCCGACTTTTTTCCCTCATCCTTTTTGTCAATTTTACTGATCATCTCGTGATGCAGATACATGGATGCGTACGGTGCCAGCTGTGTATTACCCTGCAGCAGTTTCACCGTATATTCGCCTTCCTGCAAAACAACGGGGGTATTGAGCCTGGCTCCGATCAGCGTAATGCCGTCGTATTCCTGAATCGCCTTTTTGATGTCTGCCAGTTCCGGCATACGGGACTCTTCCACCTTGTCCCGGGCATGGATCGCGGCTAACAGATACGGCGTATATACAAAGATACTTTCTTTTTGCCGGTAGGGATTTTTCATAGCCTTTTCCGCTACCAGCCAGGGATCCACCAGCTGGTACAGCGTGCGTTTCTCCTGTTTGCTGGTTATTCCGTATTGAATTGCTTTCGTTATATTCTCATCCGTCATGGGAGTCAGCGCGAAACATTGTGACAGAAAACTGCAAAACAATAGTGTTAGGAAAACTTTTTTCATCCTGATTCCTCCGAAAGATATTTTGAACAAAATATGATATACTTGAAATGAATACAGAAACTGTACCGATATTATAAACCATTGTGAAAATGAACGCAACCAAACAGCCAAATAAAATAAAGAAAAAGGAAGATAAACCATGAATTTGGAAGGTATTGCCTTATATGCGCTGACAGATTATCTGAAACGGGAAATTACCGGCAGCCGGATTTACAAAATCGGCATGCCTTCCGCACATGTTGTATATTTTTCACTCAAACGGGAATATGATACAATCCATCTCATAATGGACGTCAACGGCGGCTCCCCCTCTGTCCGGATTGCAGCCGCCGCGCCCGGAAATCCGCAGGAGCCGCCGGCTTTCTGCATGCTGCTGCGTAAGCATCTGGAAGAAGGAAAGATCACACAGGTCCGTCAATACGGCCTGGACCGGGTCATCGAACTGGAAATCAGCCTGTTAGGGAGGACCGGCCGGATAATCACAAAGCATATCATTATTGAACTTACCGGCAAAAATGCCAACCTGGTCTTTGCGGAAGACGGGAAAATCCTGGACAGCATAAAGCATGTCAGTCCCCTCATGAATTCTGTCCGCGTCATCCAGCCCGGATATGCTTATAACCCGCCGCCCCCGCAGGCAGGCCTGAATATCCTGACCGCCGTCCCGGAAGAGATTGTGGCGGCCATTCCCGACGAAGTGACCGGTTCCTTATGGAAGCAGCTGGTAAACGTGACTACCGGTATTGGCAAGGCTTCGGCTTTACAGTTGTTGTCCGCCGCCAGAATCCCGTTAAGTGCCACCTACCTGACACCGATGGACCGGAACCATCTGGTTTCCGCCATAACGGATTTACAGGCAAACGTGACAGCAAACCCTGCCGCGCAGCCGGTCACAGCCCTCATTACCGGAAGCAATCAGTGCCAGACCGTCTTCCCCTTCCCCGTTGCGTATATCCCGGAAGGCTGCCGCCCGGAAACGTTCCCCGGCATGAATGACGCGTTGTGCCATGCGGTCCTGTTGCAGCCGGTACAGTTACCCGAACAGGAGTTATTACAGAAAACAGTGCTTTCGGAGTTACGCAAAGCAGAGAAAAAGATCAGTGCCCTGGAGCATGACCTGACCCTGTCCAACGATGCGGATACCTTCCGTATCATTGCCGACAGCCTGATGGCTGCGTTATATCAGATTCAAAAAGGAGCTTCTTCCTGCTCTGTCCCCAATATTTATGACGGCACCTTGCTGCAGGTAGCCCTGTCCCCGGTACTGACTCCGGCAGAAAACGCGCAGAAATATTATAAGAAATACAACAAACTGAAACGGGCGCAGGAAGAGATTGCCATCCACCTGGCGGAAGCAACGGATATGCGGACATGGCTGGAAAGCGTGGATGAGAGCCTGCGCCTGGCAACCACCCGGCAGGAAACAGAGGAGATCAAAGAAGAACTGCAAACCGCGGGGATTCTGCCTGTTCCGAAACGGAAGCCCCATGCATCCGGCAAATCCAGCCCCCTGCAAATTGTTTTTTCTGAATCGACCAGAATCTACATCGGCAAAAACAATCGCCAGAATGAAGAAGTTACTTTTAGAATCGCAACGGGCAGTGATCTCTGGCTGCACGTCCAGAAGATCCCCGGGAGCCATGTAGTCATCAAAACAACGCTTCCCGAACCGGAGCCGGAAGCACTGGATGCGGCTGTCCGGCTTGCCGCATATTTCAGCAAAGCCCGCGGCGGCAGCCGGGTTCCCGTAGACTGTGTCCCCCGGCGTTTTGTGAAAAAGCCGCCCGGCGCCAGACCCGGTTTTGTTATTTTTACAAACCAGAAAACCTTTTATACCACGCCTGATGAAGCGTTTATTAAAAACTTATTACAAAAACACAGCGCTAAATGACTTCCCCCAAAATGTCATCCAGCTTAACCGCCTCAGCAAAAAGACTCTTGTTATAAACAGCAAATCTGTTTTCAACGCCAAAAAATTACCGCGGCATCCGGAATAACAATTCCGAATGTCGCGGTATTATTTATTGCAGGGAATGCAAATCAGTGTCTGGCTACGATCAGCCGGCTCACTTTTCCATCCGTTAACTGTATAAACTGGTTATACTCATGTTTGTGGTCCGGTGTTGGATCGTATCGCATAATAATAAATTTCGGATCCGTATGGTCGTCAAGGGAAGCAAGCTTTCCTTTGTAACATTCCAGAACTTCCGCCTTTGTCATACCGGCCTGTATGCCGCTTCCCGTCTTGTACCCGGTTCCGGTCATGTAATACGCGTCCGGTCCGTACGACGGGGGTAACGGTTTCCCGTAGTTCTCACCATGATCCCTGATTTCATTGAACACAAGACCCGAATACTTAAACTCCGTTAAGACGGCAGTCTGCTTCTTTTCAATCGGCTCGCCCAGGATCTCTTCGATTTCTTTCCAGCGGCAGCCTATGCCCACGCCCATCACAGAGTCGCCTTTAATCTTCGGGGCAACCGCGGCTTTCAGCCATTCCACATGATCCTGCTTCAGCGTCTTTCGAATTTCCTCAGTCTCAGCCTTAAATCTGGCATCCGCTTTCCCATATTTTTCGCCTAATGCCTTCAGCTTGCTGTCGATTTGTTCCAAAGCCGCTTTATGCCGGGGCGCCGCCTCGTCGATCGCCGCGTCCAGCGCCTCCCCTTCCAGGTTCGCCGGGACTTTGATCAGCTGGACCTGCTTTAATTCCTCAAGGATCTGGGCCTTCTCTTTATTATATTTTTCTTCTTCCCCACAGCCCGCAACAAGCAGCGCCGCCATTGCCAGAAGAACGGCAACCAGCAACAGTCTGAGGCGGGATCCTTTCGAACATTTCATAGGTATGTTTATACTTCTTCGCCGGAAGGGGCTTCCTTATGGGGCATCAGGTTTACCCATTTCACAAACTCATCCTGGTCCAGCTGGACAACAAACCGTAACCCGTTTTCCAATTGGGCAGCCACCACATGCCAGGTTTTG
>CADCHY010000039.1 GCA_902801365.1 uncultured Succiniclasticum sp.
AATTCCATGAGATGAAATGTGCCGCAGCGGCGAGACTGTCTGAGGGGCGCAGCCCCGAGTTTCGAAGCCGCAGGCACATGAGTCCATGGAATAGCAAACGTAAACAGTTTTGCGAAATCTTTTTACGCGTTTTATTTTACCTTACTGCCACTTTTAATATTCGGCGCGTCTGCCAGCACCAGATTCCCTTCCCCGTCGGAAGCCGCCAGCAGCATGCCGTAAGACATAATACCACGGAGCTTGGTCGGTTTCAGGTTCTTGATTACGATAACATTGCGGCCCACCAGTTCTTCCGGCGTGTAATACTGGGCAATGCCGGACACGATGGTGCGTTCCTCTTCGCCCAGCTGCACCTGGATCTTCATCAGCTTATCGGTTTTAGGCACCCGTTCCGCGGACAGGATCTTGGCAACCCGCAAATCAATTTTGGCAAAGTCGTCAATGGTGATTTCGCCTTCTGCTGCCGGGGCGGATTTTTGCGCTTCACTGCCACGGGCCGCTTCCAGCGCCGCGTTCTTCACTTCGGTCGCCGTGCGCACCGCATCGTCAGCCGCCGCGCTGACCCGTGCTTTGGCAGAAGCCACGGCCGCCAGCACTGCGCCGCCCACAGCTTTGGCCGCATCACCTGCTGCCGCTACCGCGTCACTGGCCGCATCCGCTGCTGAAGTTGCTTTTTTCGCTGCCGCTTCCTTTGCCGCCAGGGCTTTCGCTTTGGCTTCTTCCGCTTTCGCCTGGGCTTCCGCTAACGCGTCAAGCTTTTTATTGTCGTTCGTTTTCTCTTGTTTTTTGTTTGCTGCCTTGACCGGCTCCGGATGATACTCTTCATGCTTGCCGGTTTCCGGATTGTACACTTTGCCTGCGTATTTTTTGGTAGCGCCGATGAGGGTACGGCCGTCCGGCAGCACGTCAATACGCGGGTACAGCGGTTCGCCTTTCACCACTTTGGTGCCGTCGGCAATGCCGCCCCACTTTAAATCTTCCAGCAGGTTCTGTTCTTTGCATTCCAGTCCCAGCTGTCTTAAGATTTCCGGTGTGGTCCCCGGGATGAAAGGCTCGATCATCACGGCTACAAAGCGCAGCACTTCCGCCAGGTTGTACAGCACCAGGTGCAGGCGGTCGGCATCGACCGGTTCCTTGGCCAGTTTCCAGGGAGCCGTGTCATCAATATATTTGTTGGCGCTGGCCACAAGACCCCATACTGCTTTGATTGCATCATTGATTTCCAGCTTATCCATGTGTTCCTGATAAGAAGCCAGCGTAGCTTCCGTCAGTTTGACCAGATCCGTATCCACATCCTGCGCTACGGCCGGGCAGTTTTTCAGTTCGCCGTCATGATATTTTTCCACCATGCTCACAGTGCGGTACAGCAGGTTGCCCAGGTCGTTGGCCAGGTCGGCGTTGATGCGGTTGATGAGGGCGTCACGGCTGAAGTTGCCATCGCTGCCCAGATTGATTTCCCGCAGCAGGAAATACCGGATAGCGTCAGCCCCGAATTCGTCAATCAGGCCGTTGGGGTCCACCACGTTGCCGATGGATTTGCTCATCTTGGTGCCATCCACTACCAGCCAGCCGTGGCCGTATACTTTTTTCGGAATGGCTTCGCCCATGGCCATCAGCATGATGGGCCAGATGATGGAATGGAAACGCACGATTTCCTTGCCTACCAGATGAATGTCCGCCGGCCAGTACTTGTTGAACATCTCTTCGTCCGCTTTATAACCGATGGCGGTCATGTAGTTCAGCAGGGCATCGAACCATACATACACAACATGCCTGGGATCGAAGGGCGCCTTGATACCCCAGTCAAAAGAAGTGCGGGTTACGCAGAGATCTTCCAGGCCCTGTTTGATAAAGTTGATCATTTCGTTGCGGCGTGCTACCGGCTGGATGAAATCCGGATGCTCGTCAATATATTGCAGCATGCGGTCCGCGTACTTGCTCATCTTGAAGAAATAGCTTTCTTCCTGCATCTTCTCTACGGGACGGCCGCAGTCCGGGCAGTTGCCGTCCACCAGCTGATGTTCGGTCCAGAAGGATTCGCAGGGCACGCAGTACCAGCCTTCGTAATTTTTCTTGTAAATATCGCCTTTATCGTAAATCTGCTGCATCACCGCCTGCACCACTTTTTCGTGGCGCTCCTGGGTGGTGCGGATAAAATCGTCGTTGGAAATCTCCAGCCGTTTCCACAGGCTCTGGAACGTAGCCACAATTTTATCTACATATTCAATCGGGGTAATACCCAGATCTTCCGCTTTGCGCTGGATCTTCTGGCCGTGCTCGTCGCTGCCGGTGAGGAAAAATACATCCTCCCCTTTGGCCCGGTGATAACGGGCGATGGCATCCGCTACCGTAGTGCAGTAGGCGTGACCGATATGCAGTTTTTCACTGGGATAATAAATCGGCGTAGTAATAAAAAACGGTTTCTTTTCCATGATATGCCCTTCTTCCTTTTAATATAGGTATCTGCGTTGCAGAAGTGTTAACTGTTTATTAAAAATTTTTTCTTTCTCGCTCACCGGATTATTCAGCAAACAGAAAATTTCGCAAACATAAAAATTTATCTACATTTTATATTTTACTCTTTTTCCTGCTCCTGAATCAAGCGGTTATATAAATCCCGTTTGGGAATTTTAAACTGTTTTGCAACTTCGCTAAGAGCTTCCTTCTTGGGAACGCCTTGCGCGATTTTTTCCTTCACTGCGTCCAGCGGATCTTTAATTTCCTCTTCATCAGGCGGTTTCTCTTCCGCCTGGGCGATGACCAGAACAAACTCGCCCCGGGGAGGATTTTCCTTCAAATAGAATATTGCCTGGGAAATAGTCCCCCTCCAGAATTCTTCGTGCAGCTTGGTCAGTTCCCTGCCGAACGCCATCTGCCTGTCGCCCCACACTGCCAGAATCTCTTCCAGCACATCTGCGATACGGTGAGGCGCTTCATATAATACGACGGTCGCAGGAATCTGTTTCCATTTTTCCAGTTGCTCTTTCCGGTTCTTTTTGCTTTTCGGGAGAAACGCCCCGAAAAAGAACGGTGTGGACGGAAGTCCAGAAGCAACCAGGGCAGTGAGGCAGGCATTGGCCCCCGGCACCGGCGTGACGGTGATGCCGTTTTCAATGGCCAGCTTCGCCATGGCCTCCCCCGGATCGGAAATTCCCGGGAAGCCTGCGTCGGTTACCAGCGCCACATTGTTTCCCTGCAGCAGTTCCTGCAATAATACAGGCCCCTGCTTCTCTTTATTGTTTTCATCGTAATGGATCAGCTTTCCCTTTATGGAAAAATGGTTCAGCAGCTGCAGCGTGCGCCGGGTGTCTTCCGCCGCAATTAAATCAGCGTCCGTCAGCACCTGCACCGCCCGCGGCGTCATGTCGCCCAGATTTCCGATAGGGGTCGCGACCAAGTATAATGTACCGGGCATAAGGTCTCCAAATAGTTTTATAAATGTTTTTTAATAAAATCTTATGATGTGAAAAGATTTAAGCAAAACATAGTGAGGGTTTGCGTCATTTCAGGAGACGAAATTCGCCGCGGTGGCGAGACTGTTTGAGGGGCGAAGCCCCGAGTTTCGAAGCCACAGGCGAATGAGTCCGTGAAATAGCAAACACGAACGTTTTTGCGTAATCTTTTTACAGCGGAAGTCTTTAATAAAAGAATTTTATTCTTTCTCCATCTGCTTCTTCGCCTGTTCCGTCAGCGTGCCGTCTTCGTTGTACATAATCAGCGGCGGCAAAACCTCCAGCCCGTAGCTTCCGTTTTTTACCATTTCAAGTAAAAATATCCAGGCTGGTTTGTCAACGGAAGCATGGACCCACTGCAGTTTCTTTGGCTGCAGGTTGTACTTGATGGCCAGTTCCACGGATTCCATGAACCGTTCCGGCAGTTGCACCAGGGCAAAACGTCCCCGGCTGTGCAGCGCATAACAGGCGGCCGCAAAAAAATCTTCCAGCACGGCTGTTTTTTCATGGCAGGCGCTGGTGCCTATGGCCCGTTCCCTGCCGCTGTTGCGGTAAGGCGGATTGGCAACGACCAGATCAAACGATTCTGTAGGACAAAAACTTTTTATTTCTTTGATATCCCATTCCAACGCAAATCCCATTTGCTTCCGCGCTGCGGTTGAACAGTTCCACCATCCGGGGATTCACATCCAATCCGGTTACTTCCGCCGCGCCCCGGGCTGCCAGATAAAAACTGACGGCCCCGGTCCCGCAGCCTAATTCCAGCACTCTTGCCTTGTTGGCCAGATGGGGGAAATGGGCCAGAAAGACGGAATCGGTCGTAAAGGTAAACTCCGTCGGATCCTGATAGATTTTATATCCGCACCCCGGCAGATAATCTTCTCTGATTACGCTCATAGTTTTATGAAAAAATAATCTTACTTTCAGCAGGCGTTACGACTGAAACGCAACACAATAATATTAATCGTCATCCATGGCCTGGGATGCATCGATCAGTTCGTCCCATTCCAGGGTGACCACATTGTCTCGGGAAAGCTGTACGGTGGCAGTATGTTTGGCTTTGTTCACCGTAGTGACCTTGCCCTTGCCCATGCTGGTAGCCACCATGGTCCCGACCTGGGGTGCTTCCGCATATTCCTTCTTGGGCCGGTTGCCTTTGCCCTTTTCTTTGGCATACAGATAATCTTCATATTTAAGACAGCACATCAGACGCCCGCAGCTGCCGGAAATTTTGGTGGGATTCAAAGACAGGTTCTGATTCTTCGCCATACGGATGGACACCGGCTCGAAATCACCCAGCCAGCTGGCGCAGCACAGAGGCCGGCCGCAGCTGCCGATGCCCCCTACCATCCGGGCCTCATCCCGGACCCCGATCTGCCGCAGTTCGATGCGGGTGCGGAACACGGAAGCCAGATCCTTTACCAGTTCCCGGAAATCGATACGGCCGTCTGCCGTAAAATAGAAAATGATTTTATTGACATCAAACGTAAATTCCACGTCCACCAGGTTCATCTCCAGCCCGTGACGCTCGATCCGGCGCTGGCAGATATTGAAAGCCTCCCGCTCCCGGATCATGTTCTGGTTCACCGTTTCCTCGTCTTCCGGCGTAGCCTTGCGGATAATGGGTTTCAGCGGATTTTTCAGCTGTTCCTCCGGAATCTCCCGGGTGCCGATGGACACCGTTCCGAATTCCATGCCCCGGGCCGTTTCCACGATGACATGGTCCCCCGGCACAAGCTCTGTCTCCAGCGGATCGAAATAATATATCTTACACGTTTTCTTAAAACGGATTCCTACCACTTTTTTCATGCTATATTCTCCCTTCGCAGCATGTATTTATCTTAAACGTCAAATTGTCCAGCACGCTTTTGGTATTGGCCCGCCGCACTGCGGCTGCCGCTGCTTCCTGCGCCGCTCCCGTTGCCCGGTGCAGTCGTCCTGCGTCCCATTTCCCGGCGATTTTCCGCAACTGGGGAAGCGCGTCTGTATTAAAAACCTGATCCGGCAGCCCGCTTTTTACAAACAGAAGATCTCGCAGCAGTGAAACCGTCATGGCCACAAAACGCTGGAGCTGCTCGTTGCCTCCGGATGAGGGAATAAAATCAGAAAAATAATCTTCATTCAACAGATAGGTCATGGGCGCCTGCATGGGAAATTCCGCCACAAACTTCAATGCGGCATTGCGGAAGTCCATGATCCGTTCTTCCCGGAACCGGAGCGCCTGTCCTAACGACCCATCAGACAGATGCGCCAGCAGGTCCGCTTCGGCCTCGGGAATATCTTTATTTAGTAATGCGTTTTTTGTTTCCTGCACGGACAACGGCGTAAACCGCACCTGGATCACACGGGATAAAATCGTGGGAAGGAGCCGGCTTACCGAAGAGGCCACCAGAATGAAAAACCATTTGTCCGGCGGTTCCTCCAGCAGTTTCAGCAGCGAATTGGCCGCTTCCGTGTTCATCGTGTCCGCTTCGTTAATAATGCAAATTTTATGTTTTGACAGCGTAGGCCCGAAAGCAGACTGTTTAATCAGGCTGCGGATCTGGTTTACGGAAATGATTTTTGTTTTTTTCTTTTCCTGTTCCTCGTCTGTCAAGGGATCGAAATACAGATAATCCGGATGGGCAAAGTTGCCGGTTTCGAAGTTCAGCAGTCGGCAGGACTCACAACGGCTGCAGGGTCTTGCTTCCAGGGGAGAACCCAGGCACAGGAAAGCTCTGGCAAATTCTTTTGCCAGCAGGCACTTGCCGATTCCCTCCGGTCCGTAGAACAACAACGCGTGAGGCCGCTCTTCCCGGTTTAAGAACCGTTCCAGAAATTCTTTATTCTGTTGATGTCCTACGATTTGGTCAAACATAGTACACCTGTTAGCAAATATGATTTACAGGTTGCGAAAAGAATTCGCAAAACCGTACATGATTGCTATTCCATGGATTCATTCGCCTATGGCTTCGAAACTCGGGGCTGCGCCCCTCAGACAGTCTCGCCATGACGGCGAATTTCATCGCATGGAATGTCGCAATCATTCCCGATGTTTTGCTCATATCTTTTCCTAACCTATAAACTCATCTTTTCTATTTAAAAACCCGCTTCTACTAATATTTTCCGTATATCTTCCTGCACGGCTTCCGC
Source organism: uncultured Succiniclasticum sp. (assembly GCA_902801365.1). Taxonomy (GTDB): domain Bacteria; phylum Bacillota; class Negativicutes; order Acidaminococcales; family Acidaminococcaceae; genus Succiniclasticum. Next base: position 6,585 of record CADCHY010000039.1, read on the forward strand.
AGACTGCAGCGCATGGACTTTTTTAACACGTTCCGGTTCAGCATTCGCCAGCAGCAGAAACCCTTCCCGCACTTTTTTCTGGAAGTCCAGGCCTTCCTGTTCAAAACGGTCCTGCACGCCCCGGTCCGCCCGGCGCTGTAACAAGGCTTCCGGCGCGGCGTCCAGCAGAATCGTCAGTTCCGGCTGCACGTCGTCCGCGGCAAATTTGCAAAGATCTTGTACTTTACTAATCTCAATACCACGGACAAAACCCTGGTACACCATGGTGGAATCGTCAAACCTGTCGCACAGCACAATTTTGCCTGCCTCCAGCGCAGGCCTGATTACTTTTTCCACATGCTCCGCCCGGGCTGCCAGATATAACAGCACTTCCGTTCTCGGATTCACAGCGGCATCCGCATCCAGCACTACGTTGCGGATCCGTTCCGCCAGCTTCGTGCCGCCCGGTTCCCGGGTGGTCACCACTTCATAGCCCCGGTCCAGCAGGTACCGGGCCGTCAGCTGCAGCTGGGTAGTCTTGCCGCTGCCGTCTACCCCCTCCATCGTAATGAAACAACCTTTTTTCATAATCTGCACCTCTGTTTGACAGGTTATTCTTCCAGCACCCTCACTGTCTGCAGTGAAGTGTCCGCCGGTCCGCTGACAGGCAGTCCCTGCTGTTTCATCAGACAACACCATTCAATAATTTTATCTGTTAACCGTTCCCCGGGCAGAATCACGGGAATGCCGGGCGGGTAAAAACTTACCGGCTCGGCACAGATCAGGCCGGCCGCCCCGGAAAGAGGAACCGATTTCTTTTTCCCATAAAACACTTCACGCATCGGCAAGGCCGCTTCTGTTACCGGAATCTCTGCCTGCTGCGCCTTTTCTCTTTCCGCCGCTTCATTCTCCAACGCCCTGACCCTTTCCACGGATCTTGCTTCCAGCGGGTTCAGCGCCGGACGCAGCTTCTGCAACGTTCTGCAGATCCGGTTCACCGTTTCCTGCCACTGCACCGGCGCCCAGTCCGCGTACGTCACAAGGAACAAAACGTTCTGTGGATCCACCAGTTCCACAGCTACTTTCTCTTTACGCAAGGCTTCCCCGGCGGCAACGCCGCTGACGCCCCACTCTTTCAGATTTATGGTTACCTTTGTTATATCCAAAGCGGAAATTCCGTATTTGCCTGACACATCTTCCGGACGGATCACCCGCAGGCCCGGAATCTTCTCCAGACTGTTGCGCAACATCTGCGCCGCCCGCAGCGCGTCTTCCAGCATGGCAGGCCCCCGCTCCGCCAGCTGGGCCCGGGCCGCATCCAGGGAACCCATCAGCAGATAGTTGGGGCTTGTAGTTGTAAGAAGGCTCATTACATCTGCCGCATGACGCAGATCGATACGTGTCCCCTTCACCTGTAATAAAGAACTCTGGGTCAGCGCCCCTAAGATTTTATGGGTGCTCTGGGCTGCCATATCTGCTCCGCACTGCATGGCAGAAGGTGGGAATTTGTCATGAAAGCCCAAATGGGGACCATGCGCTTCATCCACCAGCAGCACCGCGTTATGGGCATGGGCAATGTCTGCGATTTGTTTCACTTCTGCCGCCATGCCGAAATAATTGGGAGACGTCAGCAGCACCGCTCTGAGATCCGGATGCGCCGCAAACGCTTCTTTCACCTGTTCCGGCGTGACCTGTCCCTGCATGCCAAACTCTTTTATGTTCTTAGGCTGCACATATACCGGCACTGCGTCTGCCAGAATCAGCCCGCCCATTACACTGCGGTGGGCGTTCCGGGGAACCAGCACCTTATCGCCCGGCTGCATCGCCGTCATCAGCATGGCATGGATAGCGCCCGTCGTCCCGTTCACCGAATAGAAGCAGGCATCACTGCCGTATAACTTTGCCGCCTCTTCCTGCGCAGCTTTGATGCAGCCGGAAGGCGCGTGTATATCGTCCAGCTCGCTCATGAGGGAAACGTCCAGCCGCAACGCGGTGGAGCCCAGCAACGAACGCAGCGGATCCGCCATACCCCGGCCGCCTTTATGGCCCGGCAGCGGGTACACCTGCTCCTGCAGATAGCGTTCCATTGCCTCCACTAACGGTTGTTTCACGACGTCCTCCCGGATAAAGCCTTTAAAATTCATACTTTGACAGTACTCTTTATTTTACCATATTATAGGAAAACGTCCAAGATTTTTGTTGAATTGTATTGACATAAGAAAAAGTCCGGTACTATACTATAAGAAGTTTTTAAAGTATATATAAGGAGTTTATCATGGCAGACAAAAAGAACCCCTCCCAGGTTAATGACAAGGCAAGAGAAATAATTGAAGAAAGCCGGAAACAAAGCAACGGCAAACAGTTTATCCTGTGGATGGCCGCGCTGGTAATCGGCGGCGCGCTGGGCTGGATGAACAATCCCTCCCTGAACGAACTGTTCAACTTTATTGCTACGATCTTCACCCGCATGTTCCAGTTCATCGCCGTGCCCACCATTGCGCTGGCGGTTATCACCACCCTGTCGGCACTGGGCGCCAAAAAAGATACGAAGCGTATCTTCGCCCACACGCTGGTTTATACATTACTGACCACCATCTGCTCTGCTGCCGTAGGCCTGGCTTTATATCTCTGGATCGCCCCGGGCAACCTGCCTGCCGACGTGGTAGGCGCAGGCGCGGCGCAGGTACCCCAGAATTTAGGCAAGCTTTCTTACTATGATCATTTCCTTTCTGTAGTTCCCAATAATATTTTGTATCCCTTCCTGTCCGGCAACGTGCTGTCCGTACTGTTCATCGCCGCCGCCGTCGGTCTGGCCCTGGCTTTTATGCCGAAAACGGAAAACCGGGAAGTGCTGCTGAAAGGCATCAACGGCCTGCAGGAAGTTTTGTTCACCCTGATCCGCGCCATCCTGTACGTACTGCCTGTCGGCATTTTAGCGTTTGCCGGCCAGCTGGCCGCCCAGATTGAAGCCGGCGTCATCGTAGGCGCCCTGGGCAAATACACAGCGGTTGTCATCGGCGGCAACCTGCTCCAGTTCTTCATCGTGCTGCCGCTGTTCCTGCTGGCCCGGGGCCTGAACCCGGTGGATATCATGAAAAAGATGTCCCCGGCCCTGGCGGTTGCGCTGTTTACCAAAAGTTCTGCCGCTACCCTGCCGGTAACCCTGGCTTCCGCCGAACAGAATGTGAAAGTCAACCCCCGGGTATCCCGCTTCGTGCTGCCCATCTGCACCACCATCAACATGAACGGCTGTGCCGCTTTCATTCTGGTTACTTCCTTGTTCGTGATGCAGAACTCCGGCATGAACCTGACCATGGGCGCCATGATTTCCTGGCTGTTTGTAGCCGTGCTGGCCGCCATCGGCAATGCCGGCGTTCCCATGGGCTGCTACTTCCTGACCCTGTCCCTGATGAGTTCGGTCGGCGCGTCCATCGGCATCATGGGCGTTATCCTTCCGATTTACACGATCATTGACATGATCGAGACCGCGGAAAACGTGTGGTCCGACTCCTGCGTCTGCGCCATGACCAACAAAGACCTGAAAGGCGTGCTGGAAGAAGACTGATTTAAAAATTTATTAATTGGATAATTAAAAATATGAAGTACCGGCTGCGAGTATTTACAGGCCGGTACTTTTTCGTTTTGATTTTTTAATTTGTCTTACAGCATTTCACTTCATCAGATAAAATTAAGCGGGAAATGTATTATTACGGCGTATGGTTTTCCGGATGAACAGCAGGCGCAAAAACAAAATCAGCGCAGAGGCAAACAAGCCGATGTCCAGACTCTGCCAGTAGGAATACGGACCGTGGCCCAGCCTGTAATCCAGGAAAAGGCCCAGCGGCATGCAGATGACCCAGTAAGCGATAAGACTGGAATAGAACGGTGCGTTGACATCCTTATATCCCCGCAGGATTCCCTGGATAGGGGCAGCCACGGCGTCGCCCATGATAAAAAAGCAGCCGTAGACAATAAACCGGACACAAACCTCTATCACTTCCGGTTCGGTTACGTACATACTGGCAATAGGATAACGCAGCAGATAGCAGAGAAACGGAAGGGCCAGGGCACAGGTCCAGTTAAAAGCCATCCCTGCATTCGCGTATTGTTCGGCACTGATCCAGCGCCGGGCGCCGGCCTCGATGCCGATAAGGATGGTCATGCTCATGGAAACGCTCAGCGGAAGCATATAGACAAAACCGGCGAAGCTCATGGACGCCTGACTGGCGGCAATGGCTGCCGTTCCGAAACGCGCGACCAGGAACGCCACCACGCCGAAGATGCTGGTCTCCATGAAAATAGACAGCCCGATTGGCATGCCGATACGCAGATACTCCAGCAAAAGCGCTTTCGAGAAGCGGATTTGGTTACAGCCACCTGAGCCGTTAAAAGAAGGTTCCGCGTTTTTCATTGACATGCCAGAGACTTCCGGACTGCCGGAAGGTTCCCTGAATATTTTTACGTTGCGGTACAGTGGATGATAGCGGATGATCAGCGTAAACATCCCGAACAGAAGCCAGCAGGTGATACCGGTTCCGATGCCGGCGCCGATGCCGCCCAGCGGCGGCAGCCCCAGTTTCCCGAAAATCAGAATATAATTCAGGATGATATTGAGGGGCAGGGTTGCCAGATAGACCTGCATGGTAAGCCGCGTGCCGCCCAGGGTATCAATGAAGGAACGCAGCACGGTTCCCATGAAAAAGGGGATGATACCGATGCCGATCCCTGCCAGATAATATTTGGCAATGTAGGCCACTTGCGGTTCCAGGCCCAGGCTCCGGATAAACGGATCCAAAATGCTGAAGCCTGCCGCAAAACATAAACAGGAAAAGAGCAGGGCCAGCAAAAGCCCGTGCCGGATCACCCGCCCCGTCTCCTGCTTTTTTCCTGCTCCTAACAGATGAGCCGTAAGCGGCGTGGCAGCAATTAAAATTCCGTTTACAGTTGTAAATACAGGCATCCACAAGTTGGTCCCGATGGAAGTACCTGCCAGCTGTTCCGCGCCCGCGCGCCCGCTCATAACCGTATCAACAAAATTCATTCCCATGATCGCTATCTGGGTAATGAGAATCGGGATCATGACGCTGAAAAAGTGGCGGAACTTTGCCCGGGCATCGTTCCCAAATAATTTTTGTTTAAGAGACATGTCTGTTTTCTGGTTCATTCTTCCGCCTGTCAAAAATGACACTGTACTGTTTGAAATTCCGTTTTTTACATTATAGCATGATTTTCAACATTCATTAATAAAGCGCGCCGCAAAGAAACAACCGGAGACAGAATCATCACGGATACAGACAAAGAAGCAATAAAAAAGGCGCGCCGTTTTCACAATACATGTGATAACCACGCGCTTTCCAACTTTTTACAACCCGGTAAAAAGTGTGCTTTTCGGTGGTGGAGATGAAGAGGATCGAACTCTCGACCTTACGGATGCGAACCGTACGCTCTCCCAGCTGAGCTACATCCCCACTAAAAGATTACTTTACTATATTACGCCAACTTGCCAAAAAAAGCAAGAGGAATTTCAGATTCTTTTTAATTTTTCTTCGTTCTCCTGCCTTTAAATCTGTGCGTTCCGGTGATAGTGCTTACTATGTTTCCCGCTCGTACCGGTTTTTACATAGCGCGTATTACCGGTTTCAGAACGACCGAAAGCAGCAATAAAATAACAGGCTGGTGCAGCAGGTAAATCAGAAGGGAATGCCGTCCCGGAATTTCAAACAAGGGAATGCCGTTTGCAAAACCGTCAGGCAGAGTTTGCGTTCTTTCTAACATAAGCCTGCACAAAAAATAACCTGCCAGAAACAGAAAATACCAGGGCAGCAGCGAAAAATAATCTGTCGAGAAAAAATTTTTGTCCTGAAATCCCAGAAAAGTCGCCAGCATCCCCTGCTCGTACCAGGTTTCCGGCAATCTGTACAGGACTATATTCTCAAATCCCAGCGTTTCTTCATTAATGTTACGCAGCAGGAAAAAGAGCAGGCCTGTCAGCAACAGGCCGGTCTTGCCGGAACAGTTACGCAGTAACGGCATGAGCGCTGTTGTCAACAGCATGGCACAGCCCAGGAAAAACAACACGCCGAAAATAATCGGGCTTTCCGGGGTAAACAGAAAGGTGGAAACAGTGACAAGAATTCCGCCCGCCACTAGTATAAGCCCCCGTTTACAGGATGCAAACCCGGACGAATCTTCTTTTTTCAGTCCCATGCAGAACCCGCTGATCAGGATAAATGCCCAGCAGATACTCTGCTGCCAGACATGACCGGGTGTTCCCTGAAACCAGGACCAGTCAAAATGGTAAAGGTTCACCAAATCCCAGCAGGCATGAAATAAAATCATACTCACCACGGAGATACCCCGGAGTGTGTCTAATAACCGGTAACGCATTGAAAAACTCCTGTGTTCCGAAACGCTTTGATATCACTGCTTTTTTCATTATATCATACTCCGGCGAAACAAAGTTAAACAAAAAACGACAGCGCCTTCCGCAAAAAACGCTGCCGTTCTGATTTACAATTTTTTATTTTGCCATCATCCGCGCAATCTGCTGAGCTAACGCAGCCGGATCGTCCGGGATCATGCCGTCCAGCAGCAGGGCCTGGTCAAAGAGCAGGGCGCAGAAATCTTTAAAGTCCTGGCTGTCCTTGCCCTGATCGTGGGCTTCCTGCAACTTGGCAAACAGTTTGTGTTTCGGGTTCAGTTCCAGAATACGCTGAGCCTTGAACATGGGCGCATTGGCCATAGCAAAAGCCTGTTCCATGGCAAAGCTGGGGCCGTATTCCCCGGCCACCAGGCAGACGGCGCTGTCCTTCAGCCGATTGGTCAGCTTCACTTCGTTGACTTTTTCTCCCAACACTTCCTTGAAATCTTTCAGCAGGGTCTCATTGTCCTTGGCGATGTCTTCCGTTTCTTTCTTGCTGGTTTCGCTTTCCACATCGCCCAGATCCAGGTCGCCCCGGCTCAGGGACTGGAACTTTTTGCCAGCGTATTCCTGCAGCGCTTCCAGGCAGAACTCGTCCACCGGATCCAGCAGGAACATCACTTCAAATCCTTTGTCCTTCACCGCTTCCATCTGGGGCAGGTGTTCAATGGCTTCTTTGTCTTTGCCGGTTGCATAATAAATGGCCTTCTGGCTTTCCGGCATGCGGTCCGTGTATTCCTTCAGGGTGCAGAGTTTGCCTTCCTTGCTGGTCATGAACAGCAGCAGATCTGACAGTTTGTCCTTTTTGCTGTCCGGATCGTACACGCTGTTATACACGCCGGCCTTTAAGGAACGGCCATACTCGTTCCAGAATTTTTCATATTTTTCCCGTTCTTTGGCCAGCATATCCGCCAGCTGCTTCAGGATATTTTTCTCCAGATTGCGGCCGATCACTTTGATGGTGTGGTTCTGCTGCAGCAGTTCCCGGGAAATATTCAGGGACAGGTCCGGGGAATCCACCAGGCCTTTGACGAAGCGCAGGTAGTCCGGCAGCAGGTCTTTGCATTTTTCCATAATAAATACGGAACGGGAGAAGAGCTGCAGGCCCGGTTCATATTCCTGGAAATACAGATTGGCAGGCGCCTTGCCCGGAATGTACAGCAGCGCCGTGTATTCCACAGTACCCTCTGCCCGGGTGTGGTAATACCACATGGGGTCTTCCCATTCGTGGAACTGGTGCTTGAAGAATTCGTTGTACTTCTGTTTTTTTAATAGGCGGCAGTTTATCGTCGATGTCACCCTTGTCGTTGCGGGCCGGTTCTTCTGTAGTTTCTTCCATTTTAATAGGATAGCGGATGTAATCGGAATATTTTTTCACCAGGCTTTCCAGTGTCCAGTAACTGGTCATATCCTGTTCCGCCCCTTCGCCTGCATAGGCTTCGCCCAGCTGCAGGGTGATGCTGGTGCCGTGTTTTTCCACCTCGCAGGGTTCGATGGTGTAGGTTCCGTCAGCAGCAGACTCCCATTTCCACCCTTCTTTTTCCCCGGCTTTGCGGGTTATCAAAGTCACTTTATCCGAAACCATGAACGCGGAATAGAAACCTACGCCGAACTGACCGATCAGGTCTTTGGTAGTAGCGTCAGTCTTCGCTTCCTTACCGGCTTCTTCCTCTGCCTTTTTCGCAATCTTGTTAGCCTCTTCCAGCTTGGCCAGAAACTCTTTCGTACCGGACTGGGCGATAGTACCGATGTTTTTGATTACTTCTTCTTTGGTCATACCAATCCCGTTATCCGTAATGGTAAGGGTTTTTGCCTTTTCGTCCGGAGTCAGGCGGATCACAAACTCGCTGTCCCCTTCCAGCAGGTCACTATGGGTGAGGGATGCAAAACGCAGCTTGTCAATGGCGTCGCTGGCGTTGGAAATCAACTCACGCAGAAAAATCTCGTGGTTGGTGTAAATGGAATTAATCATTAAGTTCAGCAGTTGTTTGGTCTCGGCCTGAAACTCAAACTTTTCTTTTTCATTTTCCATGGTAGTTACAGCTCCTTTTATTTTAAAAAATTATAAACAAAGCAGTACTGCACAACATCGTTGCAAAACAAAAGTGGTTCAGCAAACAGTTTGCTGCACAGATTCGTTGGCACTCTTTTATGCAGAGTGCCAGCCAACATACATATAATACCACGCCTGCAAAGAAAAGTCAAAAAGTCAACAGGTTTTTTTCACAAAATTTTACCTTATATTACAATATATCGATCAATTCCCCTGCCAGCGCCTTGTTGATACTGCGGACCGCGCAGAACTTTCCGCACATGCTGCAGGTATCGCTGTGGTCGTCTTCCGGGGCGCGGCTGGCCCGGACCGCTTTGGCGGTCTCCGGATCGATGGCTTCCTTCCATTGGGCTTCCCAGTCCAGTTTACGGCGGGCGTCTGCCATCCGGTCGTCCTGTTCCCTGGCGTGGGGGATGCCTTTGGCAATATCCGCCGCATGGGCCGCAATTTTACTGGCGATGATACCCTGTTTTACATCTTCCACATTAGGCAGGGCAAGATGTTCCGCCGGAGTCACATAGCATAAAAACGCCGCCCCCGACATAGCTGCCACCGCGCCGCCGATGGCTGCCGTGATATGGTCATACCCCGGCGCGATATCCGTAACCAGCGGCCCCAGTACATAAAAAGGCGCGCCTTTGCAAATCGTCTGCTGCACTTTCATGTTGGCAGCGATCTGGTCCAGAGGCACATGGCCCGGACCTTCCACCATCACCTGCACGTCCTTTTCCCAGGCCCGCTGGGTCAGTTCGCCCAGCCGTACCAGTTCCTCGATCTGGCATTGGTCGGTGGCATCCGCCAGGCAGCCGGGACGGCAGGCGTCTCCCAGACTGATGGTCACATCGTGTTCCCGGCAGATTTCCAGAATTTCATCATAAAACTCATAAAAGGGATTCTCCTCCCCTGTCATGCTCATCCAGGCAAAGACAAGGCTGCCGCCCCGGCTCACCAGATTCATCTTGCGTTTGCCGGCACGGATCTGCTCAATCGTTTTCCGGGTGATGCCGCAGTGCAGCGTCACAAAATCCACGCCGTCCTCTGCGTGGAGACGCACTACGTCAATAAAATCTTTTGCCGTTAACGTATTCAAGTCTCTTTGGTAATGGATGACCGCATCGTATACCGGCACCGTGCCGATCATGGCGGAGCATTCCCGGCAAAGTTTCCGCCGGAAGGGCTGGGTGTTGCCATGGCTGGACAGGTCCATGATGGCTTCCGCCCCCATGTTCACAGCGCTCATTACCTTTTTCATTTCAATATCGTAATCCTTGCAGTCCCGGCTGACGCCCAGATTCACATTGATTTTGGTCTTCAGCATGCTGCCGATACCGTTGGGGTCAAGGCTTTTATGCAGCGGGTTGGCCGGAATCACGAGGGTACCATTTGCTACCCGTTCCCGGATAAATTCCACGGACCGGTCTTCCCTCGCAGCTACTTTTTCCATCTCCGGCGTGATGATGTTTTTCCGTGCTGCTTCCATCTGTGTGAAATACTTCTTTTTCATTTGTTTTTCCTTTCTGCAACCACTTTCCCAAATCTGTTTGCAAAAAATTTATTTTAATCTGAAATTAATTTTTGTTGGAACCCCGGTTGTAAAAATCAAAATATATTTTATAATCCGGATTGAGTCCGTGCAAAACAAAAGGCAGGCAGCATCTTTATGGATACTGCCTGCTGATTTTATTGCAAATCTTTTTGCAATTGTTTCTGACATTCCTACGTTGGCATTATCCAAATCAGGTCCCGGGTCGAGCCTTGCGGCTCCTCTCAGCGAATCGCTCCCCGTGTCAAATTCATATGTAATTTTAATGATTCAATTATTCGGTTTCAGTTTCAGAAAAGCATTCTGCAAAACCGTCACTGAAAACTTCGTACTAGAAGCTGCCGCCTCCGCCGCCGTGACCTCCAGTGCCACCACTGCTGCTGCCTCCGCCACTATTGTTCGATTTGGCTTTCGGTACTACGGCCGTATGGGTATACAGATATCTGTCATTGCCGCCTAACAGGTTGAACGTATCCCGTTTCAGGTACTGACCTGCGGATACTGCGTTGGTTACGTTGCTCATGGAATCCACCATGCTCTTCTTCACACTGCCGCCGAACAACAGTGAAAGCAGGCCGGCAATCCCCGCAGCGCCGAAGCTGAAAGCATTGGACGGATCGTAGGCTTCCCCGTTCTTTTCATAATAGCTCATCAGCTCGTCGACTTTACTTCCATATTTGTTGAAAGCCGATGCATAATTTCCTTTTTTCAGGTCATTGATAAACGCATCTTTCAGTTCGCCGGTGACGACTTTGTCAATAATCTTGGTCCGCATGGCAGAATCCGTGGTAATATGCCACTTCCGGTTATCCATGCTGATGACCATCAGGATGCTGCCTTTGGGTGCGTTGGCAAAATATTGGTCCTGCACTGCCTGCGCGTAATCCCGGATATTCATCCCCTGGGTAGATTTCACCGTCAGCACCGCGCAACGGATTCCGTGTTTGGTTTCAATTTGCCGCAGGTTGGACAGAAGGTTGGTCTTATCAACCGGTTTTACCAGGGCCGCGCCATCCACAAAACTGGGATACTGCTGTCCGGAGGCCGCTGTGGCTGCAAAACCGGTGGGAACAGTCAGTAACAGGGAAACCAGCAAAGTCACTATCGCAAAAATTTTCTTCATGATCTGCCGCCTCCCCTCAACCAATTAAGAATTTCGCAATGAAATAAATGATGGGTAACGGTATCAAAGTAGCCAGCGCCTGATATTTCGTTGCCTTGCCCTTGTCCCAGGGCAGGCTGCCGATAAATTTGCCGGTCTGTCCGTTCATCATAAAGGTGTAAGGCTGGTTATTGTAGCGGGTAGTCAGGATCCATACCGGAACCAGGGCGTATTTCACGCTGCCCACATCTTTCCGGACCGCGCAGGATTCCATCTGATGGCGCATATAGCCTGTCACCGTTTCATCCAGCACGCCGGCTGCGCTGTTCTCTACGCGCTTATCTGCCCGGGGTACGCTGGCTTCCGCGGAAACGTCATATTTATCTGCCAGGTAGCCGGTCAGGTATGCCGTGGTAAAGGGAACCATCTCGCTGTAATCGAAAGGTTCGATACTTTCCATGTAGGCATCGTCCATCTTCTCGCTGCCGTCCACCGGAATCCGTTCGAACTTCATGGTACCGATGCGTTCCACGTCATAGACGCTGGTTTCCGTAACGATTGCGTCCGGCGTGTCAATAACCAGATCGTTCTCCGCTTTGAAGACCGCCGACGCCGTAACCTCGGAATCGAACAGCCAGAACGGTACGTACATGGGCTGGATATCTTCCACACGGTTGTTGGCCGTAAACGCGTCCGGCAAAAGCTTACGCCCTTCATAGAATTTCTTCAGGGCTTCCACCGCTTCTTCTTTCGTCTTTTTGAAAGGAATGACGTAGTCCGGCTTCAGCATTCCCTTAAACCGGGAGGGAATCATAGTGGGGTTGCCGCAGTAACAGCATTCTGTCGCAATGGTATTTTCATCGCAGACCAGTTCCGCGCCACAGGAGGAGCAGGTAAAGGTCTTCAGGTATGCGGATTCGTCTTCCGTGAATTCGCTGCCTGCATGCTCCGTATCCCACTTCGCTTCTTTAGCTTCTGCTTCCTGCGCCGCCCGTTCTTCCTGCCTGGAAAACATTTCTTCAATGGTCTTGACCTCAAATTCCGTACCGCAGTACTCACAGGTCACTTTATCATTGCCGGGCAGAAAACTCAGCGGGGCGCTACAGTTTGGACATTTGTAGCTAACAGATGTATCCGCCATATTGTCACCTCGATTCCTTTTATGCGGAAATCATTTTTCCGCTGCACAAAATCTACAGATTACAAATAATATATAATATATAGGTTAAGGAAAGGTTCTGCTTTTATTATTTCTTTTCCGGTACGGGGATCACGTCGCATCCCATATACTTGCGCAATACTTCCGGTACCACTACGCTGCCGTCTTCCTGCTGATAATTTTCCAGGATAGCGGCCACGGTGCGGCCCACTGCCAGGCCGGAACCGTTCAGGGTATGCACGAATTCCGGTTTGGACTTGGCATCCCGGCGGAAACGGATGTTGGCGCGGCGTGCCTGGAAATCCAGGAAGTTGGAGCAGGAAGAAATTTCCCGGTAGCGGTTGGCCTGAGGCAGCCATACTTCCAGATCATAGGTGGTAGCGCTGGAGAAACCCAGGTCGCCAGTGCAAAGCCGTACTACATGGTAAGGAAGACCTAACAACTGCAACGCATGTTCGGCATTGTTGGTCAGGCTTTCCAGTTCATCCCAGCTCTGTTCCGGACGGGTAAATTTCACTAATTCCACCTTATTAAACTGATGCTGGCGGATCAGACCGCGGGTATCCTTGCCCGCGCTTCCGGCTTCGGCGCGGAAGCAGGCGCTGTAGGCACAGTACCGCAGCGGCAGTTCCTCACCATTCAGAATCTCATCACGGTGCAGGTTGGTAATGGGAACTTCCGCCGTGGGAATCAGGTACATGTCCATGCCCTGCAGCTTGAACATGTCTTCCGCGAATTTCGGAAGCTGACCGGTACCCCGCATGCTGTCAGCATTTACAATAAAGGGCGGGAAAAACTCCGTATACCCGTGCTGGGAAGTATGCAGGTCCAGATAGAAGTTGATGACGCTGCGCTCCAGACGGGAGCCCAGCCCCTTGTAAACCGTAAAGCGGGCACCGGAAATCTTGTGACCCCGTTCAAAGTCCAGAATCCCCAGTTTTTCACCGATATCCCAATGGGAGAGCGGCTCAAAATCAAACTTCCGGGGTTCGCCCCATTTCCGCACTTCCGGGTTGTCCGCATCGCTCTTGCCTACCGGGCAGTCTTCCGCCGGAATATTGGGAATCGTCATCATGATTTCTTTTAACCGTGCTTCGATTTCCCGCAGACGGGCATCGTCCGCCGCGATTTTATCGCCGATGGCGCGTACTTCCGCCATCTTTTCTTCCGCGTTTTCACCGGCTTTTTTCAGTTTGCCGATTTCCTTGGAAGCTGTATTGCGTTCATTCTTTAACACTTCGACCTGCTGGGTCAGCTCCCGGCGTTCTTTGTCCAGCGCCAGAAACTCATCCAGATTCAGTTCTCCGTTACGTTTACGCACGGCTTCAATTACTTTTTCGGGGTTTTCCCGCACAAATTTCATGTCTAACATGTTGACCATTCCTCCAGGTTGTTTAATATACTGCAATAAATTATTGTATAAAACCATTCTGCACATCAGCACTTCCGTTTATTCAACACAGTGCCTGCCGCCGCATAAAAAACAGCATAGCTATACAGGATAATTATAGCAAATTGATTACAGGACGGTCAAGAATAAACAGACTAAAAACACTGCCGGTGCCGACAGGCTCTTTAATAAAAAATCCCCGCCGCAAATGCGACGGGGATTCTGATTATACAGATCTTGTCACTGATCAGTCAGCGGTAAACGGCATTAACGCAACGTTACGTGCGCGTTTGATCGCAGTGGTCAGTTCGCGCTGATGTTTAGCGCAGCAACCGGAAATACGGCGGGGTAAAATCTTGCCGCGTTCGGTTACGAATTTGTGCAGCTTGGCAACGTCCTTATAGTCGATGCTCTCCGCTTTATCTACGCAGAAGCTGCAAACTTTCCTTCTCGGTCTTCTGCCTCTTTGCATTTTCATTAGCTTAATCCTCCCTGTTGTTTAGAACGGAACTTCTTCGTCAAAGGGAACTTCGCTGCCCATACCACTCATAGGTGATTTGGGGCCCGCAGATTCGGCAGCGCCGGTATCCTGTCCGGGATACTGCTGGCCGTACTGCTGGTTGCGGTTGGCGCTTTCGCTCTTACGTTCAATAAATTCAACGTTATTGGCGATAATCTCCGTAACCCAGTGCTTGGTGCCGTCTTTGGCATCAAAATTGCGGATCTGGAGACGGCCTTCCACTAACAGGCGATGTCCTTTTGCGAGACTGTTTCCACATAATTCAGCAGCCTTGCCCCATACCACTACGGGGATAAAGTCTGCTTCGCGCTGGCCCTGTTGATTTAAAAAAGGTCTGTCAACTGCCAGAGTGAAAGAGCACACTACCTTCTGGGAAGGAGTATAGCGCACTTCCGGATCCTTTGTCAGTCGACCTAAAATAACTATTTTGTTCATTCAGTTACCTCCACAGACCGATTATTCTAATCAGTCTTCCTTTTTAATGATCATATGGCGCAGCACTTCGTCGGTAATCTTCATTACACGGTCAAGTTCTTTGACAGCGGCAGGTTCAGCCTTGAAATTAACGAGTACATAGTAACCTTCGGACAAGTCCTGGATTAAATAAGCCAGGTGTTTTTTGCCCCAACGATCTGTCTTTTCTACTGTAGCACCATTGCCGGTCAGCAGTTTTTCGAATTTGGCGATCACGCCATCGATAACCTCATCCTCTACCGGTTTAATGATGTACATGACTTCGTATGCTCTCACGAAATCACCTCCTCCTCTGGACTTTCGGCTCCCCCTGTCTGGAGAGCAGAAGAAGTAAAATATGCTCTATCACAAGCCTTATTATATTATCACCCGATTTGAGAGTTGTCAAGTGAAAACAAACAGTTTGCAAAAACAAACCTTTTCAATCAGCAGTTACACTACAATCTGGCTGAACACTTTGCCGATGCTGTCATGGATGACCAGGTTGGCTCCCCGGTCTGCCGAAGTTTCGGATTTGTTCACCAGTACCAACCTGTTGCCCCGGTAGTAGCGGATCAGCCCGGCCGCCGGATACACCACTAACGAAGTGCCGCCGATAATCAGCATATCTGCCTGGGAAATGTAGTTTACCGAAGCTTCCAGGATATCCATGTTCAGATTCTCTTCATATAATACTACATCCGGTTTTACCCGGCCGCCGCATTTGTCACAGACGGGAACGCCTTTGGAATTTTTTACGTAGTTCACGTCAAAAAACTTGTTGCAGTCCTCACAGTAGTTCCGAAGTACGCTGCCGTGCAGTTCCATCACCGTTTTGCTGCCGGCCGCCTGATGCAGCCCGTCAATGTTCTGGGTGATGACCGCCGTCAGTTTGCCGGCCTTCTCCAGTTCCGCCAGCTTTAAATGGGCGGCGTTGGGTTTGGCATCCAGAAACAGCATGCGGTTCTTGTAGAAATCAAAAAACTCTTCCGGGCAGTCCTCATAGAAGGTGTGGCTGACGATCATCTCCGGCGGGTACTGGTAGGTCTGATTATAGAGGCCGTCCGTACTGCGGAAGTCAGGAATGCCGCTTTCCGTAGATACCCCGGCGCCGCC
>CADCHY010000040.1 GCA_902801365.1 uncultured Succiniclasticum sp.
AGTAAGACGCCTTGAAGAAGACAAGGTTGATAGGCCGGGAGTGTAAGTGCAGCAATGTATTGAGCGGACCGGTACTAATCCGTCGAGGGCTTGATTTAAAAGAATGCGAGTGAAGAAAGATGAAGTTGAAAGTGAGTAGTTTCTTCTGTAAAGTTTTGAAGGTCTGAGAAGACTTTCACTTGGACCAGTATTTTTGTAGAGGCCGCGAGAAAAGGTTGCGACAGGCAGTCTTGACGAAGTGGGAACACAAAAAGACGGTTCAAAGATCCGGTGACGATGGCTGAGAGGCTCCACCTGTTCCCATCCCGAACACAGCAGTTAAGCTCTCACGCGTCGAAAGTACTTGGCTGGAAGCGGCCCGGGAGGATAGATTGTTGCCGGTTACAAAGAAAGCCCCCGCACATTGCGTGCGGGGGCTTTGATTTTTCAATACGGAGAGAAAAACTGCTTCTGAAACGAATATTCCTATTTATAGAAAAGATAAGGCGCAAAAGGTATCTTTATTCTATATTTTTTGGTATAATATGTACAGTGGATAAATCTGTGCGTAAGGGGATGATTCAATGCAGAGAACAGAGTGCCTGGCTATGATACTGGCAGGCGGTAAAGGAAGCCGTTTGGGAGTTTTGACTAAAAATGTGGCGAAACCGGCGGTACTGTTTGGCGGCAAGTACCGGATTATTGATTTTACATTAAGTAATTGCCGTAATTCCGGAATTAATACAGTGGGTATCTTAACCCAGTACCAGCCGCTGGAACTGAACTGGTACATCGGAAACGGCAGCAGCTGGGATCTGGATTCCGAGCATGGAGGGGCTTTTATCCTGCCCCCCTATATGAATGACAAGGATTCTTCCAACTGGTATCAGGGAACTGCGGACGCGATTTACCAGAACCTGAATTTTATGGACATGATTGATCCGGAATATGTGCTGGTCTTATCGGGCGACCACATCTATTCCATGGATTATGCGAAAATGCTGGCTTTCCATAAAAAACATAAAGCAAAAGCTACGGTAAGCACAATTCAGGTACCATTGTCGGAAGCCTCCCGGTTTGGCATCATGAATACAGATCCAAACCTTCGGATCAGAGAATTTGAGGAAAAACCGAAAAATCCGAAAAGTACGCTGGCTTCCATGGGGATTTACATTTTTAACAAGGAAGTGCTGAAAGAGTATCTGATTGCAGACGCAAAACGGAAAGACTCAGACCACGATTTCGGGAAAAATGTAATCCCTGCCATGCTGAATGATAAGCTGCCGGTATTTGCATATCCGTTTGAAGGGTATTGGAAAGACGTAGGAACCTTTGAGAGCCTCTGGCAGGCAAATATGGATCTGCTGGCAGATGATCCGCCGCTGAGCCTGAATGACCCGAACTGGCGTATTTATGCCGGCAATCATTCTTATCCTCCGCATTATGTGGGACCCCAGGGCCAGCTGCAGAGTTCACTGGTGGGCGAAGGCGCGGCTATTTCCGGCAAGGTTTCCCATTCGGTTATTTTCTATAATGTGGTAGTTGAAGAAGGGGCGAAGGTCACCAATTCGGTGATCCTGCCGGGAACCGTAGTCGAGAAAAATGCAGTAATAGACAGGGCCATCATCGGAGAACGTTGCCGCATCTGTGCCGGAGTAGAGATTCAGGGAACCAATACAGAGGTTGCCGTATATGGGAATGACGAAACGGTAAAAGCAGCAGCAAAAGGAAAGGGGGCAAAATAAAATGTCAGATATTTTAGGATTAATTAATTTACAGTGCCCCAACACGATGAAAAAACTGAGTGAAAAACGGCCGCTGGCTTCCGAACCCTTTGGCGCTAAGTTCCGTCTCATGGACTTTGCGCTGAGCAATATGGTTAATGCGGGAATTGATACCGTCGGCCTGATTCTGCCGTTCCATTCCCGTTCCGTACTGGACCATGTGCGTTCCGCAAAAGAATGGGACCTGGCCCGTAAGCAGCATGGCCTGTATTATCTGCCCATGGACGAGGAAGAAGAAATCCGGAATCCCCAGGAAGGGGATATTTACAGTTATTACAAAAACCTGCGCTATGTGGAGGCCGGCCAGCGCAGATATCTGTTGCTTTCCGGCTGCGATGTGGTAGCCAATATTAATTATGAAGAGGTGCTTCATTTTCACCGCAAGCATAATGCGAATATTACCCTTGTTTATAAAAAACAGGATGCGGACTGCCCGGGCGAAGGTTATGTGCTGAAAACAAAGGCGAACGGACATGTTACCGGCATGAAAAAAGCCGAAGGCGTTAAAAAAGATGAAAATCTGTTTTTGGGTGCCATACTGATTGACTGTGAACTGTTCCTCCGGATGATCCGCAGGGCAAATTTCGGCGGCAAATGGAAATTCTTTAATGAAGTGCTGGCGGACAATGTGGATAATCTGCGTATTTTCGGTTTTTCTGTAAAAGGCTATGCCAAACGAATCAATTCCATTGACAGCTATTTCCAGTCCAGCATGGATATGCTGAAACTGGATAACTGGCGCGAAATCTTCCATCAGGATAACCGGATTTATACAAAGATCAAAGATGAAGCTCCGGCAAAATACATGGAAGAAGCCCGTGTTACCAATTCCCTGGTGGCCAATGGCTGCATCATTGAGGGTACGGTGGAAAACAGTATTCTTTTCCGCAAGGTGCGGGTAGGCCGCAACGCCGTGATCCGCAACAGTATTATCATGCAGAACACCAATATCGGGGAAGACGCGAACCTGAATTATGTCATCTGCGATAAAGACCGGGATATTCAGCCGGAAGCAGTTTTAGAAGGAACAGAAAAGGAACCATTGTGTGTCATTAAACACGAGGTACGGTAATTATCAGACTATGCGAATCTGGAAATCGAAAAAAGAGTTTAAAGAATTATTTGTTAAAAAAGCGGAAGTCCTGTTTGAAAAGTCCGTAAAAGAGTTATCCCATAAAGAGGTATACCAGATTATTGCCACCATGATTAAAGATCTGGTGACGGATGAATGGATCCAGACGGAAAAAATCTATAATCACAAACGGGTCCGTCAGGTTTACTATTTTTCCATTGAATTTTTATTAGGACGCCTCCTGAATACCAATCTGCTGAACTGCGATATGGAAAACTTATGCCGCAGCGCTCTGCAGGATTTTGGTTTTGATCTGGAGGAAATTTTTCCGGAAGAGCCGGATCCCGGTCTGGGCAACGGCGGGTTAGGGCGCCTGGCCGCCTGTTATATTGATTCCATGGCGGCCCTGCAGCTGCCGGGTCACGGATGCAGCATCCGGTATCAATACGGGCTGTTCGACCAACGCATCATTGACGGACAGCAGGTTGAGCTGCCGGATGCCTGGCTGCGCAACGGCTTCCCCTGGGAAACAAAAAAATCAGATAAAGCGGTAGACGTCCGCTTTGGCGGTCATGCTTATATGCGCCCTGGAAAAGGGGGAACCCTGGTCTGTGTACACGAGCATTATAATACGGTCCGGGCTGTGCCTTATGATGTTCCGGTGCTGGGGTACCAGAACCATACGGTGAATACGTTACGTCTCTGGAAAGCGGAGTATACCCGGGAAAATATGTACGGCCAGCTCCGTTACGGTGATTACCGCAAGGCCCTGCAGTATAAGGACCAGGCCCAGCAGATTTCCCGTTTCCTGTATCCCAACGATTCGACATATGAAGGCCGCAAACTGCGGCTGATGCAGGAATACTTCTTTGTTTCCGCGGGTCTCCAGAGCATTATGCGGCATTATAAAAAGCATTATGGCTCACCGAAATTATTTGACCGGTACATTGCGCTGCATATCAACGATACCCATCCGGCCCTGATCATCCCTGAACTGATGCGCATTTTAATGGATGAAGAAGGTCTGAGCTGGGAAGATGCCTGGCGTATCACGACGAACTCCGTAGCCTATACCAACCACACTATCCTGCCTGAGGCGTTGGAGCGTTGGTCCATACCCATGTTCCAGGAACTGCTGCCCCGTATTTTCCTCATTGTAGACGAAATTAACAGGCGCTGGCTGGAAGCTGTGCAGCAGCGTTTCCCCGGGCAGGAAGACAAAGCCCGGGAGGTAGCGATCCTCTGGAACAATCAGGTGCATATGGCCAGTCTGGCCGTGGTTGGGAGCCACAGCATCAACGGTGTTGCCAAACTACATTCTGAAATTTTGAAGATTAACACATTAAAGCCGTTTTATACCTGGTTCCCGGAACGGTTCAACAATAAAACCAACGGTGTGACCCACCGCCGCTGGCTGATTGAATCGAATCCCCAGCTGACGGAGCTTATCTGTGACGCCATCGGAAAAGACTGGATCCATGCTCCGGAAAAACTCCGGAATTTGGAGCCTTTTGGCGAAGACGGGGCCTTCCGTGAACGGCTGGCTGCAGTGAAGCAGAAACGGAAAGATATTCTGGCAGAGTATTTGCTCAAAGAAAGAAATATTACGATAAATCCCCATTCCATCTTTGATGTCCAGATCAAACGGATGCATATGTATAAACGGCAGCTGCTGAACATTCTGCATGTGTATCATCTGTACCGGCAGCTAGTGGAGAATCCCGGTATGGATATCGTCCCCCGGACCTTTATTTTCGGAGGCAAGGCGGCGGCCAGTTATGGGGAAGCGAAAATTACCATCCAGCTGATCAACACCGTAGCCAGGCTCATTGACCAGGACTACCGGGCGGCCAGAAAACTGAAAGTGGTGTTCCTGGAGAACTATAATGTGTCTCTGGGACAGAAGCTGTTCCCCGCTGCTGACGTCAGCGAACAGATTTCTACCGCCAGCAAGGAAGCCTCCGGTACCGGCAACATGAAATTTATGTTTAACGGCGCCATCACCCTGGGTACCATGGATGGAGCCAATGTGGAGATCCATCAGGAAGTCGGGGACGAGCACAGCGTGATCTTCGGCCTGCGGGCGGACGAAGTGCAGCAGTATTATCAGCAGGGCGGCTATTCTTCCTGGGATATTTATAACAGTGACGCAGATGTACGCCGCGCATTGGAAGTAATGGAAGAAAATCCCATGTTCGGACAGCTGCGGGAAGCGTTGCTGGACCGCAATGATGAATTTTTTGTGTTGAAAGATTTTAAATCCTATTGCGGTGCCCAGCAGGAAATCGAACGGCGTTACCGGGATGCGGACGGCTGGTTCCGCTCCAGCACCGTGAACATCGCCCATGCGGGACATTTTTCCAGCGACAGGTCCATTCAGGAGTATGCGGACGATATCTGGTATTTATCTCCGGTTAAGATTTAAGAACACAGAGATTTTAATAAGCCGGTGCAACAGACGGAGAACCGGGGCACAGGCTGAGGTATTCGGAACGATCAGATACTCATAAATTTGATTAAAGCAACGAGGATTTACCATGCGAATCAGTGCGGTTGACGCTTACAGCGCCTATCTTTTTCATCAGGGAACCAATTACAGCAGTTACCGGCTGTTTGGCGCCCATTTAACCAGCTGGAAACAACAGTCCAGCGTCCGCTTCTGCGTCTGGGCGCCCCATGCCCGGGCCGTCAGCGTGGTGGGGGATTTTAACGGCTGGGATGTGAAAGCGAATCCGATGGAAAAGGCAAACCAGGGCATCGGTCTCTGGGTTGCCTATATTCCGGGTCTGAAAGAGAATTCGACCTACAAATATGCTATTGAAACGGCTGCGGGAGAGGTTATTTTAAAAAGCGATCCATACGGGTTTGCCGCGGAACTGCGCCCGAATACCGCTTCCATTGTGAAGAACCTGCATTACCAGTGGCATGACAAGGCATGGCAGAAAAGCAGGAAGGATTATGATTCTTACCATAACCCCATGCTGATCTATGAGGTTCACCTGGGATCCTGGAAACGTGACGCGACGGGTAAGGTGATGACCTACCGGGACATTGCGGAGCCGCTGGTACAGTATGTGAAAGAAATGCACTATACCCATGTGGAACTGATGCCCCTGTGCGAGTACCCGTATGACGGATCCTGGGGTTATCAGGCGACAGGGTATTTTGCCGCGACCAGCCGCTACGGCTCTCCGGAAGATCTCATGTACCTGATAGACACGCTGCACAAAAACAAAATCGGCGTGATTTTAGACTGGGTGCCGGGACATTTCTGCAAGGACGCCCACGGCCTGCGCCATTTTGACGGGGAACCGCTGTACGAGTCCGGGAATCCCATTCTGGCGGAAAACAAAGACTGGGATACCATGAACTTTGATTACGGCCGGCCGGAGGTGCAGAGCTTCCTGATTTCCAGCGCCTGCTTCTGGCTGGAGCAGTTCCATCTGGACGGGCTGCGGATCGACGCCGTGGCCAATATGCTGTACCTGGATTACGGGAAAAAACAGGGAGAGTGGCAGGCGAACAAATACGGCGGACGGGAAAACCTGGAAGCGGTAGATTTCCTGCGCAAACTTAATACAGCCGTATTTAAAAATATTCCCCAGGCTCTGATGATCGCGGAAGAGTCCACGTCCTGGCCCATGGTCTCCGGACCGGCGGACAAAGGCGGGCTGGGCTTCAACTATAAATGGAACATGGGCTGGATGAACGATATGCTCCGGTATATGGCGATGGATCCCCTGTTCCGGAAAGGGTCCCAGAACCTGATCACCTTTTCGCTGTACTATGCCTTTGCGGAGAATTTTATCCTGCCCTTAAGCCACGATGAAGTGGTGCACGGCAAACATTCCCTGCTGGACAAGATGCCGGGAGACTATTGGAAAAAGTTTGCCGGCCTGCGGGCGTTTTATGGTTACTGGATGAGCCATCCCGGGAAAAAGCTGCTGTTTATGGGCGGCGAGTTCGGCCAGTTTATTGAATGGAAATTCGATGACAGCCTGGACTGGCACCTGCTGGATTACCCTGCCCATCAGGAAATGCAGCGCTATGTGAAAGCGCTAAATCTGTTTTACAATCAACACCCGGAATTCTGGCAAGTTGATTATAACTGGCAGGGTTTTAACTGGATCAGCTGCGACGACAACGACAACAGCGTCATCAGTTTTTACCGGAAAGGCGTGAAGCCGGAAGATCAGACCATCGTGGTTTGTAATTTTACTCCGGAGGTCCGGAGGGGTTACCGGATCGGCGTGGAAGAACCCGGGACCTATACAGTGATTTTTAACAGTGACGATACGGAGTTCGGCGGTTCCGGTGAAGGCAATAAAAAACCGGTGCTAAGCGATCCGGTTGCCTGTCACGGTAAAGAACAATCGATTACCCTGACACTGCCGCCGCTGGCAGTGCTTTATATAAAATTTGAAAAACCCAAAAAGAGA
Source organism: uncultured Succiniclasticum sp. (assembly GCA_902801365.1). Classification (GTDB taxonomy): domain Bacteria; phylum Bacillota; class Negativicutes; order Acidaminococcales; family Acidaminococcaceae; genus Succiniclasticum. Next base: position 7,275 of record CADCHY010000040.1, read on the forward strand.
AAAACTACCAAAAGGAAACCAAAAGGAAACATTAAAGCGGATAGTAAAGAAAGTACTGTCAGACAAATGAATCAGTATTTTCCGGACTCCTTTTAGATCCTTTTTACAGAAAGGCGGATGAAAAAATGAAAGTATTATTTGTTGCATCGGAGGCGGCTCCGTTTATCAAGACCGGCGGGCTGGCCGACGTGATGGGAGCCCTGCCCAAAGCGCTGCAGGCCCTGGGAGTGGAACCGGCGCTGGTAATCCCTAACTATGAAGGCGTCGGCGAAGCATATAAAAACGCAATGGAAACCGTGTATGAGGGATCGATGGACCTTTCCTGGCGCAACCAGTATCTGGGTGTGAAGAAACTGGTACAGGACGGCATCCCTGTGTATTTCATAGACAATGAATACTATTTCAAGAGAGATAAACTGTACGGTTATGACGACGACGCGGAACGTTTTGCCTATTTTTCCAAAGCGGCTCTGGCCATGCTGCATTACATCGATTTCAAACCGGACGTGATCCATACCAACGACTGGCATACCGGCCTGCTGGGCGCCTATCTGAAAGAAGATTTCATGCAGGATCCCTACTTTCAGGGGATGAAAAACGTTTATACGATTCACAACCTGAAATATCAGGGCGTATTCGGCCGGAATATTGTGGAAGACGTGCTGGGGCTGCCCCTGCGTCTGTTGTATATCGGCAACATTGAAAACGCCGGTTATGTGAACTTTATGAAAGCCGGCATGTGTTACGCAGACTTTATTACCACGGTGAGTCCCTCTTATGCGGAAGAAATTACCTATCCGTATTTCGGCGAAGGGCTGGAAGACTATGTGGCGCTGTGCGCCGGCAAGATCAGCGGGATTTTAAACGGGCTGGATGAACAGGAATATAATCCGGAAACGGATCCGTATATCCCTGTCCGCTTTGACGCGTCCAATGTGCTGTTGAAAAAGCCCCTGGCCAAGGAAGCCCTCCAGCGTGAACTGGGCCTGACGGTAAACCGGGAGATTCCGGTACTGGGCATGATCACCCGTCTGGTGGAAGCCAAAGGGCTGGACCTGGTGATGCATATCATGGATGAACTGATGGAAGAACAGGTACAGCTGGTCGTGGTGGGTACCGGCGACGAAGAGTATGCCGACGCGCTGCGCGAACTGGCATGGCGGCATCCGGGCAGCGTTTCCGTCAACATTCTGTTTAATGAAGGACTGGCCCGCCGGGTGTACGCAGGGTCCGACATGTTTATCATGCCCTCCCGGTATGAAGCCTGCGGCCTCAGCCAGATGATCGCCATGCGCTACGGCACGGTTCCGGTAGTACGGGAAACCGGCGGTCTGAAAGATTCCGTAATTAATTTCGATAAATACAGCACACCGGAAGGAAACGGTTTCAGTTTTGCCAATTTCAATGCGCATGAGCTGTTGTTTACCATTAAACGGGGCCTGACCTGTTATGCGGCAAAACCGCTTTGGGAAAAAATCGTATATAATGCGATGCACAGCGACAACAGCTGGAACCGGTCCGCGCAGGCTTATGCGGACCTGTACGCGCACATCGCAGGGGACAGCATAACGGTTGAACCTGTTTCTGAAGACCAGGTCGCGGAAGCAGCGGAAGAAATCCTGCAGGCTGTAAAAGGCGAAGAACCTGCAGAAGAAACGGGAAATACCGCTGCAGCGGCGGCAGAAACCGCGGAAGCGGAAAAAGCGGTTCAAGCCGCTAACGAAGAAGTTCTTGCAGAAACTGCGCCGGAAGCAGAACAGGTACCGGCACCAGAAACAAAAGCTGAAGCAGAGAAAGCGCCCGAAAAAACGGAAGACCCCGAAGCGGCAGCTGAACCTGTAAAGAAAAAAACCGCGGCAAAGAGAACAACCAAAAAAGCAGCGGACAAAACAACAGAAACTAAAAAGACGGCAGCGAAAAAAACCACTGCTAAAAAGACAACGACGAAAAAAAGCGCCGCTGCCACAGAAGAAGGAGCGGCAGTGAAAAAAACGACCGCAAGAAAAACAACGGCCAAAAAGAAAGCCGATACAACAGCAGACGTAACGACGGAAGCTGCTGAAGCGGCCGCGCCGAAAAAACGGGGACGGAAACCCGGAACAAAAAATACAAAGAAAGACGCTGAGTAACATAGTATAGGGAAAGCAGAGACATTTTCCTGTCTGCCGCAAAATCCGGCGGCAGGCGTCAAAACCTGTTTGATCAGTGTTTACTTATTAAGCGAAAGTGATTTCTGAAAAGCGGGAACACTTTCGCTTTTTCTGTAAGCGGGAGAAAGACAAATGCCCGGAAATCTCCGGGGGAAAGGAAGTACGCCAGTGATCTTGCTGTTGAACGTGGCTCAATCTATGCAGCCTGAAACGCAGAATATGCAGCCCGTGATCGTTCACGATTCAAGAAACACAACATATCGTTATCCTTTTGGGGCCGTGGAAGCCGGTTCCGCTGTCACATTGCGCTGCGATGTGGAAGGGGACGGAACAGAACAGGTGACCCTGCGGTTGTGGCAGGAGGGCGCCGGGGAAACGCTGTATGCAATGCAGGCCGAAACCTGGAAACGGAAGCAGGAGACAGATAAAGCAGAAAAACTGCCGGATGAAAACATTGCGGCGGCTGAAAGCGTAACAGAACCGTCTCTGCAAGAAGAAACAAAAAAGGTGAATGCTTCCGGTTCTTTTCCCAATAAAACAGTGCGAATAAAGCGCCGTTACGCCTGCCGGATTTCCGCTCCGGAAACCGGCTGCCTGCTCTGGTATTATTTTATTGTAAAGACAGCAGACAAAACGTTTTACTACGGTAATAACGCCGCCCGGCTGGGAGGCTGGGGGCAGCAGTATGAGCAGGAACCTCCGTCTTACCAGATTACGGTGTACGACCGGGGCTCGGTCACGCCGGACTGGATGAAGCAGGCAGTGGTGTACCAGATTTTTCCGGACCGCTTCAACCGTGGGGATGTTCCCCTGTCCCAATTCAGCGGCAAACCCAATGCGCTGCTGCACGGAAACTGGAACGATCTGCCCCGCTACATCAAAGATCCGGCGGGGGGCGGTATTCTTTATTTTGATTTCTTCGGCGGGACACTGAAAGGCATCCGGGAAAAACTGGATTACCTAGCGGACATGGGCATCACCTGCCTGTATCTGAACCCTGTGTTTGAAAGCCGCAGCAACCATCACTACGATACCGGTAACTATAAAAAAATCGATCCGTTCCTGGGTACGGAAGAAGATTTTGCAACCCTCTGCAAAGAAGCAAAGGAACACGGCATCCGCGTCATTCTGGACGGGGTCTTCAGCCACACAGGGGATGACAGCATTTATTTTAACCGGAGGGGTAGTTATCCGGGAACCGGCGCGTACCAGTCGGAAAAATCACCGTACTATTCCTGGTACCAGTTTAAGAAATTTCCGGAAGAATACAGCTGCTGGTGGGGTGATAAGAGCCTGCCGGAAGTGGATGAAAGGGACAGCAGTTACCAGGACTTTATCATACGGGATGAAGACAGCGTGATGAAACACTGGCTGCAGGCCGGAATCAGCGGCTGGCGCCTGGACGTGGCGGACGAGCTGCCGGATGAATTCCTGACCGCATTTTACAGTGAATTGAAAAAGAGCGACCCGGACGCTGCCCTGATCGGCGAGGTCTGGGAGGATGCCTCCAATAAAATCAGTTACAGCAAACAGCGGGCCTACCTGTGCGGCGGCAAGCTGGACAGCGTGATGAATTACGTACTGCGCAGGCTGATGCTTGACTTTTTGCTGGGCCGGGCTGACGCGGGCCATACCAACACGCTGTATCTGCAGCAGATGGAGAATTACCCGAAAGAAAACCTGTACGCCATGCTGAACCTGACCGGCAGCCATGATGTGGAACGTGTACTGTCGGTACTGGAGGGGCCGGTTACTACTATAGATAATAATTTGAAAAAAGAAGCATCTGCTGAAAAAGATCTGCCGGAAAAAGCAATGGTGGTATCTGGTCTTAGTACAGGCGAGCAGCGCCTGCTGTTGCTTTGGGCCTGGCAGATGACTCTGCCGGGGATGCCCTGCATTTATTACGGAGACGAAGCAGGGCTGAAAGGCGGAAAAGATCCGGATAACCGGCGTCCCTATCCCTGGGACAGGGAAAACAAAAAATTACAGGCATACTGCCGCGCCTTTATCCAGCTGCGGAAGAAGTTTGATGCCCTGCGCACGGGACGGATGATCCCCGTTTATGCAGAGGGGGATGTATATATTTATGCCCGCTCCATTGAAGGCGGAAAAGATGTTTTCGGCAAACCGGCAGAGGACGGACTGTTTTTTGTGGCGCTGAACCGTGGTACGGAAGCTCGTACGGTGCGCGTCTATACCGGAGAACTTGCCTTTGGGGAATTACAGTCAATAGGGCCGGTGCCGGCGGAACCGGTTTCCGTCGTTAACGGGGTCTTTACGGTTACGCTGCCGCCCCTTAGTCAGCAGATTTACCAGTGCACAGAAAAGCATACCTACTGCGAACCTGCAGAAGGACAGCCTGACCATGTGACGGCAGACAATAAAAACAGCCGGCTTAATTTACGGAAGGCAGGAATTTTACTGCACCCTACTTCGTTATGGGGTGAAAACGGGAAAGAAAAAAAAGAAGCTGCAAAAGAGTGGATCGACTTTTTAACAGCCGCCGGGCAGAAAATCTGGCAGATCCTTCCCCTGAACCCGCCGGGTCTGGGCGATTCTCCTTACCTTTCCGTATCCGCGTTTGCCGGACATGAAACCCTGTTTGCGGGAACGGAAGAAAAAAACTGCGGCAGTACGAAGAAAGCATTAGGCAGCGCAAACAAAAATATAAAAGCGGAAGAACAACAAAACTATCTTGCCTTTTGTCAGAAAAACGGTTACTGGCTGCCGGACTATGCCCTGTTCCGGGCGCTGCAGGACTATTTCCATAAACCCTGGCAGGAGTGGCCGGAAGAGATACGGACGCGGCGGCCGGCGGCGTTAAAAAAATATGAAATGCTGCTGGAAAAGCAAATAGAAATATATAAAAGGAAGCAATTTGAATTTTTCTGTGCCTGGCAGGATATCAAAGCATATGCCAACGCAAAAGGTATTGAAATTTTAGGTGACATGCCCATCTTTGTGGCGGCGGACAGCGCGGACTGCTGGGCCCATCCGGAATACTTTTACCTGGACGGAGAGGGATATCCGGAAGAAGCAGCCGGGGTGCCGCCGGATTATTTCAGCGCTACCGGGCAGATCTGGGGCAATCCCCTGTATCGCTGGGATGTTATGGAAAAAGACGGGTTCCGCTGGTGGAAAGAACGGTTCCGTGCCATCACACAGTTCACTGACAGGGTCCGGGTAGATCACTTCCGGGGCTTTGTGGCGGCCTGGGGCGTTCCCCGGGGAGAAAAGGATGCCACCACCGGCAGCTGGAAACCGGCCAAAGGCAGGGAGATGTTTCTGGCTTTACGGAAGGAACTGCCGGGTTTGCAGCTGGTGGCTGAAGACCTGGGACAGATTACAGAAGATGTATACCGGCTGAAGGATGAACTGGGACTGCCTGGCATGCGGATCCTGCAATTCCATTTGCAGAACCGGGCTGACGGCCTTTGCGATTTTGCCACGGAACCGAACTGTGTGGCCTATACGGGAACCCACGACAACAATACCTTACAGGGCTGGCTGGAAGAAGAAGTCTCGCCGGAACTGCGTAACCAGCTGCGTGGCCTTTGCGGCAAAGAACCGGACACCTGGGCGCTTATTGAATACCTGTACAGCCGCCGGGCAGAAACGGTTGTTGTGCCTGCGCAGGATATGCTGGGTCTGCCCTCTTCATGCCGCATGAACACGCCGGGAATCCCTTCCGGTAACTGGATGTGGAAAATGGAAAAGGGATGCCTGACGAGAGAACTGGCAAACAAGCTGGCCATGCTGGCAAGTAAATATGCGCGTTGAAGTATATAAAAATACAAACCCGTTTTACCATGTTTGTCTATTGAAAAAAGAACTGAAAAAGATAAAGCATGAAAGAGTATTGCGGTAATATTTTTGCAATCATGATTTATAAGGGCAAAATTAAAATCTGACAATTCCGTGAAAATGAACATGCCGATTTTATCACACCTCTGAGGCGCTTAAAAAAAGTCAACAACTTTTTAAAATTTATTTTCTCCGGTTTACAAAAAATGTGCTTGACAAAACAATAAAAATAGACATTTACATAGATGTGCTGTTTTTCTTACAGGAGTTTTACTACATGTAGTGGTGTGAATAAAATAAAAGTTATACACACAACTTATCCACAAGCTGTGCATAACAATGACGAAAAAATGTGTTTTGACGGAAAAAGATGGAGTTTTCCACGTTTTTTGGAGCAAAAACACCTGTTTTCTGTGGATAACCCTGTGCATACTGTGTATAAACAGGGGTAAAACAGGAATTCGTAAACCGTCTATTTGGTGTTGTCGCTACAGTGGACAGAATACTTTTTCAAAATCTCCGGTTTGCGCTTTTATCTTTATGTGGTAAAATATACCGGTATGAATCAGTAAGAGTTAAAACCCATACAATTGCGACTTAAATAATTGAAATATATATTTGGAAGAACAGAAAGGATTAGTTATATGGCAATCAAACGTGACGTTGCGGAAAAACTCATGAGCGAAAAAGGGAACCTGATCAGTTCTTCTTTCAGCGTAATTCCTGACGGCTTTATAGGCCTGACGGACACCGGCAGCGGCTGTCACCTGGCGGTGGTCTGCGGGGAAAAATCCGAATGGAACAAGGCTTGGAAGGGCGCGGAATTTGAAACGGTGGACGAGCATAAAAAAATAAAGATGGGATTGTTTCCCTTAAATCCCAACAATGCGGCCCTGGTACGGCGTCTGGTAGGCTGGGCGGCGCCCTCTTCCTGCGGGGTAAACGGTATCAGCGTGGCTTTCAGCGACTGGCTGGGTGTGATAAACAGCCGGCTGCCCAATCTGTTTGTGCATAAACAGATCAAGCCGGTGCTGGTGGATTATACACCGGAGAACAGCGCCGTATTGCAGCGGAATTTCCTGGAAGCGATGGACACCGCAACCTGGAGCGTGCTGTCTTCCGGTTACAAAGGGGGCTGGGGAGCTAATGCTGCCGGGCTGAAAACGGAAGAAGAAATCGTCAAGGCGCTGCTGTACGGATACAGCGGCATCGGCGTGGACTGCAGCGACAAGGTCGACCGTTCCGTGGAAGAACTGAGTGTGGAAGAATCGGAAAAACGGTTTGGCGAATTTGATAAAGACTTTAAGGAAGCTATTGACAAATCCTATCTGGACGCGGAATTTAAAGTTGGCGACGTAAAAATCACATTTGAAGAAAAGACGCTGCACCGGATGGTGCTGGAGTTCGGCCAGGCCATCATGTTCCTGCAGAACATGTACAAGGATTATCTGGACGACACCCCCTGGGATCTGGATTTTGAGGTGGACCTGTCCCGCTGCGATAAAGCCCTGACGCCCCAGGAGCATTACTTCCTGGCCAACGAGCTGAAACGGGCCGCGGTAAAATTTGATACCCTGTGCGTCAATGCCGCTGCTTTCAAAAAAGAAATGGAAAAAAACCTGGCTTACCATGCAGGCATTGCCAAAGCCTTTGACTATCGCATGAGCTTTGCAGATACGGTTCCGGCCTTAGAGGACCTGGCGGCAGCAGCCAAAAGCTTCAACCAGCGTGCGAACTTTAAACTGACCCACGTGCTCTGGCTGGCTGCGCTGCAGACTATTGCCAGGACTGACAGCGCTTTGCTGAAACAGGTTGCGGAGAAAGCCGGACTGCAGGTTCCCGCAGCAGAAGAACTGGCCTTTGAGCAGGAAGCAGGCCGTGCATTTGCTGCAGCTTACGGTAAAATATTGGGCAGTGAAGAAGGCAGCGAAAAACTTCCTGTCAAAGAAGCGGTGGAAAAAGCAAAAGGGCTGTACGAAGAAAATCTGGCAGCACAGGTGAACAAATATATCCGGATGCTGTAAAA
>CADCHY010000041.1 GCA_902801365.1 uncultured Succiniclasticum sp.
ATACCACCAATGCCATGACCCTACATCAGATATGGCATCCGCCAGTATGTTGAGCGTATTTATATTCATAATACCATCCCATCCGTCACTCTGTTAAACACCGATTTGTTTCACTAGCATCATTATAACAAAACAGCCGCGGAAAAATCTACGGCTGTTAGAAAACAGGTATTTTTCAGATACTTCCCGGATTTCATATCCTTCAGCACCATCCGGCCGGCTCATTCACACAATAAAAAGAAGCGGCCCGACAGCAGATACTTTTCCCGGCCGCAATAATTATCCATGTAAAACCTCGCGGTGTTATAAACAATACGTTTTAAACACCGCCGTTACCATGCTTGCCATCGATTGAAAAAATGACCCACTCCCCGATATTCGTCGCATGGTCGCCGATCCGTTCCAGATATTTGCTGATCATCAAAAGATCCGCGCCATGTTCTATGTAATCGGTATTGTTTCTCATCACTTCTACCAGGTCGGCCTTCACTTGTACGAAAAGTTCGTCCACGACGTCATCATGCGCGATTACTTCACGGGCTTTTTCGGCGTCCCGTTCCACATAGGCCTCCACTGCGTGTATGAGCATGAGCATCGTTTCCGCGGCCATTTTCCGGATATGGTCCGGTTTGAGGAGATACGGCCCGTCTGCCATCATCGTCGTCAGCCAGGAAATATCTGCCGCATGGTCCCCGATCCGCTCCATATCGGTCACCATCTTCATGGCCGCCGTAATGGTGCGCAGATCTCTCGCAACGGGCTGCTGCTGGATCAACAGCTGGAAACAGATATTTTCTATCTTTTTCTGTTCCCGGTCGATCAAATCATCATCCTGCATGATCCGCCCGGCCTTCCCGACGTCCTGACAGAAAAACGCTTCAATGCTCTCCCGGATGGCGTTTTCAATCATGTGCCCCATCTGTATCATTTCGGTATTCAGCAGTTGGAGCTGCCCATCAAATTTAACCCTCATGCTTTACCGTCTCCTTTTATCCGAATCGTCCGGTGATATAGTCTTCGGTCCGCTTATCCCTGGGATAGGAAAAAAGCTGCTTTGTGGAAGTGAATTCAATCAGGTCCCCCAACAGGAAGAAAGCGGTATCATCCGCAATCCTGGCTGCCTGCTGCATATTATGGGTTACCGTGATCACCGTGTATTTTTTCTTCAGCTCCTCCATCAGGTCTTCGATCTTAGCCGTTGAGATCGGGTCCAGGGCGGAAGTCGGCTCGTCCATCAGAAGCACTTCCGGATGCACAGCCAGAGCCCTCGCGATACAGATCCTCTGCTGCTGCCCTCCTGACAGTCCCAGCGCGGACTTTTTCAAACGGTCCTTTACTTCGTCAAAAATAGCAGCCCCGCACAGACTTTCTTCCACGATCTCATCCAGTTTCCTTCTGTCTTTAACCCCGTGCACCCTGGGGCCGTACGCGATGTTGTCATAGATGCTCATGGGAAACGGATTGGGCTGCTGAAACACCATTCCCACTCTTTTCCGGAGGATCGTCGTATCCACATCCGGCGCGTAAATATCTTCCCCGTCCAAAAGGATCTTTCCCTCGATCTTCACACCGTCTACCAGGTCATTCATCCGGTTCATCGTCTTCAGAAAGGTGGATTTCCCGCACCCCGAAGGGCCGATGAACGCTGTAACGGCGTTTTTCCGGATATCCATGCTTATCCCTTTTAACGCGTGATTTTCTCCATAGTAAAGGTGCAGGTCCTGCACGCTGATTTTCGGTTTTTCCTTCATTTCATTTTTTCCTCGTCACATCAAAATTGGCTGCCAGGCTTTTCGTTCCCAGATTGATCAGAAAGACCAGCAGGAGGAGAACCACCGCGATCCCGAACGCAGTTTCAAAATCACCTTCGCTCGTTGCGGAAAGATAGAGCTGGATCGTCATGGTCCCTCCGGACTGAAATACCTTGGGGAACAGGTCCCCTATGGTGCGGGGCAGCGCCTTCGCGCTTCCGGCCGTAAACAGCAGCGCCGCCGATTCCCCGACAATGCGCCCGATGGCCAGGATGACCCCTGTGATGATCCCCGGCATTGCGGAAGGCAGCAGGATCGTCCGTATGGTATGCCATTTCCCCGCTCCGAGGCCGACCGCGCCGTGCCGGTAACTGTCCGGCACGGTTTTCAGCGCTTCCTGGGTATTGCGGGTAATAAGCGGCAGTACCATCAGGATCAGGGTCAGGGAACCTGTGAGAAGTGAATATCCCAGACCCAGGGTCTGTCCGAAAAACATCATGCCGAAAAGGCCGAAGATAATGGAAGGGATTCCGGACAGCGTCTCCGTCGCAAATTCGATGCCGTCCACCAGTTTTCCGGGCCTGGCGTATTCGTTCAGATAGATGGCCGCGCCGACACCGACGGGTGTGGCGATGACCGCAGTCATGAAAATGATCATCACCGTGTTCACAATATTCCCGGCTATCCCGACGGTTCCTTTCAGAACGGAAGTTACAGAGGTCAGAAAACTCCAGCTGACGCGATGCATTCCCGCCATAAGCACATAAACGATAATACCTGCCAGCAGGAGCACCGTAAAGGAAGCGCAAAGGAAGATCAGAAACCGCAGATACAGATCCTGCGTCCGTTTTCGCTTTTCTGTCAGCAGGGATCCGGCATGGTCATTCATGTCCGGCAGCCTCCTTTCTCATCTTCTGCAAGGCGAAATTCACCAGCATGATAAAAATGTACAGCACCAGGCCCACGGCAAACAGCACCTGCCGGTGCGTTCCCTCAGCGTATCCCATCTCGCTCACCAGCTGCGTCGTCAGAAAACGGACGGAATTAAACGGCAGGGGAAAATTCACTGATCCCCCCGCGACCATGTTGATCGCCATCGCTTCCCCCAGCGCCCTTCCGATGCCGAGAACGACACCGGTCATAATGCCGGATTTCGCGGCCGGAATAGTTACTTTGAAAATCGTCTGGATCTTGCTCGCGCCCAGTGCCAGCGACGCTGCGCGGAGTTCATCCGGAACCGCGCGGATAGAAGACGCGCTGACGTTGACCACGGTGGGAAGGATCATGATCGCGAGCACGATCACGGCGCAAAGCAGATTGGACCCGCCGGTGAACTGATGCCCGGACGAACCGGTAAAGATCAGTTTTTCCAGCTTATACATGGCGGGGTTCAGGATCATAAGTCCCAGAAGCCCGTAAATCACCGAAGGAATCGCGGCCAGCAGTTCCACGGCAGGCTGCACCAGGGCCGCCAGCCTCTTATCGGCTACCTCGGTTAAAAACACCGCCGTAAGAAGGCCGACGGGAACTCCCAGCAGAATACTTCCCCCGGTTCCCAGGATGGAGGAAATGATGATATAAAAAATGCCGTATGCCGGTTTTGCCGCAGTCGGTTCCCATCTCATCCCAAACAAAAGCTCAGACACGCCGACAGTGGAAAATGCCGGTGTGCCTTTCGTGATCATATAAGCTGTGATGGAACAAACCGCAAAGATGGCGATCACGGCACAGATGGCAAAGATATATCCGGCCGTCGCTTCTACAAGATTCCTCTTTGCTCTGCTCTTCATGGTTTTCCTCTTTTACTGCGGAAGGATCAGTCCCACGCCGGTAATGACCTTCCTGCCTGTTTCCGATTTAAGATAGGCGAACCATTCCCGGACCAGCTCATTCTGCTGTGAAATCTCTCCTTTGGTTGCCATGACAAACGGACGGGCCAGTTTATAGTCTCCCGATTTAATATTCTTTTCCGCAGCGGCAACGCCGTTTAAGGAAGCGCTTTTCACTTTTTTATCGACAGCGTCCAGGGAAACGTATCCGATTGCGCCGGGGGTAGAAGAGACTTTGGCAAGGACCGCGCCGGTGGAATCCAGTTCCTGCGCGTATTTACACTTGCTTTCAATCTTGAGCAGCTCCTCAAAAGCGCCCCGGGTGCCGGACCCGGCCTCGCGGCCGATGACGACGATCGCGTCATTGCTGCCGCCCAGTTTGCTCCAGTTCGTTATTTTCCCGGTATACACGGAAACCAGTTGTTCTGTGGTGAGATCGGATACCTTGTTGTTTTTATCCACTACGACGGCGATCCCGTCAATGGCCACAACGTTTTCAACCGCTCCCTTCTTCTTTTCTCCCTCTTTCAGCCTGCGGGACGCGTTTCCGATATTTACACTGCCCTGCAGCAGGGACTCAACGCCGGAACTGGAACCCGTATATTCCGCCGTGACGGTAACGCCGGGATGTTTTTCCATAAAGCTTTCCTTCATAGCTTCACAGAGCTTTTCCATGGACGTACTGCCTGCAAGCGTTATTTTCCCGGAAAGCGCGCTTCCGCTCTTTGCGGAGCCTGAAGGAGCCGCTGTACCGGAGCCGCTGTTTCCGGAACCTCCGCAACCGGCCATGCATCCCACCATCAGGGCTAACGCCGCCGCTGCAAATGTTTTCATCAATTTCTTATTCATCTGCTGATCCTCCTGTAAATTCTCTTTTTGAAATTTTTTCAGACCTTCGCGATGTCTGAGACCATTGTATACATCAAATGCAAAGTCTGATATCCGGCAAACGTAAATGCTGTGTAAAATCTGAAAAAAGCAAAACTGAGGGATTTGATCAAAAAGCAGCAGAACGATCCGGATAACCGTCCATTAACAGTAAAAGACCGCAGAACATGAACTGACCCCCAAAAGTTAGACCAAAATCTAACTGAAGGAGGTCAGTTCAGAGCGACCTGCGGTCTTTGTTTTCTTTAAAAACATATAAGCCTGTCTGTCCGGTTTTTATATTCCCAGCGTTCGATAAAAATCTTCACTGATTACCCGGAAATATCTCTTCAAGGTTGGACTATATCCCATCGTAGTGTTATAAAACCTCATTTTGTATTCGGATAATAGCAATGACATCAATTCTTCTAGTCGTTCTATTGATATTACAAGTTCTTCGATAAAAGCGCAAAATCGCCTTACGATTTCATAATACTCTTGCCTCATTTTTTGTCTATTTTACAGGAAAAAGCCTGTAATTTCACGTACATAAAATTATAGATTCTAAAGATTACTTGCTATTTACTTGATTTGGCATAAAAATAGCAAAAAAATAGCGGGTCTGCAATTCTCGCAAACCCGCTTGTTCTCTATGGTGGCCCCGGAGGGATTCGAACCCCCGACCTTTTGGTTCGTAGCCAAACGCTCTATCCAGCTGAGCTACGGAGTCACAGTAAGCTGTTTTTCAACAGCAAAGCTATTATAACTAAAATGACCGGGATTGTCAACAGTTTTTAAGAGAAATTTCATGATTTTTTTTACCGTATCTTTACCGGCGTAAAATCCTGCGTGTCGCAGGACACCAGCTTATAGCTGCAGCCGTCCCGCTCCCCTTCAAAAACGGCGGCAGCGCCTTCCGCCCCGTGGATGTGTCCGAATACACAGGTCTTCACTCCGTATGCGTCGATGATCTGTTTGAAAACGGAATCCTCTTCCGCTGAATAGAACGGCGGATAATGCAGCGCCAGGATAATGTCTTCGTAACCTTCTTTTCTGGCGGCATCCAGCGAAGCCTTGATCCGCAATTCTTCATGGCGCAGAATGCTGTCGTCCGTTTCCGGATTGTACCCTTCGCAGGCGGGCGTCAGCCAGGCCCGGGAACCGCAGACGGCAAGTTTTGCGCCTTCCGCTTCCACCGGGTAAAAATTGTTTTGCAAAAAGAAGAACGCGTCCCCTGTCGCCTGTTTCATCTTGGCAAGGCCGGTCCACCAGTAATCGTGGTTGCCCCGCAGCATAATCTTATTCCCGGGAAGTTCCGCAATATACTGCAGGTCATCCTGCGCCGCGTCCTGCAGTTTCATTGCCCAGGAAATATCCCCGCAGAGTATGACCATGTCCTCAGGCGTGACGGTCTGTTTCCAGTTTTCTGTAATGCGCTGCCGGTGATCCTGCCAGTGTTCCCCGAACACGGTCATGGGCTTGGCTTCGGGTACTCCGGAAAAATGCAGGTCCCCTATGGCATAAATATGCACGTCTTTTTCCTCCGACATTCTTTTCTTATCGATCAAAAAATCTTACGTTTGCGCCTTTCGCCTATATATCGATTTCATTGTATCACAAATCCCGGTGAAACAAAACTCTTTGCGAAGAGCCGGAGAGATCTGGACCGCTGCCATCACCCCGGTACATACTTTCTTCACATTTTTGCCCGATTTTCGTTACAAATTCTCTTTGCGTTTTCCTTATAATAAAACCGGTCCGGCAGAGATGCTTGTCCGGTCCCTCTCGCTAAAACATTGCCGTATGCGCACAGGCGCACGGAAAACGGCTTAAGCCAGCAGCATCTTTGCAACGAGCTTTCAACCCGCAGCCGGTTTTCCGCAAGTCATATATAGTCAGGAGGAACAACAATGGACGCGCAGACCAGATTGGAAATTCAGAATTTGACTGAACAGCAGCAGCAGTATGTAATACAGACGCTGCCTGCAAAAGAAAAATCCCTTTCGTCCGCTTATATTTTCTGGATACTGTTCGGGGCTCACTATTTTTATTTGCACAAACCATTCAAAAACATCTTTTTGTGGCTGCTGTGTTGTATTTACATCGGCGTCATCTGGTGGGTCTTCGACCTTTTCCGCATGAAAAGCCTGGTTGCCGACTGCAACCGGGAAATCGCCAAACAGGTGATCCACGATGCGATACTGCTGTACCCGAAACCCCAGAAAGTGTACGGCGAAACCATCGACGCGGAATTTGAGGAAAGCAAAAAAGAAGAAAAAGCGTAAAAACGCAGCAGAACTACCCTGTAACTGCAAACCGGCATCAGTTCATTTCACTGATGCCGGTTTTTCTTTTGCGAATTTACTGTTACATCTCCGCGCTGTCAAACAACAGCGTAACGGGTCCGTCGTTCACGGAATGCACCTGCATGTCCGCGCCGAACTCCCCGTGTTCCACGGCAAACCCTCTGGCGCGGCAGGTCTCCATGAATTTTTCGTACAGGGGAACCGCCAGTTCCGGTTTGGCCGCATGGGAGAAGCCGGGACGGCGTTTCTTCAGGTCGGCATAAAGGGTGAACTGGGAAATGACCAGAAGGGAACCACCCACCTGGTCCAGGCTCAGGTTCATCTTTCCGTTCTCATCTTCAAAAACCCGGCAGTTACAGATTTTTTCCGCCATCTTATCCGCTATGGCTTCCGTGTCTTCGGGGCCAATCCCCAACAAGACCAGAAAACCCTGCCCGATTTTCCCTGTTGTCTGCCCTTCAATCACCACGGATGCTTCTTTTACTCTGGTTACAACGGCACGCATCGAATCACTCCTGCTCTTAGCATTTCACTGATAAACTCTTTGCGCGATTTCGTTGCGCGCTCGGATTTTCAGTTTATTCCTCATTTATCCTGTAAAACGATTCCCCAATTGCAATCGCAAAACTGCAATTGGGGATTTTGTTTATAACCGTTATTTTTTTACCATGCGCTGAGAATGCTGCCCTTGAAGTGGTCAAGAATAAATTTCTTGTTTTCTTCCGAACGGTACACTTTCTCAATCTGTTTGATCCGCGGATCGTTGAAATTCTTTTCCGTTGTAACGAAAATATTTACATAGGGATTGTCCGCGCCTTCCACAATGATGGCATCCTTCAGGGGATTCAGGCCGGCCGGCAGCGCGTAGTTAACGTTGATGCAGGCGATGGTCACGTCTTTAATGCTTCTGGGAATGCCGGCAGCGTCCAGTTCCTGGAATTTAAAGTTGTGTTTGTTCTCAATCACGTCGGTTAATGCGGTAACGGAATTTTTCTTGTCTTTTACTTTGATCAGTCCCGCATTGTCCAGCATCAGCAGCGCGCGGCCGCCGTTGGACGGATCGTTGGGAATCGCAACCGTTGCGCCGTCGGGAATGGGTTCACCCTTTTTCACTTTGGTGGAATATACGGCCATTGGGAAAATTACAGTCTTAAAGCATTCTTTTAACTTGAAGCTGGGTTCCTTTTTCAGGGTC
>CADCHY010000042.1 GCA_902801365.1 uncultured Succiniclasticum sp.
CAATTTGTCATACTAAAACAAAACAGCCGTGGAAGTTCCACGACTGTTGAACCAAACAATTAAAATTCTGCTATCCTGATTCTTTTGATCAGAATATCAGAATATTGCAACGTGTGGCATTCCCCCCCGGTTTTGATTTGAAAGACGTTTTTATAAACCCCTTTGATGGTTGCTTCCTGGTTAACAATATGGATTCTCGGACGGTTCATCGAAACATCAATATGAATATCCGGATTATCGTGATACAATTCCTGAATTCTCAACCTGATTTCATTGATTGTCGCCATAATACTCACCTGCGTTTATAGTAAAGGCCGCCTGAAAGTCACAGGCGGCCCCGGTATTACTTGAAGTACTCGGAAACATCGGCTTTATCAGTATACTGTTTTCTGACATGAACAACGAGAGAACCATCCTCCTGCTCGACCGTATCGTCAATCTGATACCGGTTCTTTGCGTGTTCAAGGGCCTCCTTGTATTTCTGCAATTCCTCGCGATTCAGCTTCAACGCCTTTTCTTTGCTGTAACCCGGTTCCGGTTTCTGGAAAAACACCAAAGTTTGAAAGATACAGGCAGACTTTACACGTTTCACAATAACCACCTCCTTTGGCTCCATATATTACGGCAGAAATATGTGACCAATAATGCAGAGAGGTGATTGAGCAACAGATAAAAAATGATATTACGGCTGCCGTCGGAATATCGGCTGAATGCACTCTCGTGGCAGTTTTCACTACATAATTATTATATCATAATTTCCTGAAATTTTCATGCGCCGGTCCATGAAATTCCCTTAAGATCTTCCATACCCCGGGCATCACAGCCTTGCTATCGCCCGGTTCAGTTTGGGAAACAAATAGCGTACTAGCGGACCGGCCACCAGCAGCTGCCAGCCTAATGCAACGGGAAAATTCGCAGAAAGGGCCGCCAGCCAGACCGCCCCAAAATTCTCCGTAACGTGGCGGACGAGGAGCATAGCAACTGCACTGGCCGTTGGGCATACACAGCAGACAGTAGCAACGGAAATCACAATGGGTGCGGGCATCCGGTCGTGGCTGACATGGTGTATGAACCAGAATGAAAGCCTGTGAACAAGTGGTGCGATGATACTGAATTCCAACGCCACAATGACAGGTCCCATAACAGCAGCTTCCCTAAGCCAGGAACTAAAGTAACCTGCCCCCGTTTTATGTACCACGGGGAAATTTAGTATAGCTGCAATAATCAAAATGTTTTCGCATATTCTGCCGGTGTCTTTTGATCCAGCGCGCTATGCGGACGAACCATATTGTACCCGTCTTTCCACCGGCCGATTATCTCCCGTGCCTCCTGGAGATTGTGGAACCAGTTCAGGTTAAGACATTCATCACGGTTTTTCCAACGTCTCCAGCCCCTGGATGAACTGACCGCTCACGTACCCCTCGGTTCCGTCATCCAGCCGGACTTTCGCCCATTTAAAGAAGTTATACTGATCCCCGGTTTCTTTTACAAACCCCAGCACCGTCAGGGGATAGCCGGTGTCATACTCACCCAGGATATCACAGTTGGTATTGGGCTGCCGGCGCAGGCGCACGCCTTCCCCCTTAATGCCGGCGCGTCCCACACACTTGCTGAAACGGATAGCGCCATTATCCGCAACCGGTCCATGACCCAGGCACAACAGTTCCCCGTCCTCTTCCAGAAAAACCGACAGGGCATTGGTGGTGACCGCGTTGGGGCCTTCCCCGCAGAAAAAATCCGTCATGCGCACATAGATGTCAGGATTCTCAACCACCTCCGGCGCGTTCCGGATAAGGAACTGATGCAGATACAACACACAGTAATCCGTCAGGGCGGAGCCCTTAAAACCGCTCCAGGCTTCGCTCAGCCAGGCCGGGTCGTAATTGTCGGCCACTAACAGGAAACGGAACTGGTGCTGTCCAAAGCTCTCCTGTACAACGCGGAAGTTTTTCTCCGCGATCAGATGTGTCCATGCGTCCGGCTTCCTAATATTCAGAAGCCAGTAGTTTTCATGCAGGAAATTCCCGCTGTCTGTCCTGCGGGTGTACTGGTTCACCGCCGTGCCCGTCCTGTAAAACGCCTCACGGTTGTACGTTTTTTCATAGGCGTATATCACAGCAGAAACCGGATAAGGAAGATCCGCGCCGTCATTTTTTACGTACAGACCGTCCAGCGCGTCGCCGCAATGATAGGCGCCGGCTTTGCCTTCTTCCTCAAAGCGGAACTCCACCTGCCGGCCAAACGCCGTGCTGAAAATTTCCGGGGAAACCGGTTCATACGGGCCGGAGGCGTCAGGTGTCAGGTGCATGGCACGCAACTGGTCCGTGGTCAGGCGCAGGCCCGTTTCCCCGGCGCCGGCCGTCCGGGTCTTCCCGATGTAGGTGGTGGCCAGCTCTTCCGTCACGCTGCCGTCCGCGTCCATCGCCTGCAGGGCGATAATCGGGGAGCCGGAGGATGTTTGCATTGTGAGGGACCCGGGCATGGTGCACCCTTTACCGTGCAGTGAAATGATAAACATGCGGGCCGTTACCCGTCCGGAACCGTCTGTCTTTTCATAGACGCCCGGCCGGGGCAGCATGGCCAGGGCCGGAACGGAAAACAACAGACACAGCAACGCAGCCAGCAACATGCAAAACCGTTTACTGATTCCCATCTTTGCGCCTCCTTAATATGGCGGAAATGAAGTGCCGTATATTTGAATTATGGCAAAACACAAATTTTACGGTTTAGGACTTCCGCAGTACTCACAGAAGCGGCCTTTGTTCTGTGCTCCGCAGTTCGGGCAGGACCATGGTCCTGTACCGGCCTGCTGAGCCTGGGCCTTTTGCTGGGCCTCCATGAACAACCTCATCATGGACTCAGTGCTGACGCTGTTAATTTTTACAGCGACAGGCCGGATACCCAAATTCTCAATCATAGGGGAAAGAGTGCCTTGCCGCAGCATGTTAAAAAGGTCTGCTTCATGCATCGGAATCTCCCGTGGATCTACACCGGGCACACCTTTTAGGAATACTTCTTTCAGCGCCAGATACAACGTCTGGGGAATTCTTGCGCCAACTGCATTATTCCTCATTGGATCCGTTATCTCATACGCAATCTGACCGGTAACATGAAGTCTTACAAACGGCAGACCATCTACCGGAACGCTTACCGGATAAGTAAAACTCCCCTTCTTTCCGGAAGGTTCTGTGTCTGAGTTAAAGTTGAAAACAGGCATACATACACCTCCTTATCCATTTTCATCACTTGCCTCCAAATCACGGTTTGCACGATTCACTTTGATTTACTTAATTATAACAAAACAGCCGCAGAAAAATCTACGGCTGTTGAACAAAACACGAATTTATTCTCTTACCTCTGTCTTCACAATTTCTGCTTTACATGCAACAGCCCCATCCTGATATTTGCCTGTTGGCAAAAAATCATGTACGTAAGCTTCCGCTCCCTGTCTGGTAGCAAATGCGGTCACAACAGGCAGCAACCTGCCTGTTGAATCATAAATTTTCACCAAATAAACAAATTCCATTTTTCCGTCCCTTCTCCTACCGCACATGCTGGCGAGCCAGCATTTCCTGAACTTCCTGATATTCGCTATCGTGTGCAAAATCGTGGGCGCTCTTCCCATCTACCAGATAGCGCAGCCACACCTTTCCATCGGGCATAAGCTTAACGTCCTGCGGTTTGAACACCACCGGCTGATCATCCGAAAGCCCGGCCTTGGCCATGAACAATGTCTGCGTCGAGGTATTTCCATCTGCTGCCGGTGCAATGACCACGCTCAGTTCATCCACGAGCCCTTGCTGGATGAAACTCCAGTTGATGGTGCCGCCGCCCCCCAACATCAACGTTTCCACTTTCAGCGTTTCCTTAATTTTACGGCAGGCCAAGGGAGCATCAATATGTTCCTTGCCGCACACAAGATAGCTTATCCCCTTCTCACGCAGATATGCTTTATAAGCTTCGGAAGCTTTTTCCGTAACCAACTCCACGACCTGTGCCTTTTGATGTCCGTAAAAATCATCCAGAACGCCATTTTGCCATGCAACCTTTCCCGAAGGGTCGGCAACAATCAGATAAAAGTCTGTGCCCGGGTTCTGTGGCAAGAAATCGCCTTCCGGCACAGGTTCGAAATTTTCTTTCAGTTCCGGTTTCTGGTAGAAAGTAAAATTATCTTCCACCGTTATACGCCCATTCAGCAGCGCCTGAGGCTTGTACGCCGCGTTTTCGCCAGCGAACAGGGCATAGAAAGAATCTTCCTCTGCGTTCGTTTCCTCAATCCATAGATACTTACCCATAATCTTTCCGTCCAGTGATGTTTCCATATGACAAAAAATATATGGCCTTTCCTGCTTGTTCATCATTTTTTCCTCTTCCATTTGTTTATCTTTCAACATTCATTTTCTTGAAAAAGCTGAATTTGCCTATATAGTCCATCTCAACTTTATGGGCGATATTTCAATGATGAAATGTTCCTCTTCTATATCAGTCATGAGATAATTACCTTGGACTTTTTGAACTGTAGTTTTTGGACTTATTAAACCAACTCTACCAAGTGAGGTGATCTACTCATGGACAAGCAAGCAATACACTGTCATTCAGTGCCGTGCCCCTGCTCAACAGCCTTTATTTCCTCTTCTGACGCCTCTTTTAAGGTGTAAGTGTCAAACATCGGCCCTTCCGGGAGTTTAATTTCTATCGAGTTGATTTTTGAAATCTGTCCTTTTCCCGATTTCATGACAATGTCAAACACATGCCCGCCATGCGCTCTGTCATCGGATATAAAATGCAAATGCCATCCGAAGGCATTGATTCCGTCCATATAGTCAGGAAAATAGACACAGACAAGAGTGCCCTTAATTTTTTCAAATTTAAAAGCTTTCTGGGTTTTCCCAAGTATTGTTTTCAGGTCCACATGCACGGACTCATAGCCTGATTCCGACCTGGCATCAACAATATCAAATTCTCCATCAATACGAGCTATATGCATACTGTTAAGGCCAAAGTGGGAATCAATAATAATATTAAGCGCTGTCTTCAGTTCTTCTATGTTATTAATACAGCCGAATTCTATAGGGGTACTCTCTTTCATCACGCAAACAGTAGAAAACGGAACGCCACGGTCTGGTTCTGCCTCTGCAACATCACCGTTTTCCATAGCTCTGTAACAGGAACCGTCAAGTACGATCATTTCGCCATCTACGTCTTTGAATGTGCCAAGCCCGATATTACCGTGGTTAAGCAACTCTGAAACGGATATAACAGCCCTCGAATATCCAAGCATCAGAGCTTGCAGTGTGGAAACCTGATACATCTTCATACTATTCATGTCTACTCCTTAATCGCTTTCATTCGAAGGCGCACATAATCCGCATGCCATTTTCCGTCAATAAGCAGTTGCAGGCGTAGGGAAGCGACTTGACTGTGCAAATTTGCCTCCACTAAATCTGAATTTACCAGTCAGCAATTTGGAATGAAGGCACAAGATTATGACTTTTATATTTACTGCCGTATCGAAAGCCCGCCTTCTTTTCCCTGATTATGTATTCCTTTATTTCAGCAAGCGTGTTTGTTTCTAAACCATCTTTGAACAGATGAGTCTCGGCATACATATATTCCGGATTCTCTGGATCGCTATATCCGCCGCTGCCTACAGAAAAACGCTGTTCTGACTTTTTACAGTAGTCCCACCAGGATATGGATGAAATGCGACCACCTTCCGCATAGAGGATCTCCAAAAACGATTCCCAGTCTTTGAATAGATATTCTGAGCAAAAAGAATGCTTATCAATATAATCTTTTACATTTTGACTGAGCATATTCCCCTCCGCTAAACAACGATTTGTATGTGATATACATTTGCGTTTTCAGTCAGTCATAATGCCCTTTACAAGCTGCTATATAAATCGTGTTCTCATCAAAGCGATAAATCAAACGATCCTTTTCCGTTATCCGCCTGCTCCAGTAACCGGATAAGCGGTTGCGCAACGCTTCCGGCTTACCCAGACCTTCATTACCGTTGCGTTCAATATCATTCAGCAGCAAAATAATCCTCCGGGCAACTTTGCGGTCCTCATTCACCCACTCCACAAAATCATTCCATCCCTGTCTGGAAAAAGTTCTATTCAATTAAAAACTCCTCCAGATCTTCTGCCACTTTAGTGACTGTCTGACCTTGTTCCAGCTCCTCAATCCCTTGCAAAATGTGCTGATAGTTTTTCCGGTTTTGCATCAGGAACAGATTTTCCCGCAGATTGTTGTATTTTTCCAAACTCATAATAACAACATTTTTTTCATTTTTCCGTGTCACTATCACCGTTTCAGATTCGTCTGTCGCTTTATCACAATACGCTTTCAGGTTGTTTCGTAACGTTGAATAATTAACAGCCAGCATATTCTCGCCTCCTTTTGTCCTGTTTATTGTACAATATATTTGCCAATATGTAAAGAGCCCTCTGGCAAAATATAAAACCTGACACGCGACAAACGTGTCAGGTTTGCAATGTAGCACGACAAATCCGAATTTGTCGGTAACCCATGCTGTAAAAACAGATATCCCTATTGCTATAAAAGCAGCGCCAAAAACACCGGCAAGCTGTTCTGACATACGTATTAAAGTGTTTTGCGTGAAATCACGTCCAATCCCATATCCGGCAATAACAAGCCCAAAATTACGCCACAAAACCGGCCAGCGCATTTCATTTCTGATAAAGAATTTTACCGTGGCTGCTGTGATGATTCCTCCCAGCATAAACGGTATAGGAATTTTTAAATAATAAAAGAGAAGACCAACAGCAAAAGAAAACAGCATCATTAAACATCGGTAAAACATACAAAAAACCTCAAAGACACATAACAAAACAGGAAGCAAGTAAGATAAGAATCTTAACTTGCCTGCCCTGTAATAGTAACTGTATTGAATTATTGTATTTATATTATAATCAATTCAGAATAAAAATCCAATATCCGGAAACACAAGTATTTTAATATCCCATGTCCTCATCGATTAATACAACTTCCATTGCTGTATGGTTCATCTTCCGCCAGTAAATGACCTGCGCGCTGCAAATGCGTTGCGGACTGTGGCAGTCGTAACAGCGGTCCGTCTTCACTGCGCAGGGAGTTTTGTAACCGTGACGCTGGGCGTTCATGGGTGCCGCAATATTACGGGCACGGTACGCCGCATCCTCCAGGGTGGGACAAATCTTATTGCGGCTGATGACAAAATACACTTTTCTGTGCCCAAACAGCGAGCCTGCGATACGATTCCCGGTTCCGTCAATGTTTACGATCTCGCCGGTCTCGGCCAATCCGTTGGCGGAAAGCAAAAAGATTTCCGTGGTCAGGCAGTCCCGTGCCGTGGAGAAAAAGCCCTTACCCTCCCGCGGATACATAGGATGATACACATCATTATGGCTCTGAAGCATTTCAAACAGATGCATCTGCAGCAATGTTTCCGAATCACCGAACCCCACGGTCCGACCGTCAATATTCTTATTCAGATATTCGGCGGCTTCTGCCGACGTAGCAAAGCAACTCACTTCATAACCGCGCTTTTTTAATGCTTCAGCAGTTTTTGACAGATCCATAATTACTAACCTTCCTTTCACAGATTCTTCCTGGTATAATTAAACACGTTTTTAAAAATGCATAAAAAGTAACCGGTATAAAACACTAAGCCGGTATTAGTTATACGATACTCCATTTTCGCCCTATCGTATACCTAATAAAAATCCGAATTTGTCAAACTGATCCACCGACGCTGTTATTATCGGTCATCTGTAATTTCTCATCAAGACTATAAACTCTGTTACCGTTCAGACAATCCAGGAAGTATTTCCATTCAGCATCTGCAACCACTTCTTCCCCTGACGCATAATGCAAAAGAGAAAAATAAGAATCCATAGCAAGCATA
>CADCHY010000043.1 GCA_902801365.1 uncultured Succiniclasticum sp.
TTGATCAGAAACACCTATATTGGAAACTGTTCTCTGTGTCAGCTGACCGGCAGCCTGCGCAAAAGCCTCGCCATCATCAGCAGATTCTGCTTTGGGGCGATCATTCACAATCGGACCATAGGACTGTTCCAGCGGCGATTTGTATTTATCATAAGAATCGCTTCCGTCAGACATCAGTTCATTGTCGGCATAGCCAGGAACTGCAAACATCATACTGGCCAGCAGCACAGATGCCATTAACTGTTTTTTCATGGAATCCTCCACATGTCAATAAATATCCATTAGATATTATAACATAAAATTGCAAAAAAAAATACCAGCGCACTTCCGTTACGCTGGTATTTCACATTATAATTTTGAAATTATCCGATGGGCAAACGGCTGGCAGATGTTCAATTTATCATGCGCATAACCATCCTGCTTCCACGTGAGCTTTTTTATTGCTCAGCTCTCAGCCCCTGCGGCAGATGCCTCCTGATATACGATACCGCTGATCTTCTGATCCTCTACTACCTGCACATAGGTAACGGAACCCGCTTCAATTGTTTTGGACTTACCGGTAACAAAAGCACCGCCAACAGCACCGATAGGCCCCAATACAATCATACCGCCAATCGTGGCTCCTGCTGCGCCAATAGCGGTTTTCGCTTCCTGCTGCGCCAATTTTCCAATATAAATGGGAACATGGCTTCCGTCAACTGCGAACACATGGCTGAATTTTACATCAATACGGGCATCCCGGCCAAAGCTGCGGGGCTGTACTACCTTGGAAACTTCACCTACACCCTCAGCCCCCTTGGACAGCACCAATACATCATTCACATACAGATTATCTGCTACGCGGAATTTGACCGGGTCGCCGGGCTGGGCATTCTTGCTGCTTAAGGGAGAAGTAAACTCAATTTTAACCAGGGAATCTTTCGGCAATACCACTGCTTCTACCGGAACCTTGCCGCCGGCATATGTGGTTTCCACCAGACGGTCCAGACGCTGGTTCAGGGAACCGCCCTGAATCTGCCCGAACAGAGTATTTTCCAGTTCTTCGATCCGGGTTTTTGCGGGTCCGGCAGTCACTCTGGCATTCAGACGGCTGTCAGCGCCGTTCAGTTTCTGCAAAAAGCTTCCGTTGCCGCCGTTTGTGCCACAGATATATTCGTAAGTGCTCTGGATACGGTCTAAAATATTGCGGCCGGAAGCCGGCGTACCATAGATGTCGTCTTCCAGGCTTTCCATACGTTCCATCATGGAACTGCTCTGGTGGGTTCCGTACAGCGCTGTCTCAATAGCATCCAGCTGTTCCGACGCAACCGGCGCAGGGCCTTCCGCAAAGGCAAAAGAGGTCAGCCCAAGGCATAAAGCCAGACCGACGATCAAAGAAACTAATTTTTTCATTGTCATCCCTCCGAATAATTACTAATGATACTGTAAACAACTATAGATAGAGTTATTATACTTGTATTATAGCATATTTAGTGGAAAGTCAACAAAAAAAATCGCGATTTTTAACTTTTTTTACAGAAAAAACAAAAAAACGCCCCATTTTGCCGGACTCCGGAAAAAATAAGGCGTTTTTACATGCCGCCGACAGGCTTATAAACAACAAGACCGGCTAATTCCCGCTGTTATCCATTATCATAAAGGCTTCCACATGCAGTGACGCGTCTGCTTCCACTGTAATATGGCAGGACAGTTCCCGGTTCCAGTCCTTTACTAAATACTGTTGCAGATACTCCGTTTCCAGCGGATGCGTTACCACCAGAATCTCCTTCGCGCTCCCCTGCTTCTTCAGCAAGCCGCGGATCCGGCGTTTGATCTCCAGAGCAATGGCTTCTTTAGACTGCACCCGCCCGCTCCCGCTGCACACCGGACAATCGGAAAACAGCACCGCTTCCAGATTCTGCCTTGATTTTTTCCGGGTTATTTCCACCAGGTTCAATACTGTAATATCCTGAATCCGGGGTCTCATCTTGTCACCGGCGAAAGAATCTTCCAGCACGGCCAGAACCTCCTGACGGTTCTCTTCACTGTGCATATCAATAAAATCAACTACAATGATACCGCCAATATCCCGCAGGCGCAGCTGGTGCGCAATCTCCCGGGCAGCCTGCCGGTTGATCTCCATAATCGTTTCTTCCAGATTGTTTTTTCCGCTGTAACTGCCGCTGTTCACGTCTATGACAGTCATGGCCTCAGTATGATCGATGACCAGGTAGCCTCCGCTGGGAAGTTCAACCCTCCGGTCAGCCAGGGAAGCCAGCGTATCCCCCAGGCCAAAACCGGAAAACACATCTTCCCCGTTGTCCCACAGCTTGATTTCCGTATCTTCTGCATCTTTCATCTCTGCCAGCAAGGCCTGTATCCGCTGGAACGCTTCCGGATTATCCACCACGATTTCTTTTACATCCCTGGTAAAATAATCCCGCACCATGCGCACTGACAAATCAAGTTCCCGGTGCAGGAACGCCGGAGCTTTCGCCCGTTTCACCCTGGCTTCCACAACGTTCCATTCGGCAAGCAGGTTGCTGATATCCGTTTCTAAAACTTCTGCCCCGATGCCTTCGGCCTCCGTACGCAGTACAATCCCCATGCCCGGAGGTCTCAATTTTTCCGCAAGGCTCCGCAGCCTGTTTCTTTCTTCTTCATCCGTTATCTTCCGGGAGATTCCGATATTATCTGAAAACGGGAATAACACGGCATAGTGACCCGGAAACGTAATTTCCCGGCTGGCCGTCGGGCCCTTTGTCCCTCTCGGGTCTTTGGTAATCTGGATTATAACGGAAGCGCCTTCTGTCAGGTCTTTGGAATCACCCAGATACAAAAACGCATTCCGTTCCAGCCCGATATCAATGAAGGCAGCCTGAATTCCCTTTACAATATTGCTGACCCGGCCCAGAAAGATGCTTCCTACCAGATGAGCAGACATGGCCCGTTCCACCATAAATTCCTGCAATATTCCATTATTCACCAGTCCCATCCGGACTTCCTCCGGGGTACTGCTGATGATGATCTGCTGCGGCATTGGTTTCCCCTCCTTGTCTGTCTTTTTATCTGATGAAATACGGAACCTTAACTTCCGTTTACATTGGCAACACATATATTCAGCCTGTGCCGTCTTATAATTAACCCTGTTCAAACAACGTGTCCAGCATGGGCCACTTGTTTCCCGTCTCATCCACCCGGTACAAATCCAGCCGTTCGATATCCGCCTTTTCCACAGGCAGCTGCAAACCGTACTGTTCATTCAGTGTATTGAGCAGATCCACTGCTTTCATACTGCCGTTATGGGTGATGCGGCAATGAAAATGCAGCTCTGTTTCATTTTCCCGCTGCACCGCCGACAGTTCGGATATATAAAACTTCACATCAATTCGCTTGACTTTTTCTTTGGCTTTGGGAGCCTGTTTTTCAAAAAACACGGCTTCTGCCCGGTTAAATGCCTCCACCGCCGGCGCAATGTCCCCCGTCCAGGGAAGCGTCACCCGATACTCTGCGCCTCCGGCCACGCTCATGAGAGCTGGGGCACTGTTATCCACCGCGTCCACTGCCAGCACCCGGATGCCCCGGGGCAGTGCTTTCTGCAACGCTTCTGCCGCTTCCAGCGGATGGACCGGTTCCGTCAGTTCCAGTTCCACAAATTCCGCATAGCTGACCACCCCCACGCCTAACGCAGAGGCCAGGGAATATTTCATATGAGGATTAAACCCCTGAGAGTAGGCCGCAGGCAACTTGGCCCGCCGTATCGCCCGGCCAATGGTACGCACATATTCCAGGTGGGAAATGAAACGGATTTCTTTCTCTTTGGTAATCTGAAACCGCAGCTTCATTCCGCCTCACCTCCTTCTTTCGGCAGACCGGGCCGTTGGGTTGCGGCGCTGTAGCTTTCGTTATCCCCGCCGGCCATCTTTTCCGCCAGGGTCGCAAAGCCTTTTTCTTTTGCTGCGTCATAGGCTCTTCCGCTCCAGTCCATGACCGGAACACCCAGACGCTGGCACACACCGCAGCCGTTGCAGCGGCCCTGCCGGCAGTCGGCCGTCAGCAAGCCCTGTTTTGCCTTTTTATACTCACTGGCCAGGAATGCCCGGTTCACCGCAGGCTGCAGATGCTCCCAGGGGAACACTTCATTCTCGCCCCGCACCCGGTGATTATAAAAATCCGGATTCAGTCCGCAGTCCTGCAGCGCCTGCTGCCAGCGTTCAAAATCAAACACATCCGCCCAGCCGTCAAAACGCTGCCCGCGCTGCCAGGCCAGATACAAAGCCTTGCCCAGACGGCGGTCCCCCCGGGCAAAGATGCCTTCCATAATACTGGTCTTGCCGTCATGATACTGGAAGGTAATATTTTTGACCCGTGTTGCCTCAATCAGAAGACCCTGCTTCCTGCGAATCTCCTCCAGCGTATCCTGCGGTGCCCACTGAAACGCCGTATAGGGTTTCGGCACAAAGGAGGACGCACTGATGGTTACCTGGCAGCCCCCTTTGCCTGTAATCTCTTTAAACTTCCACTGTACCTTTTTCGCCAGCTGGGCAATGGCCAGCACGTCCTCATCCGTCTCACCGGGCAGGCCGATCATGAAATACAGTTTTACTTTTTTCCAGCCGTTGGCAAAGGCCGCGCTTACCGCGTGCAGCAGATCCTCTTCCGTAACGCCCTTGTTGATCACGTCACGCATCCGTTGACTGCCTGCTTCCGGCGCAAAGGTCAGACCGCTCTTCCGCACTGCCTGCACTTTTTTGGCCACGTCCACACTGAACGCGTCAATCCGCAGACTGGGCAAAGACACACTGACCTTCCTGTCCTGAAAATCTGCAATCATGTTATCCAGAAACGGTCCCAGGCAGGAATAATCTGCCGTGCTTAACGACACCAGAGAGATTTCCTCGTAGCCCGTATTGTCCACCTGCTTATGGGCAAGCTCCCGCAACACTTCAGGCCGGCGCTCCCGCACGGGCCGGTACACCATCCCCGCGTGGCAGAAACGGCAGCCACGGCTGCAACCCCGGAACATTTCCAGCATGATCCGGTCGTGGACGATTTCCCCAAACGGAACTACCGGCGCCGTGGGAAAATCTACTTTATTTAAATCCGCCACCACCCGTTTGGTCACGGTGGCCGGTGCATCCGGTGTATTAGGAGTCACTGCCTGTATCGTATTATCTTCATTGTAAGTTACATCATAAAACGAAGGAACATAGACGCCGGGAATCCGCGCTACACGGTGCAGAAACTCCTGCCTGCCTCCCGGTTTTCCCTCCCGCTTCCAGTTACGGTAACAGGACAGTACTTCCGGCAGCGCTTCTTCCCCTTCACCCAATATGGCAAAATCAATCACATCCGCCAGAGGCTCCGGATTGAAGACACAAGGCCCCCCAACTACCACAAAGGGCTCCTCTTCCCCACGCTCCGCCGCAAGGACAGAAACACCGCCCAGGTCCAGCATGTTCAGGATATTGGTGTAGCTCAGCTCATACTGCAGGGTGAAGCCCACCAGATCACATTCACAAAGAGCCTTTTTGGTTTCCAGTGTGGTGAGCACGATCCTGCGTTCCCGCATCAGCTGTTCCATATCGATCCAGGGAGCATAGGCACGTTCCGCCGCAATGCCCTCCATCTTATTGACCAGATGATATAAAATTTTAAAACCCAGATAGCTCATGCCCACTTCATACACGTCGGGAAATGCCAGGGCGATCCTAACCTCTGCCTCTTCCTTGAAAATACTGCCAAACTCCCCGCCGGTATACCGGGCAGGCTTCTTTACCGCCGCCAGCATGTCAATGGACAGTTCCTTGTTCATGTGAGAGCCTCCAAATCATCAACTAAAACTGCAACCGTGTGTGCCGTACATTAATATTCAATAATACCCCTGCCAACAGCATATTGGTAGTCAGGGAACTGACCCCGTAGCTGAGAAACGGCAGCGGCACCCCCGTCACCGGCATGATGCCGATGGTCATACCCACGTTTACCAGCACGTGGAACAGATACATACCCGTGATGCCTGTGGCCAGCAAGGCGCCAAAGCGGTCCTCCGCGTTCAGCGCAATCGTCATGCCTCGCCAGATTAATATCATATACAGCAATAAAATGATAACAGCACCGACAAAACCGAACTCTTCCCCGGCTACCGCAAAGATAAAATCCGTATGGTTCTCCGGCAAAAAATCCAGCTGGCTCTGGGTTCCCTGCATCCAGCCTTTGCCCCACAGCATGCCGCTGCCGATGGCAATCTTAGACTGGATTACATGGTATCCGGCGCCGAAAGGATCCAGCTCCGGATCCAGAAAAACACGGATACGGTTTCTCTGGTATTCATGCAAAAACTGCCATAACACCGGGGCCGCACAGGCAAACACCCCGGCCAGGACAGCAATCCATCTGACCTTAAATCCGCACACCCAAAACATGGAAAAGGCGATAGCCGCAAAGACCAGGGCCGTTCCCAGATCCGGTTGCCGCAACACCAGTACAAAGGGGATCAGTATAAACAGACAGGCCGGCAGATAATCCCGCCACTGTTCCAGATACTCGCTGCGTTCATCCAAAAACGCGGCCAGACATACAATCATAAACGCTTTGGAAAATTCGCTGGGCTGGAAGGTCACCGGACCGATCTGGATCCAGCGCTGCGCCCCCAGGCTGGCATGACCGAAAAACATAACCCCCAACAGCAGCAATACCGTGAAGCCGTATAAAGGCAGGGCAATCCGCTTTAATGAATGGTAGTCAAGGGAAATAATCCCGATGGCCAGAAGGACATCCACCAACAGAAAAATCCCCTGCCGCTGTACAAAGCGGTTGTGTCCTGCCACCAGCGCATCCCCGTGGGTAGCGCTGGCAATCAGTACCATGCCGGTAACGCATAGCAGCAGAACGGTCCATATTAAAATCCAGTCCAGATTGCGTAAATACCGGCGCAATGTATTATTTCCTCTCCGCTTTCAACTTTCCTGTAAGGTAATCTTCCAGCACTTCATATACGACAGGGCCGGAAGCCGTAGCTCCGTAGCTTCCCTGTTCCACGATACAGGCAATGACCAGGTCCGGTTTCTCCGCCGGCGCATAGGCGATGAACCAGCCATGATCCTGCCCGTGAGGATTCTCCGCAGTCCCGGTCTTGCCTGCCACAGGAACCGGCAAACCGGCAAACCAGGCGCCGGTACCTCCCGGCTGGGTTACTCCCTTCAGCCCTTTCTGGATCAGCTGAATGGTCCGGGGCTCCAGTTCCAGCCTGCGGCTTTGGGGCCGCTCCGGCGTTTCATACACACTGCCGTCCGCATTGACCACCCTCTCCACAAGATAGGGGGGATGGATCACTCCGTCAGCCGCCACCGCTGCCAGCATCTGGCAGATCTGGATAGGCGTTACCAGGGTCAGGCCCTGCCCGATGGCCGCATTGAAGGTATCACCTAACGTCCAGTCTTCGTTAAACACCTTTTTCTTGGCCGCCGGTCCGGCAATCAGCCCGGATGACTCTCCGGCCAATTCAATGCCGGTAGGCCTGCCAAACCCATATTGCGCTGCATAGGAGTTCAGGTTTTCAATACCGGCCCTGCGCCCCATTTCATAAAAATATACATTATCCGACATGGCGAAGGCGGTCTGGAAATTAATCCATCCCAGGGCTTCACCGCCGGCATTGCCCATGTCTGCCAGCCAGTGTTTCCCGGAGTCAAAAATCAACTCTTCCGGCGTCACTTTATGTTTGTCCAGCGCCGCCGAACCTGTCACCACCTTAAAGGTAGAACCGGCCGGATATTCGCCGTTAATGACTTTATTCGTCAGCGGGTGGAACACATTTTCATTGATCAGTTTCCGCCCACAAACCAGTTAGGGTCATACCCCGGACGGGAAACCAGCGCCCGCACCGCGCCGGTGTTTGGATCCATAGCCACCGCCGCCGCCCCGTAGGCATTGGGCGCGATCCCGCTGCTGCGCAAAGCGGCCATCTGTTTATCCAGCACCCGTTCCAGATCCTGCTGCAAAGCAAAATCCAGCGTCAGCACCAGACCTTTCCCGGAAACAGGAGCCTGTCCTGCCAGTTCGCGCACTACACGGCCCCTTACATCTACTTCTTCCGTCCTGCGCCCGGTCTGTCCCCGCAGCACCGCGTCATAGACAAACTCCAGGCCTTCCTTCCCCACAATACTGCCGGGGGAAAGGCCTTTATATTTACCCTGCTTTATCTGCTCTTCCGAAACTTCACCTACATAACCTAAAACATGAGCCGCCGATGTGCCGTACAGATAATGCCGCATAGGCTGCAGGTTCAGCGAAATGCCCGGCAGGTCCTTCAGATGTTCTTCCAGCGATGTAATCTCCTGAGGCGTCAGTTCGCTCTTGATCATGATCTGCTCATAAGTCTCCGCCGCCCGGTCAGCTTTTTCCCGGATCACATTTGGCTGCATTGCCAACAGGCGGGCCAGCAGATTCACTTCCGCATCCGAAAAGGAATGCCCTGCCTGCAGGCTGAGCACGTACCCCGGCGAGCTGTCTGCCAGCACCTTGCCGTGCACATCCATAATCCGGCCCCGGGGCGCCATGATCACCGTGCTGCGCATACGGTTGCCGTCAGCCTGTTTCCCATAATACAATCCTTTATAGAGCTGCAGCCAGGCCAGCCTGCCGCCTAAGACCACAAAAACAGCCAGCGCCGCCGCAAGCATCTTTTTTAACCGATCCCCACTGGTATGGTTCAGCAACGCAATAACCCTTTCAAACTCACAATAATTCCGTCCCGTTACTTCCCGTTCCGGAACCCCGGTCACTCCCCTGCATAATCTTTATTTAATATGTCAGATCGTCCTCGGCCACCCAACGGTACAAGGCCAGCAGGATACGTGTGACAGGCAGCACCAGCAGCATATTTCCCAGGCAATACAGAAGCGAATCCTGCAGATACAGGAAAAGCGCTGCTTTCCCAAATCCGGCCAGCCAGACTACCGGCACGGCATATAAAGCGCGCAGCAACAGACTGATGAAGCCGATAATCAGTACATGATACCCGTAGTTGTTTTTGAAGATCATTTCCTTGATGCTGCCGGTACCATATCCCACCAGCCCGCGCGTCAGCAAATAAAAGCCAAACACCGCGGGAGAAGAAATATCCTGCAGCAGGCCAAAGGCAAGACCGCAGAGAAGA
This sequence comes from uncultured Succiniclasticum sp., assembly GCA_902801365.1. GTDB lineage: Bacteria > Bacillota > Negativicutes > Acidaminococcales > Acidaminococcaceae > Succiniclasticum. Next base: position 9,140 of record CADCHY010000043.1, read on the forward strand.
CCGGCCCGGGCACCGTAAAACAATCCCACACTATAAATAAAAAGCAAGGGCAAGTCGAAAAACAGATTGCCCCCAAAACATCCCAAAGAAGTCGTGGTTTGGCCTCCCCGGCTTCTTCCGCTATTTCTTTTTCGATACGACGCTTTACATCTTCCTGTAAAATAACAAACACCCTGTCCGGACGGCTGAGGTCGGCTGCCGGCTCGATCTGAACCAGCTTCTGCAGACCTGTAACATCAGCTTCTACACCTCTCACCGTACCAACGAACAAGCCTGCCGGATATTTACCGCCAATGCCGCTGGTCACCAGCATATCGCCGGTTTGCACGTCATCATCCCGGCCAAAATATTCCCCCTGCAGCAGGGAGCGGTTCGGTCCCTGACCTGTCAGTACGCCTACGGCGCGGGATTCTTTTCGCAACACCCTGATCCCGATGCGGGACCGGTTTGCGGAAATCAGCATAAAACGGCTGTAGTGACGGTAAACCTGATCCACCACACCGGCCATCCCTTCACTGGTAGTTACCACCATGCCGGCGAGCACCCCGTCAGCGCTGCCTTTATCCAAAAAGAAATATTCATGCAGGTCGCCCAGGCTCACGCCAATCACACGGGCCGGCAGCAGCGTCAGTTCATCCCTCTGCTTCCTGTAACCTGCCATCGCCAGCAATTCTGTGTTTTCAGCCTCCAGCTGTTTCAAACGGTATTCCGTACTGCGAAGATTATCCAATTCCTTTTTCAGCCGGCTGTTCTCTTCCTGTAAGGTGGCATTCAGCCGCCGGTTTTCACGAAACGAAAGAACCGCGTCATTTATCTGGCGGACTACCGCATTTACAGGCAGCAACACGGTGTTCACAACCGCGTTCACTAACGGGAAGCGCCACCGCTGATGCACAGCCAGTACCATGCAGGCACATATACCCAGAACGGCCAGCACCGTCACAAACTGCTGCTTTTTCATAATCTACCATCCGGGGCCCTATCACTTACAGCTTGCTGCTGGAAGCCATAAAGCCTTTCTTATATGTGTCAATATTCTCCACGCAGATACCAGTTCCCAACACTACGCAGGCCAGCGCTTCGTCACTGACGTATACCGGCATGCCGGTCTCCTTGCTGATCAGTTTGTCAAGATTCCGCAGCAAAGAAGAACCGCCTGTCATGATTATACCGTGGTCGATGATATCCGAAGCCAGTTCCGGCGGCGTCCTTTCCAGCGTATTGCGCACCGCGTCCACGATACTCGCAACCGGTTCCGCAATGCCCGTGCAAACCTGGTTGGCATTGATTGTCAGATTCTTAGGCAGACCGCTGACCAGGTCGCGGCCCCGGATTTCCATGGTATCCGGATTGTCAACAAACATGGCCGTGCCTAACGTGATTTTGATCTGTTCCGCCGTACGCTCGCCGATCAACAGGCTGAATGTCTTGCGGATATAACGGGAAATCGCGTCGTCGATGGCATCCCCGCCGGTACGGATGGAACGGGATACCACGATGCCGCCCAGGGAAATGACCGCCACCTCACAGGTGCCGCCGCCAATATCGACAACCATGCTTCCGGTAGCCTCCTGTACCGGAAGACCGGCTCCGATAGCCGCCGCCATGGGTTCCTCAATCAGATAGGCTTCCCGGGCTCCCGCCTGAATCGCCGCATCCACAACAGCGCGTTTTTCCACTTCCGTCACGCCGCTGGGAACACCGACAACGATACGGGGCCGTACCAGGGAATGATACCCGATGGCTTTATGGATAAAATATTTCAGCATGGACTGGGTAATGTCAAAATCCGCAATGACCCCGTCCTTCATGGGACGGATGGCAATGATGTTGCCCGGCGTGCGCCCGATCATCTGCTTGGCCTCCGCGCCGATTTCCAGCACTTCGTTAGTTTCGCTGTCCACGGCCACTACCGAAGGCTCACGGATAATGATCCCTCTTCCTTTGCAATGCACCAGCGTATTAGCGGTGCCGAGATCGATTCCCAAATCGTGGGAAAATCTGCCGAATATGCTAAACATACTGCTTTCACCCCATATAATCTTTCAAAAGCCGTACAGCCCCCGCCTTTGCGGAAAACTGCCCGGAAACCATTGTAATTTCAATCTTTCAACAGGCCAGACTACAGATCGCCATGTTCCTTGAAGCTGTAATACCGCCCGTCACCGATGACCAGATGATCCAGCAGCGGGATTCCCAGAACGCTTCCCGCTTCTTCCAGCGCACGGGTCAGCTTGCGGTCCTCCGTGCTGGGATACGGGTCCCCCGACGGGTGGTTATGGGCCACCAGGATGCAGGCCGCGTGCGCTGTCACAGCAGGTGCGAACACCTCCCTGGGGTGCACCACGGCGCTGGTCAGGGATCCCTCCGCAATCTGTTCGGTTTTAATGATCCGGTTCTTTGTATTTAACAGCAGGACGATAAACTTTTCATGAGTCTCATTTCGTAGTCTGCCCATCAGATATTGCGCTCCGTCGCCCGGCGAGGCGATATGCTCGGAGTCAATGGCTGATGCGCAGGCTATTCGCCTTCCCAGTTCCATCGCGGCTAAAATGCGGGCAGCTCTGGCATTGCCAAGGCCTTTGATGTGCCTGAATTCCTGCACCCTGTGCCAGCGGGCCACCTGCCGGTATAACCCTTCGTTCCGGGTCATCTCTTCGGCAATACGCAGGGCGGAATGCTCTTTCGTGCCGCTGCCGATCAGGATTGCCAGCAGTTCCGCGTTGGACAGGGCTTCAGCCCCTTTATTGCACAACCGTTCCCGTGGCCGGTCCTCTTCGCTCATCTCTTTAATTTTAAAATCTGACAAACTATCATCTCCTTTACTTCTTTAAGAATTAATTTTTAAAGCACCTGTACAGGAAACGCTAGCACAGCGTTCACCTAACGCTCCGTTTGTTCAAACGTTTCCCGCACAGGTAATCCTTACCTGCCACTATATAAGAATGACTTGGGCTTTTCAGCCAGTTCTTCGACTTCCTCTTCTGTGTTGATCAGGTACTCTGCCGGTTCGATTTCCGTTACGGTCAGCTGTTCTTTTGCGCTGATGGCATCCCTGCGGAAGATTTTGATGTAATTGTAAGCAATATACATCCAGACCACTATGCTGCCGCCCACAAAGGGCCAGAACCAAAAGTCCATCTTAAAATAGCCGGCCAGGGCATATCCGAAAATACCACCGGCCGCCAGACATAAAATGGGCAGCATAATCTGGAACCATTTCGCCTTGCGTTCATCCACCTTGCGGTACTCTATGATCACATTATCTCCCGGATGGGCGCTGATAGGATTCCAGCAGTCGATGTAAGCCCGCAGCCCCCGTTCGGTAGTTTCTTTAAAATTGACGCGGACCTTGGCACGTTCGCCATGGGTCTCCGTTACCGTTCCTTTAATCACTTGCAAACTCCTTCTCCAACTGTTACAAAGAACGTTCTGCAATGAAGAACATCCTCTGTCTGCACACAGAATTTCCTGTTCATAAAGTCTTACGCGTAGGGGTAAAAACAAATGTACCCAACCGCAAGGGCAAAAATCAGTCCATACATGGCTAGGGCCACCAGCAGCCCCTGCCAGGTACGGGGATACCCGAAGTTCATGTACTCACCAAAAATACCTCGACGGTTCAGCAGCGTGTAATTGGTGCGGCGCTTAAACCACAATGCTTTCCGTTCACTGCCTACAAGCCGCGCAGTAATAAAGATAATGAAAAAAGACAGAAAAAAGACGGTAAACAGACGGCCGGTCACAGCAGCCGGCGGTACAGTAGAAATATCTATCATACGACCACTCCTAAAACTCCAGGTACTTATCCGGCATCAGACGCACCAGTTCTTTTAAAAACTCATCACTGCAGCAGAAGATGACTGCCGCCAGCCCCTTGCCTTCCTTAAAGGCCAGGATGCGGGTGGGATTGACGTCCGCCATATTGTAACGATGAATATAATGTTTAATGCGGGTACGGCGGAAAAAGTCGTGCCGGTAATGCTGGGCAAAACTTTCCGTTTTGCTCAGGTCAACTTTGTAGCTGCCCTGCTTCCATAACCCGATGGTTACGATTTCCAGTTCATTCTGGCGCAGGATCACCTCGTAACGATAATACACTTTCCAGATCCAAAGCCCCAGCCAGAGAAAATTAAGTCCCATTCCCACGGGGCTGACTATGCCGGTACTGTTAAAGCGGAATCCTTCATAGGCCCAGCTGCAGCAAATTGCCAGCAGCGCCATATAGGCCAGTCCCATCTTGCCGCTGCCCCGGGTGGTAGTCTCCCGGCAGATTTCCTTATTCTTCAAAAAACTCCCTCCAATACGCTTGAACGTTTCAGCGAGACACACTGATCGACAGCTAAGCGGGGTACATATGTCTGCATTATACGACGACAGCAAACACGAACCCACTTTAAAATTATGCCATATTATTATAACAGAAAAAGAAATAAAAAGATAGAGGAAGATACAAAAAATAAAGAGACTGCAGAAAAATCCGCAGTCTCTGAAAGCGTTTCAGCTTAAATTGCTCCACATGTTAAAAACGGCTTTTTTCTTTCTTTTTATTCTCGATCGTACGGTTGAGGCCGCGGCGCAGATAATCCGCAAAGGCGTTCTGCAGCCAGTCATTACGCACGGTCAGCACTTCCTCAATCTGCTCGTTGTAATTAATTTTCTTGTAATAGTATTTTTCGGTCAGCAGGTTGTATGTAGCGAGTTCGCCCTTCATATGGCACAGTACGGCCGGCTCACGCAAAAACGATTTCGGTTCTTCCTTTACCTCGGAAACGCGCATGGCTACTACCACCTGCGCCCCTGTTTTATCCGCCACTTCCGCCAGGGAAGCCTTATCGAAGGATTTCAGCCCTTCTTCCGGCAAAACAGCAGATACTTTTTCATCGTCCAGCAATTCATAATCCGGATATTGGAACTTGTCGATCACCAGATCCCAGTAATAGCCGTTAAGGTCACCGGACCGTTCCACCTTGTCAACGTCAATGTCAATGGGAACAACCGCCACATAGGCCGCTTCTGCTGTTCCGGTCAGGGGACCGCCCATCAGGATGACCATAAATAACGCGACCATAAACGCCAATAGTTTTTTCATTACACTTCCTCCTATGCACAGCTATTTAAATACGTTTTACACGAACTGCATGTAACCGTTTCACTGCATAGTATAATACCATATTTCCGGGAATCATTCCAGTCAAATTTGTGAACTTTCTATATTTGTTTCTACAAAAAAGCAGGACTGCCGAAGCAGTCCTGCCAGTGTTACTTATTTCTTAGCTGTTTGCCAGGCAATACCCTGACTTACTGCAGATTCAGATTAGAAACGGATCTGCAGTTCGGTCCACAGAGTGCGGGCTTTGGTCTTCGGATCTTCTTTGCCCTTCAGATCATAGTATTCAATGCCTGCTACCATGCCTTTTGCTACTGCATAGTAACCAGCTACTTTATAACCTCTGAAGCCGCCTTCTTTCCCCGGAATGGTGCCGTTCATGGTATGAGCTACATAAGTAGCGTCACCCTGATCATAGTATTTAGCTTCCAGACCCCAGGTGCCGGCTTTCTTGAAGTTTGCGCCCTTGTAAGCAGCGGTGATTACGAAACCGTTTTTGTTTTCAAATCCATCTCCGTCGCCATGCAGGTAAACACCGTCTAAAGCGAAATCGCCAAATTTGCCAGCCAGACCAACATCAAAGATTCCGTTGTCAGCATCATCAACATGATGATTATTAAACTTGTCATAGCCAACAAAGAAGTCTGCTTTGTCGCCCAGCTTAGCGGCAGCGTTTACGCCCCAAGCATAGCCTTTTTCGCCGTATGCATTGTTGCCATAGCCATTAACTCTATCCTGACCTTTTTTCTTGCCAGTCCTGTAAATCGGGCTTCCGATGCTGAAATCCTGCCAATCAAAGGTAGACGTTTTTACATAGTAGCCTTCTAATTTAATCTTGTCACCGTAAGAAACTTTTACACCGTCAACGCGGTTATCATAAATGTTTCCGCCGGGTTCACGGGTCAGGTTCCAACGGCCGGCCGTTACTTTGGCGCCGCCCAAACGGCCTTCCAAGTATGCACGCTGAGTAGCAGTGGCTTCATCGCCCATATAGTCGCTCTTGTCGCTGCGGTTTTCCAGCATGGTTACATAGTTCCAGGTATCGTTTACTTTGCCAGTGAACAGCAGACGGGTACGCAGCTGATGCTGGTAGGATTTCTCATTGCCTTTTTTAACGTTTGCATAATGCCAGCGAACCTGGCCGGTGATCTTAACGTTGTCAGCTTTCTTTTCCAAAGCTGCTACGCGAACGCCCAGCGCATCCAGTTCATCTGCGAATTCAGCAGCCAGCTTGTCAACGTTGGCGCCTTTGGCCATAGCTTTCGCTACGATCTGTGCCATTTCATAACGGGTCATCAGGCGGTCGCCACGGAAGGTGTCGTCGCCATAGCCTTCGATTACGCCGGCAGCAGCTAATTTGGAGATGCTGTCATAG
>CADCHY010000044.1 GCA_902801365.1 uncultured Succiniclasticum sp.
GCGTTACGGATATTCCCCGGTTCGTTCAGGCCCTGAGCTTCATCCGCCAGTGCCGGCTGTGCAGCGAACAAAAATACACAGGTTAACAGTAAAACGATTCCGGTCAACACATGTTTCATTTTTTTCATAGAGATTTCCTCCATCTCCGGACTTCCCTTCATAATATTGATGCGGAAAACAACGATTTGTACGGTTAATATTGATTTACTTTATTATACCAAAACAGCCGCGGAAAAATCTACGGCTGTGAAAAAAACTGCAATTTGTACAATTAACATTGATTTTCTCAAAGCAGTTCGGACACGCGCCCCATGTGGCACTCACGGAACCACTTCCCGCTGCCGCAGAAGCAGGGACCGTCCGGAAGCCGGAACCGGCTGAGCCCCAGCTCGTCCGCGTACAGGTTATAGATTTCGATGAAATTCTTTTCGTAGTCGGCCAGTTCCTCATATTTTTCCAGATACGCGGGCAGATCAAAGGCAATGGCAGTATCTCCGCACCAGTCCACAAACCATTCCCGGGCTTTGTAAAGCGTCGCGGGGCTGAACTTGCAGCCTGCCACGACATGGATCAGCAAGTCGGGAGTTTCGTCACTGCACAAGCCGTTCAGAACAGAGGGAGAATCGTTTTGCTGCAGCATGCGCCAGCACATATAGGCTGCCGGCAGAGCGATGCAGGCAAACAGGTCCTTCAGCCCCGTGTCGAACAGGTGCTGCCACAGGAACTGATGCCGGTACGCCATCGTTGCCCCCAGCTTTTCCCCGCACGCCTTAAAATATTGCCGGTACTGCAGCAGGAGCGGGGAACGGATTTCCTCCGGCAGACTGCCGAAGGGGCCCTGTTCCGTTGCCCCATTGGGTGACATAAGGTTAAATACGACCGCGTCGGCGGGAATCTCCCTGACGATATATTCGGCACACCGCTCATCCTGCGGGGGGCAGAAGAAATCCTCGATCTTATCCTCCGGCCTGCGTTGCTTGTCGAATCGTTTCCAGCGCGGCTTGTCGATCTGGAAATAATCGTCCGTTTCAAAGAAGCAAAGCTTTTCCGGAAGGTTCGGGACGCACAGGGCGCTTTCCGCGAAAAGCTGACCCAGGGAGTCGGCGGGAACGCACCAGACAGGGCGGTATCCCAGATATTTATCGATGCTGCCGCCTGTATAGACGACGTCCCGGAACGTAAAGGCAGGGCTTGAGCCGTATCCCATGAGCGGCTGCCAGGTGGCGAACCTGCGGCGCCGGGTTCCCCTGCACGCCCGTTTGTCTTCCAGGTCGATCGGAAAGACCGGAGCGTAGTTCGACTTGTCTTCGTTGTAGAGTTCCACGTTGATTTTTGCTTTCATAACAGCACATCCTTTCTTTTAATTGTCGTCTTTGCTGACCATGCTTCGGCCGGCAGCCGGAGGGAGTGCGGTGAACGACAGGCTTCTTATAAAAAATGAACAGCCTTTTCGGGCTGTTCTATCCGTTCAATAAAAAAGCCCATCGTCACGATGGGCTCCATATGCTTTGTTCCCATCGTTCAAGCTTTAGCACCTTGACCTTTCCGGTCAGGTTGCTGTGCGGTCACCGAGCTTGCCTCTCGCGCACTCTTTATGGTCAATTGGGTTCACGTATGTAATTGTATTCGGGTTCTTCCTTCGTGATGTCAAAGCCTTCTGAGACAGTTTCTATCACGCCGTCATTGTTTTTCCCCCGGACTGGTAACCAGTTTATAAAAACCGGCGGGCATCATGTCCATTCTTGCAATCAGCCCCTTTGGGGAACGTTCCGCGATCAGGCAGACTGGTTCCGTGCCAGGCTGCCGCAATACCAGGCAAGGCTGCCCCGTACCGCGGATGTACATCATCTCGGTTTTGATTACGATGTTTTCTCTTTCGAGCGTCCGGATTTTTGCGGTGATGTAATCAACGTATCGCGCAGCGGACTTCATTTCCTCAAACACCCAGAAGGAGTTATACCGGAAGTCCGATTTCATGTGACACCGGATGTCTTCGATAGAATATTCGCCGTACATTTTTTCAATTTTGCGCAGGAAGTCCTCCTCGCTGATAGGGATTTTCCTGATTGTTTTTGCCGTTTCGGGCTGTTTTGGTTTTTTCTGCTTTTGCTGTTCTGAACTTTGACTCATTGCGCTGACTCCTTTCTGCATTGTTTCCTACTTATTATATTATACTAAATTTTGAGAAAAAGTGATCGCCTGCGGGACGACATTGGGGACTTCCTCCAGTTTCGATTCCGAGTGAATGCAATACAGGTCCGGGACCGGCTGGCAGTTACGGTATGCCTTGTCGTACCTTCCATTTTTTTGTTATTCCTCCCGTTCCGTGAAGCCCAGTTCCAGCCGGCGCCTGGCCCAATAATCCATTGCGTCCTTCCATTTCCGGGCCTTTCTTTCCGGATCTTTTTCTCTGTACCATTCCCATATCATTGCCTGCAGTGTCGAATCCTTTTGCCCAGCCAAATTCTCTTCTAAGTGTTTCGGTCGTTTGTGTCCGAAGAAAATATACGCCTTCCTCATAAGCTCTCCCCTCCATTCTTTTTTTATACCTATATCTTATCCGTTATTTTTCCATGGAATATCTATCCCTCTTGCGATATCGGGCGACTGTTCGTCAATGGTAACAAGAACCTTGCAGGCGGAACCGTCAAACCCGTATTCCTCACGGTCGTAACCGATGCCCAGCACCGTGTCCCGGGCGATTTTGGGAATATCAACGGAAGCGGTGGTGGAGATTTCGCCCACGATATGGATCAGACCTGTGGCCACCACCGTTTCGCAGGCCACCCTGCCGTTGGGGTCTTGCGCTAAAATCACATCCAGCACCGCATCGGAAATCTGGTCTGCAATTTTATCCGGGTGACCTTCCGTAACGGATTCGGATGTAAATAGTTTACGCATGACGGTCCTCCTTTTTCCCTCTCTTTTTCAGGTGCGCTTTCTTGTATTGCTTTTTACAATAGGCCTGCACCTTTGCGTCGATGCTTTCCTCTGTGTCGTCCTCTTCCAATAAAATGGGGCATTCTTTGCGGATTGCTTCAATATCGGGAATGCTTCCTCCATAACAACCGGCATGACCGTCATAGTCATACTCAACAAGATAACTTTCCGGATCGTCGCTGAACCAGAAATCCAGTCCGTCATCGATATTCCATATCCCGTCCTCTTCTCCGCTCAACAGACTGCCGTCGTTGTAGCCGTACCACAGGCACGGATACATTTCGGTGCCGTCTTCATCGATCCAGCTTCCCCTTCTGTTCGGGGCAGGCCACCGGGTGACGTCTTCGATCCGTTCCGAACCTTTCAGCAGCCCGATGTGCCAGCCGGTTTCTTTTACAAATTTATCCAGCGAACACTCAATATATTCGTCCGTGTAGTCAAAGAATCCGCACTCCATTAAGTATTCCTTCTGGCTTTCCAAATTATAGCAGTCTTCGATTTTAATTTTTCTGGTATCAATAATCTTCCCGTCTTTCCTGACATCGTCCACATAAATTTTTATATTTTCATTAAGGGGCAGCCCGCCGTTTCCGAAAACCTCCGTGCGGATCTCGCCGTACCAGAAATGTCCGCTTGCAGGTACTTTATCTATTTCGAAATAGCCGTCCATGTCCAAAAACTTTTCAAAACCAATGCCATGGTCGGACATCCAGTTGGGTATGTAGTCAGAAATGTAATCGGATAACGCGTCTTGATAGAAGTCATAGTCATCTTTATAGGAACAGTCGATCTCCGAGGCATCGATTTCTTCCCTGAATTCTAACCCCGGGTACTCGCAGTGCAAGATATGTTTTGCCGGGATTCCCTTTGTGAGTTGTTGATTTATCCACAGCTGGTGTTTTACACGGTCGATTTTGCCCTGGACCATTGATTTTTCATGTTCATAATCTCGTAACTCATGTTCCAGATCCGTCTTATTCTGCCAGTATTCTTCCCTCGCCATGCCAATGCGTTTTTTCTCTTCAGGATCCGTTTCTTTATAGTACTGTTCGGTCATCCCGGCATATATACCGTCCTTCTTCTGCTGCATAACGATCCATCTCAATGAGTTGAAGGAATAGCTGACTCTTTGCCAGTACGGCATGGAATTCCGGTATTCATCCAGGGAAAACGCTTTTTCATTGTTCAAAGCTGCTTGTTCGTCCGTTTTATTCTTCGTCATTATAAATTGCCTCCTAACATTTATTAACTTTGTTTCATTTGTTGTGCTGCCAGCTGCGTCAGTGGAATTATTTTTCCCATTCGCTCAGAACCTTTGGCCCTGGGTTTCAACTTCCCATCTTTTATAATAAAATTCCACCCCTTTCTCTTATACGGGTAAAAGAAAAAGCCCATCACGGTGATGGACTGTGTGTAAAACAAAAGCCCATCGTTATGATGGGCTGAATTCTCAACATCCCATCATGCAAGCTTTAGCACCTTACCCTTCCGGCAGGTTGCTGTGCGGTCACCGAGCTTGTCTCTCGCGCACTCTTTATGGTCAATTGGGGTTCCAATTACTGGATTGATATTAAGTTTTTTCTCAATCTTTTTTACATGTTTATTATAGCATACTGCACCCAGAAATGCAAGAAAAATTTTAAGTTTTCTTCCTATTATATAGTTCAAAAATGTAAGGAACAGTCTACGGCTGTCAAATTGAAACTATTATTGTTATTATTGAATAATATTTATCCCAACAGCTTAAGCACACTCAGTTTATCTTCCGTTACTATCGCGTCATCCTTATTCAGCATTCCCAGATGCAGATGCTTTTTATTCCTTCCGTGGTAGTCGCTGCCGCCGCTGATCCGAAGTCCCTGTTCTGCCGCTGCCTGCCGCAGCATTTCCGATTCCTCCGCCGTGTATTCGGAATAGTAGCATTCCAGTCCCGCGATCCCTGCCTCTTTCAGCGTTTGCAGCTGGGCGGCGAACTGTTCTTGGGTCAGGCGTTTTTCCCCCGTGCCTCCCAGCGGATGCGCCCACACAGCAATCCCTCCGGCGTTTTTTATTGCCCGGATGGCGCGGGCCGCGTCCACCCTGCCGCTGGGCAGTTTTTTGAAGTAGGTCGCGAAGATATCCACCGGTTCCGCGCCGGGATGCAGCTGCCGCAGTTTCTTTTCCAGCAACAGTTTCAGCTGCAGCTTGCCGGGGTTTTTCAGCTGCGCTTCTTTTTCCTCAGCGGTAAACCGGAAGCCGAACTCCTCTTCCATATAGCGCAGGCGGTTATGGGTTTTGTTGATCCGGACCCCATAGGCTTCCGCCACAAAGTCCAGGAACTCTTTTTGTTTCAGGTCATAGTTGTAACCGAGGATATGGCATTTTGCCACTTCCGTTTTACAGGAGAGCTCTATCCCCCTGATGAAGCGTATGCCGTCAGGGACTATTTTTTCCATCCGCTGCACGCCTTTGATCGTATCGTGATCGGTCAGCGCAAAGGTCCTGATACCCAGTTTCTGTATTTTCCGCAGCAGGCCGGGGATCCAGTCCGAACCGTCCGAAGCCCTGGAATGCATGTGCAGGTCAACTTTGGAATTCATCGGCAACACCTCCGTTTACCCTAACTTACTGAATCTCTTCGCCAACGCGGTTTTCCGGCGTAAATGCTGATGTGTCGGAATGAAGCTATGTTAGTGAAATTCCCCCTGCACCACCCTCGCCTCACAGTTCATATCCGGTAATGAGTTATCACGGTTACGATACGCTCGTACACGATGGGGCCGGTAACGATGAATTGGTTAACGCATGGCCCGGTGCGACATATGGCAAATCTCTTTGCTCTTGCAACTTCGGCAGTTGCCGCCTGATACGCCCCCTGTAAGGTTACCGTCTGTTCAATTGTTAAGTAACAACGCCCTTCCGGGAAACAACTTCTTTATTTTTCCACTAGTTCTGTTTGGTTCATTGTAAAATGAAGTTGCACAGTAAAAATTGAAAATAAAAATCCATGTTGGTATCTTTACTGTTAAAATTAAGTTACCACACAAAACATAACA
>CADCHY010000045.1 GCA_902801365.1 uncultured Succiniclasticum sp.
CATAAGAAAAATCTTGATTTGGGTTTAATTATTTGACTTTCTCTGATTCTTTAAGAACTGACTGTTAAATCAGTGTTTCCAAAAAAAGAAGCGCAGATTCCTCTGCGCTTCCCCTTAAACTCACTAAAATTCTAATCAGATTTTCAGCAGCCGCACCTTGCTGATGCCGTCCAGACCCTGCAGCAGACGAATGGTTTCCTTGCCCACTTCGCTGTCTACAGTAAGGAACATCATCGCCACGCCATTCTGCTGGTTGCGGCTTACCTGCATGGTAGCAATATTAACCTTGGACGCACCCAGCAGCGTGCCGATCTGACCGATCATGCCCGGCTTGTCTTCGTTGTTAACTGCCAGCATAAAAGCGGCAGGCTCTATGTCAAACTGATAGCCGTTGATATCTTTGATACGTACTTCCCCTTCCGGGTTTACGTTGCCGGCCGCCGTAAAAACGCCTTTCTTTGTATGCACTTTTACTTTCAGCAGGTTCACCGGGCTGTTTTCCTTGCTTTCAACCACTTCCACGCCGCGGCCTTCCGCTGTCAGTTCCGCATTGACATAGTTGACCCGTTCTTTCAGAACAGGCTCAAACAATCCTTTCAGGACGGCGCGGGTCACCATATCGGTTTCGATTTCCGCTAACGCGCCGCTGTAGATTACTTCCACTTTTTCTACTGCGTCATGTTCCAGCTGGTAGTACAGCTTGCCAAGGTCTTCGCCCAGGGCCATGATTTTCTTCACTTCATCCAGTTCGCTGGCCTGCAGCGCCGGCAGGTTTACCGCATTGGGCACCATTTCGCCCCGCAGTGCGGCGATAACTTCTTCCGCAATGGCAATGCCTACGTTATCCTGTGCTTCCTGGGTGTCGGCGCCCAGATGAGGCGTCAGAACGCACTGGGGCAGGTCGATCAGCGGGGAGATTGGTTTCGGCTCGTCTACCAGAACGTCGATGCCGGCGCTGGCTACAATACCTTCCCGGATTGCACGGGCCAGATCCTGTTCATTGTACAGACCGCCGCGGGCACAGTTTACAACGCGAACACCCTTTTTGCATTTCTGCCATTCTTTATAGGTAATCATGTTCATCGTTTCTTCTGTTTTCGGGGTATGGATGGAGATTACGTCAGATTCTTTCAGCAGTTCATCCAGGGTCTCGCATTTCTTTACGTTGTATTTTTTGAAACGGGCGTCCGCAATGTACGGGTCGTAAGCAATAACCTTCATACCGAAGGCCTGCATGCGGGTGGTCAGCAGTCCGCCGATACGGCCCAGGCCGATGATACCCAGGGTCTTGCCCAGCAGTTCCATGCCCTTCAGACCGTCCCGGTTCCAGACGCGGCTTTCAATCATCTTATGGGCCTTTACCGTGTTGCGGCAGGAAGCCAGCAACAGACCTACCGTGTGCTCGCAGGCGGAAACGATGTTGGATTCCGGAGTGTTAACTACGATAACGCCGCGCTTGGTAGCGCCTTCCATCTGGATATTATCCACACCGTTGCCGGCACGGCCTACAACCTTCAGGTTAGTTGCGTGTTCATAAAACTCTTCATTGATTTTCGTTACACTGCGAACGATGATTGCGTCATATTCGGGAATGCGTTTCAGAAGTTCTTCCCGGGGCAGGTTCATCTCCACATCGACCTGCAGGTCTTTCTGTGCTTTTAACAGGGCAACGCCTTTGTCCGAAATTTTCTCCGTTACAATAATTTTCTTCATTTTCTTTTCCTCCTTTTCGTTTGCGGCACATGGCAATCACGTTGCGCCGCAGGTAAGGAACTGCAGGGAAACAGTTTGGCAGTTCCGAAGGACCGAAGCAAAAGCAATTAAAAAACTCCCGTCCCTTCGTAAGGACGGGAGTTCGTATTTCATCGTATGAGCTCGCGTGGTGCCACCTTAGTTCACTGCAACCGTACATAAAAAACCGAATCGTCTGCGTCTGCGCAGCCTCTTTCCTGCTTTCACTGTAACATGTTACAGCCTCATTCCCGGGATATCGGCCGGAACCGGACAGGTTGCAACCCCTGCCTTCTCCAGAGCGGAATTCAATCTTCGACAGGACGGTTTGCACTGACCACCGTCTCTCTGCACAGTCTGGGATTTACTTTTCTCTTTCATAAAATTGCGTTTTGCTTTTATAAATGAGATTATAGGCGTTTCATCCCAAAAAGTCAAATAGAAGTTTTGTAATATTTGGTACAGATTTCCTGCTAATACTTCAATACTTTATCCGGTTTCGGCTGAAATGTCTTGTCATAGTCAAGGCCATGCCCACCGTCATGCTCTGCCAAAAGCTTTCCGTACAATTCGCGCCAGGCGGAAAGAGTGTTTTCAGCGTTATCGCGGAGAACCTGCGCGAAAACTTCTTTCGGCCAGCCGGAAGAAGCGCCCATCAGTTCCATGGAGTGTTGTTCCCCCTTGCGGGCGGCATCCAGCACTTTGGGGGCAATCGCGCTGTAGTAACCCTTTGTCAGGGCTGTCACCTGCTGGGCGATCCACCAGGCCTTCCCGGAATCATAGTGTGAGCGGTCATTCTTTGCATAAGCCTCCGGCAAGGGCGCTACAGCAAGCGGAATATACGTGCTTTCCGCCGGGGCGCTCATGGAGAGCCAGAAAACCGGTGCAGGCAGACTGTCGTTCGTCTGGGCGATCCATGTATAAGCAATGTTTGAGCTGGTGATGGAACGTTCCCATTTCGTTTTGCCATACCGGTACGGCGAGGCGAAAGGCCCGGCGTTCTTCCCTGTTCTGCGGTCAAAGGCCGTACCTTCGTAGGCGTCCCGGTGCAGGTCCATGATTTCCGTCAGCGTCATGGGATGGTCAGGACGAAGGGAAAACGGATAGGCTTCCGTATCCCAGTTCTTTACTTTTGCCGGAAGCTTCGCCGATGGAGCCGCAAGGGAGAACGCGCGCCAGACGCGCCGCAGGGCAAAATACGGGTGGAAATCCTCCACAGCCTTCATGGAACGTACCCAGTCAAGGCGGCCCTTTTTGTCATAGGCAGCCCAGCCAGCCTCCTTCAGCATAGCGGGCATACGGGGATTGAACATCTGGTCCGGATCGCCCGGTCTGACGGCACGGATGCGGAACTGGTTCGCAGCTACAAAAAACTCCCCGTCGGGCACGCGCTCGGCAATCCAAAATCCGCCCTTACCCGTTGGCGTCGGCTGCATCTCCAGAACCCATCCTTCGTCCCGGTCCGCCACCAGAAGTGTCTCGCCTGTCCCCCAAAGGCCGTATTGATCAATCAGGCCGCCCATCAGCCGGACTGCTTCCCGGGCCGTGCGGCAGCGTTCCAGGGCCACGCGCCCCAGTTCCGAGGCATAAAAAATACCATGACCCTCCTTTGGTTCCAGATATTCCAGATGAGCAGAATTGTTCGTACATTCGCCGAGCATCAGACCGTATTCGTTCATCACGCCGTAATCGCTGTCGATATAGGCATAGGTATGGGCAGCTTCCGGTATTTCTCCCAGCGGCTTCGTCCGTTCTTTTCCCGGATAGTCGTAGTCAGCCGCACGCTCCGGCGCAACGAGTCTAGGATTCGAGAAGCAGGCATACTCCGGCAAGTCGTCCCAGGCAATGGCGGAGGGGTACACTTTCCTCATCGCGCCGGCCGGATGATCTTTTGCCGGCACAAAAACGATACTGGGATCGCTGGAATAGGAATCATTGGAATGCGTCACGTACGTACTGCCGTCTGCAGAAGCCCCTTTTGTCACAATCGTCGTAGTGCAGGCTTCCGTGCAGGAGGCAGTAAGGCAGACAACACTCAACGCAACGGATATAACGGATATAAAGACAGACCTGGTTTTCAAACAGAAAACTCCTTTCACCTAAATAATAATATTTTTATTTAAGTATAACAAAACAGCCGCGAAAAAATCTACGGCTGTTCAAATTAATATGAATTTTTGTTATTCCGACTTAAAGCGCATTTTTAGATAAGTATTCTTTTATTTCTTCTATCAGCTTGTCGCCATCGAAATTTTTGAAGATTTTGATCATGCAACCGCTTATCATCGGGTTCATCTCAAGGCCAAACTCTACAGCCCGGGCATCTGTTTTGAAACCGTAGCACCGTTTACCGGTACCATAGGCAATACCCAGTTCAACGCTGGCTCCTTCATCGGGAACCCGGCCGTCTATATTCATAAAGATAATATCCGCTTTTTTTACTTCCCCGGCATCCAGCGGAAAAATCATATTTACAAGCTCTTCTTCTGTCTTACCTTCAAACTTTGCGGCTTCGATACCGTCGCGCTGCGGTAAAAAGACCTGATATCCGTACTCTTCCAGCACTTGCGTAACCTTCAGATTGAAGCCCTTTTCGGCAGCGTTAAACATCGGACCTGCAAAGTACACCTTTTTTCCGTGTCCGATATTTTTGACGATTTTTGCTTTAAAAGCCTGTTCGGCCGCAGCATGGTTTTCATCACCGTTGTTGTTTGCGTATGCGGCAACTGAAAACAGCATGATTGCACACACTACAGCAACGCTTATCATTCCTGATAATTTTTTCATAAAGTGACGGTCTCCTTTGCTTCCTTATCCAAAAGATCTGTCAGATAGTGTATGGTTTTCAGGGCGGCGCCGCGATTCTCCCGTATAATCTGGATGGAAGCGTCCCCCATTTTTTTACGCAGGACATCGTCATCGGCAATTTCCAGAAACGCTTCTGTCAGGCCAGCTGTATCGGATACCATGCGACAGGCGCCAGCTTTGCTTAACAGGGCGTACGAGTCTTTAAAATCTTCCATGCTGGGCCCCACCAGAATGGGTTTGGCATGGGCCGCCGGTTCCAGTACATTGTGGCCGCCGTAACGCACCAGGCTGCCACCGACGAATACAATATCCCCTATGGCATATATGCGGCCCAGTTCACCAATGGTATCAAGCAAAACGACCGGGAATTCCGGCCGCCGCCCTTCTATATCCTTCAATTCGGAACGGAAGGCCATCGCATAGCCAAATTTGGCATTTACCTTTTTTATTTCTTCAATCCGGTTTAGCTTACGGGGCGCAATGACCAAACGGGCATGGGGATATTTCTTACGCAGGGCAGTAAAGGAAGTCAGCACGGCTTCCTCTTCCGTACGGTGGGTGGAACCTGCCACAATGACAGGATAGGCATCTTCCCCCAGCCCCAGTTCTGTTTTATAGGCTGCCAGATCTTCCGGGGAAACCTCTGCGTAGGTCTGGTCAAATTTCGTGTTGCCGGTGACAATGATTTTTTCAGGATCTGCACCCAGTTGCGTAATATATTTGGCATCAATGCTGGACTGCATACAGAATAGGTTTATGGTGTTCAGCATATCACGCAGAAGACCGGACAGATACCGGTAACTTTTAGCGGATTTTTCCGAGATACGACCATTCATCATCATCGCAGGGATATTCCGTTCCCGAATGGCTCGCAGGAAGTTGGGCCATAATTCGGTTTCTACCATTATAAAAATGCCCGGACGGATACGGCTCACCATGGATGACGCCACAAAGGGCAGATCCAGAGGAAAGTTGATAATGGCATCTGCTTCCGGCATAATCTGCCTTGCCATATCGTAACCGCCTACCGTAACGGCAGAAACCAGCACTTTCCGTTCCGGCATAAGGTTTTTGATTTCTTTTACCAGAGGGCTGATGGCCACCATTTCGCCTACCGAGGCCCCGTGAAGCCAGATGCAGTTGGTATCCGCTACAGGAGCAATTTCTTCCCTGCGGACCAGCCCCATGTTTTGTCGGAAGCGGTGCCCAAAACCTTTTTCCACAACCAGCCTGTACAGGAAGTAGGGAAGCGCCACGAAAATAAACACAAGTATGATTAAAATATTGTAAATAATATACATAAGGTTTAATCAGCTCTCTTTCTTGTTGTTTCATTGTGAATTTTACTTTGCAACACGACAAACAAAAAAAGGGCGAAACGCATGTACCCATGCGGCACATGATATTCTCCCCTTTGAGTTATTATAATTAAAACAGAAAATAACAGAAAATGCAAGTAAAAAAGAGAGGCTGATTAAATGATTCTTTACAATGACTATGAACACTTTGCGACTAAAACAACACTGCATTTCAAAATGCGCTACTTTCCGGCCAGGTACTCCAACGCCAGCAAATAGCCCTGCAATCCTAATCCGCAGATCTGCCCGGTGCAGCCAGCCGTGGTGACACAGTGATGACGGAACTCTTCCCGTTGGTGGATGTTGCTGATGTGCACTTCCACTGCTGGAATGTTTACAGATTTCAGCGCGTCTAAAATTGCCACGCTGTAATGGGTATAGGCGCCGGGATTCATGACTATGCCGTCCGCGTTATTATGACAGGCCTGGATCCAGTCTACCAGTTGTCCCTCGGAATTGCTCTGCTTAATATCTACCGCGACTTGCAATTCTTCTGCTTTTTTACGGATCATTTCACACAGGTCATCATAGGTTGCCGTTCCGTACACACCGGGTTCCCGGACACCTAACATATTAATGTTAGGCCCGTTCAACACTAAAATCTTTTTCATATCAGCACATCCTTTTCGTTATTTCATAATTATAAGTTATTTTATAAGTTATTGCGTTGCTGCAAAACCCTCGCTGCATCTACTAATCGTAACAACACGTCCTGCATGCTGCCTTTGTTCTGCACCGTCACGTCTGCAGCGGCGCGGTACAAGGCTTCCCTCTGCGCATATAAATCATAGATTCGCCGACGCCCCGCTGCCAGCAGGGGTCTGGTTTTTGTATCCACGTCGCCGATGATATCTTCCGGAGAACGATCCAAAAATATGATCAGGCCGTTTTCTTTTAAGCTGATTATGTTTTCCTGTCGCAACACTACGCCGCCCCCCATGGCAAGCACCTTATCCTGCAACGCGGACAGCCGCTTCGTTGTCCTGGTTTCCTGTTTGCGAAAGAAGTCTTCACTCACTGCAAAAAGTTCCGGAATCGTTTTACCAGAATCCTTTTCAATTTCCGGATCGGCGTCAATAAAATCCCTGCCCAGCCTTTCCGCCAGACAACGCCCCAGCGTACTCTTCCCGCAGCCGGGCATACCAATCAGCACAATGTTTTTCATTACTCCCACCACTTATTTACAGACAAAGATAATCAGTATTGCGAGTGCTGCAGACCATACCTTTTGAAACTATAACAATTTTGCAATCTTATCCGTAACGTCTGCAATCAGCCCTGCGTCCAGTTTACGCTCCAGCCAGATTTCATCAGCCGCCACCGCCTGGGCTACCAGCATGAACAGTCCGTTTACTGTAGTTTTTCCCTGCTGCCGCGCCTGCTTCATGAATTTTGTTTCCGCCGGGTTATAGATAATATCCACTGCCGCGGCAAACCGTTCCATCACCGCGCCGTCCACAGGTGAAACGCCCACTTTCGGAAACATTCCTACCGGCGTGCAGTTAATCAGAAGATCGCCGCCCAGCGTCTGCAAATCATCATAGGTTCTCACCGTATAATGCGCCTGGATATCCTCCGGGGCATTTTCGATTACCCGGGAAATCACCGTAATGCTTTTGGCCTGCATATCTTTAACACACTGCAGAACCGCCCGGCTGGCCCCGCCGGTTCCCAGCACGCACACATCTTTCCCTTTGAGCACCAGCCCATTATGTTCAAGTAGACGTGCAAAACCGAAATAATCCGTATTAAAGCCGGACGCCCCGTCATTATCAAATAAAACTGTATTCACAGCGCCGATAGCTTTGGCCTCGGCCGCAATATGATCGAGACTGTCCATTACCGCCACTTTGTGGGGTATGGTCACGTTCAGTCCCCGATAAGTTTTCTGCAGTTCTGCCACTTTGTCCGCCAGTTTTTCCGCCGGTACTTCTATCAGTTCGTACGTTGCATCAATTCCCAGCTGACGGAACACTTCCCGGTGAATCTGCGGTGACAGGCTGTGCCCCAGCCTGGCCCCTAACAATCCGAATTTCATTTATGCTTTCTCCCCGTCGGCCACATAGTTGCCCAGAATCTTGCAATAGGCGCTGTATTCCGCCACGTCCTGCAACCCCTGCCGCACATTCGGATCCTCCAGGTTGCCCGTCAGGTCAATATGGAAGAAATATTCCCAGGAACGCCCTTCCATGGGACGGGATTCCAGGTTCAGCATATTCAGGCCGCCCTTATAGAAATGTTGCAACACTTTGTACAGGGAGCCCGGTTCATGCTGTGTGGCAATGACCACAGTGATCTTGTCCGCGTCCGGCCGGTGTTCCGGCTGGTCGGCGATGATGATGAACCGGGTATGGTTGGCTGAATTGTAATTGATATTCTCCGCCAGGATTTCCAATCCGTATAACTTGGCCGCCTGACGGGATGCCACCGCGCCTTTTGCCGAATCGCCGCTTTCGCTGACCATCTGGGCGCTGCGGGCCGTATTGAAGAACGGAATCAGTTCAATAGCAGGATGCTTTTTAAAAAACTCCCTGCTCTGTTCCAGCCCCTGGGGATGGGAATAGACCTGTTTCAACTCATCTATTTTGGCGCCGGGAAGCCCCAGCAGGTTCTGATCCACTTTGATAATTTTTTCCCCGACGATATGGCAGTCATACTTCCGCACCAGGTCATACACTTCCGTGATGCCTCCGGTAGAAGAGTTTTCAATAGGCAGTACGCCATATTTAATCTCGTGATTCTTAACTGCTACCACTACATCCTCAAAATGGACAAAATTCATTTCCACTTTGGCAATGTCCGCGAAGTAATCTTCCAGGGCCTGGTGGCTGAAAGAACCTTTCACTCCCTGATACCCGACACGGATCGGGTCGGCGTTTTGCTCTTTCTTTTTTATATTGGCCGCCAGAATATCAATCTGCAGATTACGGCTGGTCTCCATGATTTTTTCCATAATCTGTTTCATATGCGGGGCATAGACGGGATTCTTCAGCATTCCCACCACTTTGGCAATGACCTGTTCTTCCCTCTCCCGGTCCAGTACCTGCATATTACGGGTATCTTTATAAGCTGCAACCTGCTGCACCACATCCATCCGTTTTTCCAGTGTATCCGTCAGGATTGCGTCCAGCCGGTCGATTTCCTGCCGCAGTTTCATTAAATCCGGTTCTGTCACGTTCGTCATCCTTTCATTCCAACAACATATCCATCAGCACCCACGCTGTAACAGCTTCCACTACAGGAACAGCCCTAGGGACGATGCATGGATCGTGCCGCCCTTTAATTTCCAGAATCGTATCTTTGCCTTCCGTCACATTCACGGTCTGCTGGGGCTGACCGATAGACGGTGTAGGCTTGACAGCCACCCGGAACAGGACGGGCATCCCATTGGTAATACCGCCTGTAATGCCTCCGTTATTGTTACGGGTAGTTTGCACTCTGCCATTTTCTACAGTCATAGGATCATTGGCCTCGCTGCCTTTCAGTTCGGCCATGGCAAAGCCGGCGCCGAATTCTATGCCTTTTACCGCCGGAACGGAAAACAGCGCATGGCTCAGACGGCTTTCCAGCGAATCAAAAAACGGGTCTCCGATGCCCGGGGGCATCCCTGCAGCCATCACTTCCACAATACCTCCCACGCTGTCCATCTGTTCCCGGACAGCCATGATTTCCGCTTCCATTAAAGAAGCCTTGCCGTCCTCCAGCACGGGAAGCGTACATTTACGCAATGCCTGTAACCGTTCTGCCGTTTCACCCAGCGGATTAAACAAATCATCTGTAATCTTTCCGATGCGGGCAACATGGGCGCCCACAACGATACCCTTTTGCGCCAGCATAGTTTTAGCTACTGCGCCGGCAAACACCAGCGGCGCTGTGAGACGACCGGAAAAATGCCCGCCGCCCCGGTAATCGTTAAAACCTTTATAGCGGACCTTTCCGGCGTAATCCGCATGTCCGGGCCGCATCACATCTTTCAGGAGGCTGTAATCTTTGGAACGCTGGTCGCTGTTGGGTATCAGCACACACAGGGGCGTCCCCGTCGCCTTACCTTCAAAAACACCGCTTTCTATGACAAAAGCATCCGTTTCCTGGCGCTGGGTACTCATCCGGTTCTTTCCCGGAGCGCGCCGCGCCATTTCTTCTTTTATGAAATCTTCGTCAATCGGTGTTCCCGGCGGCAGACCGTCCAGCACCAGGCCGATTCCATTGCCGTGGGATTCA
>CADCHY010000046.1 GCA_902801365.1 uncultured Succiniclasticum sp.
CTGGAAGCGGCGCGGGTAAAGCAGATCAGTAATACGGGCAATATTCCCCTGGCCAGGGGAAAAGAGCTGAAAACGCTTCACGTGTTTGTAAAAACCGCGGACGCGGCGGCGGCCCGGCAGGAAATTTCCTCAGCGATTGAAAAGCTGAAAGAAGCCGGCGCCGAAGTCATCGTGGCAACGGAACCTTACAGCGTGGATGATCCGGACAACGAACAGTTCGTGATGGAACTGGCGCGTGAAAAAGGCCTTTACGCAACGGGAGGCCATGAGGTTTCCAAACTCTACGGGCTCCGGGTGCGTACCCGCACTGCCGTCATCAACGGCAGCCTGATTCCCAAAATGATGGAAACCGCCGACATGACCGAGACCAGTGTAAAACGCTCCGGCATTCCCGCCCCCCTGATGATTATGCGCTGCGACGGCGGCGTAATGAACGTGGACGAAGTGCGGCGTCGCCCAATTCTGACCATGCTGTCGGGGCTGGCCGCCGGCGTTGCAGGCGTATTGATGTACGAGCGGCTTTCGGACGGCATTTTTCTGGAATCCGGAGGAACCTCGACGGATATCTCTGTAGTCAAGGACGGCCGCGTCATGGTGCGGTACGGCGAAGTAGGCGGCCATAAAACCTATCTTTCCTCTCTGGATGTGCGCACCCTGGGTGTGGCAGGCGGCAGCATGATCCGGGTTGAAAACGGAAAAATTACGGATGTGGGACCCCGCAGCGCGCATATCGCCGGTCTGGCTTATGAAGTTTTTTCCGAAAAACCGGAACGGCCGGAGTTGAAACTGATTGCCCTGACACTGGCCGGCGCCGCCAATCTTACAGGCAGCGTTCCGGAAGGAGATTACGCGGAAGGTGACCGGGAAAGCGCCCGACTTGCCTGGCAGGCATTAGGAAACGCGATCGGCTGCACGGCGGAGGAAGCGGCCAAAACAGCCATGGACCTGGCTGCCAAAAAAGTCGGCAAACTGGTCAACAGCCTCATAAACGAATACGAACTGTCCCCTTCCATCCTCTGCCTGGCAGGAGGAGGCGGCAGCGCCGGCGTGATCGTTCCGTATCTGGGAAAATATCTGAACCTGCGCTGGAAAATCGTGAAGAACGCTCCCATCATTTCAACCATCGGGGTAGCGATGGCCATGGTGCGGGAAGTTGTGGAACGTACCGTGGTCAATCCCACCGAAGAAGATATCCGTTCCATCCGTCACACTGCCATGGAACAGGTATTACGGGCCGGCGCCCGGGACGCCACGGTTGAGATTTCCATTGAAATTGATAAAAAGACCAGCACCCTCCGGGCTGTTGCCATGGGCGCTACGGAACTCCGTAAAAGCGAACGTATTGCCAACGCGCCGGACGCGGAGGAATTGCGTTCCATTGCCGCCCGGTCTATGGAACTTCCGGAAGAAAGTGTAACCGGGGTGGCAACTGCGGGCAAGTGGCATATTTTTGACGGGCCGTACACAGAAAAACTGTTCGGCCTTTTTCCCGTACAGAAACACAAGGTCCGCGTGCTGGACCGTAACGGTATCATTTGCCTCCGGCGGGAAGGACTGGGAGCGGTTGTCACTTCCAAGGACAACCTGCGCGATGATCTCCGGTTACTGCTGGAAGACGTAACAGAGTTCGGCACAACAGGCGGGCAGCTGCCGGGCTTATTCGCGTATTACGGGGAAAAGCAGCTGGATCTTTCCGGCCTTGCCAGCCCTGAACAGGTTTTTGCCGTGCTGGAAATCGAACTGGCTGATGTACCGGACAACGAAACGATTGTAATACTGGCTGTGCGGTAACGATAATTATTTTTTATATCCGCAAAAAAACTATTGACTTTTTCCAACGATTGCGCTATTATAAGTGAGTACTCACTCCGGGATGGTGTAATGGTAGCACAGGAGATTCTGGATCTTCTTGTCTGGGTTCGAGCCCTAGTCCCGGAGCCATTTTTTTATCTGAAAAATTTTGCTGACGTGCTTTTCACTTCCGGCAGATTTGTAGTATAATAGTTACGTAATCTCACGGCGCCATGGTCAAGAGGTCAAGACGTCGCCCTCTCAAGGCGAAATCATGGGTTCAATTCCCATTGGCGCTGCCACAAAAAAACAACTCCGTTCCCATTACGGGCAACGGAGTTTTTTGTTTTTATTTTTATTTTCGTTTGGGTTTTCGTTTTTGACTTTCGTTTAATTTTTGTTTTTTACCAACGTTTTTCTTTTCGTTTTTATTGTTGTTGCCTCAGCAACTCTGCCGGTTATTCCCCAGGGTCACATCCATGCTGCCGCTGCGGAAACCCGCCAGATCCAGCGTCACATAATTGTAGCCCAGTTCCTTCAGCCGCGCGATGATTTTGTTGCGGGTGTTTACCTGTGCCATCAGGGTAATCTGGGACGGTTCCACCTCAATGCGGGCCAGCGTGCCGTAAGTGCGCACCCGGATATGGGTAAAGCCAAGTTTTGTCAGAAACTCTTCCGCCTGTTCTATCCGCGCCAGTTTTTCCGGTGTAATGGACTCGCCGTACTGGATGCGGGTCGCAAGACAGGAATATGACGGTTTGGATGCCGTAAACAAGCCCATTTCCCGGCTCAGTTTGCGAATCTCCGCTTTGCTCAGGCCGGCTTCCTGCAGAGGACTCCGGATTCCCAGTTCAGACAGCGCTTTTGCACCCGGGCGGTAGGCTTTTACATCGTCCGCATTGCTGCCGTCCACCACATTGGTAAAGCCTTCTTCCGCCACATACGTCTGGATCGCGCTGAAGATCGCTTTTTTACAATAATAGCAGCGTTCCGGCCCGTTGGCCACGAATTCGGGAATACTCATCTGGTCAAAATCCAGATAGCGGTGTTTCACCCCCATGCGCTGGGCAAAGCGCCGGGCATCATCCTTCTCATGTTCCGCATAGCTTATGGAAGAAGCGGTCACGGCTATCAGCTTGACGTGATACATCCGCGCAGCCACTGCCAGAAGGAGAGAAGAATCCACGCCTCCGCTGAAGGCAACAGCCACATTTCCCATTTTCTCTAAAATCTGTTCCAGTTTTTTTCGTTTATTTTCCAGTTCATTCATTAGAAAACCTCGCGAATTCCTACAGAATATTTCTTAATTCTTATCCTATCAATTTTTCCGATTCGGGAACTCTTTAATGCCAAACTTCATGCAACTCATTTTAAAATGCTCTTCAGGAAGCTCTTCAGCCGCTCATTCTTCGGATTTCCGAAAACTTCTTCCGGCGTTCCCTGTTCCTGGATGTACCCATCTGCCATGAATAAAACTTTCGTCGCCACTTCCCGGGCAAACCCCATCTCGTGGGTCACCACCACCATGGTCATGTGATCTTCCGCCAGGTTGCGCATGGTCTTCAGCACTTCGCCGGTCAGTTCCGGGTCCAGGGAAGAGGTCGGTTCATCGAACAGCATGATATCCGGCTTCATGCAGAGGGCGCGGGCAATGGCCACGCGTTGCTGCTGACCGCCGGAAAGACGCAGCGGATACTGGTCCCGCTTATCCAGAAGCCCCACTTTCTCCAGCAATGCTTCCGCTTCCTTCTGCACTTCCGCAGGATTCCGCTTCTGCACGTGTACCGGCGCTTCCATCAGGTTTTCCAGCACCGTCATATGCGGGAACAGATTGAACTGCTGAAACACCATACCCATCCGGCAGGCAATCCTGGACGAATTGTCAGCGTAGCGCACGTTGCCATTTTCATCCGTACTCACCAATGTCTCGCCATCAATAATAATGGTTCCCCCGTTGATCGTCTCCAGCTTGTTCAGGCAGCGGAGAAAGGTGCTCTTGCCGCCGCCGGAGGGACCGATGATGGCGACAACTTCTCCTTCGTCCACCGTCATGTCAATGCTTTTCAGCACTTCCAGGTCATCAAATTTTTTGCAAATGCTCTTTGCTTCTATCTTACGCATAATGTATTCAGTCCCATCTTGCAAAATGTTTTTCCAGTTTGTTAAACCCGTAAGTAAGAATCATGCTCATCACCAGATAAAACACCGCGGCAACTACGAAAGGCATGATGTTGAAGTCCCGCTGTACCAGGTTCCGGGTGGTGCGCAGCAGGTCGTTCATGGCCAGCACGTAGATTAATGATGTATCCTTTACCAGGGTAATGGTCTCGTTGCTTACCGGCGGCAGTATGATTTTGAATACCTGGGGCAGGATGATCCGCTTCATTGTCTGCGCATAGTTCATGCCCAGCGTTTTAGCCGCTTCAAACTGCCCTCTGGGAATAGCCTGAAGGCCGGCCCGGAAAATTTCGCAGAAGTAGGCTCCGTAGTTCAGTACGAAGGCCAGCACCGCTGCCGGAAAATCGTCCAGGCGGATGCCAATGACCGGGATAAAAGGCAGGCCGAAATACACGAACAGCAGCTGCAACATCAGAGGCGTGCCCCGCAGCACATACACGTATGCCGCAACCACGTCGCGCAACAGTTTAAAAGACGACACCCTGCAGAAGGCAAGAAGGATGCCCAGCGGAATCGCCAGCACGATGGTAATAAAGAAAAGCCGTAAGGTATCTACGGTCCCCATCAGCATCTGGGGGATAATCGAAATAATATAGTCCATAAAACACTCCGTTAATCAGGAAAGCACCGATTAAATCACTTTATGCGGCTGAGTCGGATACATCAGTGTTTCTTTTAATACAAACAAAGGCCGGTGGCATAAACCATCGGCCTTGTTGTTATCCCCGGGTAAATAGGACCGGCTGTCCTTTTCTGTGCATATCCATGCACAGCTGTAACACATACCGCACAGGCCGGCCTGCCGCTGCCGACGGATTATTTTTTATCCTCGTAGCGGGTGATGTCCGTACCGAACCACTGCATGGAAATCTTCTTGCAGGTTCCGTCTTTCTTCATTTCGTCCAGGATCTTGTCGATGCGTGCCGCAAATTCCTTATCGTCCTTGCGGAAGCCAACGCCTACAACTTCTTTGCCCAGGTCTTCCTTCAGCACTTTGTACTTGCCGGGAGCCTTCTTCATGTAGTAACGGACCAGGATTTCGTCAACCACCAGCGCGTCCAGACGGCCGGAGTCGATGTCCAGGAATGCTGCCGCGAAGTCAGGATACTTTTTGTATTCTTTCAGGCCTTTGCGCATATCGGCATACTTGCCGTCCAGCAGATAGCTGCCGGTGGAATCGTCCTGCACGCCTACGGTTTTGCCTTTCAGATCGGCCAGGGTTTCGATTTTGGAAGCAACCGGAACGGCTACAACCTGGCAGTTGTTAATGTAAGGTTTGGAGAACTGGATTACTTTTTCACGTTCCGGGTTGATGGTGAAGCAGTTCCAGATGGCATCGATGCGTTTGCCGTTCAGCTCGGCTTCCTTGGCGCTCCAGTCAATGGGTTTGAAGGTAACTTCCATGCCCGCGCGTTTGCAGGCTTCCCTTGCCAGATCAATGTCGAAGCCGACGATTTCATTCTTTTCGTTGCGGAACCCCATGGGAGCAAAATTGTCATCCAGGCCGATGACCATCTTTTTCGGGCCGCTGCTGCCGCAACCCACTACCAGAAGCATCATTAAAACTGAAAACAGTACAAGACAGATTTTTTTCACGATGGAAAACCCCTTCCTTTTATTGTTGGTACGTTAATTATACTTTATCTTGCTAAATTTGTAAAGAGATAAAAC
>CADCHY010000047.1 GCA_902801365.1 uncultured Succiniclasticum sp.
ACCGCCGTGGTGCGCCGCATCCGCCATGCATTGGCCGGTCATGATATTCCGTTTGACCGGAAACGTTTTTCGCCCCACATCACACTGCTCCGCAAAGCCACCGGAATGATGCCCGGAATACAAATCGAAAAAATTTCCATGCCGGTGGAATGCATATCCCTCATGCGGTCCGACCGCGGCAAACACGGTATGATTTATACCGAAGTGGGAGAAATCACGAAAAAATAAACGGCTTCTGTATAAACAACAGAGGCCGTTTTGTTTATCATACTATCCATTTGCATGCATACCGGGTAACCAACAAATTATAATAACAACTTAAACAGCACCGCCGCAATATCCTTGCTGTACTGATAAGCCTCCGCAGGCGCAGCAGGATGAATGGCCAGAAGCGGCACTTCCTGTTCGTACAGGGAACCGTGGGTGCGGCTTGCATCCGTCACCAGTGCAGTGGTTCCCCCAAGTTCGCCGAACGCGCAGTCCGGCGCCGTGAAAATCACATAATCCCCGATTCCCCGCAGCGGCAGATGCATTTTTTCCGCTGCTTCTTTATTTGTCATCATGGCTTCGATCTCCGCTCTGGACCGGATCAGTTCCAGCAACGTGTCTTTCTCTTCCGGTTTTTTCAGGAACAGATACAGAATGCCTCCTTCCTGGTACACATGGTTTTCTTTATACCGGTCTTTCAACGGCGCCAGGCAGAAAATATGCAGCCCCGCTTCGTCTGCCAGCTGCTGAAAGTCCAGCAGGTGATGCTTCTGGTTCATTCCGTGGTCGGCGGTAATATAAATCTGCCGTTCCGGATCCGCTTCGTGGATGGCAGCCACAGCTTCATCGATCTGCCGGATCTGCAACTGCGCTTCCGGTGCTTCCGGTCCGAAATGATGGAAGCCGAAATCATTGGTGGTGCAATACACCAGCGCCGGGTCTTCCTTTTTAATCACAGCCAGGGCCGCTTCCACGACCCAGCGGGAACTTTCCAGACTGCTGACCCCCGGCGGGGCAGGAATGCCCAGTTTTTGCAACAGCGGCGCGTCCGGCGTCTGCACGCTGATGCCGATATCCGCCGCATGGCCGTACACCCCGAGCAGTTTTCCTTTTACCGTCAGAAACGCCGTCTTCAATCCCCGCTTCCGGTAGGCCTGCAGCAGCGTCTCCGCTTTCATAAAACCTTTTTCCTCAATAAAACCTTCTTCGCCCGTAACCGGATTGTAATAATAATTGCCTGCCATACCGGTTTCCGAAGGAAATTTTCCTGACAGAATCGACGCGTGGTTCACGTTGGTAACGGTGGGTACCACAGCCATCACTGTTTTGGAAAAGCCAAACTGTTCCGCCAGTCTGTGAATATTCGGCGCAAACTCCGGCGTAATGTATTCCGGCGCACAACCGTCAATGACAAGTATCATGACTTTGTTCATCATACAGGAATTCCTCCCTCCGTGCACAGTCAGCCGGCTTCCAGGTTTAAAGATTCTAAAATCACCTGTCAATGCTTTTACTTGTGCACACTTTTCCCATACTGTTTCATATACACATGCTCCGCCGCCAGTTCCTGCAGAAGATGCCGCCCGCTCCACTGCCGGTTGGACGGGGTGAGCATGGCTTTCAGTTCTATATTCTTCAGCTTACCCTTCTTCACCGCCGCCAGAAAACGGTTCAGCAGATGCATGTCGAAGCCGCACAGAAAGACCATCTCTTTTTGCGCAGCCTGCGCCAGCGACTCCGCGGCTTCTTTTTTCACGGTTTCCGGGTCTTTCCCTGCTTTTTGGGCCGCTTCCTCCAGCGCTTCGAAAAGCTGGTCTTCCTGGTTCTGCGGAGGATTCACCGCTGCCCGGGGACAATCCTTCACGCCTGCCAGAAAACCAACCGCATCGTCAAACTGTTCCGGCGCCACTGCTTTGCAGTTCACTTTTAAAATCATGCAGACCTGGCGGAGCTGCTGCAGCCGTTCCGGATTAAAATTATAGGCCAATACTGATTTAATCATAACCATTCACCTTTTAAAAAATCCCCGGCACACTGTTGGGGATTTTCATTTTTATATTCTTTTCTTCACGTATTTCAAATCAATTCCTTCAGCACGATGGTCTGTTCCCGGTTGGGTCCTACGGACACGATGCCCAGTTCCACGCCGGCCACTTCCGACAGGCGGCGCAGGTATTTCTTCGCCCCTTCCGGCAGGTCTTCAAACTTGCGGCATTTCGTGGTATCGCACATCCAGCCGTTGAATTCTTCGTAGACCGGTTCCACCTTGCCCAGCGTTTTCAGGCTGGCGGGAATCTGCTTGATCTCTACGCCGTCAATCTTGTAACCCACGCACATTTTAATCTTTTTCATCTGGTCCAGCACATCCAGACGCGTCACCGCAATGGAGTCCAGGCTGTTCAGACGTACGGAATACCGGAGCATAAAAGCATCCAGCCAGCCGCAGCGGCGGGGCCGTCCCGTGACGGTGCCGTATTCGTGGCCGGTCTCCCGGATCTGGTGGCCGGGGCCGTCCGTATCCAGCAGTTCCGTTACGAAAGGACCGGCGCCGACCCGGGTGGTATAGGCTTTCACCACGCCTACCACATGATCGATGAAGCGGGGACCGATACCGCTGCCCACGCTGGCATTGCCCGCCGTGGGGTTGGAACTGGTCACGTAAGGATAGGTTCCATGGTCAATGTCCAGGAACGTGGCCTGCGCCCCTTCAAACAAAACTTTTTTATCTTTCTCAAACAGTTCATCCAGAATTACGCCGGTATCCGTTACGTACGGACGCAGTTCCTCCGCGTATCCCAGATATTCCTTCAGCACCGTTTCGTAATCAAACGGTTCCGCGCCGTAAATCTTGGTGATGATTTCATTTTTTGCAGCCAGGTTGGCTTTCAGCTTTTCCGCGAATACTTCCGGATCCATCAGGTCGCAGACACGGATGCCCACCCGGGCTACCTTGTCCATGTAGCAGGGTCCGATACCGCCCCGGGTCGTGCCGATTTTTTTATCGCCCAGAGCCTCTTCCTGCAGCACGTCCAGTTTCTGATGGTAGGGCAAAACAACGTGGGCCCTGTCGCTGATGGCGATACGGCTGATGTCCACGCCCTTGTCGTGCATCTCTTTGATTTCCTGCAGTACCACGCCGGGGTTAATCACTACCCCGTTGCCCAGCACGCACATCTTCCCGTGATACAAAATCCCGGAAGGCAGCAGCCGCAGTTTATAGGGCACGTCGTTTACCACAACGGTGTGCCCCGCATTGGAGCCGCCGCTGTAGCGCACTACCGCGTCCGCTTTCTGCGCCAGGTAATCAACAATTTTACCTTTTCCTTCATCGCCCCACTGGGCGCCGATTACAACAACTGATGACATACTGTTTACATCTCCCCTCAAAGATTAAAACAAAACTATTACAGCCCGAACCTTGCAAAAATTCTGTCTACATGCACCAGCATGGGCTTGTAATCAAAGCATTCTTTAATTTCTTCCGGCGTCAGGTACTTGCGCACATCCTCGTCCTTGCAGAGGTTCTCATAGAAATCTTCCCCTTCCAGCCAGCGCTTCATGGCGTTGCGCTGTACCCAGCGGTAGGCCGTATCCCGGAACGCGCCTTTGGCAACCAGGGCCAGCAGCACCCGGGGACTGTAAATCAGACCGCCGGTCATGTTCAGGTCTTCCAGCATCTTCTCGGGATACACCAGCAGCCGGTCGATCAGGTTAATGGTCTCATTTAAAATATAATCCAGCGCCGTGGTCGCGTCCGGCAGCATCACCCGTTCCACTGAGGAATGGGAGATGTCCCGTTCGTGCCACAGGGGAATATTTTCAAAAGCCGGCAGCACATAGCCCTGCACCAGCCGGGCCATGCCGCAGATGCGCTCGCTGCGCACCGGGTTCCGTTTGTGGGGCATGGCGGAGGAGCCTTTCTGTTTCGGGCTGAAATATTCTTCCGCTTCCCGCACTTCCGTCCGCTGCAGGTGACGCACTTCCAGCGCCATCTGGGACAACGTACCGGCGATAACGCCTAAGGTAGAAATGTATTCTGCATGATGATCCCGCTGCACCACCTGGGTGGCAACGGATTCCACTTTCAGACCCAGTTTTTTGCAGACATATTCTTCCACATAGGGGTCAATGTCCGCATAGGTGCCGACGGCGCCGGACAGTTTGCCCACGCACATGTTTTCCGCGGCCCGTTTCATCCGCTCAATGTTCCGCAGGGTCTCGCTGTACCAGAGCAGCAGCTTCAGGCCGAAGGTCGTCGGCTCCGCGTGCACGCCGTGGGTACGCCCGATGGTAGGCACATATTTGAATTCCACAGCACGGCGCTTCAGCACTTCCGCCAGCTTCTCCAGATCTTTCAGGATCACGTCCGAAGCCTGCTTCACCTGTACGTTCAGGCCCGTGTCCTTTACATCCGTGGAAGTGAGGCCCATGTGGATGTATTTGGCTTCGTCGCCCACGTATTCCGCCACGGCGGACAGAAATGCAATAATATCGTGGTTGATCTCCTTATCGATTTCGTGGATGCGGTCTACATCAAAATTCGCTTTGGCTTTAATGACCTCCACCGCTTCTTTGGGAATGCGCCCCAGCTCCGCGTTGGCTTCGCAGGCGGCGATTTCCACATCCAGCATGGTCTGCCATTCATTCCGTTCGTTCCAGATTTTCTCCATTTCCGGGCGTGTGTATCTCGGAATCATCTTGTTGTCCCCCTTTTGCTTCTGCAGCTTTTAAAAAACCAATACCAAATAAATTAAATGTTGCTTTGCAAAACAATTTTATTTTACCTTCTGCCGCCGTCTTCCGGCCGGCGGGCCAGGCTGATAAACTTCGTGCATTCATTCTTAAAGAACAGGTTGACCCGTCCCACCGGACCGTTGCGGTGCTTGGCCACATAATAATCGTCCCGGTACAGGAACATAACGATGTCCGCGTCCTGCTCCAGGGAGCCGGACTCCCGCAGGTCCGACAGCATGGGTTTCTTCACCTGCCGGGCTTCCACGCTGCGGCTTAACTGGGAAAGGGCCAGCACCGGCACGTTCAGTTCACGGGCCAGGGCCTTCAGTCCCCGGGAAATCTCCGATACTTCCTGCTGCCGGTTGTCAGTGCTGTTGCGGCCCGACGTTCCCTGCATCAGCTGGAGGTAATCGATGACGACCAGGTCCAGGCCGCCTTCCGCCTGGAGGCGTCTTGCTTTCGAACGCATCTCCATGATGGTGATCCCCGGCGTATCGTCAATAAATATCTGGGCGTTGGACAAAAGGTCTGCCGCCACCCACAGTTTATTCCATAAATCCGCGTTGTCGTTATCCTTGTCCTTGTTATCTCCTCCCGCGCGCAGCCGCTGGGCATCGACATCCGCCTCGGAGCAGAGCATACGCTGCACCAGCTGTTCCCGGCTCATTTCCAGGCTGAAGAAGGCTACCCGTTTTTTCTTCTGCCCTTCCCTGGCGCCGCGGATCGCCACATTCTGGGCAATGTTCAGGGCCAGGGCCGTCTTTCCCATGGAAGGACGGGCTGCCAGGATGATAAAATCGGAAGGATGCAGACCCGCCGTTAATTTGTCAAGATCTACAAACCCTGTAGCTACCCCGGTAATCGACTGCTTGCTTTCCAGCACAGCCTGGATATGGTTGATCGTATCCGACAGCACTTCGGAAATTTCCGCGAAATCTTTCGACCCTTTCCGGTTGGAAATCCGGAGGACCATCTTTTCCGCCTGGTCAATGATGACAGGCACGTCATCCGCGCCTTCATAACCCAGGGAGGCAATGGCCGTACCGCCTTCCACCAGCTGCCGCAGGATGGATTTGTCTTCCACAATCTGGGCATGGAACTTGGCGTTGGCAGCCGTGGGCACTACATTGGCCAGCAACGTGATATAGGCAACACCGCCCACATCATCCAGCCTGTTCATTTTCTTCAGTTCATTGATCAGCGTAATCATATCGATCGGTTCATTCTTGGAATGAAGCGTCAGGATCGCGCTGTAGATGACCTGATGTGCCTGCCGGTAAAAATCTTCCGGCATCAGTTTCTCTGTAACCAGGCTCACCGCGTTTTTGTCAATGAGCATGGCTCCGATTACGGATTGTTCCGCTTCTATATTCTGCGGAGGCACTCTGTCCTGCATAATAAACACCTGTTATAGAAATACCGGTACCGCGCCCCGGATTGAAAACCTCCGGTTTCCCTGCAAGGCACGGATCAGCCATTATCAGTCTGCGTCAGCTTCCACGATTACATTAAATTTCGCGGCAATTTCCGGATGGAGTTTGGCCACGGCCGTATAGGTACCCGGCTGTTTTACTGT
>CADCHY010000048.1 GCA_902801365.1 uncultured Succiniclasticum sp.
ACATGGATGTGGTGGGGTATGCCGAGGACGACTTTAACGTTTGCCTGCAGGTGTTCTTTGTCCGGGGTGGCAAGCTTATCGGTCGCAAAGATTTTATGCTGCCGGCTGAGAAGGAAGAGGAAGCGGATATCATTGCGGCATTTTTGAAACAGTATTATAATGCGGAAGACATTTTCCTGCCGAAAGAAATCCTGGTATCCTGTCTGCCGGGAGAGGAGGATCTTGCCCTGCTGCAGCAGTGGCTTTCGGAAAAAGCGGAACGCAAGGTTACCGTAACAACGCCCCGCCGGGGCGACAAGGCCAAACTGATGCAGCTGGCCTGTGACAATGCGAAAAAACTGATACAAGAAAAAGAACGCAAGGGTAAGATGCAGCAGCTGACCGACGAGGAAGCGGCGGAAGAACTGCAGCGCATTGTGGGCTGCGACAGACCGCTGGCGCGCATGGACTGTTTTGATATTTCACACAACCAGGGCAGTGAAACGGTATCCTCCATGGTGGTGTTCCGTTACGGCGCTCCCAGCAAAAAGGACTATCGCCGTTTTAAGCTGCAGTCCACGGAAGGCAAGCCGGACGATTTCAAGTCCATGCAGGAAACGGTGTACCGCCGGTATAAGGATTATGAAGACCTGCCGGACCTGATTATCATTGACGGCGGAAAGGGACAGCTGAATGCGGCGCTGCATGTAATCCGCGGTCTGGGGCTGGACATTCAGGTCATTTCCCTGGCGGAAAAGAATGAAGAAATTTTTCTGGAAGGGCAGAGTGAGAGCATTTATCTGGAACGGGAATCTCCGGCGCTGCATGTGATCCAGCATATCCGGGATGAAGCCCACCGCTTTGCCATCACCTATCACCGGAAACGGCTGCAAAAGAAAAATCTGGTGTCCGTTCTGGATAATATCGAAGGCATCGGGCCCGCACGTCGCAAAGCGTTGTGGAAAGCCTTTTCAACACTGGAGGCCATGAAGCAGGCCACAGAGGAAGAACTGGCGGCTGTGGAGGGAATGAACAAACAGGCTGCTCATACACTGTATGAGTTTTTCCGCAGTGATATAGTTAAGAAAAATGACATGATAGGCAAGAAATAAATTAACGATTTATGATTAAGCCTGTAGCATGGATAATCATTATTTTTAATATAGCTTCTCATGAGAACAAAATACGGATTATGGATTATTAAGATGCAAACTTCAGAAAGACCGGGTGAATAGTTTTTGTATAATTTTTATACAGCATTTGTTACGGTAAGCGTGCTGGCTTTTATTGCAATCTACAATACATCATTCATAACGGTGGTGACTCTGGGCGGTACCGTGCTGGGAAGCGCGCTGATAGGGCTTTGCTCCGCGCTGTTTGTTTCCCTTCTGCGTAAGGCGTTGAGCAAAAAAACGGTACGGTGTGTGCTGGGCGTTATCGGATGCGGCTGTATCATCGGGGCAACGGCTTCCTGCCTGCCTGGTTGGGAGATTAAACCGGATAAAGAGACGGCGCTGTTTCTGCTTGCGCTTTGCGTTTTGGTTACAGAGATTAACGAATACACGTTGAATGACAGAATTATTTAATACATCAAGATAAAAATCTGAAAAGGTTTTCAAATAAACCGGAACATTATTCATATGTTGGAACTAATAGTTTTTATTTTTTCAAATAGGTTGGAACCGTTTTAACAGGTTTCAAATAAAGAAAAGGAGAGAGTTCATTGGCTGTCAGATTAATTGCAAGCGACATGGATGACACGCTGTTAAACAGCAAAATATTTATTTCAGAGAGGAATGCGTCGGCGATCCACAAGGCGATTGCCAAAGGCATTGTCTTTATGATTGCGACGGGACGCATGTATGTTTCTGTCAAACCGTATGCTGACGCCCTGGGGCTGGATGTGCCGCTGGTTACCTATAACGGCGCCCTGGTGAAAGGAAGCAAAAGCGGGAAGGTGTATTATGAACATCCGCTGAAGCTGGACACCGCGTTGGAGCTGCTGGCCTATTGCAAAGAAAAAGGCTATTATATCCAGTCCTATCAGGGGGACGAACTTTGGGTAAAAGAAGAAACCGTCTTTTCCGCAGCGTATGAAAGGATATCCGGAATCAAGGCAAAACCTGTAGGCGGGAAGCTGTATCACCCGGAAGTTGCGCCGTACAAGTTACTGGCCATGACAAAGCCGGAAGAGTTTCAGAAGGTGTGGCAGGATATCCAGCAGAAGTTTGCGGGTAAAGTAACCGTGACCAGTTCCCGGGATAACTTTCTGGAACTGATGGAACCCGGTGTGAATAAATGGAATGCAGTCAAAGCGGTTGCGGCATCTTACGGAATCAAACCGGAAGAAGTGATGTGCATCGGTGACAGCAACAACGACCTGTGCATGATTAAAAACGCAGGCATCGGCGTGGCAGTGGCAAACGCCAAACCGGCTGTTCAGGCTGCAGCCAAAGTGGTCACGGCTTCCAATGATGAAGACGGGGTGGCAGAAGTCATCGAACGTTTTACGTTATAGGTTCTTATGATATAATAATAAGTCAGATACTATTGCAACCAGATTATATTTCTTCTGATTCCTATTACAGCAGTTTTGTTCGGATTAACAGGAGGCGCTATGGAACAAAATCGTTTTGTCATTATTACCGGGATGTCCGGAGCCGGAAAGACACAGGTGCTCCGTACACTGGAGGATTTGAACTATTTCTGTGTGGACAATCTTCCGGTCATGCTGCTTCCGAAATTTACAGAACTGAGCCGGCAGACTCCCGGTCGCAATACGGCTATGGTGATTGACACCAGGGGCGGGGATGCATTTTCCAGTCTGGTCGAGATCATGGACGAGATGCACGCCAACGGGTTTGATTTTGAAGTGCTGTTTCTGGATGCAGACGATGCCACGCTGATCCGCCGGTACAAGGAAACCCGCCGCCGCCATCCCATGGAAAAAGGACGCTACAGCTTGGCGGAGAGTGTTTCCCTGGAACGGAATCTTATGACCGATGTGAAGAGCCGCGCTACCAATATTATTGACACGTCACGTTATTCCAACTCGTTGTTGAAGGAAGAAATCGGCAGGTTGTTCGGGGATGAGAATTCGGCTCCGGGCATGCTGATTGTGGTGCAGTCTTTCGGGTTCAAATACGGTCTGCCGCTGGACAGCGACCTGGTTCTGGATGCCCGGTTCCTGCCCAATCCGTTCTATGAAGCGGATTTAAAAAAACTGACCGGCAACGATCAGCCGGTACAGGATTTTTTAAATAAGTTCCCTCAGACTTATGAATTCATAAAAATGGAGTGCGAGATGCTGAATTATCTGATTCCCAAATATGAAAAAGAAGGGAAGAGCCAGCTGGTGATCAGTATCGGCTGTACAGGCGGGCAGCACCGTTCCGTATATATTGCCAACAATATATATAACTACCTGCGGCTGAAATATCCGCAAGTGGAACTGCGGCACCGGGAATTAAATCGAAAGAGCTAAGGCTAAACGAATTACGTGTAATAACGCAATGATCAGGAAAGGGCTTTTTCAGTTCCTGATCAGTAAGGAGTATTTTATATGGGCTGGATCAGTTGGCTTTGTCCGGGAATCCAATTAAAACGGTGGCTGTTGCTTTTTACGGCAGGAGTTATTGTCTGCGCGTTTTCCCTGGCATTGCTGTTTAATAACCAGGTAATGGGAATGGCAGAAGAATTGCTGTTCCGCTTAAGTTATCTGGCTACAGGGGAATACGGGAACACTGTGCCCCTGGTTTTGGGTATCGTTGGCATGTTGCTGGGAATCGGTATCATGGTCTACGCAGTGCGGCGAATTGTCCGTTCCATTGTAGAAGCGGTAAGCCCGGAAAGCAGTGATTCGTTGCTGGAAACGATTTTCACCGAGCGCAAGTTGAGCAGCGGTCCGGCTATTACCGTGGTTGGCGGTGGGACGGGCCTTTCCACCCTGCTGCGCGGTATGAAATATATCACGGGCAATTGTACTGCCGTAGTTTCTGTCGGTGATGACGGCGGTTCATCCGGGAGGCTTCGCAACGAACTGGGGATCATCCCGCCGGGCGATCTGCGCAAATGCGTGGTGGCGATGGCAGACAGCGAACCCCTGATGGAACGTGTCATGCAGTACCGGTTCGAGGGGGATTCCTATCTTTCCGGGCACAGTCTGGGGAATCTCTTCCTGGCGGCTATCGCGGAAACGGAAGGCGGCATGGTAGAGGGGCTGAACGCGGCCAGCCAGATCCTGAAAGTCCGCGGCCATGTGATTCCCACCACGCTCCATAATATTCAGCTGGCGGCCGATATGACCGATGGTTCGTACGTTTTGGGGCAGGCCGAAATTGCCCAGGCGCACAAGACGGTTCAGCGGTTGCACATGGTACCGGAGAATGTTCCCGCCACACAAAGCGCGGTAGAAGCGATCCGGCAGGCCGATATTCTGGTTCTGGGACCGGGAAGCCTGTATACCAGCGTCATCTGTAATCTCCTGGTTCCGGAAATCCGGGAAGCGGTGTTGCAATGCAAAGCGACCAAGATTTATGTCTGCAATGTAATGACCCAGCCCGGTGAAACAGATGGGTTTGGCGCATATGAGCATGTGAAGACCCTGACAGAATATGCGGGGAAACCGTTTTTGGATTATGTAATCGTCAACAGCGAGGAAATTTCGGACGAACAGAAAGCGCTGTACAGGGCAAAAGGACAGGAGCCGATTTCACCGGACGTCGAGAAGATTGAGCAGATGGGGATCCATGTCATTCCGGCAAAATTAATCAGCAAGTCTGATATGGTGCGTCATGATCCGCAGAAGCTGGCCCGGGCTATTATGTCGCTGGCTTACAGGCTGCGTCTGTTCGGCAGAGGATTTATTTTCTTTGATTACTTATTTATGCGTAAAATGTTGGGTAAAAGCTGATTAAGGAAGCACAGATTAAATGAGTTTGCGCAAAAGCTGCGAAAGCGCGCGGACGAGCTTATCCGTAGTTCCTTGTTTTTGTAAGTTGTTTATCTGGAGGCAGTTTTGTCATACTCTTCGGATGTTAAAAACGAACTGGCCCGTCTGGAAGGCCAAAAGCCCTGCTGCGAAAAAGCGGAATTGGTAGGTGTGCTGCGCATGAGCGGGGCACTGGTGCTCCGGGGCAAACATGTCGGGATCCATTTTTCTACGGAAAACGCAGCCCTTGCCCGTCGGGTTTTGCAAGTACTGAAAACCAATTACCAGGTGCAGACGGAAGTTGTTATTACCCGTTCGCGGCGGCTGAAAAAGAACAACCGGTATCAGGTGGAAGTCATCCCTGACAGCAGGGTGGCGGAAGCATTGCGCGAGTTGCAGATCCTTCCTTCAGAAGAGGCCTCGAAAAGCAAACTGCTGGGCAGGGCCTGCTGCAGGAAAGCCTTTTTGAGGGGCGTTTTCATGGCAGGAGGCTCCGTAAGCCGGCCTTCCGGCGATTATCATATGGAAATCGTTACGGAAAATGAAGAACTTGCCAGACTGATTTTAAAAGTCATGAACGGCTTTTCCCTTTCCGCCCGTATGACAGACCGGAAAAACGATTTTATCGTATATTTGAAGGACGGGGACCATATCATCGATTTTCTTTCCATAATCGGTGCGCATCAGTCCCTGCTCGAGTTTGAAAACATCCGCATCGTCAAGGAGATGCGGAATAATGTGAACCGGCAGGTGAACTGCGAAACGGCAAATCTGAACAAAGTGATCCGCGCTTCGGTGCTACAGGTGGCCTGCATCCGCTTTTTACAGAGCCATGGCGGGTATGACCTGCTGCCGCAAAAACTGAAAGAAACCGCGGAACTGCGTATGCAGCATCCGGATGTTTCCCTGAACGACCTGGTTGAGTTCACAGACGGATCGGTTGGAAAATCTGGATTGAACCACCGGCTGAAAAAAATTCAGCAGATAGCAGTTACTAAAGGTATGGATATAAGCGAGTATGTTTAAAACAGTTTACCGTATCCTGAGTGTTGGCCTGCGGATCTTTGTGTTGCTCCGGGTGTTTTTGAAGAACATCTGCAATACTTAAAAGCGCAGGGCTATAATGTGGTTACGGCGCCTCAGGCCGTGATCCTGCTGAAGAGCCGTCAGAACGTGATGAATACCGTTATAATTACTTTTGATGACGGATATGAAAACAATTATACAGAAGCGTTTCCTTTATTAAAAAAGTATGGTTTCCGCGGCAACTTTTATGTTGTAGGGAATGATATAGGGAAAGAAAAGAACCAGGATGGCCTGAAAAAATATATGTCGTTCGACCAGATCAAAGAAATGCATGACCAGGGAATGGAAATCGGTTCCCACAGCATGAGCCATGACCCGCTTACTTCCATCAAACCGGAGTTGCTGCCCTGGGAAATCTACCAGCCGTTGAACCTGTTTTACCAGAAGATGAATTTCTGGATCAGCGGCATTGCGTTCCCCAATGGTGCGTTTAATGATGCAATCATTGCCGAAATCCGCAAATATTACATTGAAAATTGTTGAGGAAACTCCTTTCGCCCTGCGTCGAGCCGGGGTGTATGACCGGGGAAACGGTGCCAAAGATGTGGAAAAGGTGCTGCAGAAATGTTATGTTTTCGGGTATCTTGAAGAAAAAGGGCTTCCTGTCATTTTGCTGGATAAAGCGCGGCGGCTGCTGCCGTTTATCTGAATGAATCGTTGCACAGATGAGTTAATTGGTGCTTTCTTAAAATTTGTTTGCAATAAAAACCTTGCATATTAGGTGAAAACAAGGTAAAATAAAGTATCATATCCAAGGAGGGCTTGAAATGAAAAAACATATTAAGACCGTCAATAAAGCAATGATTAACAAAACGTTGCGTACCGGAGGCTGCGGAGAGTGCCCGGCTTCCTGTCAGTCTGCATGCAAGACTTCCTGCACGGTTGGCAATCAGGTTTGCGAACACAAATAATCAATCAGGAAAAACCAGCATGTTAAACAGCTCCCTGTTAGTGCGGGGAGCTGTTTTCATATGAGAAACTCCAGCCTGGATGCCGGCGTGGTTACGGTTTAGGTTTACCAGGTCAGGGGTTTCCTGACAGAAAGGCAGATTATATAATTATGGATAATAAACTGATTCACCGGATGAAGGTAAATGAGGACCTGGCGGTGCTGGACGTCAATAGCGGCGCCGTGCACCTGCTTGATCAGGCGGCCTATGACATTCTGGGGATATTTAACGGAAATAATGATGAGGAAACCGTCGCGGCGCTGAAGGACTTTTATGAAGAAACAGAGCTGCGGGAAATATTGGGCGAACTGCATGAGTTGATGGAACAGGGGCTTCTGTTTTCCCCGGAATTTGACGTGCCGGAAACTTTTGCGACAGAACCGGTTTTGAAATCCCTGTGCCTGCATGTAGCCCATGACTGCAACCTGCGCTGCAAATACTGCTTTGCGGGAACCGGGGATTTCGGCGGCAAACGGGAACTGATGAGCGCGGAAACCGGCAAAAAAGCCATAGACTTTGCTATTGCCGGAAGCCGTAAGCGCCATAACCTGGAAATCGACCTGTTTGGCGGGGAACCGCTGGTGAACTTTGGCGTAGTCAAAGAGATCATTCAGTATGCAAGAAAACGCGAAGGGGAAGCGAACAAGAATATTAAACTTACGTTGACAACAAACGGAACCCTGCTGAATGATGAAATCATAAAATTCCTGAACGAGAACCGTGTAATGGTGGTACTGAGCCTGGACGGCGGCAAAGAGATGCACGACGCCATGCGTCCGTTTCCCAATCAGACGGGCAGCTATGACGCAGCGGTACGGGGTTTTAAAAAGATTATCCAAAGCCGTAAAGGCTGGAATTATTATTTGCGTGGCACCTACACGCATTTCAGTACGCATTTTGCGGAGGAAGTGCTGAAGATGACCGAGGTCGGCAGGGAAATATCCATGGAACCGGTAGTGGGCACCACGGAACCGTACACCCTGACCGAAGAAGATCTGCCGGTTCTGTTTGCGGAATACGACAAGCTGGCTGCAGAGTATCTGAAACGCCGACGCGGGAAAGGTGAACCTTTTGATTTCTTCCATTTTAATGTAGCTCTGGATAACGGTCCCTGTGTGGCAAAACGGCTGGCGGGCTGCGGAGCTGGTCATGAGTATTATGCCATAACACCATCCGGAGAGATTTATCCCTGCCACCAGTTTGTCGGTCGCGAGAATTACAGGATGGGTACACTGGATACCGGTATTGTGAGACCTGACCTGGTTAAAAAATTCCGGAATACACATGTCATGACCAAACCGAAATGCAAAGAATGCTGGGCCCGTTTCTTCTGCAGCGGGGGTTGCCACGCCAACGCGGATCTCGTAAACGGTGATATTACAATACCCTATGAGTATGGCTGTAAGATCCAGAAGAAACGGTTGGAGTGCGCCATCGTGCTTCAGGCCTTGCTGATGGAAGATGCCAAAGAAGGCGCGGAGGACATGCGCCCCAAGATT
The DNA here is from genome assembly GCA_902801365.1 of uncultured Succiniclasticum sp. GTDB lineage: Bacteria > Bacillota > Negativicutes > Acidaminococcales > Acidaminococcaceae > Succiniclasticum. Next base: position 8,445 of record CADCHY010000048.1, read on the forward strand.
GATAACTTTAAATTCCAGACCGGCAAGACAGAAGAAAAAGTTTTTTAAAAAAGGTGTTGACAAAGGGAAAAAGAAGTGCTATTATAACCAAGTCGTCGAAAGACGGCGGAACCTTGAGAACTGAATAACGAACCAGATGAATGTGC
>CADCHY010000049.1 GCA_902801365.1 uncultured Succiniclasticum sp.
GGTTTATGTTCCAACCACATGGAAAACACTGACCCAGGACACCCTGGACGGAAAATTTGATGTGGCCCTATGCGGTATCACCCGTACCTTTGCCCGCGAGAAAGTCATGAACATGTCCGACGGCTATCTCCAGTTCGGCAAAACAATATTAGTACGCAAGGCTGACGCGGGAAAATTCAAGTCCCTGGATGATGTCAACAAACCCGGCGTAAAAGTTATGTACAATCCAGGCGGCACCAACGAAAAATTCGCCAAGGCCAGCCTGGCAAACGCAACGCTGGTCATGCATCCGCAGAACGCGGAAATCCCCGGACTGATCGCGGAAGGGAAAGCCGACGTAATGGTTACGGAAACAACAGAAGCAGCTCATTACGCCGCAGTCAATGCTAAATTAGCAGCGCCTCTGCTGAAAGACCCCTTTACCAGGAACACGTTTGGTGTATTGATGCAGAAAGGCGATCAGGATTTCCTTAACTTTGTTAACTTCTGGCTGGCCGAATTAAAAGGAAACGGGACCCTTGCCCAATACGAAAAAGATTATATCAAATAAAACCGTTACTGCGAATATTTGAATTAACAACTGACTCTGCATATACAAACGGCCCTGACATCGTAAAAGATATCGGGGCCGTTTCGTTATTATTATATCAAATTCGTTCCAGTCGACTCAAAGTCCATCCGCTTTATTTGATTATAACCAGCTCGTACTCTCTGGTACCCATGCCAATCTTTTCCGCATGTTCCAGCGTTTCTTTCCAGTGCACATGGGGATTACTGTCCATAAAGTGGTCGTGATAGTGCTTCCAGCCCGGTTTCGCCAGATTGTCGCTGAGCTGGCTGTTGGGCATAGGCGCCGCTTTCTGGCAGGCATCCACGCAGGCCTGGTCCAAAGCTACCGGGTCAAAGGACGCGAACATGCCGATGTTGGGCAGAATCGCTGCGTCGTTATCGCCATGACAGTCACAGTTGGGGGAAATATCCATGGCCAGATTGATATGGAAGCACGGGCGATCCTGGGTAACTGCCTGGGCGTACTCAGCCATCTTGCAGTCCAGCTTGTCGCCGGCGTCCCATTCGTCGTTGCTGATGGCATTGAAGGTGCAGGCGCCGATGCAGCGGCCGCAGCCCTTGCAGATATTCTTGTCGATATGAGCCTTGTTGTTTTCATAGGTAATGGCATTGGATCCGCATTCCTTGGCGCAGCGGCGGCAGCCCCGGCACAACGCTTCATCCACGACGCATTTCCCGGAAGAATGCTGTTCCATCTTCCCGGCCCGGCTGCCGCAGCCCATGCCGATATTCTTCAGCGCGCCGCCGAACCCCGTCATTTCATGTCCTTTAAAATGGGCCAGGCTGATAAACACATCTGCATCCATGATGGCGCGTCCGATTTTCGCTTTTTCCACGTACACACCGTTCTTAACCGGAACCTCTGCTTCGTCCGTGCCCCGCAGGCCGTCAGCAATAATAATCTGGCAACCGGTGGTAGTAGGATTGAACCCGTTCAGGTTGGCACAGTCCATATGTTCCGGCGCATGCCGGCGGCTGCCGGGATAGAGAGTATTGCAGTCTGTCAGGAAAGGAATCCCGCCCTGTTCCTTAACCAGATCGGCAACCACCTTCGCATACTGGGGACGCAGGAACGCCATGTTGCCCAGTTCGCCGAAATGCATTTTGATAGCGACAAACTTGCCTTCCATATCGATCTTCTTAATGCCTGCCACAAGACAGAGCGTTTTCAGCTTCTGCAACAGGCTTACGCCCACCTGTACCCGGAAATCCGTAAAATACACCTTTGATTTTTCCATGACGTTTCCTCCCTTTTCAAAAACTCTGTTCATATGTTTGTTTTTCTATCTATTCTTTTTTCATTTTCTGCATGTCTTGTCCACATGCGTAATCTGTTTTATAAGCAGGCTTCGCAGTGTTTCCTATTTATATGTTTATTATACCTGCTAAACTTAACTCTATGTCAAGAACTATTTTAATTTTCAAGCCGCAGTTCAGTTAGCCTTGACAAACTTCTTCGGTTGGTGTAATATTTGGTTAGTCCCGGCTAACAGATTATTTGCTTCGTCAGTTCGGCCGGGACAAATATTTTACCTGTGAGTTAGCATAAGCTAATTTTGTTTGCAAATCGTTCTTGTTTTTACACATCTCTTCAGCGGGATTATTCTAAATTTGCAAACTTCCTAAATACTTTAAATTGCAGGATTTAGTATAATATACGGTTAGCAATTCCTAACTCATTCGTAATTATATGAGGAGGCTCTCACCATGTTACCACTTCCCACTGCACAGGAAGGCGAAGTTTTGGAAATCAAAAAAATCACCGGCAACGATGCCACCCGCCTGCATCTGGCGGAAATGGGCTTCACCGTCGGCAGTAAGATCACCGTCGTCACCCGTATGGGCGGAAACATGATCCTTCAGGTGCGCGATTCCCGCGTGGCCCTTGACGAATCCATGGCCCGGAGAATCATGTACTGACATACGTTGAGGCGTCGCCGATGCACTCGCCTGCACTTATAAAAATACTGCAACGCCTTGGCTTTTATAATTTCGTTTATTAAAAATTTTAAACTATATTTTATGCAAAGAGAGGAGATTCCAAATGACATTAAATGAAATTCCGGTAGGCGGTGTCTGCACCGTTACCAAACTGAACGGCACGGGCAAACTGCGCCGGCGCATTATGGACATGGGCATCACCAAAGGTGTGGAAATCAAAGTCGTAAAGATTGCGCCCCTGGGAGATCCCATGGAACTGAACGTGCGGGGTTATGAACTTTCCATCCGCAAAAGCGAAGCGGAAAGCATCGAAGTACAGTAAGGAGAAATGAAATGGATATCAAAATCGCGTTAGCAGGTAACCCAAACTGTGGCAAGACCACCCTGTTCAACGAGCTCACCGGCAGTTCCCAGTACGTTGGCAACTGGCCCGGCGTTACCGTTGAAAAAAAAGAAGGCCGGCTGAAAGGCCACGACAATGTCATCATCCAGGATTTACCCGGCATCTATTCCCTTTCCCCTTACACGCTGGAAGAAACCGTTACCCGTAAATACCTGATCAACGAAAAACCCGACGTGATCCTGAACATCATCGACGGCACAAACCTGGAACGAAACCTGTATCTCACTACCCAGCTGATCGAAGTAGGTCTGCCCGTAGTCATCGCCATCAACATGATGGACCTGGTCAACAAGAACGGCGACACCATCAACCTGCAGAAGCTGTCTGCGGAAATCGGCGCCCCGGTCTATCCCATCAGCGCCCTAGAAGGCAAAGGTTGCCTTGACGTTGCCGAAGCAGCGGTAAAGGTTGCGGAAAATCATCAGGTGTTTAAAGCGCCGGAACTGCCTCACGTATTCCGTGGCAGCGTGGAACACGCCCTGGCCCATATCGAAGAAAGCATCAGCGATAAAGTGGACAAAAACACCCTGCGCTGGTTTGCCATCAAACTGTTCGAGCGTGACGGGCAGGTGCGGAAAGACCTGAAACTGCCTGCCGGCCTCACCGCCCATCTGGAAGAACACATCAAAGACTGCGAAGCAGAGATGGACGATGATGCGGAAAGCATCATCACCAACCAGCGGTATGAATATATCGGCAGCATCATCGACACCTGCATCACCAAAAACCGTCCGAAGCATGCGCTGACCATGTCCGACAAAATCGACCAGGTAGTGACCAACCGCTTCCTGGGCCTGCCCATTTTCTTCGCTATCATGACGCTGATGTATTATATCTCCATCACCACCGTCGGCGGCTGGATGACAGACTGGACCAATGACGTATTTTTCGGTGAAATCGTCACCGACGCAGCCAACGGCATGTTGGAATCCATCGCGGCGCCGGAATGGCTCAGCGGTCTGGTGGTTGACGGTATCATCGGCGGCGTGGGCACCGTACTGGGCTTCGTTCCCCAGATTCTGCTGATTTTCTTCTTTATGTCCTTACTGGAAGACTCCGGTTACATGGCCCGTGTTGCTTTCATCATGGACCGTATCTTCCGACAGTTCGGTCTGTCCGGCAAATCTTTTATCCCCGTGCTCATCGGCATGGGCTGTGGCGTGCCTGCCATTATGGCAGCCCGCACCATTGAAGAAGAACGGGACCGCCGCATGACCATTCTCCTGGCCACCTTTATTCCCTGCGGCGCCAAAGCGGAAATCATCGGCATGATCACCGCCGTATTCTTCCCAGATTCCGTTTTCATGGCTCCCGGTATGTATTTCCTGGGACTGGCCATCATCGTGCTGGCCGGCATTGCCCTGAAAAAGACCTCCTGGTTTGCCGGGGAACCGGCGCCTTTCGTCATGGAACTGCCTGCCTACCACATGCCTTCTATTAAGGGCGTGCTGATCCACATGTGGGAACGGGCCCGTGGTTTTATCATCAAAGCCGGCATGATCATTTTCCCCATCTGCGTACTGCTGTGGTTCATGCAGACTTATAACTTCAGTTTTGAAATGGTGGAAGAAGTGGAAGAATCCATGCTGGGCGTATTCGGCAACAGTATTTCCTGGATCTTCGCTCCTATCGGCCTGGGTGACTGGAAAGCAACTGTTGCTTCCATCGCCGCCTTCCTTGCCAAAGAAGACGCCGTGGGCGTACTGGCCATGCTGGCCGGTGCTGCAGAAGACGCGGAAGAGGCGCAGGTCATGGATGCGCTGGGCAAACTGATGCCCCCCATGGCAGCGTTCTCCTACATGATCCTGAACCTGTTTGACCCGCCCTGCTTGGTTGCCATGGCAACTACCTATCGGGAAATGGGCAGCCGTAAATGGGGCTTGTTTGCAATAGTGTTCCAGGCCGTCCTGGGGTATTCGCTGGCTTTCGTATTCTATAATCTGGGCAGCTGGTAT
>CADCHY010000050.1 GCA_902801365.1 uncultured Succiniclasticum sp.
CAATCAGCTGTTGTAATTTTTTCTGCATAGCACACTCCCCCTTAAATTGAAATGGCAGCCCGGAAAGGCTGCCTCTCAAAATTCTTTTTTCTTTCTTACACAAAATTTTAAAAGGCTACGGTAAGTTCAAGACCTGTTACTGTCTTTTCTTAACAATAACCTATTGATTGACGGCTTTGACATAAATGTTGCTGCGGGCCACTTTCATTCCTAACTGTTTCTCCGCAATTGAGGTGATCCGTTCAGGTCCTTTCAGCTGATCCACCTCGATTTTCAGTTCGGCATTCTTGGCTATCAGCTGGGATTCCTGGGTCTGAAGCTTAATCAGATGGTTGCCTGCACTCACCAGAGCGGCGCTGCGCATAACTGTAGCAAAATACATTGCCAGCACCAGTCCCACTGTAACAAACAAACGACGGCGGAACAGTTTATAATTGGCTTTCCGGATACGCTGGCGGCGCTGTTCCAGTTCATTAAGTTCTCTGAGCCGCTCCTGCTCTGACTGCGCCCATTGTTCTTCGTAATTGTATTTTCTAGCTAACATATGTCTTGCCTGCCTTTTTTATATAATACTTCTATCCGAAGGTTTATTCTTTATTGATTATTTCTGTTATAACTTTTCCGCAAAACGCAGCCTTGCGCTTCGTGCTCTTGGGTTCGTTGCAACTTCCGAGTCCCCGGGAATCAGGCTGCCCGGTTTGCCGATCAGCGGTTTTCTTCCGCACACACAGGGCATATGAGGCGGACAGATACATCCTCTTGCCAGTTGCGCCAGTTTCTGCTTTACAATCCGGTCTTCAAGTGACTGGAACGTGATGACTCCGATACGTCCGCCGGGCCGTAGCGCATTTACCGCATCCTCCACTACCTGATCAAGGATATTCAGTTCATCATTCACTTCAATCCGCAGAGCCTGAAAGGTTCTCTTTGCCGGATGGGGGCCGTCTTTACGGGCTCCTTTGGGAATCGCCTTTTTTATAACTTCTACCAGTTCACCGGTAGTATGCAGCGGCTTTTTCTGCCGCTCCGCTACAATAAACTGCGCAATCCGTTTCGCCCACCGTTCTTCCCCATACCGCCAGATCAGCCCCGCCAGTTCCGTTTCACTGTACGTATTCACAATGGTGTCCGCTGTCAGCTCGCCTTCCTGGTTCATCCGCATATCCAGCGGACCTTCGTGCATATAGGAAAAGCCCCGTTCCGGTGTATCCAGCTGATAGGAAGAAACCCCCAGATCGAACAGGATGCCTGTAACCTTTTCTACGTCCAGCTTATGCAATAAGTTCTTCAATTCCTTAAAGTTTGACCTTATGATATCTACTCTGCACTGCGCATTTTTTAATCGCTCTTTAGCCGCTGCCAACGCGTCATCGTCCTGATCGATACCAATCAGATGCCCTTTGTCCGACAGGTGCGCGACAATTTCAGAAGAATGCCCCGCCCCACCCAGCGTACAGTCCACATAAATACCGTCCGGATCCGTTACCAGCCAGTCTATGCATTCTTTCAGAAGAACACTTACATGAGCAAATTCCATAAGCGCCTCATCAAATGTCCAGATTCAGGTCGTCCAGACCTTCCTCTATCATCTGTTCCGCAGCCGCATTTCGCGCCTGCCACTGCTCCGCTGACCAGATTTCCGCCTTGTCGCCTACCCCGACGATCACAGTATCCTTACTGATTCCTGCGTGTTCCCGAAGACTGGCACTCAGCAGCACGCGCCCCTGCTTGTCGCAGGAAACCTCATCAGCGCCGGAAAAGAAAAACCGTTTAATGTCCCGGTTCTTTTTTTGTCCCATGGAAAGCGCGTTCAATTTGTCTGCAAACAGCTTCCACTGTTCTTCATCATATATCATCAGGCAATGGTCAAAGCCTTTGCTGATGTAAAAACGCTTTCCTAAAGTATCCCGTAATTTGGCAGGAATGAAGAGACGACCTTTGTCGTCCAGAGAATGCCGGTATTCACCCAGGAGCATCTTCTTCACCCCTTTTCCCCACTTTTCACCACTTTTTACTATTATACAGGCATTTTCTATATTTTGCAATACTTTTATTGATGTTTTTTGAAAAAAGAATGAATTTTTATTTCCTGTCTTTTCCTTTTCATACAACAATGCTATAATATCACTGCAATATAATTTTAATGAGGTGAATAACATGGAAGTAAAAGACATTAAAAACACTGCTGACGTTATTACGGCAGACACCAATATTATTGAAGCCGTTCAGGCGCATCCGGAAATCATGCAGGTCTTTGCCGATTACGGTCTGGGTTGCATTGGCTGTATGGCCGCGCAGTTCGAAACCATCGGTGAAGGCGCCGGTGCCCACGGTCTGGATGTGCCCGCTCTGATCAAAGACATTAACGAATGCATCAAAGCTAACGCGGCAAAATGATACGTAATGCGCAGTAACACAAAAGCGGCTGTACCTGAAAAGGTACAGCCGCTTTTATCTTTCAAAAACAGTCGATACGAAAAGCCGGAAAGTAATTCATTCGGCATATTGTCTAAAGAAGCCTGCACCTTTGCAATTCTGCATCGGTACAGGCTTCGTATCTTTGTGACCCGTGAATTCCCAAAACTCCTGTTATTCTACCGTAACGTCACCCGAATCGGCAGAAACCGCCTCATCGTCAATCTGGACCAGATTATTGCGGTCGAAATACGCAATGACCGAGGCCTCTTCTTTCGGTTCCAATTGCGCCCGCATGGTATCCACAACACTGACTGAGTCACCGTAAATCTGCCGATAGAATTGAGCATCTACCAAAACGCTTTTTCTGCTGCCGACATTCCCGTTATAGAACAAATCCAGATACATCCATTCAGGAACCATATAAGCCCTGTTGTACCAGAGAGCCTGCATGGCGCCGGGATCATTCTGCCTGATGTTGTTCCAGTATACCATCCGTTCACCGTCATGGGTTGGCGTACGTCCATATACAGCTACTGATACCGCATCATTAGCAGCATGCAGTTTGTCATTCACCACCAACTTACTGATATGGACGTTGGACTTGCCCGTGGCATATATCATACCGCGGTCTGTCCACAATTGCTGGATCACAGCACCGGATCCGGAACTGATGCCGCCATCATGGCTTCCGTCCCCGTTCTGTGTACCAATACTGAAATCCTTCATGGCTCTGTCTTTGGATGCGCCGGCGGTTGAAATTGTCAGCGGATTTTGCCCGTTGCCCTTGTTCACTACATTACCTACTGCAACATGACTGCCGCCAAGTTTTATATCTTCCGCGCCGGTACCATTACTGTTGCCCCTGGCTTCTGCCCGTACGGTGTCCGCAGTTACATGTCCGTTTTTACCTCTGTTGGTCAGTGCTGCAGATGCGGCATCAACTGTCCCGAGGGCAATCGTACCGTTGCCATTGGCAACGTTAATACGGTTTTTCGCTGTCAGAACGTCCGCTTCCGTTACACCGTTGCCGTTAACAAGGGTAATATTGTTACCGGCAGTTACAGTCGAAGCAGTGATGTTGCCTTTACCCGTTTCTGCCCTGACGCTGCCTCCGGCCTGCGCATCGCCGTCAAGGGTAATGTTGCCCTTATCCGCCTTAAGCGTCAGATTCCTGTTAACTGTTATGTCATCATCTAAGAACACATCGCCTCTGGTCTGCGTTTCTGCTTTAATATCCCGTTTTGCGATAATATCGTCCGTCACGTGCAGGTCGCCGTTTCTTGCCGTCAGGTTCACATCCCGGCCGGACTCCACCTTTCCGTTATCAGAAATAATAATGTTCTGACCGTCCTGGCCTGCAACGTATTTATCGTTTGCTGCTTTCAGGGTAATGTCGCCGGTTTCGGCAGAAGTTTTGCCATAGATTTCTATTCTGCCGTTATCGGTTTCCAGCTTCACATCCTTTTTCGCCGTCACGGTATCCGTATCCGGACCGTTATTGCCGATATGGATATCGCCTTTCCCCGTTCTCGCGGAAACGCTGCCGTTTTCAGATGTCACAGACTTCACAATGTCCACATCGCCTGTTCCAACGTCGACGGTCACATCCTTATCCGCAGTCACGCTGCCTTTGCCGTTACTGCCTACCGTTACGTTGCCTTCTCCGGTCGTCAGTGTTACATTCTTGCCGGCCGTAATGTTTTCACCTACCGCAATATCGCCGGTTCCGGTCTGTGCGGATACGTTACGGCCTGCGTTAATGTCCGCGCCTACCGTGATGTCACCCGTGCCGGTCTTCATCGTTACACTGCCATTTTCCGCATCCACCTTTTTGCCGACCGAAATATCACCGGTTTCCGTCTGCATCGTCATATCTTTGACTACGGTGACGTCCTGATCCAGCGAGATGTCGCCCTGTCCACGTGTCTCCGCGTTCAGCGTTCCCTGTGCTTTCACGTTGTCTGTCACGTGCAAATCGCCATTCCCGGCAATCAGGTTCACGTCATGACCGGATTCTATCTTGCCGTCCTGGTTGATGATGATGTTTTTACCGTCTTCACCCTCAACATATTCCTTGTTCGCAGCCTGCAGCGTAATATCGCCGTCCTGCGTGGATGTCTTGCCGTCAATGATAATCTTGCCGTTTACTGCTTCCAGCGTCACGTTTTCCTTCGCTGTCAC
>CADCHY010000051.1 GCA_902801365.1 uncultured Succiniclasticum sp.
CCTGTTATGTTTTGTGTGGTAACTTAATTTTAACAGTAAAGATACCAACATGGATTTTTATTTTCAATTTTTACTGTGCAACTTCATTTTACAATGAACAAAATTAAATAAACAGTTTAAATTTTCTTATGAAAGACTGCGGAAACCCCGCAGTCTTTTTTATATGAATAACAAAAACGGGTTTTTGTTATGTAAATTTCAAAAACGGGTAATCGTACCATGATTCTCTGTATTTTAAACAAGAACTGTTCTCAATGTATTTTGTATACATCAAGAAGTTTTTATGATATAATTTACTGGTAATACTTTGCAATGAAACGTGTATCTGACACAATTCAAAATATGTTATTTATGGAGTTCAGTAAAGGAGTGTTAGAATGACAGAAGTAAAGCCTCTGAAAATTACGGAAACTGTATTGCGGGACGGCCCGCAGTCTTTGGTTGCGACCCGGATGCGGGTGCAGGATATGATTCCGGTGCTGGAAAAACTGGACAATGTCGGTTACCATGCCATTGAAGCCTGGGGCGGAGCGACCTTTGACGCCTGCCTGCGTTTTTTGGATGAAGATCCCTGGGGCCGCCTGCGGATCCTGCGGCACCGGATGCCGAACACACCGATCCAGATGCTGCTGCGGGGGCAGAACCTGTTAGGATACAATCATTATGCGGACGATGTAGTGTCTGAATTTATTAAAAAGAGCGTGGAAAACGGCGTTTCCATCATCCGCGTATTTGACGCGCTCAACGATACGAGAAACCTGGAAACTTCCTTTAAAGCAGGCAAGAAAGCCGGGGCCCATATGCAGGGCGCGCTGGTCTATACTACCAGCCCGTATCACAAGCCGGAAGACTTTGTGCGTCTGGCTAAGGAAATGGTACAGATGGGGGCCGATTCCATCTGCATTAAAGACATGGCGGGTCTGCTGAGTCCCTATGGCGCGGAACATCTGATCAAAGCGCTGAAAAAGGAAATCGCTGTGCCGATAGAACTTCATAATCACTGCACCACCGGCCTGGGCCACATGACCGCGCTGAAAGCGGCGGAAGCCGGCGTGGATATTCTGGACACGGCGCTGGCCCCGTTCTCGGGAACCACGAGCCAGCCCTGTACGGAAGCCATGGTGGCTACGTTGGCGGAAAGCCCCCGGGATACCGGACTGAATCTGGAAACACTGAACGAGTTGGCGGAATATTTCACCGGCGTCAAGAGTAAAATTGTCAACGAGTTCCATGTGAATCCGAACTTTAACGTAAATCCCAAGGTACTGCTGTACCAGATTCCCGGCGGCATGCTTTCCAACCTGCGCAGCCAGATGGCAGGCATGGGCATCGGTGACAAGCTGGACGAAGTGCTGAAGGAAATGCCACAGGTGCGGAAAGACTTAGGTTATCCGCCCCTGGTTACGCCTACCAGCCAGATCGTCGGTTCCATGGCGGTCATGAACGTGGCCATGGGCCGTTACAAAATGATTCCCCGTGAAGTAAAAGAACTGATCCGCGGCCGTTACGGCAAAACCGCCGGCCCCATCAATCCGGAAGTGCAGAAACTGGCCATTGGGGACGAGAAAGTCATCGATCATCGTCCGGCCGATGACATCAAGCCGCAGCTTAAGACCATGCGGGACCGGCTGGATGAAGCGGGGTTCCCCGGCCTCAGCGTAGAAGATGTTCTGTCTTACGCGCTGTTCCCGGATGTAGCCCTGAACTATTTCCGCAGCCACAGATAAGCCTGAAAGGAGACATTGCATGGCTAAAAAGATTACGGATAAAGTAACCTGGGTAGGAAAGATCGACTGGGAGCTGGTCTATTTCCACGGACATGAGCTCTCCACCTACAAAGGTTCTTCCTATAATTCCTATCTGGTGCAGGACAAAAAGACCGCGTTAATTGATACCTGCTGGAAACCCTACGATGAGGAATATGTAAACAATTTAAAAGAAACGGTCGACCTGAAGAAGATCGATTACGTGATCATGAACCACAACGAGATCGATCACAGCGGCGCCCTGCCTGCCCTGATACGGGAGATCCCGGAAGTGCCCATTTACTGTACCAAAAAGGGTGAAGGCATTATCCGGGGACACTACCATCAGGACTGGAACTTTGTAAATGTAAAGACCGGCGACACCCTGGACCTGGGTGACTCCAAGCTTGTTTTTATTGAAGCGCCCATGCTGCACTGGCCGGACACCATGTTCACGTATATGACCGGGGAGAACATCCTGTTCAGCAACGACGGTTTCGGCCAGCATTTTGCCAGCGAAGAACTGTACAATGACAAGGTTGACGCCCATGAAATGTACAGCGAAGCCATGAAATATTACGTAAACATTTTGAATCCCTACAGCCCCATGGTGACCCGGAAGATCAAAGAGATCCTGGCCATGAACGTGCCGGTGGACATGATCTGTCCCAGCCACGGCATCATCTGGCGGGACAATCCCATGCAGATCGTGGAGACCTATCAGAAGTGGGCGGCCAGTTATCAGGAAAATCAGATTACCTTTGTGTACGACACCATGTGGGAGTCTACCCGCCGTATGGCGGAATGCATAGCGGAAGGCATCCGGCAGGCTGACCCGGACGTTGTTATCAAACTGATGAACGCGGCAAAGGAAGACAAGAGCGATATTGCCACGGAAGTGTTTAAGTCCAAAGCGATCCTGGTGGGTTCGCCTACCATCAATTACGGGTTCGCATATTCCATCGGCGGCATGCTGGAACTGATCCGGGGCCTGAAGTTTAAAAACAAAAAGGCCGCGGCGTTCGGCAGCTACGGCTGGAGCGGCGAAGCGGTGAAACAGATGACAGAACTGCTGCAGGGCGCGGGCTTTGCCATAGTCAATGACGGAATCCGCTGCCAGTGGGTGCCGGATGAAGCTCACATGGAAGAGTGCCGCCAGTACGGCCGGGCCTTTGCGGAAGCAGTAAAATAATCCATAATGAAAACTACAGTGATTTTAATCCGCCACGGGGAAACGGAGTGGAACGTGCTGCACCGTTTCCAGGGGCTTACGGACATACCCCTGAACGACAGGGGAAGACAGCAGGCCGGTTTTGCCAGAAACGGCCTGCAGGGTATGGAAGTAGATGCTATTTATACCAGCCCGTTGCAGCGTGCTGTGGAAACCGCGGAAATCATCCGGGGCGAGAAAAATATACCCATCTATCCCACAGACGGGCTGCGGGAAATGGGAATCGGTGAGTGGGAAGGCCTGTTGGTATCGGAAATTGACGAGAAATATCCGGGCTGGTACGATATCTGGCGCACCGCTCCCACGCGGATCCGTCTCAAAGGCGGGGAGCCTTATACGGAAACACAGAAGCGGGCCTGGAAAACCTTTTGGGAGATTGTCAAAAAGCATGAGGGTCAGACCGTCCTGATCGTTTCCCACATGATGTGTATCAGCAGCATCCTGCTGACGGTTGCGGGCATCCCGCTGGATGAAGTCTGGCAGCATCCCATCGGCAACGCTGCCCTGAACATTGTGGAAGCGGACAGTGAAGGCAATGCGGTTATCACGGACTGGAGCCGGGACGATCATATCCCGGAAGCGTTCCGTCTGAAGCAGCCTTTCGGCAGGGTGAAGTAACATCTAGCGTAACAATGATGGCAGATTGTTAGTGTAACTTACTATACAATCTGCCATTTAATTTTGGTTTTCCGTCGAAAAAAGTTTGCTGATTCACAAATTTTGTTGACAGAAAGGTAAAGTTGGTTATAATTTGAAATAATAGTTCTATATCATACTTTTTAAATATGATATGAGAAGAAAAGGATATTGGAGGGGAATTAACATGTTTTTGAAAAAAGTTTCACTGATCCTGGCGACCGCTCTTCTGGCTTTCAGCCTGACGGGCTGCGGCGGCGGAGACAAGAAAGAAGAAAAGAAAGCGCCGGCAGCGGATAAACCGATCAAAATCGGCGTAACCGCAGGTCCGCACGCGGAAATCATGGACAACGTAAAGAAACTGGCGGATAAGCAGGGCCTGAAGATTGAAGTTGTGGAATTCAACGATTTCGTAACGCCCAACGTAGCCCTGAACCAGGGCGAACTGTTTGCCAACAGCATGCAGCATGCGCCGTATCTGGCGGCGACCCTGAAAAAGGAACCCAGCTTCAAGTTAAAAGAATGCTTTAAGACTGTAATTTTCCCAATGGCCGTATATTCCACCAAAGTGAAAAAGGGTGAACC
>CADCHY010000052.1 GCA_902801365.1 uncultured Succiniclasticum sp.
ACCGGACAAAAAAAGCCATGGCCCCGGCACACCGGAAGCAGATGGAACAACTGCGGCAGATTGCGGCCTGGCGGATCCTGAAGGGGAACCGGATAAAATAATGTCCGCAATGTTTTCATTATACATTAAAAATGGTATAATAAAATGATAAGTAATAACTGATAGTACAGGAGACCACAATGGATGAATCAATCCTGCGGGAAGCAGGGCACCGCCTTTACGTAACCAGCCGTCTGAAAGAGATGAAACGGTATCTGGTATTCCGCGCCCGCTGCCGCATGCACAAGGACGTTGTTGGCGATCTGCTTGATTTTTTTGCGGAAACCCAGCTGCGCAAAGATATGTTAAAAGGGATGCCTGCCTTTATCGAGCAGGTGACCCGGGCTTTCTTTTATAAAGATTCGGATTACGCAGGACGCTCTGAATTGATAAAAAACCACATACGGTATATGGAAAAGCACTTTACGAAGGAAGCGCTTACGAAACTCTACATAGATGTAGACGTAAAAGAGAATGCCGGTCAGAAAATCCCGCTATGGGAAGATACTTTTGAAGGCAAACCGCTCCGTATGTCGCTCTATTTCCATGCGGGGCAATATAAGGAAGGCTGCCTTTCCCTGATCCTGACATGGGACGGGGAAGCTTTTTACCAGATCATGTTCTGGTTCGGTCCCGACATGGGGAAAACCGGCGACGCCGTCTGGGTCGGCGCCCTGCAGGGCCCCAATCACGACAGCGATGCCATCAAGCGGATGACCAAGGCGTTTTTCGGTTACCGGCCCAAGAACCTGATTTTCTACGGACTTCGCAATCTGGCCCGCTGCCTTGGCATCAGCAAAATCTACGGGGTGACCAACGAAGGCTACTATGCCATGAATCATATCCGCCTCGACCGCAAACTGAAAACCGACTTCGCCGCGTTCTGGAAAGAATGCGAAGGCGAACCCTGTGAGGCGGATAAGCGCTTCTATGTGATGCCGGTGAAAGAATACCGCAAAGACATGAGCGAGCTGAAGCCCTCCAAACGGGCCCAGCACCGCCGCCGGTTCGGGAAGCTGGACGCCATTGACGCGGCGTTTGATGAAAGCTGCAAAAAGCTTCTGAAAGATTAAATGCATTTTTAACAGATATGGGTATGCTAAGCGTAATCATCTTAACCAAAAATGAAGAAAAAGACATAGAAGCGGCAATCCAAAACGCCAGGCAATGCGCGGACGAGGTGCTGGTTGTGGATTCCGGCAGTACGGACAGGACGGTGGAACTGGCGGAAAAAAACGGCGCCCGGGTAGTGTTCCGCGCCTGGGACAACGATTTTGCCGCCCAGCGTAATTTTGCCCTGTCCCAGACAGATGCCGACTGGGTCCTGTATCTGGATGCGGATGAGCGCATGAATGACGAACTGGTCAGCGCTGTTAGAAAAACTGTTTCCGCCAAGCCGTCAGAAGCAGCCGGAAAGAAGCAATACAGACTGCAGCGGAAGTCCGTAGCGTTTGGGAAAAAATTCAGCTACGGCCCCCTGTATCCCGACTGGGTTACCCGGTTGTTTCCGGGGAAAAACGTGACCTGGGCGGGGAAGGTGCATGAGCATCCGGAATGCGGCCTGCCTCTGGAAAAACTGTCCGGACATATTGAGCACTACACCTACCGGGACTGGCAGGAGTGGGAAGAAAAAATGGGCCGGTACTCTTCCATATGGGCGGAGGAAGCCTGGCACAAAGGCAGACGCGCCTCACTGCCCGAGGCACTGTTACACGGAATCGGAAGTCTCTTCAGCACGCTGATCCTGCGCCGCGGTTTTCTGGACGGCTGGATGGGGATCTGCCTGAGCTGCATGTACGTTTCTTATACGATGTTAAAGTATTTAAAGCTGTATCAGAAGCAAAAAACATCTGACTGATTATACAACGAACCGAGTTAAAACTCGGTCTGCCGTTATAAAACAAGTTTTCCCTTTTTCTACTGATAAAGGATGTACATAGGAGTCGGAATGCCTGAGTTATCGGTTATTGTGCCTATATATAAAGCTGAAAAATACATACGCAAATGCATTGATTCAATCTTAACCCAGTCCTTTCGTGATTACGAGCTGATTTTGGTGGATGACGGTTCTCCTGACCGCTGCGGCGTGATTTGTGATGAATACGCGGAGCGGGATGCCCGGATAAAAGTAATCCACAAAGGGAACGGCGGCGTCAGTGAGGCGCGCAATGTGGGGCTGGATATTGCCGGGGGTACGTATATTTCCTTTATCGACCCGGACGACTGGGTGGAACCGGAGCTGTTTCATGAGACGGTTGGTTTTTGTGAAAACAGACAGACGGATATTGTCTGTTTTGAGGTCTGCGAGGTAAGAAATGGCAGGAAACGCTTCCACTACCGCTTTGATTCAGACAAAGTTTTTTCTGCAAGAGAAGCATTGGAAAAGATTCTTGTGGATGTAATCGACAATTCGCCCTGCAATAAAGTTTATAAAAAATCCGTCTGGAACGGTGTGCGCTTTCCCGCCGGCAGACGCTTTGAAGATGTTGCGACAATTTACAAAACATTTTATAATTCTGATAAAATCGGCTATATAAAAAAGTATTTTTATTATTATGTAAAACATGAAGGCAGCGCCATTGCGCTGTCCTTTGACGCACAACGCAGGTATGAGTGCTTTCTGGGTTACAGAGAACGTTACGAGTTTTCCCAGAAGTATTGTAAAGAAGCCGTAGAAAAATGCAAAACATTTGCGGTGAACGCGGCCATTTCCACTGTAACAACATTGGAAGCGGGCAGCGGTCATATCGGCGAAAGCGAGAAAGAGGACCTGTTTGGGTTCCTGCATAACTTGCAAGGTGATGTTAAATACTTAAAAGCAAAAAACAGGCTGCTGTTGTGGGGAATCCGTCATTGTTCTATAATCAATAAGATGTATGGCAAGTTATCGTTGTGGAGCAAGAGACTGAGTAAGAATTGAGTTAATTATATATTTGACTTTTTTGGCTTGGAGTTAACTGTAAGGCATGGATATCAAAAACAAGGACTATAAAAACATCCTTATTATCAAAATGAGCTCGCTGGGTGACGTTCTGCACACGCTGCCTGCTGTGGCGGCGTTGCGGAAAGGGTTTCCCAAAGCCCGGCTGACCTGGCTGGTGCACCCGCAATTCGGCGATTTTGTGCCGGACCCGCCCATCATTGACGAGGTGCTCTATTTTGATAAAGAAAAATTTAAAAAGATGAGCACCGGAGGGAAATGGTCGTATTTCAAGGAAATGCGCGCCCTGCTCCACAGCCGGAAATTCGATCTGGTTATTGATATGCATGGCTTATTTAAAAGCGCGGTGCTGGCAGCCATCAGCGGCTGCGATAACCGGATCGGTTTCAGTGAGATGTGGGAAGGCAGCGGCTATATAAGCAAACCCATCCGGTACCTGGACGTGGCCCGTTATCTGGGCTGCCCGGCGGACGAAATCGTGTTTCCCCTGCCGGACCTGCAAAAGGAATGGCAGGCCGTTCAGAAAAAAACAGATGCGGTTCGGAAACCGTATGTGGTGCTCGTTCCCGGCGCCCGCTGGGATACCAAAGTCTGGCCGGCGGAACATTTCGCAAAACTGGCGGACATGATCCTGCGGGACGGGAAACAGGTCATGCTGGCCGGGGGACCGGAGGACGTTCCGACAGGGGCGCAGATCGCCGGGCTGGCGCCCGGGGTCACCGACCTGACGGGAAAGACCAGCCTGCGGGAACTGGGAGCGCTGATCCAGCATTGCATACTGTACATCAGCGCGGATACCGGCCCGCTGTTTATCGCGACGGCCATGAAAAAACCGCTGATCGCCCTGTACGGGCCTACCCGCCCTGACAAGACCGGCCCTTACGGAAGTGAGGACGCGGTGGTCAT
>CADCHY010000053.1 GCA_902801365.1 uncultured Succiniclasticum sp.
TCGCATTGTAGAGGCCACGGGTTCGAATCCCGTATGCTCCATGTCAAAAAGCCCGTAAATAAGGGAAATTTCAGGCACTCTGCGAAAAACAGGGTGCCTGATTTTTTGAATTTGGTCAACATTTGGTCAACATTGTTATGCTTTTCTGGTCAACAGATCATCAAGTGCGTTTGCTGCTTCCCGGTCTTTCTGCTGGAGAGCATGGGCGTAGATGTTCATGGTGGTGCTGGTCTTTGCGTGTCCTAGACGGCTTGATACCGTTCGGATGTCCACGTTCTGAGCAATCAGCAGTGTGGCGCTGGTATGCCTCAGATCGTGCAGCGTGATCCGGGGAAGCTGTTCATTATCCGGAGCGGTGGCATTGTGCCGCGCTATAATCTTATTGAATATCTTTGTGGGTGTGTCTGGATACATTCGGGATCCGTCCCACTGAATGAATACGTAATTGCTGCCGTTCCATTGAGAGCCGATAGAAAGCCGGTATTGTAGCTGTTCAATCTTCCATTTTCTGGCAAGCGTTACGACCGATGCAGGGAGCGACACCCTACGGTAAGACGTTCGTGTCTTTGGTGCCTTGGTGATAACTTCCCCTTTTACCTTTTCCGCGCTTTTCGTGATGGATAACTCCATATTGTCGAAATCAATATCTGACCATTCCAGAGCGATCAGCTCACCCCGGCGGGCACCGGAGTAAAGCGCAAGATTGAATAATAAGCGGTACTGTGTTCCCATGCTGTCAGAGCCACTATACTGTGCGTCCAGGGCCTCTAAAAACGTTCCGGCCTGCTCCGGCGTGAAACACTTCACCCTGTCCCCGATCGGGGCTGTTTTGGGCAGCGTAACGCGTCCACACGGGCTTTCAGTGATAACATTCCATTTCACGGCAGTGGAGAATACGCTGCTGATCAGCGCGTGTACTCTCCGGATCGTTGCGGAAGAATAACCGCCGGGCTTTCCATCCTTGCGAGTATCTGACATGGACAGATACAATTTATTCAAGTGTACAGGCTGAATCCGGGCAATTTTCAGATGTCCGATAGCAGGATTAATGCATCGGGTAAGCAAGTCCCGGTATGACTGTACAGTGGTGATCTCCAGTGTTTTTTCGGCGTGGTCTGTTATCCATGTTTCAGAAAAGGCTTTGAACGTCAGCTTTTCGCCGTCAAGATATTTCCCAGACTTCACTTTCTGCTCAAACTCGAAAACAAATGCTTCCAGGGCTTTCTGATTCTGCTTCTCCGTTCTGGCCGGATCGGGTGTGAACGTTGCCGATTCAAAGAGCTGTTTGCCGGAACTGTCCCGGCCATTACTCACCCGTACCCGGTAGGAATTGCCGCGCTTCGTGATGTTTGCCATGATTTTACCTGCTTTCTTTTGATTTTATCTTGTAATTTGATCCATCTTTGTGTATAATATGCTTAACAAGACAGCCGATAAGGAAGGTCAAGGCTTCCCGTTCCGGCGAAATAATTGACTAAGTAGAGCCGCTTATCTTACCAGGACAGAGCGGCTTTACTTATTTTTCAGACTAAGAATCGCAACGATGAGTAACGCAATGGTTAAGATCACCATGAATTCCTCATATGTACTCATAAGCATTTCCCCTCTCCCAAGACTCGGAAACGGGAATTGTCCGCCCTATCGGCTGCCCGGGTAAGCATATTATGTTGTCAATGCATTCTTCGTAAGTGGAGAAGTGGGGGTAGCAAAATGCGACACCCTCTATTGTCCATCAAGTTTTTTTTGTCCTAAAGATTTTATTAGATTCTTGCATTGTTCGATTGTTCTATCAATTAATATCGGTATCTGATCCGGCGCAAGAATGTACGTTTCGTTTGTGCTCGCGATATTAAAAGTAAGTTTTTCCTCATCAAAATCCACTCCGTATTGTTTTAGTATCACAAGCAGATCATTGAATGTTTCAATCATGCGTCCGGCGGCTGACATAACGCCCCAACGGTTCCCTGGGTAAACATGTTATATTTAATTTCTAATTTGGTAGTATTTCATTCAATTCTATTCCTTTCATTGAATAGCTGCAGAACTTCCCTGGCGTCTGGCTTTAAATATTTGAACTCATTTTTGACCATGGAATTAATTTTTTCTTTTAATATAGCAAACTCCTGAGTGGTTATAGTGAATTTGTATGTTTTATCCTCTGATATATCGTCACATGACACAAAAAAACCGTCAGTTGTCTCAGTTACATTGATATTAATTGTTTCTAAAAAATCAATAAAAGTTTTATAGTTATCATTTTTCCTGATCCTTGGTTTTACAAAGGGCACATCAAGCGCATCTTCTATTTTCGAAAGAACATCTAGAGGAATATTTACCGTTCCTGCCTCATAATGTTGAAGCGTCCTTTTGCTCTTGTCTATCTTCTTTGCAAGTTCTATTTGAGTAAGTCCCCGTTCTTTTCTTGCTTTTTGAATGTTTAATCCTAATTCCTTTGTATTCATGCCAACAGTACCTCCAACAAAGAATATCCGTAATTCATTATACATGCAATGAAATAAAAGCGCAACCTCTTGGTGTAATTAAATTTCGCTTTTTTCGTTTTTATGCTTGACAGCGTAATCATATTACGCTATAATGCATGTGAAGCGTAATTAAATTACATCTTTAGAGGTAGGTGAGAAAATGAGGATAAATCCTAAAAAATACCAGATTGCACGCGCTAGGGCAGCAATCAGTACTACTCAAATGGTGCAAAAATACGGCTTAAGACGCGCAACCGTTACCAGAGCGGCATCTGGTCAGAATTGTTTGCCTGAGACAGTCGGGCGAATCGCCAAAGCTTTAGGCTGTGATGTTACCGAAATTATCGAGTAGGAGGGACTAAGCCATGGCAAAGTTAACACCGATTAAGGCAATTCGGCAAAAGTGCCTGGAATGCAGCAATGGACAGTTTAAAGAAGTTCGAAAAATCGTAAGCTAGGGCAATAGTTTTTGACACAGAAAGGAAGTGGGTAAATGACAATTCCAACGATGGAGACGATTAAGACGGCCAGCGAACAGACCGGGTTGTCATACGATTATTTACGAAAGCTCTGTTTGCAAGGCAAAATCGTATATGTCCGGGCAGGAAGCAAGTACCTCATCAACATGGAAAAACTGGTGGACTTCCTGAACCGGGGCGAAGCGGCAGCAGGGCAGAGTTGAGAGGAGGTTAAACGATGTTATATGTTTACAAGGTCATCAAAGAAAACGTTGTTACTGGTCAGCAGATTGGAAAGCCCGTGACATTGGAAATGGGTAAATCGCTGACAGTTGGCGGTTTATATGCCCATCTTTCAAGGGCTGGCAAGGGGTTCTGGCGCGTGCTGGAGCTGGTCAGTAAATTGGATGTGGAAAGCGAGTGACGGGCTTGACCTGGGAAGAAGCAGCGGCGGAGATTGAGGCAGTGTTAGAGCTGGTGAGAGATAAAGCCAACTGGACACCGGAGCTGTTTGAGCGTGTCAGAATCGCGCCAAATACATATTACCGCTGCCCGGATGGCGTGCAGCGCATTGTATGTGTATTTAACCGGATCAGGCTTACCCTACCAGAGGAACAATATGCAGCGTGGGATGGGGCTTATTGTGGTTATCTCAGGCCGCAGGATAAGGATTTAGTGATAGTCCCCTACAAAAAACAGAAAAAGGAGGCGAGGGAGCCACGAACAAAGAGCCAGAAAGAGTACATGAAACGCGGGAATGTTGCGAAGAATCAGCCACCCTCACGGATGACAACAGAGGAGCTGTTTGTGAAACTGTACGGGATGAACTGTGTTGCGAAGAATCAGCCACCCTCACGGATGACAACAGAGGAGCTGTTTGTGAAACTGTACGGGATGAACTGGAAAGAGAAATAGACAGGCTGGATGCGGAAAGCATACTAAAAAAAGATGTCTATGAAAAGTTATTTCAAATTAAAGACGGTTTTGAAAGAACCCCGCTAAAAGCAAAACTTTTTGACAAAGCCAAAGAATTAGGGAAAGTGTCATTTGTACGGGCATTGTGCGATGAGGCCGAAAAAAAGCATAAAAAGGCGCTCAAAGAGCAGGGGCAAAATAATGTCACTGTATTGCCGGGTAATTCAGACAATTCAATAGGCGGTTTTATGAATGCCATTCTAGCGGATGAGAAATTAGCTGCGATGTTTCGCTACAATGAAATGACCGGCAGGGTCGAGATTCGCGGCGCTTGGTGGCAACGGTTCACAATCGAAATGTCAGATAATGACCTGAATAACATTCGGTGGTACATAGAACAGGTTTATCAGATGTCCCATGAAAAGAATCTGCCCAGAGCGATCGATATCGTCGCGCATCAAAAAGCGTATCATCCTGTAAGGGAGGCACTGGAAGCGCTGAATTGGGACGGTAAAAAGCGGATTGAAAACCTGCTGCCGCGATATTTGGGGGCTGAAAAATCAGAATACACAACGGAAGCAATGAAGATTTTCATGTTGGGAGCTATTGCAAGGGTATTCACCCCCGGTATAAAGTTCGACACAATGATCTGTATTGTTGAGGATAAGCAGGGCGGCGGCAAGTCGACATTCGCCCGGTTCCTGGCAATGCAGGACGAATGGTTTACAGATGATATTAAAAATCTGGAAGATGATAATGTTTTTCGCAAGTTACAAGGGCACTGGATTGTTGAATTTTCAGAAATGCTTGCAACTGCGAACGCGCGAACCACAGAAGCAATTAAGGGTTTCTTAAGCCGCCAGAAAGATACATATAAAATACCGTATGACAGGTTCCCGCATGATTTCCCGAGGCAATGTGTATTTATCGGCACAACAAACGATATCAGCTTTTTGCCGGACGATAAAACCGGCAATCGGCGCATTCTCCCTATCCGGATAAACAGCGATCAAGCGGAAGCGCACCCTCTGGAGGATGAGGAGGAAACACGGCTCTATATATTGCAGGCGTGGGCGGAGGCCATGGAGATTTACCGGGGCGGGGAATATTCATTGACGCTTCCGAAAGAAATTCAGGTTACATTGCCGGATATCCAACGGGAATTTGTTCCGGAGGATCCGAGGGTTGGAATTATTCAGGCGTGGCTTGACAACTGCAAATATGAAGC